>ONCE01000021.1 GCA_900316245.1 uncultured Bacteroidales bacterium | reverse complement strand
CGACCCACAGCTTAGAAGGCTGTTGCTCTATCCAACTGAGCTACGGGACCAGCACTTTTATTTTGGGTTGCAAAGTTAGCAAAAAATTTCTTTTTACAGCGAATTCACGTAGTAGATGAGCTGGAGCTCGTGGCCGAGGGCCTGGGAGAAGGTGAGTTCGCCGTCTTCACGGGCGGGGAAGGTGTCCGTGAGGGTGCCGCCTTCGTAATCGATGGAAAGGCTGCTGATGCCCACCTCGATCATTCGGCCCAGATCTTCCATCGAAGGATAGACCAGGACGAAGTTTACGTCGTCGCGGGCCTGGAGAAGGCCGATCACGGAACCGTCCGTGAGGGTGAAGCGCACGGCGGCGTCAAACGGGATGTGGAACTGCTCCTTGGTGCCTATCACGAAGTAGAGGTCTACGTCGTCCTTGTCTCCGTTCTTGTAGGCCAGGTGGGAGAGGAGGATGTTATAATCGTAGTTGGCGCCGCGGCCCACCAGGGGATTGGTGGTGGTCATAATGCTGGAGACGGTCTCCTGTCTCTCGGCCAGGGTGGCCTTGGACTCGACGGTGTTTTCGGAGGCCTTGAGGATGTTCTCGCAGTGGCGCTTGAGGAGGGCGCCGAACTCGTCGTTGGCGAAGTTGGCCTGGACGTAATCGTCCGGGTCCCATCCGGTTACGATGTCTACGGACTTGATGCCGCGCACCATCTTCTCCATATCGGCACTCTCTACCGCATACTTGAGCTGGGTGACCTTGCTGGAAGCAGGGTACTGGCCCATCTGCTCCAGGCGGACGAGCTTGCCGTTATTGAGGGTGACACCCATCTTGACGCCCTTGGGGGCGGCGGTGGAGGCCTTCTTGGCGGGTTCCAGGGTGAGATACATCAGGTACAGGGTGGAACCGTCCGGGAAGCCCACCAGTTCAATGTTGCACTTTCCGGGAACATTTCCAAAGGAGATGGACTCGGGAACGGTGGCTATATGGGTCATTCCGTCTATGCGGTAGTTGGCACGGACTTCTTGTGCCTGCAGGGCGGTGCCCAGCAAAAGGGCCAGGGCGAGGATTGCCAGTTTCTTCATGTTTGGTTTTATTTGACTGCAAAGATAACATTTCTTACGCAAAAAATGGCTATCTTTGACTGCTAAACGAATAAAAGACAGTATGTACAAGTATAAGAGAGTAAAAGTATCGGCTCCGCTCATGGAATGGAACGAGCGTTACGTCCTTAGCATAGACAATCACCAGGAGGTCATGGAGGCCCTGGCCCACTTCTGTAAGAAGCAGAAAATCAAGGCCGGAGAGATAACCGGCATCGGCGCCATCTCGGAAGCCACCTTCCGTTTCCTGGACCCCGCTACCAAGAAATACGTGGACAAGACCTTTGCCGAGCAGATGGAAATCACCAACCTGACCGGCAACATTTCGGCCAAGGACGGGGAGCCTTATCTGCACGTGCACCTTACCTGCAGCCGCCGGGATTATACCTGCGTGGGGGGACATCTCCTTTCGGCCCGTATCAATGGGGCGTGCGAACTCATTGTCACGGACTTCGGCCTTACCTCCCTGGGCCGCCGCGCAGATGCGGAGACGGGGCTCAATCTGTATGACTTTTAAGCAAAAAGTTGTATCTTTGTATGAATATGCATAAAACTCACAATATGTCAACACTCAGAAGATGTATGGCGGCCTTTTGCGCCGGCGTTTTCCTTGTGTCGGGCGTAGCCCTGGCACAGAGCACAATGACCGACGTCCAGGTCCTCGAATATGTGCAGCAAGGTTTGGCACAGGGTAAGACCCAGCAAGAACTCACCACCGAACTGAGCCTCCGCGGTGTAACCAAGGAGCAGGCCCAGCGCGTGTACAAGTTGTACCAGGAGCGCCAGAGCAAGGCCGATACCAAGACAGCCACCCCGGAAAAGAGCCGGCAGCACAGCGTGAACAAGGAAGGTAACCCGGAATACCAGCAGGGTCAGCAGGGCCGGCTGCGTCAACAACAAGGCCAGCAGGGTCAGCTGGGTGAGGAGGAGGGGTTCCCTCTTCTGACAGATGTGGAAAGAGAAACTCCCGAGGGGGAGATGAAGGTTTACGGCCGGGATATTTTCCGCAACCGGACCATGACGTTTGCTCCCAGCGAGAATATGGCCACGCCCAGAAACTACCGCCTGGGCCCTGGAGACGAGGTAATCATTGACGTCTTTGGCCGCAACCAGACCACCTTCCGCGGCGTTATTTCGCCGGAAGGCAGCATCAACCACGATGTGCTGGGTCCCGTGTACCTCAGCGGCAAGACCGTGGAGGAAGCCAATGCCTATCTCAAGAAGCGCCTGTCTTCCATTTACGGCGGCCTCAGCGGAGAGGACGGCACCGATATGCGTCTGAGCCTGGGCCAGATCCGTTCCATCCAGATTAACGTGATGGGAGACGTGGAAAGCCCCGGTACCTATGTGCTCTCCGGCTTTGCCACGGCTTTCCACGCCATCTACCGCGCCGGCGGTGTCAAGGACCCCGGTACGCTGCGTAACATCCAGGTGGTGCGCGGCAACAAGACGGTGGCCCACGTTGACGTATACGAATATATGCTCAAGGGAACCCAGAAGTCCGACATCCGCCTGGAAGAAGGAGATGTGGTGCTGGTGGGTGCCTATAAGGAAATGGTGAGTGTACAGGGTATGGTGAAGCGTCCCATGTTCTTTGAACTCAAGGAAGGGGAAACCGTTTCGGATGTGTTGGCCTATGCCGGCGGCTTTGCCATCGGCGCCAATGAGGAATCCGTCACCGTGCTCCGCCAGCAGGGCAAGAAGCAGGAAGTGAACACCGTTCCTTCCAGCGAGTATGGCAGTTTCCGCCTTCGCAACGGAGACCTCATCGAGGTGGGTATCCAGCAGACCCGTTACGAGAACCGCGCCGTCATCTTCGGTGCCGTGTTCCTGCCCGGTACTTATGAGCTCTCGGACGTGAGAACCGCCAAGGGCCTGGTCCAGAAGGCCGGCGGCGTTATGCCGGAAGCCTTTACGGACCGCGTGGTGGTGCACCGCGAGCATCCGGACAAGACCATGGAGGTGTTCTCCCTGAACCTTACGGAGATTTTGGCCGGTATGTCTCCGGACTTTGTTCTCCAGAACAACGATGAACTTTACGTTGCCAGCAAGGATGAACTGAAAGACCGTGGCACCATGACCATTTCCGGTATGGTGAACAATCCCGGTGACTTCCCCTTCGCAGAGAATACCACCATCGAAGACTTCATCATCATGGCCGGCGGCCTTAAGGACGGCGCTTCCACTTCCCGTGTAGACGTGACCCGCCGTAAGAAGGACGCCAGCGGTATGGTGGCTACCAGCGATATCGGCGAAATGTATTCCTTCTCTCTCAAGGACGGCCTGGTGGCAGACGGTGATCGCGGTTTCGTGCTGGAACCTTACGACGAGGTAATGGTTCACCAGAGCCCTTCCTACAACGTCCAGCGTCACTTTACCGTTGTTGGTGAGGTGAACTTCCCCGGAGAGTATTCCCTGACCAACCGCGAGGAGCGCGTCTCCGACCTCATCATCAAGGCCGGCGGCCTCACTTCCTTTGCTTATATCAAGGGCGCCCGACTGGTCCGCGAAGCTACGGAAGAGGAAATCACCCAGGCCCGCGAGCTGGGTCAGCTGCTGGTCAAGCAGATAGACAGCACGGCCGCCGTCAACAATGGCCGCAACACGCTCAAGACCGGTACCCGTCACTATAGCATCGCCCTGGATCTGGAAGACGCCATGCTCAATCCCGGCGGCCCTTCAGACGTGGTTCTGAGAGAGAATGACCGCCTGGAGATTCCCGTACGCTCCAATGTGGTGCGTGTGTTCGGTGCCGTTATGTATCCTACCGCCGTTACGTGGAATTCCAAGATGACGGTGGCCGATTATATCGATGCCGCCGGCGGTTATTCCCAGCACGCCCGCAAGACCAAGAAATACCTGGTGTCTATGGGTGGACGCGCCAAGAAGGTGCACGCCGGCTCCAAGGTGGAACCCGGTTCGGAAATCTTTGTACCGGACAAGGAGAAGAAGGACGGACCTAAGGATTACTCCGGCATCATAGCCGTCGCCTCTGCCGCTTCTTCCGTTGCTACGCTCGGTGTGACGGTCGTGACTTTGGTGAATTCCTTCAAGAAACAATAAAAAGCCTTATGGAAGAGAATCAGAACAACAACGTATACCAGGACAACTACGACGAGTTGGAGATTGACTGGATGGGCATCCTGACCAAGCTCCTGAAGCATTGGAAGCAGATTGTCCTCATCTCCTTTGTGTTCGGCTGCCTGGGGGTTGTATCGGCCCTTATGATGAAGAGGTCGTACAACGTGTCCGTGACCCTCTCTCCCGAGGTGCAGGGCCGTTCGTCCAGCAGCATCAGCAGCATTACCAGTATGCTGGGCTTGGGCTCCGGCCTGTCCAGCAGCGGCTCCGACGCCATGAACATCACCCTGTTCCCGGAAATCTGCCGCAGCACGCCTTTCCTGGCCTCCCTGCTGGACGTTCCGCTCACTTCCTATGTGAGTGAGAAGCAGAAGGAAGCCGGCGTGCAGCCCCTCCAGACCACGGTGTACAAGCATTTCTCCAAGGAAGACCAGCCCAAGAAGGGCCTGGCCAAGCTCCTGGCCAGAAAAGAGAAGGATGTGAAGCCTTACACCGGCGTGGAAGATCCTACGGAGCTTACGCCCCGCCAGGCCGGCGTGGTGAAGGCCCTGGGCCAGAGCATTGTGGCCGATATTGACAAGAAGACGGGCATCACCACAATTTCGGTGACTATGGACGACCGCCTGATGGCCAAGCAACTGGCCGATACCGTTTGCAACCGCCTGCAGCAGTGCGTGACAGAATACCGCACCAAGAAAGCTACAGCAGACTATAACTATTACGTAATGCTGGCCGATGAGGCCCACGCCGAACTGGTAAAGGCGCAGGCCGCCTATGCCGCCGCCGTGGACCACGACCGCAACGTAGTGCTCCAGAGCGCCACCGCCCGTCGCGAGCGCCTGCAGCAGGAAGCCTCCCTGGCCAACCAGCTGTATTCCCAGATGGCCCAGCAGCGTGAGCTGGCCCGTGCCAAGATCCAGGAAGACAAGCCGGTTTATGCCGTGGTTCAGCCCGCCGTTCTGCCCCAGCGCCCCTTGAACAGCCGCTCCAAGCGCGTGCTCATCTGGGGTTTTGTGGGCGCTATCCTCTCCGTCGCCTGGTATGGCTTTGGGGCCGATTTCCTCAAGAAGCTCAGGACCGACGTCAAAGAAAAAATGGAAGAAGAACAGTAGTCGTTTCCTCCCTATGCATCACAGACTAATAACCCTTTCGGCCATTGCCCTCCTGGCAGTGGCTTGCGCGCAGCCCGTTGTGAACACTTCCAAGAAACTGGGAGAATGGGCCGAGTATGTGAACCCTATGGCGGGCACCCTGTCCACCTTTAACCTGTCTACCGGTAACACCTATCCGGCCATTGCCGTGCCGTGGGGCGCCCATTTCTGGACGCCGCAGACGGGCAAGAACGGAGACGGCTGGACCTACCGTTACGACGCCACCCACATTCGGGGCTTCAAGCAGACGCATCAGCCCTCGCCCTGGATCAACGACTACGGCGCCTTCAGCCTGATGCCCGTGACCACGGGCCCGTACTATGACGAGGACAAGCGCGCCAGCTGGTTCTCCCATAAGACGGAAGTGGCCAAGCCCTATTACTACAGCGTATACCTGGCAGACCACGATGTGACCGCCGAACTGGTTCCCGCCTCCCACGCGGCCTGGTTCCGCTTCACCTATCCGGAGTGCGAGAAGTCGTACCTGGTGCTGGACGCTTACGAGGGCGGCAAGGTGGAAGTGGTAGACGACCACACCATCCACGCCTGGGCCGTGAACAACCACGGCGGCGTGCCGTCCAATTTCTGCAATTACATCGTTGTCACCTGCGATACTCCCTTCGAGGTAGAGAAGACCCCGGCCAATATTGCGATGGTTTCTTTCCCCACCGCCAAGGGACAGGTTGTTTCCCTCAAGGTGGCCTCTTCCTTCATCAGCCTGGAGCAGGCCCGCCTGAATCTGGGAGAAGTGAACGACCCGTTTGAAGAAGTGAAGATGTATTCCCAGACGGCCTGGAACCAGGCTCTGGGCAAGATTGAGGTGGAAGACGACAATCTTGACCATCTCCGTACTTTCTATACCTGCCTGTATCGCAGCCTGCTGTTCCCCCGCGACCTCGCCGAGATCGGCCAGTTCGGCACGCTTCAGCATTACAGCCCGCATACCGGAGAGGTGGCCCGGGGCCATTTCTATACCGATACCGGTTTCTGGGATACTTTCCGCAGCCTCTTCCCCCTGATGAACCTCCTTTACCCGCAGGTGTCTTCTCAGGTGCAGGAAGGTCTGGTGAACGACTATCTGGAGAGCGGTTTCCTGCCCGAGTGGGCTTCGCCGGGTCACCGCGGCTGCATGGTGGGCAACAACAGCGCCTCCGTGGTGGCCGACGCCTATCTCTCCGGCGTCCGTGACTACGATATCGGCAAACTCTGGGAGGCCGTCACCCACGGTGCCCACGCCGTGCATCCCACGGTGAGCTCTACCGGCCGTCTGGGTTGGGAATACTACGACAAGCTGGGCTATGTGCCCTGCGATGTGGGCATCAAGGAAAATGCCGCCCGTACCCTGGAGTACGCCTATGACGACTGGTGCATCTACCAGTTGGGCAAGGCCCTCAACATTGACGATGAGCAGCTGGAGCCTTACAAGAAGGCTGCGCTTAACTACCGCAACGTCTTTGATCCGGAGTTCAAACTGATGAACGGCCGCCAGGCCGATGGCACCTTCCGCAGGCCCTTCAGCCCCCTCAAGTGGGGTGGCGACTTCACGGAAGGCAACTCCCTGCACTATACCTGGAGCGTGTTCCACGACATTCAGGGTCTCATTGACCTGATGGGTGGCGAGGATGCCTTCAATGCCCAGATGGGCACCGTGTTTGTGATGCCGCCCAAGTACGACGACAGCTACTACGGCTTTCCCATCCACGAGATCATTGAAATGACCGTGATGGGAATGGGCAACTACGCCCACGGCAACCAGCCCATCCAGCATATGCTGTATCTGTACGACTGGAGCCGCCAGCCCTGGAAGACCCAGGCCCGCGTGCGCGAGGTTATGGAGAAGTTCTATACGCCTTGGGCCGATGCTTACTGCGGTGACGAGGACAACGGCCAGACCAGTGCCTGGTATGTGTTCAGCGCCCTGGGCTTCTACCCGGTCTGCCCCGGCAGCGGCCAGTACGCCCTGGGTACGCCCCTGTTCAAGAAGGCCACCCTGCACCTGAATGGCGGAGACGTAGTGATTGAGGCCCCTGAAAACAGCGCCGAGAACTTCTATGTCGGTCAGGAGTGGACCCGCAACTACCTCCTCCAGTCCGACCTCCAGAAGGGAGCCAAGCTCCTGTTCAAGATGGCCGACGAGCCCAACCTCAAGAGAGGTGTAGCCGAAGAAGATAAACCCTACTCGTTCTCGAATGAAAAAGATTAGCGTTTGCATTGCGCTGGGTCTGCTGGCCCTGAGTGCCTGCGCCCAGAAATATCCCGACCAGCGGCCTGCGCCGCAGGACCGCCTGTTCGTGTCCCAGGCCGTTGAGGCCAAGATTGCGGAGGTGGCTCCCCAGCTTACCAATCCCAAGTTGCGCTGGATGTTCCAGAACTGCTTCCCCAATACGCTGGACACCACCGTCCACTTTGACGAGGAGTCGGGTCTCACCTTTGTGTACACCGGTGACATCCACGCTATGTGGCTCCGCGATTCCGGTGCCCAGGTGTGGCCTTATGTAGACCTGTGCGCAGAGGACGCCCACCTGCAGAAGATGCTGGCTGGCGTTGTCAAACAGCAGTTTACCCTCATCAATATCGATCCTTACGCCAATGCTTTCAACCAGGGTCCCACCGGTGATGCCGGAGACCCCGACGACACCGGAAAGCCGCAGGACCCCAACGTCTTCGAACGCAAGTGGGAAATTGACTCGCACTGCTATCCTGTCCGTCTGGCCTACCATTACTGGAAGGTCACCGGAGACGCCTCTGTTTTTGACGAGGTGTGGATCAAGACGGTGGAGAACATCCTGGAGACCTTTACGGTGCAGCAGCGCAAGGACGGTGACGGCCCGTACTATTTCCTGCGGGTGACCGACCGCCAGCTGGACACCAAGGCCCGCGTGGGCAGGGGACATCCCGTGAACCCCGTGGGGCTCATTGCCTCCTCTTTCCGTCCTTCCGACGATGCCACCCAGTTTGAGTTCCTGATTCCCTCCAACTTCTTCGCCGTGAGCGCTTTGCGCCAGATGGCGGAGATTCTTACGGAGGTCAACCATCGGCCCGAACTGGCCGACCGTTGCACCAAGCTGGCCGCCGAAGTGGAAGGCGCCCTCAAGAAGTACGCCGTGGTGAACCATCCGGATTTTGGAGACATCTACGCCTACGAGGTAGACGGTTTTGGCAATGCCTATATGATGGACGACGCCAATGTCCCGTCCCTGCTGTCCCTGGCCTACCTCATTCCCGAGATGGCCTCCGACCCTCTGTATCAGAATACCCGTCAGTTTGTCTGGAGCACTTCCAATCCTTATTTCTGGAAGGGTAAGGCCGGCGAAGGTATTGGCGGTCCCCATATCGGCCTGGAAGCCATCTGGCCTATGAGCATTATGATGAAAGCCTTCACCGCTACCGACGATGCAGAGATCAAGGCCTGCGTGGAGCAGCTGCTCAACACAGATGCCGGCCTGGGCTTCATCCACGAGAGCTTCCACAAGGACGACGCCCGCAACTTCACCCGCCCCTGGTTCGCCTGGCAGAACACCCTCTTCGGCGAACTCATCATCAAGCTGGTGAACGACGGAAAGCTCCCCGTCCTGAATTCAATCAAGTAGTTACGTCATCTGCCGCCTCGACACAGAATCTGCCTTCTACGGTGTTCTGCCTGTCGAGGCGGCAACGTTTTCGGCCTTTTCGGCCCTTTTCCTTGCCGGCTCGACACAATATCGGCCCCACAGGCGCTTCCAGCTGTCGAGGCGGCAAGGGGTTACTTCCAAGAGATGCTGCGGGTTTTCAGCAGATCGGTATGGGAAATGCGGTAGCCGCGGGCCTTGCCGTCCACGCTGGCCTTGGAAGCCTGGGCCGATGCTTTTGTAATGGCGAGCTGGGAGCCGCCGGGGAGCGTAACCACGGCTTTGTCAAAGGTGGGACGCGTAAGGGTGAAGTCCGGATGGGCGGGGCAGTCGGGATAGATGCCCAGCATGGAGAATACGGCCCAGGCGCTCATAGTGCCGGTGTCATCGTTGCCGGGGATGCCGTCCGGGGCGTTCTTGTAGTTGGTGGAGAGGATCTTCTCCACGGCGGCCCAGGTGCGGGGTTCGTAGCCCTTGAAGTGGCTGAAGAGGTAGGCGTAGATGATGTCCGGCTCGTTGGCGGGGTCGTACAGGCCGTCGTCAAAGACGTGCTGGAGGTTGTTCACAAAGGCCTTGGTGCCGCCCTGGAGCTTGGCGTAGCCCGTTACATCGTGCGGGACGGCGAAGGTATAGTTCCAGGCGCTGCCTTCGTGGAAGCCCGGGGCGTTGGAGAAATCGGCCCCGTCCTCAGGATTGAACGGCGTTAGGAAACTGCCGTCCTTCATACGGGGACGGAAGCACTTGTCGGCCGGGCTCCAGTAGTGCTTGTAGCCCAGGGAACGCTGGTAGAAGCGGTCGGCATCGGCCTTCCGACCCAGGTCAGCGGCCAGTCTGGAAAGCGCATAATCGGCCACATAATACTCCAGGGCGTGGGAGACGGAGTTGTCTCCGGAGAAGTCGGCACTGAAATAATTAAGGGGAATATAGCCCAACTCCACGTACGGGTCGTTGTCCGGGCGCATCAGGTTCCGGGCGCCCGGGGTATCGGCACTCTTGAGGAAAGCCTCGTAGGCCGTCTCAATGTCAAAGTCCTTGAGGCCGCGGAGCCACGTATCGGCAATGACGCAGATGGCGGGGTCTCCTTCCATGGTCCAGGTTTCGCGGCCGTAAAGCTCCCACTTGGGCATCCAGCCCCATTCGCGGTACTGGTCAATCATGGAGCGGACCATATCGGTCTGCTTCTCGGGCCAGAGGAGGGTCATAAGCTGGTGCAGGTTGCGGTAGGTATCCCAGAGGGAATATACGGTGTAGCGCGTGTGGCCCGGTTCTACCCGGCCAATGCCGCCGCTCTCCATCAGGGGATAGCGGCCGTCCACGTCGTTGAGTACGTTGGGATGCAGGAGGGCGTGGTACAGGGCAGTGTAGAAGATGGTACGCTGATCGTTGGTGCCGCCTTCGATGGCGATGCGGCCCAGGTGATCGTTCCAGTCTTTATCGGCCTGCTTGCAGATCTTGTCAAAGGCGAAGCCCTGCTGCTCGGCTTCCAGGTTCTTCCGGGCGCCTTCGATGCTTACGAAGGACACGCCCATCTGCACCTGGATCTGCTCTCCGGGCTTCAGGTTCTCGTAGTGGAACCAGTAGCCAATGTCGTCTCCGCTGAGTTCGCGGGAGTAGTTGGCGTAGATCTTATACTTGCCGGCATCCGAGTCCCAGGCGGCTTCGGCCGTCATAGGGCGCTGCTTTTTCCAGTAACCGGCGCTGGCGGGGGCCTTGCTCACGCGCATCACGAAGTATAAGGGGAACACGGCGTTCCGGTTGTAGCAGAAGGTGCCCATCAGCTTGAAGCCTTCGATCTCCGTGGCGCTCACCTGGCGGACCGTAGCGCCGCTCTCGTTGGTGAGGCCTTCGCCCAGGTTCAGGAGGATGTTACCCTCACCGCCGGGGAAGGTGTAGCGCTCCAGGGAGGTGCGGAGGGTGGCGGTGGCTTCGGCCTGGATGCCGTTCAAAAGTTCAACGCTATAGTAACCGGGATGGGCCACCTCGTTGCGGTACTCGCTACCATATATATGATAGTCTACCTGCAGCGGCCCGGTGGTGGGCATCGTGAGCAGGGAGCCGAGTTCCGGGCAGCCCACACCGGAAAGGTTCACGTGCGTGAAGCCGGTGAAGAAACTGTTCTCGGCCACATACGGGGTGCTCCACCAGCGGCTGTCCTTGTCCCACGTGTTCAGCTGCGAGCCCATCACGTTGAACGGGCTCACGCTCATAAGCCCGTTGGGCACCACGGCGCCGGGATTGCACGCGCCAAAGTTGGACGTGCCTATAAACGGGTTCACCCACTCGGTCTGGGCATATAGTGCACCGCTGAGCAGCAGCGCGGCAAGGATAGCAAGTTTTTTCATGATCATGTGGTCTTTGTACAAAAGTACGAATTTTTTCGGATACCACATCGTTGCCGCCGTGTCGAGCCGGCAAGGAAAAGGGCCGAAAAGGCCGAAAACGTTGCCGCCTCGACAGGCAGAACACCGTAGAAGGCAGATTCTGTGTCGAGGCGGCAAGGTAAGGAGAGATCCCCGGTCGCGGCCGGGGATGACGTACCTACAGGATGTTGGTTTTCTTGGTCCAGTCGATGATTTCGGGGATGTAGCCGAAGGCGAGACCGGTCACGGTGTCGGCGCAGCCGTAGTAGATGGCGATGCGGCCGGTGGCGGAATCGTGCAGGGCGGCGCAGGGGAAGGTCACGTTAGGAACGTCTCCCATACATTCGTACGGCTTCTGGGGGCTGATGAGGTAGGGACCGCTGCGGGCCAGAACCTTCCAGGGCTCGTTCAGATCCAGCAGGGCGCTGCCGAAGCTGTAGACGTAGCCGTTGCAGCTGTGCAGTACGCCGTGGAAGAACAGGAGCCAGCCTTCGGAGGTCTCGATGGGAACGGGACCGGCACCGATCTTCATACACTGCCAGGCGCTCACCTCAAACGGGGCGGGAGCCATTACGTGGCGGTGGTGTCCCCAGAACTCCATATCGGGCGATTCGCTGTAGAAGATGTCTCCGAAAGCGGTGTGGCCGGTGTCGGACGGGCGGGAGAGCATGGCAAACTTGCCATTAATCTTGCGGGGGAAGAGCACGCCGTTGCGGTTGTAGGGCAGGAAGGCGTTCTCTACCTGGTGGAAGGACTTGAAGTCGGTGGTCCAGGCCAGGCCGATGGTGGGGCCGTGGTAGCCGTTGCACCAGCTTACCCAGTACTTGTCTTCGATCTTGGCCACGCGAGGGTCGTAGCCGTAGACCCACTGGCCCACCTCGGGGCCGCCGCCCTCGAACTTAATGGTGTTGGGCTCTATGTTCCATTTGATGCCGTCCTTGGAGAAGCCGGCGTGGAGGGTCATGCGGCGGTTGGTGTCGTCACAGCGGAATACGCCGGCGAAACCGTCCTTGAAGGGCACCACGGCACTGTTGAAGATGCTGTTGGAGTCCGGGAGAAGGTCTCTGGGAATCACGGGATTGGCACTGTAGCGCCAGAGGGGTGCGTTGCAGCCGGCCGGGCGGTCTTCCCAGGGCATTTGAGGAAGGGGAGTCCCTTCGATGATAAGCTTACTCATATTTTCTTGATCAGATTTTGTATAGTTTGGTCCGGTCTTTCACCTTCCGGAATTACATAGGGAATAGGGCATTGGCGCAGGGCGTCTTCGCAGTCCTGGTCTCCGCGGGGCGGTTCGGCAATTACCAGCCCCTGAGTGCCGGAGAAGGCCCTCAGAAGGTGGCAGAACTTGACGGGATCCGTCTCGGAAGAGGCAAACTGCAGGGTATAACCCAGGCCGAAGGCACAGTGCGCCAGTTGCTGCATCCAGGGGGCGAAGGTCTCCATATCGGGGACCACTACGCCTATGAGCCGGGCGGCGGGCCAGGGGGCTCCCGCCTGGTTTTCGGCCCTCTGATAGCCCAGCAGGGCCGCCACCTTGAGGACACGCTCGCGGGTCTGTGCACTCACGCGGTTCTTGCCGTTGAGCACAAAGGAAACCAGCGAGGGGGAAACCCCCGCTTCCCGGGCAATGTCCAGTATGGTGGCCGGTTTACCCATTCTTTTTCTCGTATTTGTCCAGGGCCTCGGCCATAAGCTGACGGCCCCGTTCGGATATTTCTTTGGCGTGGGTGTATCCGTGCACGCCGTGATAGGAATCGTAGGGTAGGGAGACCAGGATGTCGGGCGGGGTCTGCTCGATGCACTGCCGGGCAATGACGCAGTTCATAATGCCAAAACTGCGCTGGAGGATGGAGGCCATATTGTCTCCGGCTCCCACGGGAATCTCGTTGTCCTTGGCCGAGGCCTCCAGGTGCCGCTGGTTGAGTCCCGCCTGGATGCGGCTCAACAGGCTGTTCGCACTGTCTCTCTTCTCCCTCACGAACTCGGCCCTGCTGTCCAGGAAGCCCTGAATCTCGGCCGCGTCTATCTCGTTTACGTTGAAACCGATGAGAATGTCTCCGGGGGTGCGCTGTACGCGGTTGAGGGGCAGGGTGTTCACCATACCGCCGTCTACCAGCGTGCGGCCTTTCCAGACAAAGGGCTTGAACATGGACGGGATGGAGATGGAGGCGCGGATGGCGTCAAACAGCGGTCCTTCCCGAAAGACCACTTCCTCTCCGGTAAAGAGGTCCGTGGCTACGGCCGCAAAGTGGAAGGGCAGATCTTCGATCAGAACCTCCGGCACCGCGGCCTTGAGTTCTTTGATAATCCGGCTTCCCTTTACCAGATGGCTTTTGCTCATGGAGACATCCATCAGGGCCATAATTTTGACGGGGTCCAGGTTCAGGAGCCATTTCTTGAAAGCCTGCAGCCCGCCGGCCGCGTAGATGCCGCCTACCAGCGAACCGGCGCTGGCTCCGGCAATGGAGGTGATTTTGTAACCCCGGGCCTGGAGCTCCTCAATGGCTCCGATGTAGGCAAATCCGCGTGGACCGCCGCTGGCCAGGGCTAAGGCAACGTTTTTCATAGTTGGGTCAGTATAGTGTCATTGTACAGGCCGAACCCGTTGAGAACGGGGCAGGCCAAAGCTTCGATATGGATGCGGACGGCATCGGCCGTGACGGTGCGTCCCAGGAGGATGCGCTTGTGGCCGATGGTAGTTCCCTCTTCCCAGGGCGTCCATTCACCGTTTTCGTGGACTTCTACCTGAAAGGACTCTACCCGCTGGCCCAGGGGAATGTATTCCTGCAGCATAACGCGGTTGAAGGTCTTTTCTCCGTTGAGGTAGATGTCCAGGTCCACTTCCTTGACGCCGTCAGGTGCCGCAAAGTAAGTGTGGTAGTCGGGGTCCAGCAGCTTGTCGGCCTCGTAGCCCTTTCCGCGCTCAGCGGATGCCCGGGCGCTGGCGCCTTGGGCCAGATTGGTGCCGAAGACCTTTTCCCGCAGGGCGGTGAAGCCTTCGATGGAGGCTGTCTCGGCCGGGCCGATGATCCCTTCAGGAGACGGGGGCACGTTCATAAGGAAAACGCCGCCGCGGCCCACGCTGGTGTAGTAGATGGCCAGCAGTTCTTCGGGGGTCTTTACGCGGTCCGTGGGATCGTAGAACCAGCCGTCGGGGTCTCCGATGTTCTGGATGGAGAAGTCACACTCGGTGGGAACCCACTGGCTGCCGCCCGGGTCTCCCTGACCCAGATAGGTATGGTAGTCGCCCGGAGCGTGGCCGGGGGTGATGCCGCGCTCCTTCACGTTGAGCGTATTCCAGTTGGTCTCTCCGGCAACGCCCTGCTCGTTTCCTACCCAGCGGCAGCCGGGGCCGCCGTCGGAGAAGATGAGGCAGTCCGGATTCACATCCAGGACGGCGCGGTTCACGGAAGGCCAGTCAAAGGCTCCGGCGTGGTTGCCGTCAAACCAGAACTCCACCACGGGGGCGTAGCGGGTCATCAGGTCGCCCACGGCATGTTTGTATTTCTCTTCATAGGTGGCTATGTCCATTCCCGCCACTTCTATGGTACGGTCCCAGGGCGAGAGGTAGATGCCCATATTGACCCCGTATTTGTTGCAGGCGTCGCGGACGGCCTGCACCACATCCTGGTGGTTCACGCAGGCTTCGTTGGCCACATCGGCCGTGCTCTCCGGGTTGTCCCAGAGGCAGAAACCGTCGTGATGCTTGGCGGTGAGGATGACCTCCTTGAACCCGTTCAGGGCAGCCACCCTTACCCACTGGTCCACGTCCAGCTGCGGGGCGGCGTAGTTCTTCAGCAGCAGTTCCTCGCTCCAGGGCTTGCCGTTGCAACTGCCGTTCTCCCCATCAAAGCCCGAGAACGTGGCCTGTCCAAAGTGGTAGAACATAAGCAGTTCCTGCTGATGCCAGGCCACCTGGGCCGGCGAAGGGCACACTCCGTAGGGAGTGGGCGGAGTTACCTGACTGCAGGCGCACAGTGCCAGGACCAGGGCCGATATCCATTTATTCATACTGATAGGCTTTTTTCACCTTGTCGGGGGTGAGGGTAAAGTTGTAACGGTAGCTTTCAGTGCTCCAGAGGGTGCGGGTCTTTTCCGGGCGGGCACCCCAGCTGTCGTAGCCGCCCACGCCGCTCTGGCGGTAGTCTATGCAGACCTCGGTGTAGTCACGGGTGGGGACGTCGCAGAGGTGGGTCTGGGACTTGTACAGGCCGCCGTCCAGGTCTTCGATGCTCATACGGAGGGCATTGAATTCAAACGGCTCGGCTCCGCGAACCACGGTGAGCGGGCCAATGGCCAGCCACTCGGTCTCCGTGTGGTGACCGCATTCCTGCGGCCGCACATAAGGATAGTATTCATTGGTGGCCGAGGAGTTCCAGATGCGCTTGAAGGTGCAGGAGGCACGGTCCCAGTAGTTCTCCACCGGGCCGCGGCCGTAATACCGGAAGGCATCTTCGACCACGCGGAAGCGGAAGCCCAGACGGGGGATTTCCACGTTCCGATCCGTGCCGGGAGCCGTCTCCACGGCTATCTTCAAGGTGCCGTCGGGATAGAGGGTGTAGGTCTCGGAGGCCCGGACGCCGCTGCCTTTGACGGTGATGACCACGGTGCCATCGGCCTGCTTGGCGGCATTCACAGATTCGGGCTTGCCGGGCTCCTTGAACCGGGCCGTGCGCACGGGGGCGAAGTTGCCGTAGTCGTTGTCAATGGGGGCGCGCCAGAAGTTGGGACGGATGCCGAAGGAGGGATCTACCAGATCCACGCCTTTCACCTTCCAGCTCTTCACATAGCCATCGGCCTTGTTGAAGACCAGTTCCACTTCGGTGCCGCGTACTACAATCTGGGTGTCTCCGTTGGTTACTTCCAGATTGCCCTTGGCTACGCGCTGCTTGCGGGTGCCGGTAGACTGGAGGAGGACCTCGTCGCAGGCCAGGATGGTGCCCTTTTTGATGAGGGGCAGGTCTTCGGCGGCCGATACTTCAAAGAAGATGCGGTACTCGCCGGGCTTCTTCATCCGGGGCAGCTTGACGGTGAACTGTTCGGCCGTCTGGGGGGCGGTCTGGAAATGCTTCCGGCGGGTGAACCACCAGAAGGGGCGCTTGCCGTCCCGCTCTACCCAGTATTTCACGCTGTATTTGCTCAGGTCCGTGAAGTAGTGGCGGTTAAATATCTCAAATACGCCGTTCTGGGCATCCACGGCGCGGATGCTTACGTTCTGGTACTGGTGCTTGACCTCATAGAAGGCGGGGTGCGGATCGCGGTCGGGGTTCACCAGGCCGTTGCAGCAGAAGTTGGCGTCGGAGGGAACGTTTTCTCCATAGTCTCCGCCGTAGGTCCAGCCTCTCTCCTCATCGTACAGGCCCTGGTCCACCCAGTCCCAGATGAAGCCGCCCTGCAGGTGCTTGTGGGCGTAGATGTAGTCCCACTGCCAGTCCAGCGAGCCGTTGGAGTTGCCCATTGCGTGCGAGTACTCACAGGGCACCACCGGGCGGCCGCTCTCCTGCTCTCCCATCCGGCGGAACCATTCGGCCCCGGGATACATCGGGTTGATGAAGTCCGTGTTCCGGTCCCTTTCGGCCCTTTCATACACCACGGGACGGTTCTGGCCATCTTTCTCCAGGGCCTTGAGGGCCTTGTAGGTCTCGTAGAAGTTGTATCCGTTACCGGCTTCGTTGCCCAGCGACAGAATGGTCACGGACGGGTAGTTGGCCGTACGGTAGTACATATTGAGGGTGCGGTCCATATGCTTGGTAAGCCACTCGGGCTTGGTGGCCAGGGTGGTCTTGGGGTCGTAGCCCATGCCGTGGGATTCTATGTTGGCTTCATCGTACACATAGAAGCCCAGGGAGTCGCAGAGCTCGTAGAACTCCCGCTGCTGCGGATAGTGGCAGGTGCGGATGGCGTTGATGTTGGCCAGTTTCATCAGCTGGAGGTCTTCCAGAATGTTCTCCCGGGTGGTGTAGTGGCCCGTGTAGGGGTTGTGCTCGTGCAGGTTGACGCCCTTGAACTTGACGGGCTGGCCGTTGACCAGGAAGGCCTTCACCGTACGGGTTGTCCCGTCATTCCCGACTTGATCGGGAATCTCTGCAATCTCCAGGCGGCGGAAGCCCACGTGGAAACGGGTGTACTCTCCGTTGACGCGGAGCAGGAGGGTATACAGGTTGGGGGTCTCGGCGCTCCACAGGCGCGGGGCGGGGATGCTGTCCGTTACGGTGATGATGTCACCGGAGAACTCGAAGAGGGCGTCGGCCACCGTCTTTCCGTCCCGGTCCAGGAGTTCGTAGAAGACCTCGGTGGGGGCCTCTGCGCGCATCTTGAGCTGGAACAGGCCGGTCTGGAAGTCCGGCGTGGTGGTGGAGATGACCTGGAAGTCGAAGCCGCTCAGGGTCTTTTCACTGGAGAGGTAGACATCCCTCTCCTCGCCGGAAAGGCGCCAGAAGTCCTGGCACTCCAGCCAGGAGCCCTGGGTGTAGCGGTACACGCGCAGCAGAACCTCGTTCTCTCCGGGCTTGAGCGCGTCCGTGATGCGGAAGCGGGCCAGGTCCTTGGAGTCTTCGCAGTAGCCTATCTCCTGTCCGTTCACGTACACATAGGTGCCGCTCTTGGTGCCGGCCAGGTTGAGGAAGACCTCGCGGCCCTTCCAACTGTCCGGAACGGTGAAGGTGCGGTGGTACAGGGCGGCGGGAACGGCCTGGGGCAGCACGCCCGGAACGGGATTCTGCGGGCAGAAGTCGTACGCGATGTTCACGTAGATGGCCGTGCCCCAGCCCTGGGTTTCCCAGTTGCCGGGGACCTGGATCTTGTCCCAGTTCAGGGGGCCGAACAGGTTCTCTTCCATCACCCGGTGGTCTTCAAAGTACTTGAAGTCCCAGGTTCCGTTCAGGCTCTTGTAGTTCTCACTTTGGCGGAAGCCTTTGGAGAGGGCATCGGCCCGGTCCTGGTAATAGATGACTTCCGTGCGCCGGGTCTCTGCGTTGACGGAGGTGGTCTGGATGTCCTGCCAGTAGGGGAGGATGGCGGTGGCCAGTATAAGAAGGATGCTATTCATTGGGGTTGTAGGTAAGAGTCTGGGTTAAACGGATATCTTCCGAGGAGGCACCCACCTGGATTTCGAAGTCTCCGGCTTCCACCACGCGCTGCATCGCGGGGTTAACCAGTTCAAAGGCGCTGCGCTCCAGCGGAAGGGTTACGGTCACGGTCTGTCCGGCCGGGATGTTCTTGACGCGCCGGAAGGCGCACAGCTGCTTGCGGGGACGGGCCGTAGAGGCTACCAGGTCCCGGATGTATACCTGCACTACCTCGTCTCCGGCCATATTGCCGGTATTGGTTACGTCCACTGTGACGGTGATGGAATTGATGTTGGAACCACTTACCAGGAGGTTTTTATACTCAAACGTGGTATAGCTGAGTCCGTAGCCGAAGGGGTACAGCGGCGAGGCGCTTTCTTCCACATAGTCGTGGCTGTACGGGACTTTGCGGTTGTAGTACACCGGAATCTGGCCCACGCTGCGGGGTACGCTCACGGAGAGGCGTCCGGCGGGGTTGTATCGGCCCAGAAGGACATCGGCCAGGGCGGTTCCGCCTTCTCCTCCGGGGTACCAGAGGGTGAGGAGGGCGTCGGCGTTCTCTTCGGCCCAGTTCTTGTCCAGCGGACGGCCTTCTATGTAAACCACCACCAGCGGCTTTCCGGTGGCCTTGAGTTCTTTCAGGAGCTGCGGCTGCAGGCCCAGCAGGCCCAGCGTGCTGCGGTCGAATCCTTCGCCGGCCTCCATATCGGAGACGGAAGTTTCATCCACCACGGCGGCTCCGGTGTCAATGTACTTGGTCTTGAAATCCCGGGCCGATGAGCCGCCCACCACCACTACGGTGACATCGGCCCTTCTGGCGGCCTGGACGGCGGCGGCTATATCGGCGGATTTGGTGTCGCGGATGGCGCAGCCCTTGACATAGGTTACGGCGGCGCCGGCCTTCTGCAGGCCTTCCAGCATAGTGACCACGTTCTCAGGAGCCTGGGGGGCGGTATAGTCTCCCAGCTGGTTGTACTGGTTGTCTGCGTTGGGGCCGATGAGCGCTATGCGGGTGCCGGCCCTCAGCGGCAGGACGCCGTTGTTCTTGAGGAGCGTCACGCTTTCGCGGGCGGCCTGGGCGGCTACCGCCACGTTGGCGGCGGAGCGCACCTCTGCGGCCGAATCTTCCGGCAGGTAAGGGTTGTCGAAGAGGCCGGCCTCGAACTTGCGGATGAGCACGCGCTTGACGGCGCGGTCCACGAAGGAGACATCCAGGCGGCCGCTTTCCACGGATTCTTTCAGGAGGGCGAAGCAGTGGGCTCCCAGGTCCACGTCCACGCCGGCCTTGAGGGCCATCTCACCGGCTTCCACGCGGTCTTTGGCCACGTGGTGGCTGGTGAAGATGCCGTCTATGCTTTCCAGGTCACTCACCACGAAACCCTTGAAGTTCCAGCGGTCGTGAAGGACGCCGGTCAGGAGTTCCTCGTTGCACGTTGTGGGGATGCCGTCAATGGTGTTGTAGCTGGTCATCACGCTGAGGGCTCCGGCGTCAATGGCAGCCTTGAAGGTGGGCAGTACGTTCTCTTCCAGGTCACGGGGGCCGATGTGGGAGGGGCTTCCGTTGTGGCCGCCTTCCGGAATGCCGTAGGCCACAAAGTGCTTGAGGGTGGAGATGACGCCTTCGGAAGAAGTTCCCCGCACCATCGCGGAGGCCATCTGGGAGGTGAGATAGACGTCTTCACCGTAGGTTTCTTCTACGCGGGACCAGCGGGGTTCACGGCTCAGGTCGATGACCGGTCCGTAACCTATGGTACCGCCCTGGGCCATCAGTTCTTTGCCAATGACCTGGCCCACTTCTTCCACAAGCTCCGTGTCCCAGGTGGCGCTGAGGCCGATGGAGGTAGGGAACACCGTGGTGCCTATGGCCATATGCCCGTGGGGGGCTTCTTCGGCCAGGATGATGGGAATGCCCAGACGGGTGGAGTCTATTGCATAGTGCTGCAGGGCGTTATAGGCCTGGGCCGAAAGCTGCGGGTTCAGACCCGTCTCCAGCGTTTTGCGCGTCCAGGGATCGGCCCGGAAGGTAGCCCAGAGCATGCCGCCGTGCTGGTTCTGGATGAAATCCCGGTAGGCATCCGAGATGCGCACAGCCGCGTCGTCATTCCCGGCCTGACCGGAAACCTTCTCGTACATCGGCCAGCCCAGCGGGCACAGCAGCTGTCCCAGCTTTTCTTCCAGCGTCATCCGGGCCAGCAGGTCATCGGCCCTTTCTTCGGATCCTTTGGAGGCATCTTTGTAGAGGGGAGTCTTTCCGCTGCAGGAGACCAAAAGGGCGGTGGCGGTAAGGCCGAGGACCCATTTTCCGAGCTTTGTGCGCATAATCCTGTAATTTGGTAATTATACAAAGATACGGATTATTCCCTTAAAAGAAAAATGCCTATCTTTGCAGCAAAGATGCACAAAATGATTAACGATCTTTTCCTCGACAAGGCCGTCAGCGACCTTTTCCAAAACATTGAGTTTCAGGATGCCCCCAGCGGCCTCTACGACCCTCTTCGCTATATGGTGGCCATTGGCGGAAAACGCATCCGTCCCCGGCTCTGCCTCACCACTTACAGCCTTTACAAGCAGGAGTTCACCCCGGCCATTTTGCAGCCGGCCGCTGCCCTGGAGGTGTTCCATACCTTCACCCTCATCCACGACGACATCATGGACCGTTCGGCCCTGCGCCGCGGCCACGAGACGGTGTGGAAAAAGTGGAACGAGGATACGGCCATTCTCAGCGGAGACGTTATGTGCATCGATTCCTACAAGCGTATGATCCAGGCTCCTCCGGCCGTTGTGACGCAGGCCCTGGCCCTCTTCTCCAAGACCGCCGCAGAAGTCTGCGACGGCCAGCAGCTGGATATGGACTTCGAGCTCCGCTCCAGCGTCTCCATGGAGGAGTATATGCAGATGATAGGCCTCAAGACGGGCGTTCTCATTGCCTGTTCGGCCCAGCTGGGCGCCCTCATCGGAGGGGCCGATGAACACAGCCAGAAGTGCCTGTACGACTATGGCTACTATCTGGGCCTGGCTTTCCAGGTGGCAGACGATTACCTGGATGCCTACGGAGACCAGAAGGTCTTTGGCAAGCCCATCGGAGGAGACATCCTCAATGAAAAGAAGTCCTGGCTCACGGTGAAGGCCATGGAGTTAGGGGCCGAGGGCCTCTCGGAAGCATTGACCGCTCCGGCCACTACGCCGGAAGCCCAGGCCGCCAAGATTGCCTCCGTGATGGCCATCTACAACAGCGTGGGCATTGCCCAGGCGGCCCGCGACGAGATTGCCCGGCTTAGCCAGCTGGCTATGGACAAGGCCTGCCAGGCCGGTCTGTCCCAGGAGGGCTTTGACGCCCTGAGTCGCTTTGCAGGCGGACTGGTGGGCCGCGCCAAATAATGGATCGCAGAGAACTGGAAATCATGGCTCCGGCGGGCAGTTTTGCCTGCCTTACCGCCGCTGTTGAGGGCGGTGCCAATTCTGTCTATTTTGGCATCGGCCATCTGAATATGCGCTCGCATTCGGCGGGCAATTTTACCAAGGAAGACCTGCCGGAAGTGATGCGCATCTGCCGCGCTTACGGCATCAAGGGTTATATGACCCTGAACATTACCCTGTACGGAGAAGAACTGCAGGAGGCGTACGCTACGCTGGATGCCGCCAAGGCCGCCGGCGTGGATGCCGTGATTGCCTCCGACATGGCCTGCATCCTGTATGCCAGGAAGATCGGCCTGGAAGTCCATATCTCTACCCAACTGAGCATCTCCAACATTGAGTCCCTGCGCTTCTATGCCCAGTGGGCCGATGTGGTGGTGCTGGCCCGCGAACTGGACCTGGGGCAGGTGAAAGCCATTCACGAAGCCATTGTGGCAGAGAAGATCTGCGGCCCTTCGGGAGAACTCATCCGCATTGAAATGTTTGCCCACGGGGCCTTCTGCATGGCCGTTTCCGGCAAGTGCTACTTGTCGCTGGCCGCCTATGGGGAAAGCGCCAACCGGGGTAACTGTATGCAGATTTGCCGCCGCGGTTACCAGCTCACGGACTACGAGACCGGCAACGAGATTTGGGTGGACAACAAGTACCTGATGTCTCCCAAGGACCTTTGCACCATCGACTTCCTGGACAAGTTCATCGAGGCCGGCGTCAAGGTGTTCAAGATTGAAGGCCGCGCCCGCAGCGCAGACTATGTGAAGATTACCGCATCGGCCTACCGGGAGGCAGCAGACGCCGTGGCTGCCGGCACTTTTACCCCGGAGATGGGGGAGAGACTGAAAAAGGACCTGGCCACGGTCTTCAACCGCGGTTTCTGGGACGGCTATTACCTGGGGGCCCGGATGGGCGAGTGGAGCGCCAAGTACGGCAGCAGCGCTACTCGCCAGAAGGTGTATGTGGGCAAGGTGACCAACTGGTTTGCCAAGATTGGCGTGGTGGAGGTGCAGGTGGAAGCCCGGGACCTTCATCAGGGAGACCAGATCCTGTTCATAGGCCATACCACCGGCACCCTGGAGATGAAGGTGGAAGAACTGTGGCTGGACTTCAAGCCCGTGGATGTGGTCCGTCAGGGTCTCCGCTGCTCCATAGCCGTGCCCTTGGGCGGGATGCCGGAAGACCGCATCAATACCGATGCTGCGCCAGGGGAGCGTATCCACCCGAGGCGTGGCGACAAAGTTTTTATCTGGACGCTAAACTAACCTGATCATATGAAAAAAATTCGCCGCTCTACTGTTGAAGCCCTCATCTTCCTGACGCTGCTCATAGTAGCATTTTCTCTGCTGGGAAGCCGAATGGGCAGCGGAAACATGCTCAAAACCCTTATGAACACGGCCCACGACCTGTTGCTCAACACCGTGTTCTACCTGATGGGCATCACGGTGCTTACCGGCGCCCTGTCCAAACTGATGTCCGAGTTTGGGGTGGTAACCCTGCTGGAGAGAGTCCTCAGGCCCCTGATGAAGCCTCTGTACAACCTCCCGGGTGTAGCGGCCCTGGGCGGCGTGATGACGTTCCTTTCGGACAACCCCGCCATCATTGCCCTTTCCAAAGACAAGAAGTTCGCTTCCTACTTCAAGAAGTATCAGCTGATCTCCCTCACCAACTTCGGTACCGCCTTCGGTATGGGTTTCGTGGTTATCATCACTATGATCGGTTACTTGCAGGTGACCGCCGCCCTGGTGGGCCTGGCCGGCGCCATCGTGGGTTCCATCATCTCTACCCGCCTGATGCAGCGCAGCTGCCTGAAGGACTATCCCGAACTGGATTCCCCGGTATCCAACACCGTTGAAGAAGAAATTCCGGATTCCGAGGAGAAAACGAAGAAGGACGGCGTCTTCATGCGCTTCCTCAACGCCATCCTGGACGGTGGCAAGAACGGTGTGGAACTGGGTCTGCAGATCATTCCCGGCGTGCTCATCATCACCACGGCCGTGATTATGGTTACCTTCGGCCCGGGAGAAGGGGGCGTGTATGACGGCTCTTCCTCGCAGGGTGTTCCCATCCTTCCCTGGCTGGCCGAAAAGATCCACTGGGTCTTCGAATGGCTCTTCGGCTTCAAGGATATGGAGCTCATCGCCTTCCCTATGACCGCACTGGGTGCCGTGGGTGCCGCCCTGGGCCTGCTGCCCACCTTCAACGCCGCCGGCATCCTGGACGGAAACGCCGTTGCCGTATTCACCGCCATCGGTATGTGCTGGAGCGGTTACCTCTCCACCCACACCGCCATGATGGATTCCCTGGGCTACCGCAAGGTTATCTCCAAAGCACTGGGAGCACACACCATCGCCGGTCTGTGCGCGGGCATCTTCGCCCATTTCCTCTATCTGCTGGTTTCGTTGATATAAACCCTCTTCGCCCCATACGTGGCGGTCGCCCCCTACGCCGCAGCCAGCACTTTTGCCCAAAAACGCAGGCTGCGGCGTTTTGCGTGACGTGGCAGCCAGCAAAAAACGCCAAAAGTGCGGGTTGTTAAGTTGGTAATTGATTGATCTTAAAGGCGATAACCCGTAATTTGAAAGGACTTGACATATTCAATAATTACCCGTTCCTTTGTCTTATGAATAATAGACACGAACGCGAAGAATACCGTGCAGGTGGGAAAGGTTATTATCACCTTTGTACCGATGGACTGAAAGAGGGTTTAATCTTCTATCAAGAGGATCAATATGCATACGGGATGATACTGTTAGGGCTCATCAGCCGTCGGTTCCATCTTACCATTTATGCCTTTGCGCTTATGCCCAATCATCTTCACCTGATTGTAGAAGGGACCGGGGCCAACTGCCTGGACGCTTTCGATTACCTGAAGCACAAACTGTCCGAAAGGCTTAAGCGGGATGGGTGTGCTCCTCTTCCGGAAAACTATTGGTTCAAGCTGGTAAAGATTGAAGATGAAGAACAGCTCAAGCGGGAGATTATCTACGTTCTGAGAAACCCTCTTGAGAAAGGGAATGGAACCGTTGGAGGATACTTATGGGCAAGCGGGTGGCTCTATTTCTCCAATTTAGCCAAGGCGATGGGCGGGACCTTGGCCGGAGAAATGTCCAAAAGGAGTAAAATCAAATACTTCACCACGGAGCAGACCATTCCAGACCACTGGCGTGTACACCCATACCTGGGGCTACTGCCGGATAGCTTTGTGGACACAACGCTGGTAAAACGGCTCTTCCCTTCTCCCAAAGACCTCCAGGCTGCACTGGTCAAAGACTATGAGGTGTACTTTCAAATGGCCCGCCGCTTGGGAGAACTCTACGAATTCAGCAAAACCGAAATCGCCGGAATCGTGAGCCAAACCCTTCAGAAACGGTTTGGCGGAAGAAACCTGATGGACCTCACAGAGCAGGATAAGGGGAAGATGGCCCTTATCTTGAACCGGGAATACGGCCTCACTTCTTACCAGATATCCAAATCCATTTTCTTAAAGGAACTGGTTGTGCGGCAATTCCTCTCCTCCAAAGAACTTCGTTAACCTGGCAGCCAGCACTTTTGCCCAAAAACGCTTGCTGCGGCGTTTCGCGTGACGTGACAGCCCGCAAAAAACGCCAAAAGTGCGGGTTGTCAGGTATGGCTACCAGCTGATGGCCGGTTGCTTGAGGGATTCGTGGAGCTGGGTGTCGTAGCGGAGGCGGATCTGGATGCCGGCGCGCTGGAAGTAGTAGCGAACCGCAATCTCTTCCTCGATGAAGGGAATAATTTCGTCCTTCTTGAGACGGAGGAAGGTGGCCTTGTCCATATCCAGGGACTTCTCCAGGGCCGACAGCTCGGAGGAGACGGCCTCGGTTAGGCCATCTTCGGCGAGGGTCTTTTTCATCTCGTCAAAGAGGGCGCGGGCCGATGAACGGTAATCGAATTCCTTATCCTGGGCGTAGGCCACGAAGTCTTCGAATTCCGTGAAGTGGAAGTTCTCCACGGCGGGAATGCTCTCGTGCTCCTGGACATATTTGAGGGCGTACTGCTCCACAATGCCACCCAGTACCAGGGAGTACGTGAGGCGGGAGTATTTCTGACCCTTGACCGTGAAGTCGGGGGTAATGCCGCCGCCGTCACGCACCTTGCGGCCGTGGGCCGTGGTGAACTCGTGGGTGAGGGAATCGGGGATGAAGCCCACGCTGCCGTCTTCGTTGCGGCGGGAGTAGTCAATGGCCTGCACGCAGCGGCCGGAAGGCGTATAATACTTGGCCGTGGTTACCTTGAGCTGGCCGTCGTAGGGCAGCGGGCGGATACTCTGCACCAGGCCCTTGCCATAGGTGCGGGTGCCCACGATGGTGGCGCGGTCGTAGTCCTGCAGGGCGCCGGAAACAATTTCCGAGGCCGATGCACTGCCGGAGTCTACCAGCACCAGGATGGGAATCTCCGTATCTACGGGATCCGTGGTGGTCTTGTAAATCTCTTTAGAACTGGCCGAACGGCCCTTGGCGGTAACCACCACCGAGCCGCGGGGCACAAAGAGGGAGACAATGTTCACCGCCTCGTTCATAAGGCCGCCGCCATTGCCGCGGAGGTCCAGCACCAGGCGCTTCATACCCTGGGCCTTGAGCTCGTGATAGGCGTCGCGGATGCTCTGACCCACGCCGTCCGTGAATTTCTCCAGGAGGATGTAGCCGTCGGCCTCATTGAGCATCCCCACGTATTCTACCGAAGGGAGGGCGATTCGCTCGCGTACCACGGGCACGTCCACCGTCTCTCCGCGGAGTTTCTTGATGGTGAGAACCACCGTGGTACCGGGTTTTCCGCGCATACGGTCGCTGCTCTCGGCGCTGGTGAGGCCGTGGGTGGAAACCCCGTCGATGGCCAGGACCTCGTCTCCGCAGCGGATGCCGGCCTTGGCGGCAGGAGAGCCCTCGTAAGGCTCGTTGATGAGCACGTTACCATTCACATCCGGCTTGTAGATGACGGCACCGATACCGCCATAGGTATTGGTGAGCATCATCCGGAAATCTTCCTGCTCTTCCTGGGGCACATACAGCGTATAAGGGTCCAGGGAAGAGAGCATGGCGTCTACGGCCGCCCGTTGGATGCGGCCCACTTCCAGGGAGTCTACATAGGAACGGTTAAGCTCCTTGAGGATGGAGTTGTACACCTCCACCCACTTGGCCATACTGAAACTCTTGGACTGGGCCGATGCTACCGGCACCGAGGAAAAAAAGAAGCCCGCAAGGGCCAGAAGTATCAGGGAACGTTTCATTTTCATCGCTTTGTTTGGGGCAACCATCTTCAAAGAAGATGCCAATGCACAAAGATACAAAAATTATTACTACCTTTGCGCCCGGTTAGAAAAAGTATAATTAATACCTTAAGGCCGAAGGCCAGTCCCTCCCTCGAGGGGAGGGATGTAGGGAGAGGGTAACGTGGGTTACTTGGATGTGGGGAGAGGTGTGTCGGCCTGTGAAATGGAAGAGCGTATGAAGATCGTATTTGCAACGGGCAACCCCGGAAAAGTCCGGGAAGCTGCTGAAATTCTTGGCGAGGGATTCGAGCTCGTTACCCCCGCATCTCTGGGTATCACCGAGGATATCCCGGAAACCGGCAACACCCTCAGGGCCAACTCTATGCAGAAGGCCGATTACATTTACAAGAAGACCGGACTTCCCTGCTTTGCAGACGATTCCGGTTTGGAAGTAGACATCCTGGGCGGCGCCCCGGGCGTAGAGACCGCCCGCTACGCCGGACCCGATCGCAACCCCGACGCCAACATTGACAAACTCCTCTCGGAGATAGCTCGCCGCGAGAAGGAGGCTGCCATGGCCCGCACCAACGGTTTATCCACCGCCAAGGCCAACCGCCAGGCCCGCTTCCGCACCTGCGTCACCTACATCAACGAGAAGGGAGAACATCGCTTCTTTGACGGGGTTATGGAAGGTCGCATTGCCTATGCCCGCGCCGGCAAGGGCGGCTTCGGCTACGACCCCATCTTCATCCCCCAAGGCTACGAGAAGACCAACGCCCAGCTGGGTGAGGCGGTGAAAAACACCATCTCCCACCGCGGCAAGGCCCTTCGCGCCATGGCGGAGTACATCAAAAAGTAATGACCGGGGAAACCATAGAACTGATAGTTCTGTCTACCACCAAGGTGGGAGAAAACGCGCTGGTTGTCCATACCCTTTCCAGGGAGTGGGGCCGGCGTGGTTTTTTGGTGCGTTCCGGCAAGAAAGCCGGGATGTCACGCTTCCTGCCCCTCAATATTCTGGAGGCCGAAGTGGTGGAAAACCCCAAGTCCGAACTCTGGAGCATCCGCAACATCGGCCTGAAGGACGGCCTCTCCGGGATTCGGGAAAACCTTTACAAAAACAGTATGACGCTGTTCCTCTCGGAGGTGCTACTGCGCACCCTCAAGGACGGCGCCAACGAAGACGGGCTCTTTGAGTGGTGCGTGGGAGAAATCCTTACCCTCAATGCCCTGGAAAGCGATTTTTCCAACTTCTCCGTGCGCTTTCTGCTGGATTTTGCCGGGATTCTGGGCTTTCGGCCCACCCTGCAGGACGTAGCTCCTTTTGCCGGAGAATACCTCAACCACCTGAAGCCTTTCCTGGTTAGCCGCTTCGAGGAGTGTATGCTCCTTCCCCTGACCGGAGAAACCCGCAACGACCTCTGCGATGTCCTGCTCAGGTACCTTTCTTATCACACCGACACCAACATCCAGGTCAAGTCCCTTCAAGTCCTCAGGGAGTTGTATCGGTAAGGGATTTTGCGTATCTTTGTGAAATAACCACCACCAGAATCATGTCCAAACGCAAAAACAGCCCCAACCGGAAGAATCACAAGAAGGCACGTGTAGTTCCCGAGTTCGAAGGAAGAGTACTTATGTCCCGCGAGGGATTTGCCTTCGTGCGCATTGAAGGGCAGGAAGAAGACGTATTTGTAAAAGCCACCAAAACCCGCGGAGCCCTGCACGGAGACCTGGTCCGTGTGGCCGTCACGCAGGAAAAGGGCGGTATGAACAAACGCCGCAGCGGAGAAATCATAGCCATCGTCGAGCGCAGCGACCGTCCCTTCGTGGGCATCCTGCACATCGTGGGCAAGCAGGCCTGGGTGCTGATGAGTTCCAAGACCATGCCCTACGACATCTCCGTTCCCATCCCGGAAGGCGGAGAGCGTGGTATGAAGGTAGCCGCCGTGGTGGACGGCTGGGAGCGCGGTGCTGCGGGCCCCTACGGCCACGTGGTGGACGTGCTGGGTTTGCCCGGAGAGAACGAGACCGAGATGCACGCCATCCTGGCCGAGTTCGGCCTTCCCTACCGCTTTGAAAAGTCGGTGGAGAATGCGGCCGACAAGATCTCCGAGGAAATCACGGACAAGGACCGCGCCCACAGAAAAGACTTCAGAAAGGTCCTCACCTTTACCATAGACCCCACAGACGCCAAAGACTTTGACGATGCCCTGAGTTTCCGCAAGCTGGAAAATGGCAACTACGAGGTGGGCGTCCATATTGCCGATGTAACCTGGTATGTCAAGCCGGATACGGCGGTGGACAAAGAGGCCCAGGCCCGCGGCACCTCCGTCTACCTGGTAGACCGCACGGTGCCTATGCTGCCGGAGAAACTCTCCAACAAGCTGTGCTCGCTAAGGCCTAACGAAGAAAAACTCACCTACAGCGCCGTCTTTGAGATAACGCCCCAGGCCAAGGTCATCAACCCCTGGTTTGGCCGCACCAACATCATCTCCGATTACCGCTTTGACTACGAGCTGGCCCAGTCCATCATAGAGGGCGCCAAGCCGGAAGAAGTGCCGGAACCCATCCAGGAGGCCATCCTTACGCTCAACACCCTGGCCCTGAAGCTGCGCAAGAAACGCTTCGCCGCCGGAGCCGTGAACTTTGACCGCCCGGAGATGAAGGTGGATATTGACGAGAACGGCAAGCCCATCGGCGTGCACCAGAAGTTCTCCAAGGAAGCCAACTGGCTCATCGAGGAGTTTATGCTGCTGGCCAACCGCAGCGTGGCCGAATTCGTGGCCACCGGCGGCAAGATGAACGGCAAAGCCCAGGCCAAGGCCAAGACGTTTGTATACCGCGTCCACGATGAACCCAATATGGAAAAGCTGAGCGGCCTCAGGGACTTCGCCGGCAACCTGGGCCACAAGATGGGCCCCATCGGAAACGGCAAGGACGTAGCCATGGCCCTGAACCAGCTGATGACGGAGGTCAAGGACAAGCCGGAGATGGGCGCCATCCAGATCCTGGCCCTGCGCTCGATGGCCAAGGCGTGCTACTCCATAGACAACATTGGCCACTATGGTCTGGCCTTCAACTTCTATACCCACTTTACCTCGCCCATCCGCCGGTATCCGGATATGATGGTGCATCGCCTGCTCACCAAATACCTGGCCGGCGGCGATTCGGCCAACGCAGACTACTATGCCCTGCAGTGCAAACACGCCTCCGAGCGCGAGGTGGTGGCCGCCGAGGCCGAGCGTGAGAGCATCAAGTACAAGGTGGTGGAATTTATGCAGGACAAGGTGGGCCAGGAGTTCGACGGCCACGTGTCCGGCGTTACCGAGTGGGGCATCTATGTAGAGATTGAGCCCACCAAGATCGAGGGTATGATTCCCTACCGCACCATCAAGAGCGATTTCTTCATCTTTGACGAAGACCATTACCGCGCCGTAGGTCGCCGTACGCACCGTTCCATCCGCCTGGGAGACCCTCTCCGCATCCGTGTCAAGAACACCTCCCTGGAGCAGAAGCTCCTTGATTACGAACTGGTGGAAGACGTTCCGGACGTTCCGGAAGCGGCCCAGGAGCAGGACAGCCCCGAGGCCGATATGGAACGCGCCATGGCTCAGCGCGAACGCCGTCCCCGCCGTTCCCGCCGGAAATAAAGGAATATCACGCAAAACGCTGCAGCCAGCGTTTTTGGGCAAAAGTGCTGGCTGCGGCGTAAGGGGAGGACCCAACAACGGGGTCTACTATAGGGTCAGGGGCCGGCCGCGGTAGAATTCTACCAGGGCGGTCTGGTACAGGCACTCGTAGGTGGCCTGGACGGAGTCGGACTGGGCCTTGACCAGGCGGGCCAGGGACTCGTTAAACTCGGTGATGGTGGCCTTGCCGTTCTCGTATTTGGCTTTGGTGAGGGTGAAGGCGTCTTCAGCGGCTGCGGCTGCATCCAGGGAGGCGGCGTGCTTGGCCTGGGAGGCCACGGCGCTGTTCCAAGCCTGCTGGATTTCCTTATACAGAGCGTGCTGGGCACGGAGCAGATTGAGTTCCTGCGAACGGTATTGGACCTTGGCGCTGCGCACCTGGTTGCGGGTATTGAACCGGGTGAAGATGGGGATGTTCATAGACAGGCTCACGTACTTATTGAAGTTGGATTGCAACTGGTCCCAGAAGCCCTGCGTGGCAAAGCTGGTGTAATAGTTGGTGCCCAAACCGCCGCCCAGGGAAAGGGAGGGATAGAAAGCGGCCTTGGCAATCTGGATCTGCTTCCTGGCACCTTCCAGGCGGAGTTTTTCGGCCCGGATGGCGGGACGGATGTCCAGCGCCTCGGCGTAAATCTCGTCGGGGTGCGGAATCACCAGTGAGGAGAATGTCACTTTGGGCCGAACCACGGAGAAGCCTTCCCAGTAGGGGAACTCCAGCAGTTGGGCCAGGTCCAGCAGGGAGCTGCGGATGTTGTTGGAAGCCTGGATGAAGGTAACGCGGCTCTGGGCCAGGGTAGCCTTCTGCTGGGACACCTCGGCGGCCGATGCACGACCCGTCTCAAAGAGGCCCTGGAGGCGCTCCACCTGCAAGGAATCAATGGAAACCTGGCGGGCGGCCACATCGCGGATTTCATAGTTGTACAGGATCTGGACATAGGCCTGGGCCACCTTGACGCTTACGTCGTCGCGGGCTTTCTCCAGGTCGGCCGTGGCGGCCTCCAGGTTGAGCTTGGCCAGTTGCATGCGGCGGGGTGTAGCCAGACCGTCGAACAAATTCATGCTGGCGCCCACGGAGAAGCTGGTGGAAGAGGAGTTGCCCTTCTCGTAGGTGTTGTTGCCGCCAATACCGCGGCCAAAGCTGAAGTTTTCTCCCACGGAACCGCTTACGGCAGGCAGCCAGGCCATCCGGGCCGTGTTGTTCTCAATGGTTCGGGATTCAACCGTGAGCTTGCTGCCGGCCACGGTGAGGTTGTTGTCCATGGCCCAGTCAATGCATTCCTGGAGGCTCCAGGAATGGGACAGATCCGGAAGGGAGTCGGTAGGGGCGGTAAGGACCGCCAGGGCGATGAGCAGAGTTTTCATAGCTTACTTGGCGTTAATGATCTGCGGACCGCGGACTTTGTCAGAAGTGGTGAGCCCTTCCTTGATTTCAATCTTGACGCCGTCGGAGAGGCCGGTGACCACCGGGCGCTTTTCATATCCATCGGCCCCCATTACGTATACGAAGGTATCTTCTCCTTCAAACTGGATGGCACTTTCTTCGATGGTGAGCACGTTCTCTGCACGCTGGAGCACAATCTCGGCATTGGCGCTGTAGCCGCTGCGGATGGTGACGTCGCCGGGAACCTTCACGGAAGCCTTGATTTCAAACAGGTTGGTACCGCCGGAAACGGTGGCCTTGGGGGCGATGTACTCCAGGGCCGCGTCAAAGGAAAGGTCCTTGATGGCACCCACGGTAATGCGGACGGGCAGGCCGATGTGCAGCATCCCCACCTCCGTCTCGTCAATGTTGCCGTCAAAGATGAGGTCGTCCATATTGGCCACGGTGGCGATGGTGGTACCGTCGTTGAAGGTGTTGGACATAGTCACGGAGTTACCCACTTTCACGGGCACGTCCAGGATGAGGCCGGAGATGGTGGAACGGATGAGGGTGGTACTTCCGCTCTTGTTGGCCGAAGAAACGCCGTCGCGCACAATCTCCAGGGTCTCCTTGGCAATGGAGTGCTCTTCCTGGGCCTGCTTGAGGGCCTGGGTCACCTTTTCAAAGGACTCGGCGCTCACCAGTTTCTGGTCATAGAGCTTCTTCTCACGGTCGTAGTTGATCTGGGCCTGCTTGAGGTTCACTTCGCTCAGGCGCACGCGGCTCTGGGCCGATGAAAGCTGGTTCATGTCCGGGATCACCTTGAGCTTGGCAATGATCTCGTCCTTCTGGACGGTCTGGCCGGCTTCTTTGTAAACCTCGGCCACGATGCCGTTGATCTGGGGCTTCACGTTGACCTCGTCGCGGGGCTGGATCTTGCCCGTGACCACGGTAGATTTGGAGATGGTGTCCATCGCGGGCGTGAGCTCCTCATACACGATCTCTTTGGGCTGGGACCGCTTGAACAGGTAGGCGAAGGTGCCCACGAAGATGGCGGCCACCACAACAATCATCAGGATTCGGAAAAACTTTTTCATATAACTAACAACTATTTATTATTCATCTCTCATGGCGTCTACAGGCTTGATCTGCATGGCGCGGGCGGCCGGCATAAGACCGGCGACGACACCCAGCACGGCAAGCAGGGAAGCGGCCAGGACGGCCGTCCAGAAGGGTACCTGGAAGGGGGCTTTCAGGATGCCGTCATCCGTCATACCCAACTCCACGCCGTACAATATAAGGACGCTGAATACGATGGCCGAAAGGCCCGCCACCAGCGTAAGGACTATACTTTCAGAAATAATCTGGCTCAGGATCTGCTGCGGGGTGGCACCAATGGCGCGGCGGATGCCAATCTCCGTGGTGCGTTCCTTCACGCTCACCATCATAATGTTGGAGACGCCTATCACGCCGGCCAGCAAAGTTCCTATGCCAATGAGCCAGACCAGGAAGTTGATTCCCTTGAACAGGTTGTCCACGATGCCGAAGATGAGCTGCGTGTTGAGCAGGAAGAGGGCCTGTTCGTCGGTGGGGTCGAACATATGGCTTCTGGCAATCACCTCCTGCACGCGGGGCGTGACGTCGCTCATCGTAATGCCCGGCTTGGCGGTGAAGCACAGCATATGGACGGTGTTGCCCAGGTTATAGGCCCTTCTGGCCTGGTTGAGGGGGATGGTTACCGCCTCGCTGGCCCGGCCGTTGATGCTGATGTTGTTGCTGTCTCTCCAGTCAACCCCAACAATGGTATAGTAACTGCCGTCAATGCTGAGGCGCTCGCCCAGCGGGGAGCCCCCTTCCGGGAACAGTTCTTCGTACACACGCTTACCCACCACGCAAACCTTGCGCTCCTGCAGGTTGTCGGCGTCGTTGATCCATCGGCCATACATAAGCTCGGGGGTCTCTATGTTGGCATAATCGGCCCGGGCGCCCTTGACGACGGCGCGGGAGGATACGTACTCGCCGCGGGAGACGCTCTTGCCCCAGAGGCTCACGGAAGGAGTGACGGTTTCCAGTTCGGGGATCATGGCCTTCAGGCGGTCCACGTCTCCGTAGTCCAGATTCCACGTGCGGCCTTTCTCAAAGCCCTTGTAAGGTTTGGAAGTGCTGTTGGCAAAGGCCACGCAGGTATTCTGCGCAAAACCGGAGAAGTTTTTCACCAGGAGTTCCTTGAACCCCTGGCCGCCGCCGGTCAGAAGCATCAGCATAAATACGCCCCAGAATACGCCGAATCCGGTCAGGAAGCTGCGGCTCTTGTTTCTCAGGAGGCTGTCCAGGATCTCCCGGAAGGTATCTGTATCAAACCACTTTTTCATTATTCGGCCCTCAATGCTTCTATGGGTTTAACACGAGCCGCTTTCCAGGCGGGGATAACCCCGGCCAGGGTTCCGGCGACAATCAGCAGCAGGGTGGCTTCCAGGGCCACGTCCAAGCCTACGTTGGGATTCACCAGCATCCGGATTTCCTCTCCGCCGATGTTCACCACATCCTGGGCCACGGTCTTGTCCATAACCTGGCAGGCCACCATTCCCATGAACATACCTACATATCCGAATACGGCGGTGATGCTGATGCTTTCTGCGATGATGAGCTTGAGGATGGCTCCGGGCTTGGCGCCGATGGCTTTGCGGATACCGAACTCGTGGGTGCGCTCTTTTACGGTGATGAGCATGATGTTGCTCACGCCTACGATGCCGCTCACGAGAGTAAGCATACCCAGGATCCACAGGGCGATGCGGATCATCTTGGAAGCCTTGTGCATTTCCAGGTTGTCGGTGTATCCGTTGTTGACCCAGAGGCCGCGGTTGTCGTCAGGCGCTATGTGGTGGCGGGATTTGATGCCGCCCGTATAGGTTTTCTCAAAGGCCCGGTGTTCTTCCAGCGTCTGCGGCCCGTTTACCGTAAAGGAGATGGTTTCTATCTTGTCCGTAGGATCATAGATTCCTTTATACGTAGAGTAAGGAATGGGGCACAGGCGGGTCATGTTGGACTCGTCGGTGCTGTAGATTCCCACAACCCGGAAGGCAATATTTCCGGCATTAATCCATTTCCCTACCAGTTTTTCAGGGTTCTTGGGGAGCAGTTCCTTGGCCTGGGCCGAACTCACCACAATGGCTTTGCGGCTTTCCCGGAGATCGTCCGGATTCAGGAAGCGGCCGTGGGCCATCCTGATTTTTTCCTGTTCCATATAATCGGGCATGACGCCTCTGACAGAACCGGCCACCGTGCGGCCGTCCAGGGAAAATGTAGTGCTGGTCCAGGCGGTGGCGAGGGATACATTTTCAATGGTTCCCTGCCAGCGCGGGTCCTGGGTATAGGTAAGGTCTTTTTGATCCAGCTGGATGTCGCGCCCTTCCTTGTAGCCTGCGTAAGGCTTGGAAGTGCGCCAGCCTTCCACGGTGATGCTCTGGGATATGTATTCAGCCATATTACCCATGAAGGAATTCATGAGGCCGTTTCCGGCACCCAGCAACGCTATCAGCAGGAAGATGCCCCAGCTCACCGCAAAGCCGGTGAGGGCTGTGCGGAGCTTGTTGTTCTTAAGAGAACTGACAATTTCGTGAAATAGTTCAAGCATTACTTGATGATGCTGGCGCCCCAGGAGGTGTGGGCAGTGTTTTCTTCAATCTGGCCGATAATGCCGTCCTTGATATGGATGATCTTGTTGGTCTCGTTGGCCACGCCGCTTTCGTGCGTAACCACGATGATGGTGATTCCTTCCTCCTGGTTGAGGCGCTTGAGGAGCTGCATCACTTCCACGCTGGTCTTGGAGTCCAGGGCGCCGGTGGGTTCATCGGCCAGGATAATCTGGGGATGGGTGATGAGGGCGCGGGCTATGGCCACGCGCTGCTTCTGTCCGCCGGACATCTCGTTGGGGAAGTGGGATGCCCAAGGGGTGAGGCCCAGTTTTTCCAGATATTCCATGGCCAGTTCGTGGCGACGGCGGCGGGACACCCCTTGATAATATAAGGGGAGTTCCACATTCTCCACGGCCGTCTTGAAGCTGATGAGGTTGAAACTCTGGAAAACGAAGCCGATCATACGGTTGCGGTAGTCTGCACTTTGCCGCTCGCTCAGGTCTTTGATGAGCTTTCCGTCAAGGGTATAGGTTCCGGTATCATAGTTATCGAGAATTCCGAGAATGTTTAGTAGTGTACTCTTACCGGAACCCGACGCGCCCATAATGGACACGAATTCACCTCTTTCGATGCTGAGATTGATACCCTTGAGGACGTGCAACGGCTGACCGTTGTTGTAAGTTTTGTTAAGTTCTTTTAATTCTATTAGCGCCATTATTTCGCTGTATTAGTATCCTATTACACTGCAAAGATAGGACTGTTTTTTTAATTTGCAAAACTTTTTTTCGTTTATTAGACGAAGAAAGTTGGGGATCGGTTGGGATTTTGTATCAAAAAACCGGCCATTTTGGATTTTTTTCATTACTTTAGCGCTCCGATTGGAAAATTCATTTATAAGTATATGTCTGCTTCTACTGTAAAAACACTCCGTGACTCAGCCGCCATGCGCTGGACAGCCCTTCTGCTGCTGGCTATGGCCATGTTCTGCAGTTACATCTTCATGGACATCCTGTCCCCCATCAAGGACCTTATGCAGGAAACCCGCGGCTGGGATTCCACCGCTTTCGGTACCATGCAGGGCTCCGAGGTGTTCCTCAACGTATTTGTTTTCTTCCTCATCTTTGCCGGTATCATCCTGGACAAGATGGGAGTCCGGTTTACCGCCGTCCTGAGTGCCTCCGTTATGCTGGTAGGCGCCTGCATCAAGTGGTACGCCGTGAGCGAGTCCTTTATGGGCAGCAGCCTGGAGACTTGGTTCACCAACAACCTTAATTATATACCGCTCTTTGACGAACTGGGTGTCTCGCCCTTCTACCGCGGAATGCCCGCATCGGCCAAACTGGCCGCCTGCGGCTTTATGATCTTCGGTTGCGGCTGCGAGATGGCCGGCATCACCGTGAGCCGTGGTATTGTGAAATGGTTCAAGGGCCGTGAAATGGCCCTGGCTATGGGCTCCGAGATGGCCCTGGCCCGTCTGGGTGTGGCCACCTGTATGATCTTCAGCCCCTTCTTTGCCAAGCTCGGCGGTCACGTGGACGTTTCCCGCAGCGTGGCTTTCGGCGTGGTGCTTATGTGCATCGCCGTCATTATGACCGTCGTCTACTTCTTTATGGACAAGAAGCTGGATGAGCAGACCGGTGAGGCCGAAGAAAAGGACGATCCCTTCAAGGTCAGCGACATTGGAAAGATTCTCTCCGACGGCGGCTTCTGGATTGTAGCCCTGCTGTGCGTGCTGTATTATTCGGCCATCTTCCCCTTCCAGAAGTATGCCGTGAATATGCTTCAGTGCAACCTTTCCCTGGAACTGCCGGATGCCGGTTCCTTCTGGGCCAGCTCCCGGGTTACCCTCATCCAGTATTTCATTATGCTGATTGTGGCCGCTGCCGGCTTCGCCAGCAACTTCCAGAAAAAGAAGACCAACCAGTATATCCTCCTGGGCATTTCCATCATTGCCCTCATCGTATACTGCTATATGGGTTATATGCGTCAGAGCGCCGAGGCTATCTTTGCCGTTTTCCCGCTGCTGGCCGTGCTCATTACCCCCATCCTGGGCAACTACCTGGACCACAAGGGTAAGGGCGCTTCGATGCTGGTGCTGGGTTCCATCCTCCTCATCGCCTGCCACCTCACCTTCGCCTTCGTGCTGCCCGCCTTCAAGGGTAACGACCTCGGCGGTGTCATCGTGGCTTACGTGACCATCCTGGTGCTGGGCGCCAGCTTCTCCCTGGTTCCCGCCGCCCTGTGGCCTTCCGTTCCCAAGCTGGTGGACTCCAAGGTGATAGGCAGTGCCTACGCCCTCATCTTCTGGATTCAGAACATCGGCCTGTGGCTGTTCCCTATGCTCATTGGCAAGGTGCTGGACAAGACCAATCCCGGCGTTACGGATCCCACTCAGTTCAACTATACTGCTCCTCTGGTGATGCTGGCCCTGCTGGGCGTTGCCGCCCTGGTGCTGGGTCTCGTCCTCAAAGTGGTGGACAAGAAGAAGGGACTGGGACTGGAGCTGCCCAACATTACAGCTGAGTAATGGCCGCATCCTCCGCTCAGAAATTTTACAGGTCAGCCTCTTGGATAGTGCTGGCCTGTTTGGTAGTACCGATGTTCGCATCGTACTACTTCGATGATATGTTCTCCAGCATCTCGTACCTGTTCGAGAACGCATCGCTCACCCAGCTGGGCTGGGACGCCGCCGGCTACGGCCTGTACGCCAGCGGTTACAGCGTGCTCTGCGTCTTCGGCGGTCTGGTGCTGGGCGGCATCCTGCTGGACAAGTGGGGCGTCCGCATCTCCGGCTCCCTGTTCGTGGGAATGATGGCCGGCGGTGCCGGTATGGTCACCTGGGCCCTGCTCAGCGGTTCATCGGCCTCCCTTACCGTGGCTTACGTGGGCGTGATGCTCTTCGGCCTGGGCAGTGAGATTGCCGGAACGGCCGTCACGCGAAGCATCGCCCGCTGGTTCAAAGGAGGGCCGATGGCTTTCGCAATGGGCATCCAGCTGGCCATAGCCCGTCTGGGCACGGCCTTCGCCCTGGTGCTCTCTCCCAAGCTGGTGCAGCAGCAGGCCGGCCACGTCTATACCCTGGCCGAAACCGCCCGTCCCGCCATCGTGGGTATGGGCCTGATGGCCCTGGGCCTCATTCTGTGGGGTGTCTTTGTGGCTTTGGATGCTTCGGCCGGTAAAACCCGGCAGGAAGAGATTGACTCCCTCAAATCCAAGACCCCGGACAGCGCTTCCTCGCCGGCCGGTGCCCCTGAGGACGAGTTCCGCTTCTCCGACATCCTCCACGTGCTGGGCAACCGCAACTTCTGGCTCCTGGGCCTTCTGTGCGTGCTGTTCTACAGCAGCGTGATCGCCTTCAAGAAATTTGCCGGCGCCATCCTCATCCCCCGCTTCGACATTCCCGCCCAGGCGGCCGGATGGATGATTTCGATGCTGCCGTTCTCCACGGTAATCTTTGCCCCTTTGTTCGGCATTCTGGTGGACAAGGTGGGTAAGGGCACCCGCTGGATGATGGTAGGCGCCATCCTGGCTCTCGTCGCGCACCTGCTGCTGGCCTTCGCTCCGGCCGGTGTGCCCTTCTGGGGTTATCTGGCTATGGTGTTCCTGGGCTTTGGCTACTCGCTGGTCCCGGCCGCCCTCTGGCCTTCGGTGCCCAAGATTGTGCCGGACAAGGTGCTGGGTACCGCCTTCGCCCTCACCAACTGGGTGCAGAACCTGGGCCTCCTGAGCTTCAAATGGCTCTCGGGCGTGATCCTGGGCAAAGGGGCCGAAGGACCCGTACACGTGGAAATGATGTTCAGCGCCCTCTGCGTCTTTGCCGTTCTGGTGGCCGTCATCTTCTGCCGCACATCGGCCCGCCATCCCGAACTTCAACTGGACCAGCCCAACAAGTAAGGTATTTCCTTCTCGGAAAAATTCTTATCTTTGTACATTATGTATGAATTGTTAGATAAGATCGACTCCCCGGAGGACCTGAAGAAACTGCAGCTTTCGCAGCTCCCGCAACTGTGCGAAGAAGTGAGGCGGTATATTCTGGAGTGTTGCGCCGTGAATCCCGGTCACGTGGGGTCCAGCCTGGGCGCGGTGGAGCTGATCGTTGCCTTACATTATATATATGATACGCCCGCAGACAAGCTTGTGTTTGACGTGGGCCACCAGGCCTATGCGCACAAGATTCTCACGGGCCGAAGAGAAATCTTCCGGCAAAACCGCACCCTGGAGGGCATCAGCGGCTTCCCCAAACGGGACGAGAGCCCTTACGACGCCTTCGGGGCCGGCCATTCTTCCACTTCCATTTCGGCCGCCCTGGGCTTTGCCGAGGCAGCGCGTATGATGGGAACGGGGGAGAAGTCGGTGGCCATCATCGGAGACGGCGCCCTCACCGGAGGACTGGCCTGGGAAGGCCTTAACAACGCCGGTTCTTCCAAGGCCGATATCCTCGTGATCCTGAACGACAACAACATTTCCATCGACAAGAATATCGGTGGACTGCACGAATACCTGCTCAACGTAACCACCCATCCTTTCTACAACCGGGTCAAGAACAAGGTGTGGAATACCTTGGGAGACGGCAAGGCCCGCGACTGGGTCCAGAAGCGAGTGATTGACACCAAGTCCAACCTGGTGCGCTCCAGCGGCGGCGCCCTGTTCGAGTCTCTGGGATTCCGGTACTTCGGCCCCATTGACGGGAACGATATTGAGCAACTCATCTATACGCTGGAGAGGCTCCGGAACCTGCACGGCCCGCGCCTCCTGCACATCCATACCCGCAAGGGAGCCGGTTATGCTCCGGCTATGGCGGATCCTACCGTCTGGCACGCGCCGGGCAAGTTCAATCCCGAAACCGGTGAGCGGATCCGCAGCGTATATCCGGCAGACCGTTACCAGGACGTGTTTGGCAAGGTGCTGGTAGAACTGGCACAGAAAGATGAGAAAGTAGTGGGCGTTACGCCGGCCATGGCTTCGGGCTGCGGCATGAACCTTCTGGAGAAGGCTGTGCCCGAGCGTTTCTTTGACGTGGGCATTGAAGAGGAGCACGCCGTGACCTTCTCGGCCGGTCTGGCCGCAGCGGGGATGAAGCCCTTCTGCAATATCTATTCTTCGTTCTCCCAGCGGGCCTACGACGGCATCATCCACGACGTGGCCCTGCAGCATCTTCCGGTGGTCTTCTGCTTTGACCGTGCCGGCCTGGTAGGGGAGGACGGTCCCACGCACCACGGCTGCTTTGACCTGGCAGCCTACCGCAGCATTCCGGGCGTCATCGTATCGGCCCCCCGCAACGAGATTGAACTCAAACGTCTGATGTATACCGGCCTGTCGCTCAAGGACAGTCCGCTCATCATCCGCTATCCCCGCGGCATAGGGGAGGGCGTTGCCTGGCAGGAAGCTCCTTACGAGGAGCTGCCCGTCGGCCGGGGAGAGAAGCTCCTGGATGGGAAGGACGTAGCCGTTCTGGGTCTGGGTCCGGGCGTAAACCGCGCCCTGGCTGCCGCCCTTCGGTGCAAGGAGGAAGGAATGCAGGCTCCGGCCGTCTATGATATGCGCTTCCTCAAGCCCCTGGATACGGACATCCTGGAAGAAGTAAGTAAGTTCAAAGTTCTGGTCACGATAGAGGACGGCACTCTCAAGGGAGGCCTCTATGGCGCTGTAAGTGAATATTTTGCGGGTTCGTCGGATGCTCCCGTCATCAAGGGTGTGGGCATCCCGGACAGCTTCATCCCCCAGGATACCCAGAAGGCCCAGCGGGCCTCCTGCGGCATGGACGAAGAGTCCCTGTACATACTCCTGGCAGAGTTGTTGAAAAATATGTGAAAAAGTTTGGTGGATTCAAAAAAAGTATCTACCTTTGCAGTCCTTTCAGCGATGAAGGATTCGTGAGCGCCGATATAGCTCAGTTGGCCAGAGCACGTGATTTGTAATCTCGGGGTCGTGGGTTCGAATCCCTCTATCGGCTCGAAAGGGCTTTGAAATACTGATTATAAGCCAAATGGGAGGTTCGCATAGTGGCAATTGCGGCGGACTGTAAATCCGCTCCCTCAGGGTTCGGTGGTTCGAGTCCACCACCTCCCACCAAACTTCGACTATTCCTCGAAGGATTTCGAAGAAATTTGCGGAAGTAGCTCAGTTGGTAGAGCATCAGCCTTCCAAGCTGAGGGTCGCGAGTTCGAACCTCGTTTTCCGCTCCAAGACATATTAAAAGCCGGTGTAGCTCAGGGGTAGAGCGCATCCTTGGTAAGGATGAGGTCATGAGTTCAATTCCCATCACCGGCTCTTTTTTTGGGTTTAGGCCCTTTTAAACGCAACAATTGTTTAAACAATAATAAAACTATGGCAAAAGAAACATTCCAGAGAACCAAACCGCATGTCAACATCGGTACCATCGGCCACGTTGACCACGGT
>ONCE01000012.1 GCA_900316245.1 uncultured Bacteroidales bacterium | reverse complement strand
GGGAGCGTCATCGTCAAAGGCGTCCGCAGACGCGCGGGACTCGAAGTCCTCCTTGCGCAGGGGCTTGTCCAGGTACTGCGGCGCCAGTTCCCGCAGGAAGCGGCTGGGAGCGTTGGACTCGTGCTTTCCGTTACGCATGCGGGTATCGGCAAAACTGATGGAAACCGCCTCTTTGGCACGGGTGAGGGCCACATAGAACAGGCGGCGCTCCTCCTCCAGATCCTGCGGAGTGAGCATCCAGCCGCCGGAGGGGAACAGATTCTCCTCCATACCCGCCACAAACACATACGGGAATTCCAGACCCTTGGCCGTATGCACCGTCATCAGGGCCACCTTGTTGTTGGTCTCATCGTCGGCCACGTCCACGTTGGACAGCAGCGAGACGTTTTCCAGATAATCGGCCAGCGTCACCAGCGGCTTTTCGTCCTGGGCTTCGGACTCTACCTCTTCCATATATACCTTGACGCTGTTCAGCAGTTCCTCCACGTTGGCAAAGCGGGACTGGCCCTCCACCGACGTATCGGCCTTGTAAAACAGGTACAGACCGCTCTCGGAGGCCAGCGTGCGGGCGCAGTCATAGGCCTCGCCTTCTACCGCTTCCTTGGCGGCCTTCTCCATCATCTCGCAGAAAGTGCGGATCTTTCCGATGGCGGCGCCTTTGAGGCCATAGTCCTCCAGATTGGGCAGCGAAGCCGCCTTGAAGAGCGAAAGGCCGCCCTCCCGGGCCGCCAGAGCCAGGGCGTTCAGAGAAGTGTCTCCGATGCCGCGGGCGGGCTTGTTGACCACGCGCTTGAAGGACTCGTCGTCATTGAGGTTCACGGCCAGTTTGAAATACGCCATCATATCTTTTACTTCGGCCCTTTCGAAGAAGGAATTGCCGGAGTAGATCATATACGGGATGTTGCGGCGGCGCAGCTGCTCTTCCAGGGCACGGGACTGCGAGTTGGTGCGGTACAGGATGGCGAAATCCTCGTACTGGGCACCGGAAGCCCGCACCCGGGTAAGGATGGCCGAGGCAATCTGGGTGGCCTCCTCCTGCTCGGTGTAGGCCCGGGCCACGTGGCGATGAGGGAATTGGCGGCGTTCACGATGGTCTGCGTGCTGCGGTAGTTGCGCTCCAGGCGGAAGAGCCGGGCGCGCGGAAAGTCCTTCTGGAAATTGAGGATGTTCTGGATCTGGGCGCCGCGGAATCCGTAGATGGACTGGGAATCGTCTCCCACCACGCAGATGTTCTGGTGGCCGGCGGCCAGTTTGCGCAGAATCAGGTACTGGGCCATGTTGGTGTCCTGGTACTCGTCTACCAGAATGTGGCTGAAGCGTCCGGCTATGGCCGCCAGGGCCTCCGGGCTGCGCTTGAGGAGCACATTCATATATAGTAGGATGTCGTCAAAATCCATTACGCCGGCCTTCTGGCAGGTCTGGCAGTAGAGGGCGTAGAGCCGGTAGATCTCCGGCTTCTTGTGCTTGACATCCTCGTCCCGGTAACCGCCGGCGCCCTGCATATAGGGCGTAGGGGTTACAAGGTCGTTCTTGGCTTTGGAAATGCGGGAAAGGACCTCCTTGGGTTTGTACACTTTGTCGTCCAGGGCCAGCTGCTTGATGCAGGTCTTGATACAGCTCACGGAATCCGTGGTATCGTAGATGGTAAACGTGGGCGGAAAACCTATGATATCGGAGAACTCGCGGAGGAAGCGGATGAACACGGAATGGAAGGTTCCCATCCAGAGCCGGCGGGCTTCCCGCTCCCCTACCATAAGGGCAATGCGCTCCTTCATCTCGCCGGCTGCTTTCTTGGTAAAAGTCAAGGCAAGAATACGGTCTGCAGGCACGCCCTGCTGTATCAGATAAGCTATTCGGGAAGTAAGTACCCGGGTCTTTCCCGACCCTGCTCCGGCCACTATGAGCATCGGCCCTTCAATGCATTCGACAGCTTTTTTTTGCTCAGGATTCAAATCTCTCAAAATCTCCATATCGGGTCCATTTTTATGACGCGAAATTAGCAAATTTTTCGTAACTTCGCCGAGTATTTTTGGAAATACACAAAACCATTTCAATAATGTCAAACAATCTCGATTTGAAAAAGGGCCTCAACATACCTGTGAAGGGTGTTGCCGCCCCGGAAGTCATCAAAACCGTGGTTCCTGACATCGTTGCCGTTAAGCCTACTGATTTCAAGGGTCTGGTCCCCAGACTCCTGGTCAAGGAAGGCGACGCGGTAAAGGTAGGCTCCCCCGTGATGGCCGACAAACAGCGTCCCGAGATTCTGTTCACCTCGCCCGTCAGCGGCACCGTGTGCGGAATCGTCAGGGGCCAGAAGAGAAAATTGCTGGCAGTAGTGGTGAAAGCAAGCGAAACGCAGGAGTACATCGACTTCGGTACCAAGGCTCCCGCAACCGCCGCAGACACCAAACAACTCCTCCTGAACACCGGTCTGTGGGGTGCGCTCATCCAGCGCCCTTACGGCACTATGGCTCAGCCGGACACCACGCCCAAGGCAATTTTCGTTTCCTCTTTCAGCACGGCTCCCCTGGCCGCAGATGCAGACTTCACCCTGCGTGAGTCCCTGGAGGACATCCAGGCCGGCGTCAACGCCCTGGCCAAGATTGCCCCCGTCCACATCTCCATCTGCAAGGAGAAAGCCGCATCCACGCTTTTCCACCGGATTGAGAATGCCAGCCTCCACGAGGTAAGCGGTCCCCATCCGGCCGGCAATGTAGGTGTGCAGATCAGCCACATCTCCCCCATCCAGAAGGGAGAACTGGTTTGGACCATCTCCCCCCTGCACCTGGCCGCTCTGGGCCACGTGATCAAGACGGGCAAGCTGGATCTTACGCGCAAGGTGGCCATCACCGGCCCCGCCGCCGCCAAGACCGGTTATGTGGTGGCCCTTCCCGGCACCCCTGTCAAGGATCTCACCCAGATTGAGGGAGACCTCCGCGTAGTCGGCGGTGACGTCCTCACCGGAGAGAACCTCGGGGCCGAAGGCTTCCTGGGATTCTTCAACGACCAGATCACCCTCCTCAAGGAAGGCCGCGAGCGCGAGTGGTTCGGCTGGGCCAAGCCCTTCCGTCCCAAGGTGCACAGCTCTTCCTGGTGCTACTTCTCCTGGCTCACGCCCAAAAAGGAGTACGCTATGGACACCAACCTCCACGGCGGTCCCCGCGCTTTCGTTGAGACCAAGTGCTTCGAAGACGTCACTCCCATGGACATCTTCCCCATCTACCTCATCAAGGCCTGCCTGGCAGGAGACATCGAGAAGATGGAGAAGTTCGGTATCTATGAAGTGCTGCCCGAAGACCTCGCCCTCTGCGACTACGTAGACCCTTCCAAGAACGATATCCAGGCCATTATCCAGAAGGGCATTGACCTGATGATCAAAGAAATGGCATAAGCTATGGCAGAAGAAATGAAACCCGGCCTTTTTGAAAAAGGCGGCAAGCTATACTGGCTGCACTCTTCCATCGACGCTTTCGACACCTTCCTGCGGGTTCCCGGCACCGTAACGGCCAAGGGCGCCCACGTGCGTGACGGTATCGACCTCAAGCGCGTTATGATCATGGTGGTCATCGCCCTGGTACCCGCCGCTCTGTTCGGTATGTACAACGTGGGTCTGCAGACCTCCACCGTATATGGCCTCGACTGGGGCTTCTGGCACATGTTCTGGTACGGACTGCTCCGGATGCTTCCCCTGTTCGTGGTATCCTACGCCGTAGGTCTGGCCATCGAATTCGCATCGGCCCAGATCCGCGGTGAAGAAGTGAACGAGGGTTATCTCGTCACCGGCTTCCTCATTCCCCTCATCGTCCCGGTGGATGTTCCGCTGTGGATGCTGGCCCTGGCCGTCGCCTTCTCCGTCCTCTTCGTGAAGGAGGTCTTCGGCGGCACCGGTATGAATATCTGGAACCCGGCTCTGGTGGCCCGTGCCTTCCTCTTCTTCTCCTATCCTTCCTCCATGTCCGGCTCCTCCGTGTGGGTGTCCAAGACCTGGGTCCCTGCCCTCAAGGGTGTGGACGCCGTCTCTTCGGCCACTCCCCTGGCCATCGCCCACGACGGCGCCTTCGACGCCGCCACCGGTGCCGTGGGCCAGTACAGCTTTATGGATATGTTCTACGGCTTCATCCCCGGCTCTACCGGTGAAACCAGCGTGATCGCCATCCTCATCGGTGCCTTCATCCTGGTCTGGACCGGTGTGGCTTCCTGGAAGATTATGGTGAGTTCCATCTGCGGCGGCCTCCTGGTAGGCTGGCTGGGTCAGATGGCCGGCGCCACCGTGGTGCCTTGCTACTACCAGCTGGTAATGGGCGGCTTCCTCTTCGGTTCCGTCTTTATGGCCACCGACCCTGTGACCGCAGCCCAGACCGAGACCGGCAAGTGGATCTACGGTTTCCTGGTGGGTGCCCTCGCCGTCGTAGTACGCCTGTGGAACCCCGGTTATATGGAAGGTATGATGCTCGCCATCCTGCTTATGAACACCATGGCTCCGCTCATCGACCACTGCGTGGTATCGGCCCATACGAGCCGTCGTGCCAAAAAAGCAATAACTGCCTAAAGGATCTGCCCTATGAATACCAATAACAACGTATATACCGTTATCTACACCACTGTCATCGTGGTGATAGTGGCAGCTCTCCTGGCATTTGTATCCCAGAGCCTCAAGGCCAAGCAGGATGCAAACGAAAAGGCAGAGACCATCTCCCAGATGCTCACCGCCGCCCAGTACGGCACCAAGGCCGAACTGGACAAGCTGGGCAACGCCGCCAAGCTGGACAAGTACGCAGAGGAAATTGAAAAGGCCTTTGTGATTGACCTGGAAGGCAACGAGCTCCGCGAACTGGGCACCGACCGCAACGAGATTGAGGTTTACAGCCCCAAGCAGCTCAAGCGTCAGAACTACAACATCAAGGGCGGCGCCAATAAGACCGGCGAGCCCGAACTTCCCGTCTTCATCTTCAAGAACGGCCGTACGGTGGTTCCCATCTACGGTGCCGGTCTGTGGGGCCCCATCTGGGGTTACATCTCCTTTGACGGAGACCTCCAGACCATCGGCGGCGCTTACTTCGACCACGAGTCCGAGACCGCCGGTCTGGGTGCCAAGATCAAGGACGATCCTTCCTTCCAGGCCGAGTTCGTAGGTGAGAAGCCCGATTTCGAAGCCCCCCAGAGCGAGATTATGCATATCGTGAAGGGCGGCGCCCCCAAGGACGCCGAAGGCAAGTCCGTGACTGACAACTCCATCGATGCCATTTCCGGTGCCACCATGACCTCCCAGGGTCTGGACGCCGCCATTGACACCTGGCTGGAGGCCTATGCCAAGTACTTCGTGGCCAACAAGCCGGCCAAGGAGCACTGCGGCAAGTGCGGCCATCATCACGAAGTTGAAGAAGAAGTTGAACCCAAAGCAGAGGAGGAATAAGCCATGAACGCAAAACTCAAAGAAACCATCCTCAACCCCATCTTCAAGGGCAACCCCATTACCGTCCTGGTGCTGGGTATCTGCTCTTCGCTGGCGGTTACCGTTACCCTTAAGGGTGCGCTGGTCATGGCCCTCTCCGTGATTGTGGTTTGCGGCATCTCCAGCCTCATCCTCTCTCTCCTGAGAAACACCATTCCCGGCCGCGTACGTATCATCGTACAGCTGGTGGTGGTGGCCATGATGGTAATCCTGGTGGACCAGATCCTCAAATCGTTCGAAGCCACCTACGCCATTGACAAGCAACTGTCCGTCTATATCGGCCTTATCATTACCAACTGTATCGTGATGGGCCGTATCGAGGCTTTCGCCCTGGGCAACAAGCCCTGGCCCAGCTTCCTGGACGGTGTGGCCAACGGCGCCGGTTACGGTCTCATCCTCATCATCGTAGCCTTCTTCAGAGAGCTCCTCGGAAGCGGCACCCTGTTTGGATTTGACATCCTCAACCGCTTCGGCTATGTTCCCAACAACCTGGTTATCCTGCCTCCCTTCGCCCTCATCCTCCTGGGATGCATCGTGTGGGTCCAGCGCAGCATCCAGAAAGACCTGCAGGAAAAATAATTGTGACGCCTTATGGAATATCTTAGCTTATTCGTCAAGTCCATCTTCGTGGACAACATGATCTTCGCTTACTTCCTGGGAATGTGCTCGTTCCTGGCTGTATCGAAGAATGTAAAAACGGCAGCTGGCCTGGGTGTCGCGGTTATTGCCGTGCTCCTGATCACGCTTCCGGTCAACTATCTGCTCAACACGTATGTGCTGGCTCCGGATGCCCTTGTCAAGGGTGTGGATCTGAGCTTCCTCAGCTTCATCGTCTTCATCGCCGTCATCGCCGCCATCGTTCAGATTGTGGAAATGCTGGTAGAGAAGTTCTCTCCCGAGCTCTACTCCGCCCTGGGTATCTTCCTGCCCCTGATCGCCGTGAACTGCGCCATTCTGGGCGGTTCCCTGTTCATGCAGCAGAAAGACTTCCTCAACATTGGCGAAGCCACCGTATACGCCCTGGGTTCCGGTCTGGGCTGGTTCCTGGCCATCGTATCCCTGGCTGCCATCCGTGAGAAGATGAGCTACTCCAACGTTCCGGCCGCTCTCAAGGGCCTGGGCATTACCTTCATCACCGTGGGTCTGATGGGCATCGCCTTCATGACCTTTATGGGCATCGCACTGTAGGAGGACTGAACTATGGGTAATACAATTTTTGCATCCATCGCAGTCATCGTAGTAGTGACGCTGATCCTGGTAGCCCTGCTCCTGATCATCAAATCCGCCGTCACTCCCTCCGGTACCGTCAAGATCAACATCAACAACGGCACCAAGGAGCTGGAGGTAACCCCTGGCGGAGACGTTATGCACACCCTGTCGGACCACGGCATCTTCCTTCCCTCCGCCTGCGGCGGCAAGGCCAACTGCGGCCAGTGCAAGCTCCAGGTGATTGAAGGCGGCGGCACCATCCTCCCCACTGAAACGGGCTTCTTCTCCCGCAAGCAGATCAAGGAAGGCTGGCGTCTGGGCTGCCAGGTCAAGGTAAAGGACAACATCCAGATTGCCGTTCCGGAGAGCGCCCTCAGCGTCAAGAAGCTCGAGTGCGAGGTTATCTCCAACGAGAACGTGGCCACCTTCATCAAGGAGTTCACCGTGCGTCTGCCCGAAGGCGAGCACATTGACTTCAAGTCCGGTGAGTACATCCAGATCGATATCCCCGAGTATGAGGCAGACTTCTCCGATATGGGAGTGGCCGATATCTACAAGGGCGACTGGGAGAAGTACGGCATCACCGGCCTCAAGTTCAAGAACACTGTTCCCACCATCCGTGCTTACTCCATGGCCTCGTATCCGGCCGAGAAGGACGTGATCAAGCTGAACGTGCGTATCGCAACCCCTCCGTTCGACCGCACCCAGCCCAAGGGCGTGTTCAAGTTCGTGCCCGGCGTTCCTCCGGGAATTGCCTCCACGTATGTGTTCTCCCGCAAGCCCGGTGACAAGGTAATGATCTCCGGTCCTTACGGTGAGTTCCTCCTCCCCAAGGACGATCCTGATTCCCAGGAATACGTATTCGTGGGCGGTGGCGCCGGTATGGCTCCCCTCCGCAGCCACATCATGCACCTGTTCAAGACCCTCAAGACCAAGAAGGAAGTGCACTTCTTCTATGGCGCCCGCGCCCTGGTGGAAGCCTTCTATCTGGAAGACTTTGCGGAAATCGAGAAAGAGTTCCCCAACTTCCACTTCCATCTTGCCCTTGACCGTCCGGATCCCGCAGCCGATGCCGCAGGCGTGAAGTACACCGCCGGCTTCGTTCACAACGTGATGTACGAGACCTACCTCAAGGACCACGAGGCTCCCGAGGACATCAAGTACTTCATGTGCGGTCCGCCTATGATGACCAAGTGCGTGGTAGACCTGCTGGACTCCCTGGGCGTTGCTCCCGAGAGCATCCTCTTCGACAACTTCGGCGCTTAATCCCGCCGAAACTCCATAAAAAAACCGGTTCAGATTTGAACCGGTTTTTTTGTTATCCTATGTAATGCATCATCAAGATGCGGATGCAGTCCGATACCCGTTTCTCGGTATCCGTCGCTTTCTCGTAAAGCTCTGCCAGATTCTTGTACTTGGTCATTTCCCGGAGGTCGGGCTCCTGGGTGAAGATGTAGCCGATGTAGCTCTCGTAGGCTTCGTCGGCCTCGTGTTCCAGTTCCGTCACGCGGTCTGCCAGGAGAATGATGGCCGATGCGTTCTTGCGGATGTCTGACAGCAGGGGGAAGATGGACCGGAGGGCCTGGCCTTCCTCCAGGATGATGCGGGAGAGATCCTGCAGCTGGGGGTCTATCTTGGCGGGCTGGTAGATGTTGAGGGCGTTGGAGGCGTCCTTGACCACATCCAGCACATCGTCCAGGGCCATGGCTATGGTGGTCAGTTCCCGGCGTACGCCGGAAGTGAAGAGGGCACGGGCCGATTGCTCCCGGAACTCGGTGAGCTGGGCGTCTCCCATATGCTCGTTGTTCCGGATCTCCGAATAGACGGTTTTCCAGTGGTCCCGGTCCAGGGACTGCTGCATCTCACAGAGGAGCTCGGCGCTGTCACAGAGAAGCTGGGACTGCCGCTCAAAGATGGGCAGGAGCTCACGCATGGGGTAAAAAACACTCGCTAACGTCATAAGAAACATTATTTTTTCAACCGATTTTTCGGTTAAAACAGCAAAACTTTTTCTAAAACCTTCTAATACAACACTATTTTTCTTACGATGCTTGGATTCGGGTTGTCCAGTGTATAGCTTTGCCCCTGGACCAAAACCAAAAACCATGTCGCGAAGAAAAAATACAGGCCGGACTTTTCATCTACACCCCGTCTTCTCGTCTTTTGCAACCTGCCGCATTTCTGTGGCCATCACTGCGTTCTTGCAGATTCCGGCCTTTTTTTCTTCGTGCGGACATCCCCTCGTAAGCGAGGATGCCCCCTATGGGCCACAAATATATATACAATGGACAAAAAATACAACACCGGAAGCCATTGATCTGTTCTTTTTCGATACGCTGGGAGCCCAGAAACTGGACAGTTACCAGCAGATCCAGCGGCCCGAAGGCCCCGCCCACGTCTACGGGGTTTCCGGAACAGGAGCCAAACGGATGGTGGCCCTCTCCGGCACCGCCGGCGTCACAGACCCTTGGCTGGACATCAACAACTACGGCAACCTCTGCAAGAAAACCTTCCGGCTGGAAGAGGAGAATCCCTATGCCCCGCACCTGGTGGCGGAGGGCCTCCTCGCAGATGCCGCTTCCCGTACCTATCCCCTGAACCTGCAGCCTATGCTCTCACAGATCCGACTGGTCTCCGTCTCCTGCGACTTCAGCGCGCGCCCCTACCGTGACCCTTCTTTTCACTGCACTAAGATTTATCTCACCAACGTGGCCACGGAATACAAACCGCTGGGGCCGGGAGGCGGACATCCGGTCTCCTGGATCAATGCCGGCTGCCTGGACAGCGTGGCCACCCGGGCCCTGCCTCACCCCGAACTTCTTCTGAGGCCCGGGCTGGGCCGCGTGGTCCTGGAGAGACAGTTTCCCAACCTGCTCTTCTCCTGTTATGCCAATCCGGAAGGGCAGGGAGACATCCCGCGTACGCGGCTGGTGCTGGAGGGAACCGTAGACGGCATCCTCTGCTACTACCCCATAGAGATTGCTTCGCTGGAGCCGGCCCGGGAGTACCAGATCAGCCTCACCCTCAAACGGATGGGCTCCTCGGACCCGGACATCCCCGTCAGGAGCGACGCCGTGCTGGTAGAGACCCAGACCGTTCCCTGGCAAACCCGCGAACCCTACACCGTTACATTCTGAACTATGAAAAAGATTCTTTTCTGCTTTCTTATCGTTCTGGCCGCCTGCTCTCAGGAGACTTCTTCTCTACCCGATTCCTGGGTCATCCTTAGCACCGCCTCGCCACTCACCCGGGCAGGCGACCCGGACGATAACCGCATCTCCGACTACAACCTATATATATTCAATGCCTTCGGCGTGCTGGAAGAAAGGGTGTACGTGCCGTCCCGGGCCATCCGGCTGGTAGACGGCAAGGTGCAGTACCGCACCACCCTGCTCCGGGACGTCCCCTACACCATTGTGGCCGCTGCCAACCTGGGTTACGAACTCCCCTTCCGCACCTTGGAAGAAGCCCGCGAGTACCGTTATCACCTGGCCTACCCGGACGAGTTCAGCCAGGGCATCCCTATGGCCGCCTGCCAGGAAGGCGTCACGGTGGGAGAAGACGGCGTGCTGGAGGTGGAACTGGAGCGCCTGATGGCCCGCATAGAACTCACCATAGACCGCAGCCAGTTGCAGTCAGACATTGATTTCAAGGTAACGGACGTACGCGTGGGCGCCTGCCCCTCTTCCGTCCTGCTGATGGGCCCCAGCAAGGTGAGCGGTCCGCAGGAGACCTTCAGCCTGGGCTACGGCAAAAGCGGCAACCAGGTGAGCGCCCTCAACGAAGGCGCCAACGCCGGGCTCAGCCGCAGCGTCAATGTATACCTGCTGGAAAACTGCCAGGGAAACCTCCTGGAGAACGTCCAGACCGACAGCGGCAAAGTCTTCAAGGACGGCCGCTACCAGGACATCTGCTCCTATATAGAATTAAAGGCCCAGTACCATTCCTCCACCTACAGCACCCCGGTGGGAGACCGGCTCATCTACCGGTTCTATCTGGGAGAGGACCGCAACAACTTCGATGTGGTAAGGAATACCTGGTACCGCATAACGGTATGTCCCGTGGGAGACGGGCTTCAGGAAAGCAGTTGGCGGGTTAACAAAGAGTCCCTCAGAGGTTCTTGAGGCACTTCTTGAGGGAATCCGTCCAGTAAGGGACAGACAGGCCGAAGGTCTCCTTGACCTTGGTCTTGTCCAGAACGGAATAAGCGGGACGGACCACCTTGGAAGGGAACTCGTCGCTGTGGCACGGCTGAATGGCGCACTCCGTATGCCCGGAATATTCAGCAATGGCCTTGGCAAAGTCATACCAGGAGCATACGCCCTCGTTGCTATAATGATAGATTCCATCCCGGCCGTCCTGTGCGGCCATTTTCAGGATAGCCTCCGCCAGATCTCCGGCATAGGTGGGGGTTCCCACCTGGTCAAAGACCACCTTGAGGGAAGGTTTCTCGGACGTGAGGCGCAGCATAGTCTTGAGGAAATTCTTGCCGTACTCGCTGTAGAGCCAGCTGGTACGGACAATCAGATACCGCACGCCGGAGCGCAGGATGGCTTCTTCCCCGTGGAGTTTGGTGCGGCCATAGGCGCCCGTGGGGCAGGCCGGAAGGTCCTCCCGGCAGGGCGTATTGTGCGGCTCTCCGCCAAACACGTAATCCGTAGAAATGTGGATGAGCCGGCCGCCCACTTCCTTCATAGCCAGAGCCAGGTTCTCCACCGCCTGGGCGTTGAGCCGTTCGGCCAGGGGTTCGTTGTCCTCGGCGGCATCTACATTGGTATAGGCTGCGCAGTTGATGATGGTATCAATCCGGTTCTGCGCCACCATAGCCTTGACGGCGGCGGCATCCGTGATGTCCAGTTCTTCCACGTCTGTGAAGAACCAGTCATTTTCCACCTGATCGGCCCTTTTTCTGAGGCTCATTCCCAACTGGCCGTTGGCACCGGTTACCAGGATCTTCATTCTGCGTAATAGTCTATGGAATAGTCAAACAAATCGGTGGCCTCCACCAGCAGCGGATGGTGCTTGTCTTTCTCGGAGAGCAGGATATCGGCCTCCGGGATGCGCCAGTCAATGCCCAGAGCAGGGTCATTCCAAGCGATGGCGCCCTCGGACTCCGGGGCGTAGGGATAGTCGCACTTGTATTGGAAAACAGCCTCTTCACTGAGAACCACAAATCCGTGGGCAAAGCCGCGCGGCACAAAGAACTGCAGGTGGTTTTCCTCGGAGAGTTCGCACGTCACGTGCTTACCAAACCAGGGTGAGCCGCGGCGGATATCCACCGCAATGTCCAGCACCCGGCCCTTGACCACGCGTACCAGTTTGCTCTGGGCGCAGGCTCCCTTCTGGTAATGCAGGCCGCGGAGCACGCCGTACCGGCTCTTGCTCTCGTTGTCCTGCACAAAGTGGATGGGGCGCACGGCCGCGTCAAAATCCCGCTGGCTCCAACTCTCAAAGAAATAGCCCCGGTGGTCCCCAAACACTTTGGGTTCAATCACCAGCGGGCCCGGTATCTCCGTATGCTTAACTTCAATCATAAATGCCGTTTTCCACATCATCGGCCAGTTTCAGCAGATACTGGCCATACTGGTTCTTGGCCATAGGGGCGGCCTCCTTGCGCACCTGAGCCGGGGTAATCCACCCCTGTCGCAGGCCGATGCCCTCCAGGCAGGCCACCTTGAGGCCCTGGCGCTTCTCTATGGTTTCAATGTAGATGGAGGCTTCGGCCAAGGAGTCGTGGGTACCGGTATCCAGCCAGGCAAAACCGCGGCCCAGCGTCTGGACCTTGAGCTGGCCGTCCCTCAGGAATTCCTGGTTCACGGTGGTAATCTCCAGTTCTCCGCGGGCCGAAGGCTTGATGCTCTGGGCTACCTCCACCACCTTGTTGGGATAGAAGTAGAGGCCCACCACGGCATAATTGCTCTTGGGATGCTCGGGTTTCTCCTCAATGGAAAGGCAGTTGCCGGCCTTGTCAAACTGGGCCACGCCGTAACGCTCGGGATCGCTCACCCAATAGCCGAAGACCGTAGCCTTGCTATCCTCTTCGGCCGTACGGACCGCCTCCTTCAGAAGCGGGGAAAAGCCCGCGCCGTGGAAGATGTTGTCTCCCAGCACCAGGCACACGCTGTCCTGACCGATGAATTCCTTGCCGATGATGAAAGCCTGGGCCAGGCCGTCCGGAGACGGCTGCTCGGCGTAGGAAAGATGTAGGCCGAATTCTTCTCCGCTGCCCAGCAGGCGCTTGAAAGCAGGCAGATCCTGCGGCGTGGAGATGATGAGGATATCCCGGATGCCCGCCAGCATCAGAGCGCTAATGGGATAGTACACCATGGGCTTGTCGTAAACCGGCAGGAGCTGCTTGCTCACGCCCTTGGTAATGGGATAAAGTCGGGTGCCGGACCCACCGGCCAGTACAATTCCTTTCATAGGCTATTGGTATGAAACTGCGGCATAACACGGTCTCAGGGCCAGATGGCGGTGAATGCTGAAACCGTTCTTGTTTATGCCGTCAATGTCGTGATACTTACCCACATAGACGCGGTCCCCATTGTGGTCGACGTCGGAACACCACACAAAGTCGTGCCACCAGAGATATTCACTCCTGGCATAATACCAGGCGAAAAAGGTCCAGGCACAGACCACGGCCGGCGGGAAAGAGCACCCGGCTGCTAGTAAGTCGCCGGGCTGTACGGCACGGGATTCCTCCAAGACTTCCTTTTTGATGAGGTGCCAGCTGTTGTCCAGGGGCTGGTCCATGAAGGACTCTGCAAGGTACCAGTCCTGGTTGTAGAAACACGGCTCAGATACGGCTGGATCTATCCCGAAGCGCTCCCGCAGGAAGCGGAGAGTGATGGCGTGCCCGGCAATGGAGGACGGGCACCAGACAAGGATATACCCTTCCTGATGGGCCTTTTCCAGGACAGCATCCCCGAAAGGGACAGCCGTTTCCGTTACTTCGGCCCCGGAAAGCCCCAAGGCGTCCAGCAGCGGACGCAGTTCTACAGCAGAGATTCTTTCCATCGTTGGTACTCAATTACTTCTTCGGCGGTGGCCAAATGACCCATAGCGCCATATTTCTCAATACGCTCAAACTCGGCCAGGAGGCGGTCGAAGCGGTATCCCCACCCGCTATCCACGAACCAGTTCAGGTTACGAACCGGGGCATTGTACAGGATAATGCCGCTCTTACTGTCCAGCACTTCACGCAGGAACGTGAGATAGGCGCGATATTGATGCTCGTGGGAAGCCACAAGGGCCAACTTCTTCCAGCCCCTTTCCATGGCCATTTTCACCACTTCGATGGCTTGCTGGCGGGTGTGCATGGATTTGTTCTCGTGGATCAGGTCCTTTTCGGGAACCCCCTGGTTCAGGATGAAGGGAGCAACTTCCTCGTAAGGGAAACTGCCGTAATCCTTGTCAATGATGTTGCCGCTAAACACAATGCGGTCTACAAGCCCGTGCTTGTACAGTTCCACCGCTTTCTGGAAGCGGAAAAAACCGTCTCCTTCCAGCAGGACAGCCGCGTCGGAGTGCGTGAGACAGTCATTGTCCACGATAGCCAATATGATTTCCCTATCGGTAATCATGATCCGGAGACTAAAGGTCTTCCCAGAAGATGGGATCACGGGCTGGGATGTCCTTGTTGACAGCCTTGCCGATGACTACATTCTTGTACTTGGGCAGGATTCCCAGGGCGGGACGTAGCACGTCCAGGTCTTCTTCCTTGATTACCTGGCCTTTCTTCAGGTCGTGCTTGGCATAGAGGCAGCGGCGCTGGACAAAGACAGTCTCGCCTTCCTCTTTCTGCACTTCCTTACGGGTGCTGCCCATGGCTTTCTCTACCTCGCGGATACTGTCTACCATGAACTTGAACTCGGCCGGTTCCATCGAGTGCGGGTGGTCGGGACCTTTATCCTTCTTGTTCAGGGTGAAGTGCTTCTCAATGACACGGGCACCCAGCACCACAGAGGCGATGGCCACGACGGGACCGGGAGCGTGGTCGCTGTAACCGGTGAGGCAGCCGAAGGCACTCTGATAGGTCTTGAGCACGTTTACGTTGGCGCTCTCCAATTTGGAAGGATAGTTGGTGATGCACTGCATCAGCACAAAGTCCTTATTGCCGGTCTTTTCGATGGTGCGTACGGCCTCGTCAATCTCGGACATGGTGGCGTCGCCGGTGGCCAGCATGATGGGAATATCCTTACGGGCAATGTAGTCCAGCATTTCCAGCCAGGTGATTTCGCCGGAACCAATCTTGATGAAAGGCAGCTTCATGTCGGCGCAGAGGTCCACAGCCTCTTTGTTGTAAGGAGAGGTGGAGAAATCAATCCCTACCTTCTTGCAATAGTCGGCCAGCTCCTGATGCCACTCCAGCGGAAGTTCCACATCCTTGAAGACCTCGGTGACGGTGCGGCCCCAGGAGCCATGTACTCCGTGCAGGGTCATCTTGGAAAAACCGCCCTCGGAAACGATGCTCTCGGCCTTGAAAGTCTGGAACTTGGCACAGTCGGCGCCGGCTGCCTTGGCAGCGTCAATCAGGCGCTTGGCCTTATCCAGGCTGCCGTCGAAGTTACCACCAATCTCGGCGATGATATAGGTAGGATAGTCGGGACCGATCATGCGGTCTCCAATCTTGATGTTTTGGTTGAAATCCAACATATTGGTTATTACTTTTGGAACTCTTGGATAGTCTTGTGAAGGATCTCGGCCTGCTGCTTGCATTCATCCAGATCCCAATAGTTGGTCTTGAGCTGGATCATGCGCAACTGGAGATACTCTGAATTCGGGCAAAGGCCAGGCTCGTATGACTGCCAGATACCCGGCTGATTATGAACGATGTTCTGGAAAGCAGGCTCCTGATAAGAGAGCTTCCAGGCAGCATAGTAAGGGTCTCCGCCATTCTTCTGGAACAGGTCACGGAACTCGTACCATTCCTTCTCGGGCTTGTCGGTATTCAGGACGCAGCAGTAGGTCCAGTACGAAGGCTCGCAGCCCTCGGGTGCCTTTTCGGGGATCAGCAGATTCTGTCCCTTGAGCGCTTCATCGAATATTTTCGCGCAATCCTTGAAGTTCTGGACGAGTTCGTCGGAGCGCTCCAACTGACCCAGGGCACAGGCGGCCTGTAATTCCGACATGCGGTAGTTGAAGCCGACGCTCACATGACGGAAATAGGCCGGATCCTGGATGTCATTGCGGGAAATCTTCTGCTTGGTGGCACCTACGCTGCCATAACCCAGGCAGCCGAAACGGCGGGCTTCATCGGCCAGCTCCAGATTGTCGGTCAAGAGCATGCCGCCTTCACCGGTGGTCAGGTGCTTGGAGGCCTGGAAACTGAAGCTGGAGAAGTCACCGAAGGTTCCCACCAGCTTGCCCTTATACTTGGCGCCAAAGGCCTCTGCATTGTCTTCTATCAGATAGAGGTTGTGCTTCTTGCAAACCTCGATAATATTGTCGTAGTCGGGGCAGAATCCATAGAGGGCCACCGTCATGACAGCCCGGGTCTTGGGGGTAATGCACTTCTCGATGCTTTCTGCCGTAATCTGGAAGGTCTCACGGTCGCTGTCGGCAAAAACGGGATTGCAACCGGCCATGATGATGCCGAAGGACGAGCTGGACATGGTAAGGGCGGGGGCAATCACTTCCTCGCCGGGCTTGATGCCCAGGGCGGCAACGGCTGTGTGCAGCGTGGCCGTTCCGTTGCTGCTGCCAATGGCATATTTCATTCCGAACTTCTGGGCGAACTCTTTTTCGAGCCGGGTATTGAAGATGGAATTCTTCGAGGTGGCGAAGGCATTATCCAATGCTTCGTTTACGTATTTTCTTTCTAAATCGGAAATGCGTTCCATTCTATTTTATTTTTATGATTTATACATCGCACTTCTTTCGACCTCGGAATTGATCTTCTCAATCTCCGGGTTGTCTTTCAGGATCTGGAGGATTTCTTCCATCAGCAGGATTCCCCTGTTTTCCGGGTTTCGGTGCGCATAGACGGCACGCACCATTTCCAGGTCTGCTTCTTTGTCGATGGTCCAGCGAAGATGCGAAAGCTGACGGTCGCATGACACGTTGCCAATTTTGAAGATTTCCGGATGGTGATAGATGTACTGCGTTACGTGTTCGCGCTCAAAATCGGTCTCGGCTTCCTTTTCGGAACGGTCCAGGGCCGATTTCCGGAATGCCTCGCAATCGAGTCCTTCCGGGAAGGAAGGAGGCAGGTTGTTGGTAACGTGGTCAAAACCCTCTTCCAGCAACTTAGTAATGACAGCGTCAATGACAGCAGGCTCCTTGAAGGGGTCATCGGCGGTAATGCGGACCACATAATCCGACGGGAAGGCTTCCGATGCGCTGTAATAACGGTTAAGGACATTCTCCTCGCTGCCACGGAAACAATCTACGCCATTCTCCCTGCACCACTCCTCTATTCTGTCATCCTTAGACGAAACAGTGGTGGCAATGATGATTTTATCAATCTTATTGGTATGTTTGAGGCGGTCGACCACATGCCAGATAAGAGGCTTGCCGTCAATGTCGGCAAAGACCTTGGCCGGGAACCGGGTTGAACCGCAACGGGCCTGAATGATAGCGTTTACACTCATTTCACCTCAAAATTAGGGTCAACGAATTTCCGGATGTTCTCCCGCATGGATTCCACGGTTTCCCACTCGGTATTGTTGTCCGAGCTGTAATGGAAACCTTCCGGAACCGGCTTGGCATGGTGGTGCTGAATGAATTCCTCCCGCGTGTGTTTATCCGAGACCGAAGGGAGAATCACATAATAACGGCCCAGGTCGATGGTATCCAGGGCGTCGGTGACCGTGATCATTTCCTCGTGCAGTTTCTCTCCGGGACGGATACCCACCTCTACTTGAGGCAGATGGGGGGCAATGGCCTTGGCCACGTCCTTGATGTGATAGGAAGGAATCTTGGGAATGAAGATTTCCCCGCCCAGATGGTGGCCCAGCGCATACATCACCAGAGCGACACCCGCTTCCAGGGAAATGTTGAAGCGCGTCATGCGAAAATCGGTGATGGGAAGTTCCTTTGCACCGCTGTCCCGCTTGTTGATAAAGAAGGGAATAACCGAGCCACGGGAGCCCATGACGTTTCCATAGCGGACCACCGAGAATTTAATGGGCCGGGCGCCGCTGATATTGTTGGCGGCGCAGAAAAGTTTGTCGCTGGTGAGTTTGGTAGCTCCATACAGGTTGATGGGGGCGCAGGCCTTGTCTGTAGACAGGGCGACCACATCCTTGACACCCGTGGCCAAAGCGGCTTTGATCACATTCTGAGCGCCGTGCACATTGGTCTTGATACATTCATCCGGGTTGTACTCGGCTGTATCTACCTGTTTGATGGCCGCCGCATGGATAATGACATCGACGCCTTCGCAGGCGCGGGTAAGCCGCTCCAGGTCACGCACGTCTCCAATGAAATAACGCATCATCGGATATTTATACTCCGGATACTTCTGTTTCAGTTCAAACTGTTTCAATTCATCCCGCGAATAAATGATAATCTTCTTAACCTGAGGATAATCCCTCAGGATAACCTCCACGAACTTCTTTCCAAATGAGCCCGTTCCGCCGGTAATGAGAACTGATTTTCCGTTTAACATATCTTTCTACTTCTTTTCTATAACTTACAAATTTACTATAATTCCTCACGAAAATCAAGAAATTGAGGTATCTTTGCCCCTGGAAAGAAAACCGAAGCATGAATATTGAGAAACTGAAACTGTTCATCAAGGGCCGCAAAGGCCTGCTTCCCAAAATTGAAGCCGCCGTAAAAGGAAATCAAGACATCATCTGGTTCCACGTGCCCTCGTACGGAGAGTTCGAGGAAGCTCGTCCGGTCATCGAAGCCACGCGGGCCCGTTTCCCGAAAGGGAAAATCCTGCTCACCTTCTTTTCCCCTACCGGATTCATTCCGCTCCAGCATTATGATAAAGTAGACTGGGTGTTCTACATCCCGTTGGATACACCCTGGGACATGAAACGTTTCCTGGATGCCGTCCGTCCCTCCAAGGTCATCTTCACCATCACGGACTTCTGGCCTGTTATGATGAATATGCTCCGACGCCGCAAGATTGACACCTACATCATGTCTGTGCACGTAGAGCCGGACTCCTACCACCTAAGCTGGTGGGACTTCAACTATCGCCAGATTATGCGCAACTGCTACAACTGCGTCATGGTGCGGGACCAGATGAGCTACGACGTGCTCACCAAACTGGGCGTCCCCAAGGTAAGAATCACCGGAGATCCGCGCCTGGACCGCGTGGCAGACATCCTCAAGGAACCTTGGAGCAATCCGGTCGTGGACGCCTGGTGCAAGGGTAAGAAAGTCTTCATGGCCGGCAGCACCTTCCCGGCCGAAGATGAGATGATGCTCAAAATCGCGAACAGCCATCCCGACCAGAAAATCATGATCATCCCCCATGAGACAGACCCCAAGGAGGTCGATGCCATTCTGGCCCAGGCACAGCACTGCGCTGTCAGATACACAGATTACGAAGGAAAGGAACCCGACGAAAAGCTGCTGAATGCACAGATCCTGGTTATCAACACCGTCGGCATGCTGGCCCGCCTGTACCGCTACGGTTTCGCTTCCCTCATCGGCGGAGGCTTTACAGACAACATGCCGCACAGCGTGGTGGAGCCAGCCGTTTTCGGCATGCCTATCAGTTTCGGTCCAGTCTATGGTCGTGAATCCCACTGCCGCAACCTTACGGCCCTGGGAGCCGCATTCCCCGTCAAAGACCAGCAGGAATTGGAAGCCTACTTTGACAGATGCATCTCAGATCATGAATTTGTAGAGAAAGCGGCCGCCATCTCCAAAGACTACGTCCTAAGTTCAACGGGTGCCACGCATACCATCGTAGACACCATCTTCGACTAAGCCAGATATTTTGCCGTGAAGGTACTGCCAGAGGCCGCTAGGTCTTCGGGGGTACCGGCAAAAACCACTTCCCCACCCCGGTCACCGGCGTCGGGTCCCAGGTCTATGACCCAGTCGGCGCTGCGGATGACGTCTACGTTATGTTCTACCACTATCACCGTGTGCCCCTTGGAAATGAGCACGTCAAACGCCTTCAGGAGCTTCTCCACATCGTAGAAATGGAGGCCGGTGGTAGGTTCGTCAAAGATGAAGAGGATGCGCTCGCGGCCGCCGGCGGCCAACGACAGGAAGTACGCCAGCTTGATGCGCTGGCTCTCGCCGCCGCTCAGCGTGCTGGACGGCTGGCCCAGTTTGATATAGCCCAGGCCCACATCCACCAGCGGCTGCAGTTTGGCGGCAATGGACTTGGCCGCGTCTTCCTTCTGGGCACCGAAGAAGGCTATGGCCTCCTCCACGCTCAGGTTCAGGATATCGTCTACGTTCAGGCCCTGGTAGCGCACTTCCAGGATGTCCGGTTTGAAGCGCTTGCCGCCGCAGCTCTCGCAGACCATGGTCACATCGGCCATAAACTGCATGCCAATCTTCACGAAGCCGTCTCCCTGGCACTCCGGGCATCGGCCTCCCTCCTGGTTGAAGGAGAAGAACGACGGCGTGTACCCGTTGATGCGGGCGTACTGCTGCTCGCTCAGGAGCTTGCGGATATCGTCGTAAACTTTCAGATAAGTAACGGCGTTGGAGCGGGAACTCTTGCCTATGGGGTTCTGGTCCACATACTCCACGCGGGTAATTCTATTGAGGTCCCCGGCCAGGCCCTTGAAGGTGCCCGGAAGGTCTCCGGTCTCGTTGAGCCGACGGTGCAGGGCCGGGTACAGGATGTCTCCCACCAGCGAACTCTTGCCGCTGCCGGAGACGCCGCTCACCACGGTAAAGGCATTCAAGGGGAACTGGACGTCAATGTCCTTGAGGTTGTTCTGCATGGCGCCCTGCACGGTAATGCTGTACCGCCAGGGATTCTTCTCCCGCACGTACGGCTTCCGGATGCCGGCCAAATATTGAAGCGTAAGAGATTGACTGGATGTCTTCCCGAGCGAAGCGAGAGGATCTCCCTGATACACTATCTCTCCCCCATTGGACCCGGCCTTGGGGCCCAGGTCTATGAGGCAGTCTGCACTGCGGATAATCTCAGGGTCGTGCTCTACCACCACTACGGTGTTGCCAATGTCCCGCAAGCGCTTGAGCACGGAAATGAGGCGCTCGGTGTCGCGCGGATGCAGGCCGATGGAAGGTTCGTCCAGGATGTACATACTGCCTACCAGGGAACTGCCCAGGGCCGTCACCAGGTTCACCCGCTGGCTTTCGCCACCGGAGAGGGTATTCATAGTACGGCTCAGCGTCAGGTACCCCAGGCCCACGTCCTCGATGCACTGCAGGCGGTACACAATCTCCTCGATGGTCTTCCCCGCCACTTCCTGCTCGTGCGCGGTCAGTTCCACGGACTTGAACCACTTCAAGAGTTCCTCCACCGTCATACTCAGCAGGTCGTGGATGGTTTTTCCGGCCACTTTCACGTACAGCGCCTCTTTGCGGAGGCGGCTGCCGCCGCAGGCGTGGCAGGTGGTGCGCCCGCTGTAGCGGGACAGCATATACTTGTACTGGATCTTGTAGCGGTTGCTTTCGACCCATTCAAAGAATTCGTCTATGCCCACGATGGTGGACTCGTCCCCCTGCACGGAACGGCTCTCCCAGAGCGTGCGCTTCTGGGCTTCCGTGAGTTTGCAGTAGGGCTCGAAGATGGGGATGCCGTACTTCTCCGAATTGCGGACCACCTGGTCCTTGAACCAGCTCATCTTGTCTCCTCTCCAGCAGGCAATGGCACCCTCGTAGATGCTCTTGGTCTTGTCCGGCACCACCAGGTCTTCGCTCACGCCCACAATCTTTCCCAGGCCGCCGCACACCGGGCAGGCGCCCAGCGGGCTGTTGAAGGAGAAGAGGTATTCATCGGGCTTGCGGAACACGATGCCGTCCCGCTCGAAACGGGAAGAGAAGGCCTTGAGGGTATGCTCGGAGCCGGCCATCAGATAAAGCGACATATCTCCGTCGCCTTTGTCAAAGGCCGACTGGACGGATGCGTTCAGACGCGTACGCATATCCTCGTCCAGGGAACCCGACGTCTTTACGCGGTCCACCAGGAGCAGAAGGCCGGCGGGGTACTGGCCGTCCATCTTGAGCACATCCTCAATCTGGAGGATGGACGCATCGGCCGGATTGAACAGGCGGCCGAAGCCTTCTTCCTTGAGGGACAGCATCAGTTCCACGTGGTCCTTGCGGGCGTCCCAGTTCAAGTTGGAAAGGATGTACCAGGCCGAAGGCTTCTGGACGGACACTTCCTCCATATAGGCCAGCACGTCCTTGACGGACTGGGTCTTCACCTCCTCCCCGCTCACGGGGGAATAGGTGCGGCCGATGCGCGCAAACAACAGGCGCAGGAAATCGTATATCTCTGTGGTGGTAGCCACCGTGGAACGGGGGTTCCGGATGTTCACCTTCTGCTCTATGGCAATGGCCGGCGGGATGCCCTCGATGGCCTCTACATCGGGCTTGGCCATTCGGCCCAGGAACTGGCGGGCATAGGAAGAGAGGCTCTCTGCAAAGCGGCGCTGCCCCTCTGCAAACAGCGTGTCAAAGGCCAGCGAACTCTTGCCGCTGCCGGATACGCCGGTCACCACCACAAGGCGGTTACGGGGAATCTCCACCGTAATGTCCTTGAGGTTGTTGACCCGGGCGTGCCGGATGACTATGTTTCCTTCGGCCGGCATTTTCTATTCCGTTATCTTTTCCAACATACTGTCCGGGATGTAGGACGTTGCTACCGCTATCACGCCCTCCACACAGACCAGCAGGCGGCGGTCTTTCTTGATGCGTTTGATGTATCCTTCGGCCCCCTTGAGCGGTCCTTCAATGACGCGCACTTTGTCTCCCTCCATCAGTTTGACCAAGTCGGCCGTGTAGAAGGTAAGGCCGTCTCCGTTTTCTGTAAGCAGGCGGAAAGACTCCATCTGCTTTTCGGGGATGGTGGCCCGTTTCTTAAAATCGGCCGATTTGTAGATAAATCCTTGCACTTGCCCCAGGATCCTTTCTTCCTGGAGGCGGTTGTCTATGGCTTGGATTTCGTTGTCATCGGCCTTTACAAAAATGAGGGAGGCTACCAGGGGTTTACGCTCGAAAATAATGGGGCCCTGCTGGATGTAGCGGCTGTCTTTTCTGTGGTTGGCGTCTACCGCTGCCAGCAATTTGGCCGCCTTCATATGTTCCAGGCCACGGAGCCTTACTTTCTGAACGGGCAGGTACGTTTCCAAATCCATATCGGACAAGATGTCCTCCATTTTGAACACCTTGTTGAAAAAGACTTTTATAGCGTACCAATTCTTGTCCATCAACCCCGGCAGATAAGTAAACAAAGATACAACATTCTTGCGGCACTACCAAATGCAGAAAATGATTATCTTTGTTCCCATGAAGAACTTGACAAAATGGTTTTGGGCTGCTGTTTTAGCCCTTGGCTGTATGGAAGTTCCGGCCCAGGAACTCATCCAATACGTAAATCCCCTGGTAGGAACCGCCGGCTTTGGCAATGTTTACCCGGGCGCGCAGGTGCCCTTCGGCGGCATCCAGATCAGCCCGGACACGGACGACTACGATTACGACACCGCCGCCGGTTACAAGTACACCCGGGAAGCCATCCTGGGGTTCAGCCTTACCCACCTGAGCGGCACGGGCATCCCGGACCTGGGAGATTTCCTCTTCGTGCCGGGCACGGGCTCGCTCAAGCAGGGCCTCTTCAGCCACGAGACGGAAGTAGCTTCCCCCGGCTACTACAGCGTCCGGTTGGATGATTATGATGTAAAGGCCGAGATGACCGCCGCCTCCCTCAGCGGGGCCTTCCGCTTTACGTATCCCGCTGCCGATTCGGCCTTTGTGCTTATCAATGTAAACCACTCCTTGAGATGGAAAACCGTCTGGTCGGAGGTCCGTCAAATCGATGATTATACCCTCGTGGGCGGCAAACTGGTCAACGGCTGGAACCCCAACCGGTACGTGTATTTTGCGGCCCGTTTCTCGGAACCCATCCGGGACCTGGTCATCTACAAGGACGGCCAGCCCGTCATCTACAACACCAGCCGTTTCCGCAGCAGCAAGGAAGCCTGGGGTACACCCCTGCAGGCCTGCGTGCGCTTTGCCACCACCGAGGGCCAGCAGGTGAACGTGCAGGTGGCTGTATCGGCCACCGGAATAGACGGAGCCCTGCTCAACCTATCGGAGATTGAAGGCAAGTCCTTTGACGGCATCCGGAAAGAGGCGGAGAACCTCTGGGAGGCCGAATTGGGCCGATACCAGTTGGCCGAGACCTGCACCCGGGAGCAGAAGGAGACCTTCTACACCAGCGTGTACCACACAGCGCTGCATCCCTTCCTTTTCCAGGACCGGGACGGCCGCTTCCGCGAGCACGACGGCACCCTGGGCTACGCCAGCGACTTCACCAATTACACCACCTTCTCCCTCTGGGACACCTACCGGGCTTTCCATCCCCTGCTCAACCTCATCAACAAGCCCCTGCAGGCGCAGCTGGCCAACTCGATGCTGGCGCACTATGACAAGAGCACGGAGCATATGCTGCCCATCTGGAGTTTCTATGGAGGTGAAACGTGGTGTATGATTGGTTATCACGCCGTTTCGGTACTGGCCGATATGATGGTCAAGGGCGTGAAGGGCTTCGATTACGAGCGCGCGTACCAGGCTATGAAGGCCACCGCCACCAACCCTCATTACGACTGCCTTCCGGAATACACGCAACTGGGATACGTCCCCTTTGACAAGGAAATGGAATCCGTTTCCAAAACGCTGGAATATGCCTACGACGACTGGTGCATAGCCCAGGCCGCCCGGCTCCTGGGCCACGAAGAAGACTACCAGTTCTTTTTCAAGCGCAGCCAGAACTACCGCAACCTCATAGACCCGGAAACCAAGTATATGCGGGGCCGGGACAGCCAGGGAAACTGGCGCACCCCTTTCTCGGATATTGCCTACGAGGGACCGGGCTCGGACAACGGCTGGGGAGACATTACGGAAGGCTTTACCCTGCAGTACACCTGGACGGTGCCGCACGCCTTTGAAGACTACATGGCCCTAGCCGGCAAGAAGTTCCTCACAGCGCGCCTGGACAAGATGTTCACCCTTGAGATGAGCGACGACATCCCCGGCGCCCACGACATCTGGGGCCGCATTGGCGGCTACTGGCACGGCAACGAGCCCTGCCACCACGTGCTGTACCTGTATAACAAACTGGGCAAGCCCCGGGAGTGCCAGAAGTGGGTCCGCTACGTGGCCGACCACTTCTACGGCAACACCCCCGACGCCCTGAGCGGCAACGACGACTGCGGCCAGATGAGTGCCTGGTACATCTTCAACTGCCTGGGCTTTTACCCGCTCTGCCCCGGCAGCAACGAGTACGAACTGGGCTCCCCCTGCCTCCCCGGCGTGGAGGTAAAACTCTCGGACGGCGGCGTGCTCCGGGTCCGCACCCAAAACTGGACCCCGGACCACGTATACGTAAAGGCCGTCTATCTCAACGGAACCAAACTAAAAGGCACCACCCTCAAGTACGAGGACATCAAGGACGGGGCCGAACTCCTTTTTGTAATGCAATAAACCCTATCATGAAAAAGACCATTTTACTCCTGTGCCTGCTGATGCTATCCCTGCAAGGCTATTCTCAAGTGACATACATTGGAAGGGTCCTGCGGGACAATGCGGGTCCGGTCCGGGCCGATTGGAGCGGCACCATGGCCATTGTGCGCTTTGAGGGCAAAAGCCTCTCGCTGGCATACGCCGAGAGCGGCGAAGACTACCTGAACATCTGGGTAGATAAAGAGCCAGGCGTGGAAGCCGACCAGGTTCTTCATCTGACCCAAGGAGAAGGAGAAGCTGAGTTGTGCACCTTTAAGAAGAAAGGGGTACACACAGTCTATCTCCAGAAGCGGAGCGAGGGAGAATACGGTTGCATCACGTTCTCTTCCTTCAAAACAGACGGCACCCTCCTGCAGGCACGGCCGTGGAAGGAGCGCGTCATTGAGATTGTTGGAGACTCATACACCTGCGGCTATGGAGTGGAAGCTCCGGACCGGGACTGCCCCTTTGTGCTTTCGGAGGAGAACTGCAACAAGAGCTACTCCGGCATTCTGGGCCGATACTTCCAGGCCGACGTAGTCCGCATCTCCCACTCGGGACGGGGCATTGTCCGCAACTACGGAGACAGCGACCCCGGACGCACCATGCCGGTACGGTACCCGGGTGTCTTCGATGCGGCCGAAGGCCCCAAATGGACCCCCGACTACACCCCCGACATCATTGTCATCTACCTGGGAACCAACGATTTCTCTGTTGGGAAACAGCCCTCGCTGGAGAGTTGGTGCCAAGGGTACAAGACCCTTCTTGAGGAGATACGGGAATTCCACGGCAACCAGGTCCCCATTCTCTGCGTAGCCTCCAACGCAGACCCTATGCTCACGGACTATGTCCGTACCGCAGCCACCCAGAGCGGCCTGCCCAACATCTACTGGACCGCCATCCAGAAGGACGGCCACAACACTACCTCCGACCTGGGAGCGTCCTGGCATCCCAACTACCAAGGCATGCGTAAAGTAGCCAGCCTCATGGCCCCCTACATCGCCACCCTCACCGGTTGGCCCCTCCCCTTGGCCCCCATTGAATAATTTTCCTATCTTTGACGAACTTTATTATCCATCCTTATGAAAGCAGTATCTATTTTAATGCTCACGGTAGCCGCCGCTGGAATGCTGGCGTGCTCGTCCCATCAAACCCAGTATGTCATCACGGGTAAGAACGTCCCTGAGAACGTTACCAAAGTCTTTCTGGTAAGCCGCCTGATCGAAGACGACATAGACAGCGCCGCAGTGGTGAACGGAACTTTCCAACTCAAAGGAAAGGCCGACAAGGATGCCTTCCTGGGCGTCGTAATGGACAACTTCGACTGGAACTTCCCCCTCATCAACGACGGTGTTCCTATGGTAGTCGACTTCGCAGACACCACCCTCTCCGGATCGGACCTCAACAACAAGATCACGGAATGCGACAAACGCAACGGCAAGGCCTATCACCGCATCAACCAGATGGTCAAAGAGTACGTAGCCCTTCCCAAGGAGGAGCAGAAGGCCCAGGAAGATGCCTTTATAGCCAACTATGAAGAGGCCGTGAACGATTATGTAGAGACCAAACTCGCCATCATCGAGGAGAACAAGGACAACCTGGTTCCCGTAGTCTTCATCGAAAACGTTGCCGAGGCAGCGGGTTACGCAAAGCTTAACGAACTGCTCAACTCCGGCGCCCCCTACACCAAGCACCCGTTTGTGGCAGACCTCAAGGCCAGCATGGAACAGATGATGGAAGAAGAAACAAAGTCCGAAGGGGCCAAGAGCGCCTTCGTCGGCCAGAAGTTCACGGATCTGGAAGAGGCCGATTCGGAAGGCAACCTCCACAAACTGAGCGAATACGTCGGCCAGGGCAACTGGGTTCTGGTAGACTTCTGGGCCTCCTGGTGCGGCCCCTGCAAGTCCGAAATGCCCAACGTAGTAGACGCTTACAAGAAATACCACAGCAAAGGCTTCGAGATTGTGGGCCTCTCCTTCGACAGCGAAAAACAGCCCTGGGTGGAAGCCATCGTAGAATGGCAGATGCCTTGGATCCACCTCTCCGACCTCAAAGGCTGGAAGACCGTCGCCTCCCAGGTCTACCGGGTGAACGCCATCCCCGATAACCTCCTCATCGACCCCGAAGGCACCATCGTCGCCCGCGGTCTCCGCGGCGAAGCCCTGCAAAAGAAACTGGCCGAAATTTTCGAATAAAGTCACCTCCGGAGTATCCTTCATCCGGCCGCAACAGAACAACCCCTGCACGCGTTCTTTGATGGAACCCTTGCAGGGGTTCTCTGTTTCCCACCTCTGATGGGGCGGGGTGCGGTAGACGTGCCGGAAAATGTCCCATCTACCGCGAAAAGGTACCCAAAACGTGGTAGACGGGACAAATAATGGCACGTCTACTGCGCTCTGGAGTGGAGATCCCAGGCATTCACAATGCTCTTGGTGGGGAGAAACTGCTGGGCGTATAGGGAGGAGGAAACGGTCAATCAGAAGTAGTTTTTAACATGATTGCGGATGTACGAGGCAAAGAAAAGGCTCTCCACCAGGCTGGGCTTTTGAAATTCGTTGCGTACGACCAAATCCAGGCAGGCGAACTTTCCGGCCAGGCGGTTGAACGCTTCCGGGGTTTCCTCACCCGTATACGCTTTGGCAAACGCTGTCCAGAAACGCTTCAGCTGCTCCTCTGACATATGGAAGATATCCTGCACCTGTTTCATGGAAGAATACACGTTGCATATCTGGAAAAGATGGCCGATGTCGAACATAGGATCCCCGTAGCCAAAGCGGTCCAGGTCTATCCAGTAGTAATTGCCTTCCGATACAATGATGTTGGCCATACTGAAATCTCCGTGAACGCAGGTCTTTTCTTCCGGGATTGTCCGGGCGAATTGGGCAATGATTTCACGGTTCTTTTTGCCGATGAACCTCGCTTTGCCGATGGCCCTCAGCAACTGCTCCTTCCGGCTGGGGAAGATATCCGTATTGCAGGGAGTACGGAACAGTTCCTTCCCCTTCTCACACAGCACCCGAGCCATCTCTTCCGTGCGGTCAGGATTCTCCTGACAGGTCCGGGAGAAGGATTTCTTGTTCCTGATGCGCTGGGAAAGGGTAGCATATGCATCTCCCACCTTCACAATCTCATACATCTTGGGGACCTGAATTCCCAGTCCCTCCACGGCCCTGGAAACCTTGTACTCGTTGGAAACAAACGCAAGCGTATTGATCCCCGCCTTATTCACCTTCAAAATCACATCCGGCTCCGACGGATTCTCGTACACAGTCCCGTTTCCGCCCTCACCCACCTTAGTCCAGGCACTGATGTCTAAATTTCTGTATTCGTCCATAGGATAAGTAATTAGATTGTACAAATATACGTTATTTTCTTGATCCCCTCGGGGGCTGGGGGCTGAGTTCGGGAGCCACCGTATAAACTAAGAAACGGAGTTTAGCTTTCGCTAGACTCCGTTTCTGCGGTGCGGACGAGGCTCGAACTCGCGACCCCCGGCGTTCGAACTCGCGACCCCCGGCGTGACAGGCCGGTATTCTAAACCGACTGAACTACCGCACCAAGTTTTCAGTGAACTTCCCTTTCGGGATTGCAAAGGTACAAACAAATTTTGAATCTGCAATACCTTTTCACAATTTTTTTAAAACCATTCTACATCCTCCAAATCGAGCTCATTCATAGGGAAGCCAGGGCCCACTCGGAAATAGAACTTATACCCCTTCAGCTCAGCGGGTATGCGGTTCAGAAAGGCCAGGCGAGGCTCCCCATAATCGCCGGAAGAACCGTACAGAATCATAGTCCGGGCCCCGTCGTCTTTCTCGTACCAGCCTCCCCCGCGGGGACGGACATAACCAAAAGCCTCCTCATACTGACGGACCAGTTCTTCGTGCTGACCCACCATACCATACACAAACGTCCCCACCATGGGTGAGGACGCTGATGATACTAACACAAATTTGGGATTCACGCGGTATCCTTTTAATAAGATACCACGGGCTCCAGCTTCTGGGCCAGCTCGATGTACTTGGCTACCTCCTTCTCGACAGGGGTACGCTTGCATAGGTGTTTGGCTTCGTTGATCTCTGCCATCTTGGCGGCCAGGTTGGCAGCCTTGCGGGTGCGGAGTTCCTTGACGGTGTCTACACCGGCGGCTTCCAGGAGCTCGGCAAACTGAGGGCCTACGCCCTTGACACGGAACAGATCTGCGTGGTTGACCCAGGTGAGGATGAGGTCACCGCGGATACCAGTCTTTTCTTCCAAAGCCTTGCGGCCTTTGGGAGTAGCGCCTTCCTTAAGCAGCTGAGCTACCGTTTCTACACCGATTGCGACTAGTTTCTCGGCGTAAACAGGGCCGACACCCTGAATGTCAATGATTTTGTAAGCCATAGTTGTAGTTATTAAATGGTTAAATAGTGGTCGTTTCAACCTCAAAGTTAAAAAATATTACTGAAAAAAGGAAATTTTTGCATATATTTGCAGGAGTAGGCGAATTTTATGGAAAACTTTCCGTTAGATAGCGAAAAGATTTACTTCTCTTCGGACATGCTTACACTGGACTGCGAAGAAGGTCCAGTGACGTTGAAGGTTTCCGACTGGCTCCACAAAGACCCCGTTCGCATTCACCGTATGATCGTGAAAGAGAAGGCCTTACAGGTAGACCAGATGGAGGTTTTCGCCCCGCTCGTATCCAAGCTCAGAAGGGCCGATTACGAATATTACAAGCGCATTACCGGGCTCAAGATGATGATCGATTTCCCCGGATTCCCCTCGGAAATTGAAGCCCGCATTCCCTACGATACAGATCCCATCGCCTTCTACAAGTGGTGGCGCAAGGGAAAGAACGAACATCGCGTCTACCTCTCCCCCGCCTACCAATTCAAACTTTTCCAGAAAGTGTCCCATATGGAGCCCAAGATTATGCTCAAGAAGGACATCGACTTTGTTAAGAGCTTCTAGCTATGACCTTGGAACAAATCCTGGCCGTCCCCACCGCTCCGTCCAAGGAAGAGCTGGATAGGGACTTTTGGGACGGCGACAACTGTGTAAGCTATTCGGCCGATGGCAAGCGCCTTCTGGACGCCGAGAACTTTCCCTCCGAAGTCACCGTCAGAGACGGTTGCGAAGTCATCTGTGACGACGTGTTTGCCTTCCAGGATTATATGGCGGGCAAAAGGATAGGACAAGAAATCCCCCTGGAGGACCGTTCCTCCTACCTCGAGAGAATCACGCTCCCCAACAGCATCACCCATATAGGCGCAGCAGCCTTCTGCGAATGCGGCGAACTTATGAAGATCAAGCTCCCCACTAGCCTTCTGTACATCGGCCCGTCGGCCTTTGCAGACTGCTGGCAGCTGGAGAAGATTTCCCTTCCCGCCAGCACCAAAATCATCGGCCCGGCTGCTTTTCAGGGGTGCGTCAATCTGTACCAGGTAAAGCTTAACAAGGCGCTGGAAGTCATTGGCGAAGAAGCCTTTGACGACTGCGAATCCCTGGAAACCATTATCATTCCCCACGGGACGCTGGACCGCTTCATGAAGCTCCTCCCCAAGGAATTACATCCCCTATTGGAAGAATTATGACCGGACAAAACTTCAAGGTGACCCACGAGGGCGCCCTACTGCAATACCTCTTTGAGATTCTCCCGGGACAATCCCGCACCGGCGTCAAGAACCTGCTTTCCAAAGGCCAGGTGCTGGTGAACGGAGAAGGCCAGACGGCCTTTGACCTGCCTCTGAAAAAGGGCGACACCATCACCATCCTGCCCAAAGGCATCTCCATTGCCCGCGCCGTCAAGAGCGACGCCAAGGACGAGGTCCTCAAGGCCGGCGTCAAAATCCTCTTCGAAGACGAGAACTACATAGTGGTAGACAAACCCTCCGGGATGCTCACCGTGGCCACGGGCAAGGAGAAAAAGACCCTCTACGCCCTTCTGAACGCCTACATCAAGGTCAACGCCCGGATGCAGCGCAAAGAAGACCTCATTTCCGGCAAAACCCCGGACCGCAGCACCGCCAAGATCTGGATTGTACACCGCCTGGACAAGGGAACGTCCGGAGCCCTGGTATTTGCCAAGAACGAGCGCGCCAAGGACATCCTCCAGAGCCGGTGGAAGGATTTGGTGGCCGAAAGAAAATACGTAGCCTGGCTGGAAGGCAAGGTGGAAAAGGAAAGCGGCGCCATCCAGACCTGGCTGGTAGAGAACCCCAAGTCCCTCAAGATGAACTCCTTTGACACGGAGGTCAAGGACGGCCAGCTGGCCATCACGCATTACCGCGTGCTCAGTTACAGCCGCCGCTACACGCAGGTGGAATTCTCCTTGGAGACGGGCCGAAAGAACCAGATCCGCGTGCACGCAGCCTCCCTGGGCCATCCCGTGGCCGGAGACGACAAGTACGGCGCAGAGACCGACCCCATCAAACGCCTGGCCCTGCACGCCGCCACGCTGGTATTCCGCAACCCCTTCTCCAACAAGATGGTGCGCTGCTCCTCCCCCCTTCCCGAATCCTTTGAAAGATTTACAGCCAAATGATAGAACAGACCATCCTTTCCGGCGACCTCCAGCTCCAGGCCGCCATCATAGCCCCCGAGCAGCCCAAGGCTGCCGTCGTGTTCGTGCACGGCATGGCCGAGCATAAGGAGCGTTACTACCCCTTCATGACCTATCTCTGCGAGCAGGGATTCGCCTGCGTCATTTACGACCAGCGAGGCCACGGCTCCACCGCCACGAGCCCTGAAGAACTGGGCTTCTTTGGCAAGAATGGCGTGAACAGCCTGGTAGAAGACGCCCGCACCGTGGTCCAGTGGGCCCACGGACAGTACCCCGGCCTCAAAGTCTTCCTCTTCGGCCACAGCATGGGATCGATGGTGGTCCGCTGCTTTGCCAAGAAGTACGACGCAGAGATTGACGGCCTGGTGGTGTGCGGCAGTCCCTCCGGCAACGGAGTGGCGGGGATGGGCATCCTGCTAACCCGCATCCTCCAACTGTTCAAGGGAGAGCGTCACCGTTCCAAGAAGATAGCCCAGATGATGTTTGGCCCCCATACCAAGAAATTCAAGGCCGAAGGAACCCCCAACGCCTGGCTTTCCACCAACAAAGCCAACGTGGAGGAATACAACCTGGACCCGCTCTGTGGCTTCCTGTTCACCCTCAACGGCTACCGCGTAGTGATGCAGCTTATGCAGGAGACTTATTCCACCCGCGGCTGGGCCGTGAACAACCCCAATATGCCGGTGCACTTCCTGGCCGGCAGCACAGACCCCTGCATCATTACCCTGGACCAGTTCTCCAAGGCCGTGAGCCACTTCCGCAACCGCGGCTACAAGACGGTCACCAGCAAGGTGTACCCCGGCCTGCGCCACGAGGTCCTCAACGAACTGGGCAAGGAAGACGTCTGGAAAGACGTAGCCGGCGTCCTTAAGAACTGGCTATGAACATTTTCGCCCGCACAGAGCGTTTGATCGGGGCCGATGGGCTGGCCCGCCTGGCCGCCGCCCGGGTCATCCTCTTCGGGACCGGCGGGGTGGGCAGCTGGTGCGCCGAAGCCCTCATCCGCAGCGGCATAGGCCACCTGACTATGGTAGACCCCGACTGTGTGGACGAAACCAATATCAACCGCCAGCTTCCGGCCACCACCGCCACCGTGGGCCAGCCCAAAGTGGAGGTGCTCCGCAACCGTCTGCTGGAAATCAATCCGGAGGCCGATATCACCGCCCTGCGCCAGCGCTATGAAAAGGGGGTTGACTTCGGCCTGTCCCAATACGATGTCATCATTGACGCCATAGACTCCCTCACGGACAAGATGAACCTGTTGCTGGAAGCCTCGGCCACGCCGGCCCAGGTCTTCTGCTCCCTGGGAGCCGCCTGCAAGCTGGACCCCACCAAGATCAAGGTGGCCGAATTCTTCAGCGTCCGCGGATGCCCGCTGGGCGCCGCCCTCCGCAAAAAGATGCGGAAAGAGAATACCCTTCCCGCCAAACCCATTACGGCCGTCTATGATGAGGAAGTCCTCCCCAACCGGGGCCCCGAACAGGACCCCGGTCCCGGCAAGGCCATAGCCAACGGAACCCTGGCCCACATCACCGGCATCTTTGGCTTCACCCTGGCCGGTCTGGTGATTGAGCACATTCTAGTTTCGTAATTCAAAAAGATTTTATACCTTTGTGGCGGGAAAGTCTTGTACGACCAGCTCCCTCTGAACTCCCCCAGGACGGGAACGTAGCAAGGGTAGGAGGTTGTAGCGGTGCGATACAAGGGGCTTTCCCTTTTTTTATTTCTTTCCGGGGCTTTTTCCCTCGAAAATAAAGTAAAAAACCAGATGATAGCAGTATACACCATTACTTCCGGACTGCACGACGAGCAGTCGGTGTCCCAGTTAAGCGACGCCTTCCTTTCCGAGGTATTCCCTGACGGAGGCTTTGAGTTCAAGGGCTCCCACTTCGCAGACTATGGCACTCACAGCCTGGATCTCATCTATGTGAGAACCGGCGGGGCCGAAGGCATCTTCAAGCAGCTGCTGCCCGAGATGCTGGCCCGGGGCATCGAGCGGTACTACCTGCTCACGTCCGGCAAGAGCAACTCGCTGGCGGCTTCTTTGGAAATCCTGTCGTACCTGCGCCAGCAGGGCCTCAAGGGTGAGGTGCTTCACGGCAACGCAGACTACCTGCAGCACCGCATCCAGGTGCTGAACACGGTGGCGGAAGCCCGCAAAAAGCTGCAGGGCACCCGCATCGGGGTCATTGGACAGCCTTCGGACTGGCTCATCGCCAGCCAGGCCGACCCCACGGCCCTGATGGACCGGCTGGGCGTACGCCTGGTGGAAGTTCCTATGGAGGAACTCCTCAACGAGATTGCCAGGGCCCCCAAGGACGACGCTCCGGCCGAGGAAAAGATGACCCCCAACGTGCGGGCCTCGTACCCGGGCGCCACTCAGATTTATCACGCCCTGGAAGTACTGGTAAAGAAATACGAACTGGGAGCCTTTACCCTCAGGTGTTTTGACCTCCTCACCGCCGTGGGCAATACCGGCTGCCTGGCCTTGGCCTCCTTCAATTCAGATGGGATCCCGGCCTCCTGTGAAGGAGATGTCCCGGCCCTGCTGTCCATGATGATAGCCCAGGCCCTTATCGGCCAGACCGGCTTCCAGGCCAATCCTTCCCGCATCGACGCCCAGACGGGAGAAATGCTCTTTGCCCACTGCACCGTGCCGTTCAATATGGTTACGGACTGGCAGTACGACACCCACTTCGAGTCCGGCATCGGCGTGGGCATCCACGGCCATCTGCCCGAAGACCCGGTAACCGTCTTCAAGGTGTCCGGCAAGCTGGACCGCCACTTCGCGGCGGAAGGCGAGCTCCTTTACAACCAGTACGAAGACCATCTCTGCCGCACCCAGGTGGTGCTTAAACTGCAGCCGGAAGACGCCAGGTACTTCTTGACCCATCCCATCGGCAATCACCATATCATTCTCACCGGTCACTGCAAAGAGCTGTTGGAGGAGCTGCTGTAATGGAACATCTGCTGGAAGAACACGGCGTAAAGGTTACGCCCAACCGCCTGCTGGTAGCCAAGGCACTGTCCGGCGCCGGCCGTCCGCTCTCGCTGATGGAGCTGGAGGCCCTGCTGGAAACCATTGACAAGAGTGCCATCTTCCGCACGCTGACGGCCTTCAAGGAGGCCCACCTGGTCCACGTTCTGGAAAACAGCGGAGACGGCGTACGCTACGAGCTCTGCCACAGCCACCACGAGGGCCACGACGATGACCTCCACGTACACTTCTACTGCACCAAATGCCGCCGCACTTTTTGCCTGGAAGACACACCGGTGCCTCCGGTAAAAGTGCCGGATGGATATGAAGTGGAAAGTATGAGCTATCTGCTCAAGGGCGTTTGCCCGGATTGTTCCCAATAACTACTCTTCGTCGTCTGTCTTTGCGAAGGGGAACCAAGCCTGCACCTTCTCTTTGGCCTTTTCCTTGTTTTCGGGCGTAACGGCCGTTGCCACATACGTGACGGCGGCAATGAGAGCGGCCCAGTCGTCGGCCAGGCCGGCGAAGGGGAGGAAATCCGGCATCAGGTCTATGGGGAGAATGAAATAGCCCAATGCTCCGGCAATGATGGTCTTGTACCGCAGGGGTGTCTTAGGGTCCATCAGCGTGTAGTACAACACAAGGGCATAGTAGATGACCTTGGAACCGGCCTTGCCCGCCAGGAGCTTCACCTTATCCCAGAAGGCGTCTTCTGAGAAATGCTCCTGGTATTGAACCAGCTCTTCCGGGGTCATGTTTTTCTTTTTCATAGCTACAAATATAATGAATACATTTGTGTTCTCAAACAAAGACAGGCTAAAGGTTTGTGTCCATACAGATGGTCACCGGACCGTCGTTGACCAGGGCCACTTGCATATCGGCCCCAAATTCGCCGGTACCCACAGGGCGTCCGATGGCTTCGGAGAGGGCCGAACAGAAAGCCTCATACATAGGCACGGCTTTCTCGTGACCGGCAGCACCCAGATAGGAGGGCCGATTCCCTTTTTTAGTAGAAGCCATAAGGGTAAACTGGCTCACCACCAGGGCCTCTCCGCCCACCTCCACCACGCTGCGGTTCATCACGCCGGCCTCGTCGTCAAAGATGCGCAGGCCGGCCACCTTCTTCACCAGCCAGTCCAGGTCTTCCTGCGTATCCTCGTGGCCCACGCCCAAGAGCACCAGCAGCCCGGGGCCGATGGCGCTCTTCACAGTCCCGCCAATGCTGACGGAAGCGGACGACACTCTCTGTACGACAGCTCGCATTAGAACCACTTGAAGTTTTCCTTGCCGGCGGCCAGTTCAAAGTTGTATTTGGCAATGCCCAGGTCCACGTGCGTATAACCGATGAGAGAGGGCAAAGCCTTTGCCTCCACCCGGTTGTCGGGGTGAAGAATGAACTTGAACTTCTGCTGATTTACGGCCGTAGGGGCCAGGACAGCGGCCTCCAGGCCATCCACAAACCACTCGGGGATGCCGCCGGGAGCCTCAAAGAAGCGGTCCAGGGACTTCATCGGATGCTGTCGGCCTTGTTCGGCGCCGTAGCCGATGGCTATCACACAGTGAATGACATCTCCCTCGCGGAGGGTAAAGGCACCGGGGACCTTCTTATAAGTAAGGCCCACCCAGCAGGTATTGAGATCGATGGTCTGGGCAAAGATGACAATCTTCTCCCCGTAATACCCAATCTTCTCTTCCCACTCGGGGCCCTTGGGACCGGCCATCACCAGGTAGTTCCTCACACCGGAAAAACTACCGTACGTGATCAGTTTGTTCGAAAAAGCCTTGGGTTCGTCCAGCACCAGCTGGATATTGAGTCCACTTTCCTCGTTGCAGCGCTCGATGGTCTTCTTGAGAGCGTCTGCCGTAGCCTCATCAATGGGCTGATCCGTGTAACGACGGACCGAATGTCTGCTACGAATTGCGTCTAAAAGTTCCATGTCAAAAATTCTTTCAACCCGAAGTTATACAAATAATCCACCACAGGCAATACGATTAAGTAAAGTTTTGACGCAGGGTCAAGAAAAGCACTTCAATTTTTAACGGAAAGTCAATTTGTAAAAATCTTACAAAACTCTTTTTGCTGGAAATTGACAAAAATTCTTTGTTGCCCATCATACGCCGTATGCCGGAAAATCAACAGAATTTGCGTACATTTGCCTTTGCAAGCCAATATGTCACCGTTCCATCTAATAACCGGTCTCACAGACCTCCTGTCGCAACTCCCGGACCTTGGGGCCTGGGGCTTGTGGGGGCTGTTTATCGGCACGTTCCTGGCAGCGACGGTGGTTCCTTTCAGCGCCGATGTCCTCTATGTCACGATGCTGCAAATGACGTCCAATCCTTGGGCTTGCCTGGCGGTGGCTTCGCTCGGGAACTGGCTGGGATGTCTCACCACCTTCGGCCTGGGCAGGCTGGGGCGGTGGGACTGGATTGAAAAGCTCTTCAAAGTGGACCGTGCCAAGTTGGAGAAGCAGAAAGTCTACATAGACCGATACGGTATCTGGCTGGCCCTTTTCAGCTGGCTTCCCTTTGTAGGAGACCTTCTCACCCTTGCGCTGGGCTTCTATAAGACCAACCCTTGGCTCACCGCTCTCCTGCTCCTCGTGGGCCGGTTCCTCCGCTTTTTCGTCTGGAACCTTGTCCTGGGGGCCGTATAGGACTAACGTACCACCTGGGTAAACACAGGGGCCTTCCCGTCTTCAACCAGCACGTAAACGGTAATCTCGGAAGGGCTGAACTGAGGCACGCCTTCGCGGGGCAGGTTCTCGGCCGTGAACTTGTACTCGGTACCACCGGAAACGGGGCGGCAGGCTACCATAGTGGCCTTGGCCCGGATCATAGGATAATCTCCCACGGCGGCATCAAAGAGAGCGGCCTGCTCTTCGGAAACGACTTCCGGCTCCGGGAACTCCTCCAGCGGAGTGAACTCACCCTTGATATAGCCATTGGACTTGAGGAAATAATCTACCTCTGCCGGGACGGCGTCCATACGGGCGGCACGCACGCCATAGCCGGGCAGCACGGTGGCATTGGGCTCCTTGACGGCCAGTTCGGCAGCACTGGTCTGCAGACCGCCGCTGCCGAAGGTGCAGAACGGTACCAGTTTCTTACCGGCGAAGTCGACCCTCTCCACAAGGCCGGCCATAGGCAGGGAGATGGTGCCGTACCAGACCGGATAGCCCAGGAAGATGATATCATACTGGGAAAGGTCTGCCTTGATGGGCTCGAGTTCGGGGAAAATGCCTTTGGCACGCTCTTCTCCGGCGCGGTTGACAGTCTCCTGATAGGTACCGTCATAGGGTTTTACGCACAGGACTTCCTCTATGTCGGCTCCAAGCGCCTTCTGGATTTCCTGGGCAACCGTACGGGTATGATCCGTCTGGGAATAATAGAGTACCAGCACCTTGGGGGTCTTGGGCCCGCAGGCGGAGAACAGCAGAGTGGCCATTGCGGCAAGAACAAGAATTCGTTTCATATAAGTGTTTGATTGGGTTGTTTATTCGTCCATCGTGAGGCTGTCGAAGATGAAGGGCAGGATGTCGTCCACCTTCTGGAACTTGCGGATACGCTTGCTGCCCACCAGGATAATCTGGATGGGACGGCCGAATTTCCTCTGGTACTGGGCCATCACCTGGCGGCAGGCGCCGCAGGGCGAGGCGGGGCTTTCGCAGAGGACGCCGTGGTCGCTGCCGGCTATGGCCAGCGTGACCATAGGCGTATCGGGATAATTGGCACCGGCGGCAAACATAGCGGTACGCTCTGCGCACAGACCGGAAGGATAGGCTAGGTTTTCCTGATTGGCGCCCTTGACTATGGTACCGTCTGCCAGCAGCAGGGCTGCACCTACCTGGAAATGGGAGAAGGGGGAATACGATCCCTTCTGGGCATCCAGGGCCTCGGCTATCAGTTTCTGGTCAACGGGATCCATCTCTTCGGGGGAAGAGAACTCCTCGTAGTTTATGGTAAATTGAACTTGTGCCATTATTGAACTCTTTTTATTTACTACCCAGGGTTGCCACCATCACGGCTTTGATGGTGTGCAAACGGTTTTCGGCCTCGTCAAAGACGATGCTCTGGGGGCCTTCAAATACATCTTCGGTTACTTCTACGCCATCCAGGCCGAATTTCTCGTACACTTCCCTGCCCACCTTGGTTTCCAGATTGTGATAGGCCGGAAGGCAGTGCATGAACTTGCAGTTGGGGTTGCCGGTGGCGGCCATCAGTTCCGCATTCACCTGGTAGGGCTTCAGGAGCTTGATGCGCTCAGCCCAGACCTCGGCCGGTTCTCCCATAGAAACCCAGACATCGGTGATGAGGAAATCGCAGCCCTTGACTCCGGACTTGACGTCATCCGTAATGGTAATGCGGGCACCGGTTTGAGCAGCAACCGCCTGGCACTCGGAAACCAGGTCGGCTGCCGGCTGCAGGGCCTTGGGCGCCACAATGCGTACGTCCATACCCATCTTGGCGCCGCCCACCAGCAGGGAGTTGCCCATATTGTAGCGGGCATCGCCCAGGTAGGCGTAACTCACCTTGTTCAGAGGCTTGTCAATATGCTCCTGCATAGTGAGGAAATCGGCCAAAATCTGAGTGGGATGGAACTCGTTGGTGAGGCCGTTCCAGACGGGAACGCCGGCGTACTGCGCCAGTTCTTCCACGATGCTCTGGCCAAAGCCGCGGTACTCGATGCCGTCAAACATCCGGCCCAGCACGCGGGCCGTGTCTTTCATACTCTCCTTGATGCCAATCTGGCTTCCGGTGGGGCCCAGGTACGTGACGTGGGCACCTTGGTCGTGCGCAGCCACCTCGAACGAGCAGCGCGTACGGGTAGAGGTCTTTTCAAATATGAGGGCAATGTTCTTGCCTTTGAGGCGCTGGACCTCGGTCCCGGCCTTCTTGGCGCGCTTGAGTTCCGCTGCCAGGTCCAGGAAATACTGAATCTCCTGCGGGGTAAAGTCCAACAGTTTGAGGAAATGTCGGTTGTGTAAGTCTACGGTCATAGTTCAGTCTCTTCTTAGCGGGAGGGTAGAACAGCGCAGCAGGCCGCCCATCTTGGAGATTTCCCGGTACGGGACGGTTTCTACGGTGATGCCCCACGCCTCTCGGAGGTGGTTGTTCAAACGGGTAAAGTGCTCTTCCGTCACCACCACGTCGGGGGCGATGGAGAACACGTTGGTGTTCATATAATACATTTCTTCCCGGGTAATCTCAAAGACATTCTCCGGGCCGAAAAGTTCAATCAGGTGCTCCGCATCCCTGGGGTTCATAAAACCCTGGCGGTAGATAATGGCCTTATCCTTCCCCACCGGCATAAAGGCGCAGTCCAGGTGCAGGATGCCGGCGTAGGGATCCGTATCGCTCTTGAGAAGGTTGAGCGGCACAATCGTGCGCTCCGGGAAGAGCATCCTGAGGTATTCCAAGGCCAGGCGGTTGGTGCGGGCCGTCTTTACGCTGCGGTAATCCGGGAAATCGTACTGGCCCAGGAAGATGTAGTTCTTGTACAGGATCACGTCTCCCCCTTCCACGTGCACGGACTCCGGAAGGTTATAGATGTGCTTGTAATGAATCTGACGATAGATATCTCCGTAGGCGTCAATCTCTTCCTGGCGGTCCGGAATGATGTTGGAGACGATGATGGTGTCTCCGATGACAAAACCCACATCCCGCGAGAATACTTGGTTACAATTGGGAACCAGACAGGGCCGATAGACCTTCACATCATACTTGCGAAGGACGGCTTCAAAGGCGCCCATTTCCTTCACAATATCTTCCTCTTTGGGATAAACGCCCTTCTTGACGGACTCGTACGACTTGCAGTCATAAGTCTGGTCCAATGTGGGGTTCGGGCCGCAGGACTGGGGCAATCCCAGTACCACTTCCCGCAGGCGGGAGGTCTCCGACTCTATATGGAGTTCTATCAAGGACATAAAAGTTTGTAAATATAACAATTATTTCTCAAACTTCCTTTTTAAAAATATTTTGGAAGATTGGGGAAAACGCCGTAACTTTGCCTCAATATGAAGCCCGTAAAAGACGGAATCCTGGTTTGCCTCTCCTTTGCAGATGTGCACGTACACCTGCGAGAGCCCGGTTTCACCGCTAAAGAAACCATTCTGACAGGCACCCAAGCCGCAGCTCGCGGCGGTTACACCCTCGTTTGTCCCATGCCCAACCTCAATCCGGTTCCGGATTCTCCGGAGACCCTGGCCATTGAGCTGGAGGCCATTCGCAAAGACGCCGTGGTAAGGGTGCTCCCCTATTGCTCCATCACAAAGGGCCGAAGAGGCCTGGAACTCGTAGACTTTGCTACCCTCAAGGGCAGTTGCTGCGCCTTTTCGGATGACGGATCCGGCGTCCAGAGCGAAGCCGTGATGCTGGAAGCGATGAAGGCCGCCGCCCGCGAAGGCGTAATCATAGCCGCCCACTGCGAAGACAACACCCTGCCCGGAGAAGACCCCCGCAGCGAATGGGGCCAGATTGAACGCGACCTGGAGCTCTGCGCCAAGACCGGCTGCCACTACCACGTGTGCCACATCTCTTCCCGCGAGAGCGTCCGCCTCATCCGCGAAGCCAAGGCCCGCGGCGTCAACGTCACCTGCGAGACTGCCCCCCACTACCTCACCCTCTGCAAGGAGGATGTAAGGGATGAAGGCCGATTCCGGATGAATCCCCCCATCCGCAGCGCCGAGGACCGCGAGGCGCTCATCGAGGGCCTGGCCGACGGCACCATCGACGTGATAGCCACCGACCACGCCCCGCACACCGCCGAGGAAAAGAGCCGCGGCTTTGCCGGCAGCGCTATGGGCATCGTGGGCCTGGAGACCTCCTTCCCCGTGCTCTACACCCGCCTGATCCGCACCGGCCGCATCAGCCTGGAGCGCCTGGTAGACGCTATGAGCACCGCGCCGCGCCGCATCTTCGGCCTGCCTGCCACCCCGCAGGACAGCGTTACCATAGATTTAAACACTCCCTTTATCATAGACAGTTCGCAGTTTGCTTCCATGGGCCATTCCACGCCGTTCGACGGCTGGGAGGTGTATGGCCGCGTGCTGGAAACCCGCCTGGACGGCAGGCCCGTTTATCAATGGAAAAACAGCTCTATACAATAACCGAGAACCGCCTGGTGGCGGCCGACACTTACCGGCTGGTCCTTTCCGGAAAGGGAAAGGTAGACGGCGAGTTCGTTCACCTGGAGATTCCCGGATTCTATCTGCGCCGCCCGCTCTCCGTATGCGACAGCGAGGAAGGCCGCTTTACGCTGCTGTACAAGACCGTGGGCGAAGGCACAAAAGTGCTGGCCACTCTTCCGGAAGGCACTCAGCTGAGCGTTCTCACCGGACTGGGCAGGGGGTTTGATGCATCGGCCTGCTCCCGCAGCGCGCTGCTGGTGGGCGGAGGCCTGGGCGCCGCTCCCCTCTACCTACTGGCCAAAGAGCTCAAAAGGCAGGGCAAGAAAGTAACGGTGGTGCTGGGCTTCAACAAGGCCGATGAGATAGTGCTGGCCAACGAGTTCAAAGCCCTCTGCGACGGCTTTGCCATAGCCACGCTGGATGGCAGCGTGGGAGTGAAGGGCTTCGTAACCGACGCCATCAAAGGGATGGCCGGTCTGGATTACGATTACTTCTACACCTGCGGCCCTATGATTATGATGAAGGTGGTCTGCGAGGCCCTTTCCGGCCCCGGCGAGGCCTCGCTGGAAGAGCGGATGGGCTGCGGCGCCGGCTTCTGCTACGGCTGCAGCGTCCAGACCCAGAACGGACCGCGCCGCGTCTGCAAAGACGGTCCCGTATTTAAAAAGGAGGAGATTCTATGGTAAAGGACCTTTCGGTGAATCTCTGCGGCAAGAGCCTCAGAAACCCGGTGGTTCCCGCCAGCGGAACCTTCGGCTTCGGCCTGGAACTGGCCGATTCCTTTGACCTCAACGTCCTGGGCGGCATCTCGCTCAAGGGCAGCACGCGCGAAGCCCGTTACGGCAATCCCGTTCCGCGCATTGCCGAGGCCCAGAGCGGTATGCTCAACGCCGTGGGCCTGCAGAATCCCGGCATAGACGTGCTGGTTAACAGCAAGGTCCCGGCCCTCAGAAAGATTTACAACGGCTGCGTCATAGCCAACATCAGCGGCTTCTCCCTGGATGAATACCGCGAGTGCTGCGCCAAGGCCGATACCTGCGAAGGCATAGATATAATAGAAGTCAACATCTCCTGCCCCAACGTGCACAACGGCGGAATGGCTTTCGGAACCAACCCGAACGCCGCCGCAGAGGTAACCAAGGCCGTGCGGGAGGTCTGTTCCCAAAAACCGGTCTTCATCAAGCTCAGTCCCAATGTGACGGATATCGTGGCCATAGCCCGCGCGTGCGAAAACGCCGGAGCCGACGGCCTCACGCTGGTGAACACCTTCCTGGGAATGCGCATTGACATCGCCCGCCGGAAGCCCATCCTGGCCAACACCACCGGCGGATATTCCGGCGCAGCCATCTTCCCCATCGCCCTGCGTATGGTGTATCAGGTGGCGCACGCCTGCAGCATCCCCGTGATGGGCTGCGGCGGGGTGACATCGGCCCGCGATGTCCTGGAAATGATGATGGCCGGCGCAACGGCCGTCCAGGTAGGGGCCGAAAATCTGCGCAATCCCTTTGCCTGTCCGGAAATCATAGAGGCGCTGCCCCTGGAGATGGAACGGCTGGGCATCCAAGACATCAAAGAGATCATAAAAACGGTATAATGCAAAGAGACGTTATCATAGCCTGCGATTTCAGCAGTAAAGAGGCTTGCCTGAACTTCCTGGACCGATTCTCCGGAAGTCGCAAGCCTTTCGTTAAAATTGGGATGGAGCTTTTTTACGCCGAAGGTCCCGAGATTGTGCGCCAGATCAAGGCCCGTGGTCATAAGATTTTCCTGGACCTCAAGCTGCACGACATCCCCAACACCGTGCGCAAGGCTATGTCCGTTCTGAGCGCCCTGGACGTGGATATGGTCAATGTCCACGCCGCCGGAACCGTGGCTATGATGAAGGCCGCCCTCGAAGGCCTCACCAGGGCCGATGGAACCCGCCCCCTCCTGATAGCCGTAACCCAGCTCACGTCCACCTCCGAGGAAGTGATGCAGAAGGAACTGCTCATCGGGGCCGGCATCAATGAAACCATCGTCCAATATGCCCGCAACGCCAAGGAGGCCGGTCTGGACGGAGTGGTCTGCTCTCCCCTGGAGGCCGCTATGGTCAAGGAGGGTTGCGGCGCCGGTTTCCTCACCGTCACCCCGGGCATCCGCTTTGCCGATGCCGCCGCCGATGACCAGGTTCGCGTTACCACGCCCGCCAAGGCCCGCGAAATTGGCTCCGACTTCATTGTGGTGGGCCGTCCCATCACCGCAGCCGAAGACCCCGTGGCTGCCTACAACCGTTGTTTGGAAGAGTTTTGCAAATAGATATGGAAAAACAGATTGCACACGAACTGCTTAGCATCGGAGCCGTATTCCTGAGGCCCGAGAATCCTTTTACCTGGGCCAGCGGCATCAAAAGCCCTATTTACTGCGACAACCGGCTCACCCTTTCGGCCCCTTCTACCCGCGACAAGGTGGAGGCCGGCCTGGCGGAGCTGGTAAAGAAGTACCACCCGGACTGCGAGATGCTGATGGGCACCTCCACGGCCGGCATTGCCCACGCCGCTATGACCGCCACGCTCCTGAACCTTCCTATGGGTTATGTGCGCTCAGAGGCCAAGACCCACGGCCGTACCAACCGCATCGAGGGTAAGATGGAGCCCGGTACCAAGGTGGTGGTCATTGAGGACCTCATCTCCACCGGCGGCAGTTCCATCGACGTGGTGGAAGCCCTGCGCGAGGCCGGCGCCAACGTGCTGGGCATCGTGAGCATCTTCACATACGGAATGAAAAAGGGTGTGGAGCGCATCGCTGCCGCAGGCACCGTGAACCATTCCCTCAGCAATCTGGACGCCCTGGTAGACGTAGCCGTAGAAGAAGGTTACATTGCTCCGGAGTGGAAAGACCGCATCCTAAAATTTAGGGACAATCCCTCTGACGAATCTTGGATCAACAAATAACACACCGATATGAAGCACCTCATTGACCCGATGGATCTCACCAAACAGGAGACCGATGAGATCATCACCCTGGCGCAGGACATCATTGCCCACCGTGAGCGCTACCAGGGCAGCATGGCTCACAAGAAGCTGGCCACGCTCTTCTACGAACCCAGTACCCGTACCCGTCTCAGCTTTACCTCGGCCATGATGGAACTGGGCGGCCAGGTCCTGGGCTTCTCCAATCCCCAGAACGCTTCCGTCAGCAAGGGCGAAACCGTGCAGGACACCGTCCGCGTGGTGGGCTGCTTTGCAGACATCATTGCTATGCGTCACCCCATCGAGGGCGCCCCGCTGGTGGCCACCGAGGTTTCCCGCGTGCCCATCATCAATGCCGGTGACGGCTCCCACAGCCATCCCACGCAGACCCTCACCGACCTCCTCACCATCAAGCGTGAACTGGGTCACATTGACAACATCACCATCGGATTCTGCGGAGACCTCCGCTTTGGCCGTACGGTGCACTCCCTCATCAAGGCCCTGTCCCGCTACGAGGGCATCAAGGTCATCCTCATCGCCCCCCAGGAGCTCAAGCTGCCGGACTACATCAAGCAGGATGTGTGCGAGCGCACGGGTATCCCCTACCGCGAGGTGGAAACTATGGAAGAGGTGATGCCGGAACTGGACGTGCTCTATATGACCCGCGTGCAGAAGGAGCGTTTCCTGGACGAGGACGAGTTTGACCGCGTCAAGGACAGCTTCGTGCTGGACTGCGCCCGCCTGGCCCACGCCAAGGAGAAGATGGCCATCCTGCACCCGCTTCCGCGTGTGAACGAGATTCTCACCGAGGTAGACAGCGACCCCCGCGCCGCTTACTTCCGCCAGGTGGAGAACGGCAAGTTTGTCCGCGAGGCCCTCATCGTGAAACTGATGGAGTGGAAGAACGATCCCGAGCACGGTATGCCCGACGAAGAGCCGCCGGTGGTGGATCCCGAACTGCACTGTCCCAACCGCAAGTGCATCTGCAACAACGAGCACGCCCCGCACAAGTTCCGCAAGACGGAAAATGGCGTTCTCAGATGCTGGTATTGCGATTCCAAGATTAAGTAGTTTCGGAGAGCTCGAGCCAGCGCATTTCAGCCAAATCCAGCTCCTCCTTCAACTCCCCATACCGGGCCGATAAGGCCTGCAACTCCTCCAAGCCAAGTTCTCCTCCCGAGAGCTTGGCTTCTATTTGGGCCTTCTCGCTCTCCAGCTGAGGAAGTTTTTCCTCCAGCGCCTTCAGCTCCTGCTGCTCCTTGTAAGACAGCTTTTTGGCCGTTGTTTTCACCTTAGCCTGCACTTGCACAGGCTTCTGGTCAATCCTCCGGGCTTCTTCGTAGTCCTTGATGAAAGTCCGGTACTCCGTGTAGTTGCCCACGAAGTCCTTTACCACACCGTCTCCGCAGAAGACGAAGAGGTGGTCTACCAGGCGGTCCAGGAAGTGGCGGTCGTGAGAGACAATTACCAGCGAGCCCTTGTACTCCAGGAGGTATTCTTCCAGGATTTCAAGGGTTACGATATCGAGGTCGTTGGTGGGCTCGTCCAGGATGAGGAAGTTGGGCTGCTGCAACAGGATGGTGAGGAGGTACAGACGCCTTCTTTCGCCGCCCGAGAGGCGCTCAACGGGGTTGTTGAGCATATCGTGGGTAAAGAGGAAGCGGCCCAGCAGATGGGTGTCGTTCACGGTCTGCAGCACCGTCTGGCCGGGCTTGAAGTGCATCCCGCTCTGGTGGTAGTAGCCAATCTTGAGGGATTCGCCCAAGTCTATGACGCCCTCCAGGGTGCCGCCCATTTCCGGCTTCCAGCCTCCGGTGATGAGGTTCAGGAAAGTGGTCTTGCCGGCAGCGTTCCGGCCCACGATGCCCACGCGCTCGTAACGCTGGAAGTTGTAGGTGAAATGCCTCAGATAGCACTTCTGCTCCCACCAGAAACTCACGTCCCGGCAGTTGATGACCTTGTTGCCCAGGTAGGTGTTGCCCACCTTGGTCTCGCTCAGGTCTACCTTCTTCTGGATGTAGCTGTCATCGGCCCTCTCCTTGATGTCCCAGAAGGCCTGCTTGCGGTATTTGGCCTTGCCGGTGCGGGCGCAGGGACTGGCGTGCATCCACTCCAGTTCCCTCCGGTAGAGATTCCGCACCCTTTCGGTTTCGGCGTTGTAGTTGTCTATGCGTTCCTGGCGCTTTTCCAGGAAGTTCATATAGTCCCCGCGGTAGATGAAGATTTGGCCGCGGTCCATTTCCATCACGGTGTTGCACACGCGGTCCAGGAAGTACCGGTCGTGGGTTACCATAAACAGGGTGCAGCGACTGTGCTTGAGGTGGCCCTCCAGGAACTCGATGGCGTCTATGTCCAGGTGGTTGGTGGGCTCGTCCATAATGTAGAAATCGGCCTCGGAGGCCAGCATCTGCGTCAGGGCCACGCGCTTGACTTCTCCGCCGGAGAGTTCCTTCATCAGGCGCTCGCCGTTCAGGGCAAACTGGTCCAGCAGCTGGGTTACCCTCAGTTCGTACTGCCACAGGTGGTCCTGGTCCAGCTGCTCCGTCCACTCCTTGGAACTGTCCATCACCTGCCGGAAGATGGTTTTCTCCGGGTCGTAGGCATACTCCTGCTCCAGGAAGGCTATGCGGATGTCCTTGAGGAAGAGGACCTTTCCGCCACTGTCGGAGGAGTCTTTTCCGGCCAGGATCCTCAGCAGCGAGGTCTTGCCCGTCCCGTTGGGCGCAATGAGCGCCACCTTGTCGCCTTCATTGATATTGAACCCAATATGCTCGAACAGCACCTTGGGTCCGTAACTCTTGGAGATATTCTCTATTTGCAGATAACTCGCCATAGGATCAGATGACACCGCTGCCCAGCATTTCCTGGCCTTCGTACCACACGGCAAACTGGCCAGGGGAAATGCCCCGCTGAGGCTGGTCAAAGAGGATGTAGAGGCCGCTCTCCTTCATCAGGAGGGTGGCGCTTTGCAGGGGCTGGCGGTAGCGGATGCGAACGCGGTAGCGGCGGATTTCTCCGGGCTTCATAGCGAGGTCTGTCCGGATCCAGTGGATCTCTTCCGGGGCTACCCGGAGGCAGAAACGGCTCAGGCCCTTGTGGTGGTGGCCTTCTCCCACGTAAATGCGGTTGGCTTCCGTATCCGTGGCAATCACAAACACGGGCTCGCTGTGGCCGCCGATTCCCAGGCCCTTGCGCTGGCCTATGGTATAGAACTGAGCACCCTCGTGACGGCCCACAATGCGGCCGCAGGGGTTCTCCTTGTAACGGGTTTTCTTAATGTGATGCTTACCGCTGCGGTAGGTCTCGGTCTCGAAAGTGATGGCGTAATGTAGCGGCGTAGCCAGTTTCTGAAGGGCTTCATCGGTGAGCGCCGCAACGGCATCGGCCCTGTACGGGCTCTCCCCCAGCGGCTGGCCGTCCGTAGTGAGCACCTTCTCTTCCGGGGCGTACCGGACGGTGCGCTCCAGCGTCTGGCCTTCCTTCAAAAGGCCGGTGAGCGTTTCCTGCTGCCACTGGTAAAGAGGGTCCGTGGCATAGTAGGGGTCAAAGACCTCCACCACATCGCCCTCCACCGAGGTGAGTTTCTGCTTGAGGAAGGTAGGAAGGTCCACCTTTCCCACAAAGCAGATGCCCTGGGAGTCCTTTTTTTCGGCCGAAGGAAGATCCGCCTCCTTGGCAATGCGCCGCACTTCCGGCTTGGTCAGGTGCCCGATGGGGAACAGGGCCGTAGCCAGCTGTTCCTGGGAAAGCTGACAGAGGAAGTACGTCTGGTCCTTATTGGGGTCCGTGCCTTCTAATATCCTGTATACTCGAGATGCCCGATCGGAGTCGGGCATGACGGATTCCTTCCGGCAGTAGTGGCCGGTGGCCACGTAATCGGCCCCGTACTTGCGGGCCACCTCCCAGAAGGCGTCAAACTTGATTTCCCGGTTGCAGAGCACGTCCGGATTGGGCGTACGGCCTTTGGCGTACTCGTCAAACATATAGTCCACCACCCGCTGACGGTACTGGGCGGCCAGGTTCACGTAATAGAAGGGAATGCCTATCTTGCGGGCCACCATTTCGGCCACAAAGCGGTCTTCCTCCCATTCGCAGTCCCCGTGCAGGGTAACGTCGGCGTTGTCCCAGTTCTGCATGAACATCGCAAAGACGTCGTAGCCCTCCTGTTTGAGCAGATAAGCTGCCACAGAAGAGTCCACGCCGCCGGACAGACCGACGCATACCTTGATCTTGGACTTGTCCATTATTTAAGCGTCTCCAGCAGGAGTTTTTCCATTAAAGCGTAACCGGCCGCGTTGGGGTGGACGGTGTCGTTGGTGAGGCCGTCGCGTACCTTGCCGTCCGGGCCGGCCAGCACGGAGCCGTAGTCAATGTAGGTAACGCCGTGGCGCTCGCAGTAGGCCTTGAGGCGGGCATTGAGGCTGCACACTTTTTCATAGCAGTCCGTCACTTCCGTGCGCCAGCGGAGGTGGTAGGAAGGCAGCACGCTGCAGATTACAGGGCGGATGCCGTTCTGCCAGGCCAGGTCAATCATCGTGAGGATGTTGGCGTAGGTCACATCCTCGCGGTAGGGGCCGCCCATATTCACGGCAATGTCGTTGATGCCGGCCAGGATGACCACGGTGGAGGCCTGGATATCAATCACGTCCTGACGGAAACGAAGTACCATATGGGAGGTTTCTTCTCCGCCGATGCCCCGGCCGATGAAGCCGGTGGAGGCAAAGAATTCCGGCCGCTGGTCCGGCCAGCCGTCTGTAATGGAATCACCGAAAAGCACCACGCGGGGACCGGTGGGGGCTTCCAGGGCGGCGTTGGCGGCCGCATAACGTTCTACGTGGGCCGGGTTCTGGGCTGCGGCGCCAAGGGCCAGCAGCAGGGCCGTTGTCAGGACTAACAGTTTTTTCATGTTTATAGGTATTAAATAGTAGGCCTTTATGCAGCCACAAAGATACAATTTTTGTACATTTGTCCTATGAAATTTCTTACCAACTTTTGCACCAATGCCCACTGGAACATGGCCTTCGACGAATTTGCGCTGGAGGGCATCCATACCCCCGAGCCCCTGTTCTTTCTGTGGCAGAATGCACCGGCGGTGATCATCGGCCTCAATCAGAGTCCGTATGCAGAGGTGAACCTCCCCTACCTGGAGCAGAAGGGCATCCTGCTGGCGCGCAGGGTTACCGGCGGCGGGGCCGTGTATCACGACCTGGGCAACCTCAACTACAGCATCGTGGGTCCGCTGGAGCAAATGGAAAACGCCTTCGAATGGGTTCCCGAGGCCCTTCAGAAAATGGGCGTCCCCGCAGAGCGTTCGGGCCGAAACGACATCCTGGTGGACGGCAAAAAGTGCTCCGGCTACGCCAAGCGCCTGAGCAAGGACCGGATGATGATTCACGGCACGCTGATGTGGGATGTAGACCTGGATGTGCTCACGGATGCGCTCAAGACCCCGGGCAGCAAAGTCACGGCCAAGGGCATAGCTTCGGTGCGCAGCCGGGTGGCCAACCTCAAGGACTACCTGCCGCAGTTCCCCACCCTGGACGCCTTCCGAAAGGCCCTGCAGGAGCAGCTGGCCGCCGGAGACGGAGAATACGTTCTCACAGAGGCACAGAGGGCCGAAGTAGACCGCGAAGCCCGTGAGAAGTTCAGCACCTGGGAATGGAACTTCGGGCACTCGCCGGAGACCACCCACCGCGGCAAGAAAAAGTTCGCCTGCGGCACCGTGGAGGTGCTCTACAGCCTCAAGGGCGGAGAACTGGCCGATGTCACTTTCCAGGGGGATTTCCTTGGCAATCGGCCAGCGGAAGAACTGGCGGCTCAGCTCAAGGGAAAACGGCTGCAAGAGCTTGAAAGGCTGGATGTATCGGCCTATTTTGACGGGCTGGACGGAACTCTGTTTGCCACCCTGTTTGAAGCGTAGTTTTTTTTTGCTATTTTTGTAGAGTATGAGAAAAAACTTAACCACACTATTGACTGTTCTGGTGCTGCTGGCCGCTTTCCCGGCCCGCGCGCAGGTCTACAGCGGCTACCGCCAGTTTGACGGAGAGCACAAACACCAAGTGAGCGCCTTCCTCTCCGGAGGCAGCAACGTGGTCACCGGGTTCTTCCTGGGACAAGCCGGCACCTATACCTACCATTTCAATCCGCGCTGGAGCATCTCCGGAGGACAGCAGATCCAGTTCTTCAAGCAGGTGTACTCCCTGGATGTGATGGGCACCTATCGCATCCCCCTCGGCAAAAAGACCAATCTGTACATAGACGGACGCGCCCTGTTCAACCGCTACCAGCAGTGGAGCGTGAACGAGACCATCCTGAACCTGTCGGGCTATCTGGAGACCAATTACATCGATCTCCGCTGGGGCTGGAGTTTCGTGAGCTACTTCAAGACCAATGTCAAGGACTCCTACAAGGATTACACCGACGCCAGCTACAATGAGCCCCTGGTGATGACCTTCGCTTTCGGTGTCAACATCCGTCCGCGCAGCAATCCCTGGAACCTGGGTCTGTTCATCCGCAACTACGACCAATTCTATTACGAGAACTGGAACATCAACTGGGGCCTCCGCTTCCACGCAACCCTGACCCCTCAGATGAAGATATACAGCGAGTTTAACGTGCGCCCCGCCGGCAGTCTGAGCCAGCTGGCCACCCGTTACGAAACCTCCCTCAAAGTTGGACTCCGTTATGTTTGGTAGTATGAAAAAGACATTCATCATATCCCTGGTCATTGCCGCGGCGGCCCTTCTCTCCGCCTGCGACAAAGTAAGCCCCGCCGGCATCCTGATGGCAGGAACGGCCGTGGAAGACCGCGTAAAAATGTCCTATAAGTTTTACAAGGATTACCTGGACGACCAAGTGGTCCTGGCCATCGATAAAAAAGACTACTCCTTCATCGTGGGAGCAGACAGTCACCTCACCACGGACCCCGGCCGTCTGGATGAGATGCTGGCCATCGGCCTCAACAAAGACGACCTCTTCTACGCCCACCTGGGAGATTTGGCCGACACCAAGCCGGAGTACTACTTCACCCTGGACTCCCTCCTCAGGGAGGCCAAGGACCGGTACGTAGAAAAGCACTACAAAAAGATCAACGACTACGAGTACGTGCCCCGGGAGAATCCCATCGCGGAACAGGGCATTCCGTACGAAATGATTACCTTCCCCTTCTTCCCGGTGGTAGGCAACCACGACATCACCCACAACGGCTGGGCCCTGTGGTCCAACATCTTCCACTCTTCGTTCTACGAGATAGATGTACTCGTCGTGGATCCTGAGAACATAGACATCAAGGTAGACCACCTGATCTTCCTGGATTCGGCCAGCGGCACCCTGGGAAAGACCCAGATAGACCTCATCAACCAGGGCGTTCTGGACGGCAAGTACAGTGACGGAAGCTCCATATACCGCTATACGTTCGTGTTCTCGCACACCAATATTTTCCGTCCCCAGTTCTTCGAGTTTGCCTCCACGTTCACCCGCGAAGAAACCTTCTTCCTGCTGGACCAGTTTGAGGAGTGGAACGTAACCGGCGTATTCCTGGGGCACGTCCACACCTGGGACGAGCGAGACTTCAACGGCGTCCACTACATCACAATGGACTCTATGTGCGAGAAGAACAACCCGGAACCCGGAAACTATCTCATCCGCGTAAACGTGGGCGAAGACGGCGTGGAATGGGAACCCGTCAAGATGAATTATACTCCTAAGAAAAAGAAATAAGATATGGCACGTCCCGGAAAAGGTATCGGGCTCTTTACAGGCCTGTTCATCCTGGCCATCCTGGCCGTTATTTTCTACTTCAAGTTCCTCTGGGTTTTCTCCGACGGAACCAAGACCGGAGAACTCAACTCCCTCACCTACACAGGTTATGTTTTCAAGACCTACGAAGGCGAGATCATCCTCACCGGTTACGGCAGCAAGAATGCTTCCGGGACCGTCCAGTCCAAGAATTTCAAGTTCTCGGTAGAGAATAAGGACGTGGCCGAAAAGCTCCGCCAGATGACCGGTCTCCGCGTCACGGTGCACTACAAGGAGTACAAGGGCCGACTCCCCTGGCGCGGCTATGAGAGAGCCGTCGTAGACAGCGTCCAGGAAGAATTTCCTGAGTCTACAACCACTCCCCAGAAGACGGAAGACGGATTTTTCCTTTAACTGTATATGAAGCGAACCCTTCTTGCAGCAGGCGCTCTGCTCGCCTGCTTTTTTGCATTTGCGCAAAACCGGGTCATTGACACCCGTCCCGCCCACGGCGGGAAAGACCTCTCCCTGAAAGACGTTGTCCTCAATGGCGTGGGCTACGCCCGGGCTTCGGCCTACTGGCTGGACAACGAGACCTTTGCCCTGATGGGCCCCACCGGCGCCCAGAAAGGCAGCATCTCCTCCACCGCCCTGGAGCCCTTCCAGATGTCCCGCGGCGGCCGTCAGAGCGACGACTCCTACCAGATCAAGCAGGAGGGAGACTCCTTCTACGGCATCAAGGACGGCCGTAAGCTGCCCATCGGCGTCTCCACGGACCGCAACATCGTCTACGGCGGCACGATGATGCGCAACGAGTTTGGCTTTACCCAGGGTTTCCTGTGGTCGCCGGACGGCACCAAGGTAGCCTACTATAAGAAAGACCAGTCCCGCGTAACGGACTTCCCGCTCCTGGACATCAAGACCCGCACCGGCAACCTGGAACTCCTCAAGTACCCTATGAACGGGATGGACTCCGAACTCCTGCAGGTGGGCGTGTTTGACTTCAACACCGAGACCACGGTCTGGATGAACGTGACGGATTTCACCGAAGAGCGTTACATCACCAACCTGGCCTGGAGCCCGGACGAGAAGTATCTCTTTGCCCAGGTACTGGACCGCAGCCAGCATCATATGCGGCTCAACCAGTACCGCGTGAGCGACGGCAGTTTCGTGCGCACCATCCTCACGGAAGACAACGAGGCCTGGGAAGAGCCCCTGGATCCCGTGTGGTTCATCAAGGGCCGAAAGGATGTGTTCGTGTACCGCACCGGCAACCGGGACGGCTACCGCAACCTGTACCTGGTGGATACGCTGGGCACCGTCCGCCGCCTCACGGCCGTGGATGCAGACGTGGAATACGCCGGCAACGACGGCAGCCAGGTCTTCTATACATCGGCCCAGAATTCTCCGGTGGAGAATCATCTCTACAAGGTGGGCGTCAAACTGCCCGGCAAGAACCCCGTGGCCAAGGCCAAGGTGGGCAAGCCCGTCCAGCTCACCGTGGGCCGCGGCTGGCACACCGTCCGCCTGAACAGGGACCTCACCTGGTTCCTGGACAACAACTCCAACCTCAACCTCCCGGCCCGGGTTTCCGTGTGCTCCACGGATGGCAGGACGGTCCGCGAGCTCGTTACCCTGGAAGACCCCCTCAAGGATTACAACTCCTGCCAGGTGGAACTGGGAACCGTTCCCAGCGCAGACGGCCAGTTTGAGAACTACTACCGTCTCATCTATCCAAAAGACTTCGATCCTTCCAAGAAATACCCCGTAATCCTGTATGTCTACGGCGGTCCCCACAGCCAGATGGTACAGGACAGCTGGCTGGCCCAGATCCGGATGTGGGAGATGTATATGGCCCAGACCGGCCACATCGTCTACATCCAGGACAACCGCGGCACGCAGAACCGCGGCACCGCCTTCGAGCAGGCCATCAACCGCCAGTGCGGCAAGGCCGAGATGGAAGACCAGATGGTGGGCATTGACTGGCTCCGCAGCCAGCCTTTTGTGGACGCCTCCCGAATCGGTGTTCACGGCTGGAGCTACGGCGGCTTTATGACCATCAGTCTCCTCACCACCTATCCCGATGTGTTCAAGGTGGGCGTGGCCGGCGGTCCCGTCATTGACTGGAAGTGGTATGAGATTATGTACGGAGAGCGCTATATGGACAACCCCCAGACCAACCCCGAGGGCTTCGAGTCCACCTCCCTCATCAACAAGGCCAAGAACCTCAGGGGCAAGCTCCTCATCTGCCAGGGCGCCATCGATGACACCGTGGTCTGGGAGCACAGCCTCAGCTTCATCCAGCAGTGCATAGACCTGGACATCCCGGTAGACTACTTCCCCTACCCCGTGGCCAAGCACAACGTCTCCGGCAAGAACCGCCTCCACCTTATGGACAAGATTACCCGGTACTTTGAAGATTATCTTTAACCTATGAAAAAAACTGTCACCTTCATCGCCGCCCTGGCGGTTTCCCTGATGGGACTTACCGCCCGCGCACAGGACAAACAGATTGCCAACCACCTGGCAGTGGGCATTACCACCGGTCTGGACGGTATCGGCCTGGAAGTAGCCCTCCCTATGTCTCCGTATGTCCAGCTCCGTACGGGCTATTCTCTCTTTCCCTTTGCCTTCAAAGGCAACATCAATCTGGGAAAGATAGAGGCCGGAGGATCCACCCGGGATCTGACCCATACGCCCATCAAGGCCAGCCTCTGGCACGGCGGTGCCGGTAAATTGCTGGCCGATATCTTCCCGGGCCGCAACACCAGCTTCCACTTCACGGTGGGCGCCTATATGGGCCCCGGCAAACTCTTCCACGCCAGTGCAGACCTGAGCGGCGCCCTGGACCCGGCCGATTATGCCACAATGGCCGTCACCTATGGCCAGGGAGCCGACAAAATCAGCATCTCCACGGACCCCAAGGGTTTTGTGAATGCAGACATCAAGGTGGGTGTGGTCCGGCCCTATGTGGGCATCGGTTTTGGCCGCGCCGTCAACCCCGACAACCGCGTACGCGTAACGTTTGATATGGGCGTCCTCATCACCGGCGGCTTCAAGGTGCAGTCTTACAGCTACCTCCGCAACCCCAAGGGAGACCCGTCCGTCCTCACCAGCGCAGCCCTCATTGACGACGAAGGCCACCAGATAGACAATGGCTGGATTGACAAGATCTGCGGCTTCCCCATTATGCCTATGATGAAACTCAACGTATTCTTCCGTCTCTTTTAATCCGAATTCCCTATGAAGAAGTATATTTTCTGGGCCCTTGCAGCCCTTCTGATGGTTCCCGTTTCCTGCAACAAGGGAAACCAGGACAACCCTATGGATGAACCCGCCACCAAAGACCTGGCCCAGGTCATCACCTTCAAGACGGCCGCCACGGTCCAGGCCCGCGACATCCAGAGCATCGAGTTCACCGAGGCCAGCCGCTACATTGTGACCTACACCGTCACCAAGGCCGAGGGAGACAACAACATCCTCTTTGGCAGCTACACCTATTCCAACGGCACCTTCCATCTGTCGGGCTTCGGCCACGTCACCATCAATGGAACGGAGGTGACCATCACCACCGATACGACCGGCGGAAGCCCCGTAACGGCTACGGCCACCATCACCCCCACCACCACTTCCGATACGCCCCACGACAACCTGTGCCGCAACTGGAAGGTAGGAAAGATCATCATCGGCCTGTCCGGCGGCTCCTTTGGCGCAGCGGGCATCGAAAAGGTGTTCAACAACGGCATCAATATGGATCAGATCTGCACCTGGATGGACGACAACAATATCACCATCAGCGAAGAGAACCGGGAGACCCTGCTCAAGTACACGGTCAAGGAAGTCTGCGTCACCGGCGCCGGCTCCATCGCCATCTCCTTCTCCCAGGCCAATCCTTTCCTGGGCCGCTACACGCTGAACAACTCCAACATCTCGTTCAGCTTTGACTCCGACGACATTCCCTTCATCACCAGCGGCCAGTTCACCGGCACCGTAAGTTTTGAAGGAAACACCTGCCTGGTAATTGCCCAGGCCAGCATGGTCCACAACGAGAAGACCTACAACGCCACCTTCGAGATGACGCTCACCGAGGCCATCTAAGCCTTATTCCGTCAGAAGCCCCACCATAAACGCAATCATCCGCTCATTGACCTGGCGGGATTCGGGAAGGTTGGGGCTTATTACATTGTGGACGTGGCCCACGGCCCTGTCATTGGATGCTATGTCCACAAACTCCACCGGACGGCCCAGGGCATCACAGTCTGCCTTGAGGGTAAGGGACTGGCTGCGGATGAAATCCCGCGTGCAGGTAGAGAGGAAAAGAGGGCCGGTATAGCGGCTGAGGAAGGTCCTGGGAGAAACGGACACCAGCCAGTCCTGATCCTGGTATCGCGGGCCGATGAACCAAGCCAGGGCGCTGGCCGTGAAGCCTTCCGGGTTGGAGAAAGAGGCGTAGTCGTAGGCCGGGCAGTTCAGGAGGGCGCCCCTTGTCACAAAGAAGCTCGGATGGATGGGAAGGGTCCGGTCTTCGGAGCCTTCGGCCATATACAGGGCCAGGTGTCCGCCGGCCGAATCCCCCGTCAGGAACATCCGGTCCCGGTTCAGGCCCAGTTCCTCCGCGTGGACGGTAAGGTAATCGAGGGCGGCGGCGCAGTCGCTCAGTTCGTCCGCCACGTCCAGCTTGCCGTCGTTAAGGCGGTACTCCAGGAGAACCACATCAAAGCCTTCCTTCAGGAAGACGGAAGCCAGGGGACGGCTGTTCCGCCGGTCTCCGCCCACATAGAAGCCGCCGTGGATGACGATCAGAACGGCATCCTTGCGGACCGCCTGGTCTGCGTAATAGATATCCACCACCTGTCCGGGGGCACCGCCTTCCACATAGGCCACCCCAATGCGGTTCTCGCAGGAATCGGCATAGAAGGACGCCTTGTTTACCTTGGAGCTGGCAGAGACAATCATCTTCAGGGCGGTCTTGTTTACCTTCATACCGCAGCCTGCCAGAAGGACAAGGGATAAGACCAGTATGGAGACTTTCCTAAGGGACAAGTTGATGCTCATAATGATAGAGATTATATTCCGCTAATATACGAAAAAAGAAATAATGCGTATCTTTGTGTTAAACCATATAAACACATCTATGAAACGTCTATTCCTATCCCTGCTGGCTGCAACGGCCCTGACGGTATCGGCCCTGGGGCAGGTTCCGGCCCCGCTGGAGTTCACTTCGGCCCCCGGCACCCCCAACCTCACCAAGGAGCTGTCCCGCAAGATTGGCGGCAAGGCTTTTGCCAAGAAGACCGCCCTGCTGCCGGCCTTTGCCCGGGAGCAGGCCTATCAGCTCACCGTCACGCCCAAGGGCTACAAGGTGGAAGCCAATACGCAGACCGGCTATTTCTACGCCCTCCAGACCCTCCGGCAGATGGAGACCTGCGGAACGGTGTACGATTACCCCCGTTTCCAGTATCGCGGATTTATGATGGACGTTTCCCGCCACTTCCGTGACAAAGACTTCATCATCAAGCAGCTGGAGGCCCTGGCCAGTCTCAAGATCAACTACTTCCATATGCATCTGACGGACGACGCCGGCTGGCGCATCCAGATAGACAAGTATCCCCTTCTCACCCGGCAGGCCGCCTGGAGAGTAGGAGAAACCTGGCAGGAGTGGTGCGACAAGGGGCGTCAGTACTCGCAGGAAGGTGCCCCGGAAGCCAGGGGAGGCTATCTTACCAAGGCCGATATCCGGGAAATCCTGGACCGGGCAGCCCAGCTGCACATCAACGTGATTCCGGAAATTGAGATGCCCGGCCATAGCCGGGAAGTGGTCTTTGCCTATCCGGAAGTGGGCTGCCGGGAAGGAAGCTACGAACTGTGCCCCGGCAAGGAAGCCACGTTTGAACTGCTGGAAGGCGTGCTGGAAGAGGTGATAGAGCTCTTCCCTTCCCCGTACATCCACGTGGGAGGAGATGAGGCCGACAAGAGCCACTGGAAAGAGTGCCCGGACTGCCAGGCCCGCATGAAGTCCGAAGGACTGGCCAACGTAGAAGAGCTCCAGAGCTACCTGATCAAGCGCATCGAGCGTTTCATCAACGGCCACGGCCGTCAGCTCCTGGGCTGGGATGAGATCCTGGAAGGCGGCCTTTCGCCCAATGCCACCGTTATGAGCTGGCGAGGCACGGAGGGCGGTATCGAGGCCATCCAACAGGGCCACGACGCCGTGATGACTCCGGGCCGATACTGCTACTTGGACAAGGTGCAGGACGCCCCCATCTATGAGCCGCAAGGCTGGGGAGGCTTCCTTTCCCTGGACGTAGCCCATTCCTACGAACCTATGGAGGGAATGCCCGAAGGGGCCCAAATGCACCTCCTGGGCGTGCAGGGCAACCTCTGGGCCGAAAGAATCCCCACCGACGATCACTACGAATACATGATGTATCCCCGCATTGCCGCCATTGCCGAGGTAGGCTGGTCCCAGCCGGACCGCAAGGACGGCTTCCGCGAGCGTGTAACCCCCTGGAACGACAACCTGATTGCCGCCGGCTACCACGCCTTCGACCTCCACAAGGAATACGGCGAGCGCCCGGCCTTCAGGAACGGAGTCAAGCACCTGGCCCTGGGCAAGCCCGTGAAGTATAACCAGCTGTGGAACCGGAGTTATCCCGCCGCCGGTGAGACCACCCTCACGGACGGCATCTGCGGCGGCTGGTCCTACGGAGACGGCCGCTGGCAGGGCTTCCTCACAGACATTGACGTGGTCATCGACCTGGAGAGCGTGCAGCCCATCCACTATGTGGGCGGCACCTTCCTCTGCGAGCCCGGCCCCGGCATCTACCTCCCCAAGAGCGTAGAAGTCTGGCTGTCCAACGACGGCGTCCACTTTGAGCAAGCAGCCACCATCCCCAACGAGATCCAGGATCCCAGCCAGAGCTACGTGCTCTTCGGCACTCCCGTGACCGCCCAGGCCCGCTACGTCCGCTTCGTAGCCCACCCCACCCGCGGCTTCCACTTCCTGGACGAGGTTGTGGTAAACTAATCGGCCGATGAAACACTCACTTACCCTTTGTATCGTCCTGGCTGCATGCCTGAGCGGCTTTTGCAGCTGTGACCGCGGACCCCGTCCCGTAAATCCCAACGCCACGCCCGAGGCCTGCGAGCTGCTGGACTTCCTCTATTCCATCAGCGGAAAGTACACCCTGGCTGGGGAACACAATTTTTCCAGTGACCTGGAGCGTTACGACGCCGAGGTGCTGGCCATCACCGGAAAACTTCCGGTGGTCTGGGGCAGCGATTTCAGTTTCAATGACATAGGAGAGGGCGCGGAAAGATACCAGCACGCCGGTCCGCTCAACCTCACGGTTCCGTTTGACCGCCCCTGCGTAAACACGGGCCGCACGGTGGCCGAAGCCCGGCAGGATATCGTGGATACGGCCATCCGCAAATGGGCCGAAGGCCGCATCATCACCCTGATGTGGCACTGCTGCGACCCTCGCTACACGGACGGCAACGACTGCAACGGAGACAAAGTCTGGACGATGGACCAGGGCCCCTCAGACGAGGAGTGGGATGCCCTCTGCACCCCTGGAACGCCCCTCCACAATGCCTGGGAGCGGGAAATGGATACCGTTATTCCGTTCCTTCAGCAGTTGAAGGAGGCCCGCGTTCCTGTCCTCTGGCGCCCCTACCACGAGATGAACGGTGCCTGGTTCTGGTGGGGCAACAAGCCCGGAGACCAGGGCTTCAAACGGCTTTGGATAATGACTTATGAATACTTCACCGGCAAGGGCCTGGACAACCTGCTGTGGGTCTGGGATCCCAACGCCCCGCGCGTCAAGGAGAACGATGATGCCTTCCCCTACGCAGATTTCTACCCCGGAAACGAGTACGTGGACGTACTGGCGGCCGATATCTATGGCTGGGACTACAAGCAGTCTCATCACGACGAGCTGGTGGAGCTGGGCGGCGGCAAGCCCATCGCGATGGGCGAGGTGGGGCAATTGCCCAAGGAACTGTCTGTTTTTGAGGAGCAGCCCCGCTGGACCTGGTTTATGGTCTGGGGCTATTTCATCGGCGGGCACCGCTCCACGGAAGACCATCTGGACCTGGTCCGCAGTATTTATGATTCCCCTCGTATCCTCACCCTGGACGAAATTTCCTTTGAAAAAGGCCGTCATCAGGTGAAGTGATGCAGAAAAATTTGGAGCATCCGTTCTTTTTGCCTATATTTGCAGTCCTTTGAGGGCATAGCTCAGTTGGTTTAGAGCGCTTGCTTGACAGGCAAGAGGTCAGCAGTTCAAATCTGCTTGTCCTCACAAAAGAAAAGACGACCGTTTGGCCGTCTTTTTTTTGTGGTTCTCACGCCCCATCCTGGACCACTCGTCGTCATGCCCGGCACCGACCGGGCATCTCCCGACCAGAGTGAGGTAGACGTGCCATTTTCCGTCCCGTCTACCGCACCCGACCGTCCTGCCTCGCACTGCCTAAAGCACACTTTCCGCCTTCTGCGCCCGTTTTTGTGCTTTAGCCCCCACTACTCTTATCTTGCGCTGGCAATTAAGTCAATGATCATGTGATAGTTAACCACCATAGCCCCTGTCTCGAGATGGGGGTTTATGTATCTATTCTATTGATTTATTGTGTATTAAGTGCCAACAATTCTTTCCATCCCTCCTCTTTTTCTCTGCCTGAAGTGGGCAACGGGCAACCCCTGCATGGGCCCTTTGATGGAGCCCGTGCAGGGGTTGTATCGTAGCAGCCGGATGTCGCATACTCCGGCTGCGGTGCCTTCCGTTTCCCTCCCTTTCCACTGCAGCGGGCAACAGACGGAGTCTGTAGCCGCCGAGCCTCGTTATCGAGGCGGCGGTGCCCGTTTCTTTTCCAGCCGCAAACGGAAGAAAAAGTGGCAGCCTAGCATATTGAGAGCCACCTGTTACGCAAATAAGGCACTTTATGCGTAATGCCTGGCTCAACAAAGCCACCCGACGCGCAAAAAAGCCCATAAATGCGTAACAGGTGGCTCCTCTATACAACAAATGAAAAAGGAGGCAACTCACTTATGAGTCACCTCCTTCTTATTGTATGCAGCTGTCTATTAGAAGCTGTCGATGGTCACGAGGGTGATCTTGGAGTAGAGGACCGGAACGCCACCGACGCTCTGGCTGGTCTGGACCGGAGACTTGGAGATGAGACCGTTCACAAGCAGGCCGGTGTTGTAGGCCATGTCGCGCAGGTTCTTGTCAATGGTCATCGTCTGCTTCTTGGCCTTGATATAGACCTGAGTCATTTCGGAATTGTCCTGACCGGTGATGACCGGCACGTCGGTGATACCGGCTTCCATCAGGGCCTCGATGGCACCCTGGGCCATATTGTCGGAGCTGGCGAGAACCATATCCGGGCACTCACCCTCAGCATAGCTGGCCAGGCGGTCCTCCATTGCCTCCTTACCGTCGGCTACATTCCAACTGTCGGCCTTCACGTCGTTGTACTCCTTCTTGCCGCTCTTGACAATGAGCTGGCCGCCCACAATGTACTTCCGGAGAAGATCCATGGCACCGTCATAGTAGTCCTTGGCGTTGTTGTCCGTGTCGGGACCGGCGAGGATCTCAATGGTCATGGTAGCGGCACCGGAAGAGTGGTAGTGATTGAGGAGGAACATAGCCTGCATACGGCCAATCTCCTTGGTATCGGTGGAGGAGAAGAAATCGATGCAGGGATTGTTCTGGATGAAACGGTCGTGGCAGACCACCTTTACACTGGGATACTGCTCCAGAACCTTGGACTCGTTGATGGCATTATAGTCAATGGGAGTGATTACCAGATACTTGGCACCGCTCTTGATGGCGGTCTTGATCTGCTGAATCTGCTGGACGGCACCGTCCTCATTCTCGGGAGCCACGTAGAAAGTGGCGTCGAAACCATACTGGTCCATTACATCTTCCAGATTCTGCTTATCGATGGCCCAACGGTCGATGATGGAATCGTCCGGAAGCAGCACGGCTACTTTATGACCGTTGTCGTGACTCTTATAGCAGGCGGCGCTAAGCAGGGCTACCACCGTAATAAACAATGCTTTAACTAAAAAATTCTTTTTCATTTCCTTGATTGTTTGCGTCATTAATTCTTGCAAGATACGAATTATTTTTGGAATAGCCAATCATCGGTCCCCGAGAGGGAGAGGGCTACACTATATATCAGGCGCACATTGGCCACCGTTCCGGAGAGGTCCCAGTCGGCCCTGTATTCATCGGAAGGCTTGTGATACCAAACCGGCATAGGGTACTTGTTGGGGTGGGCCGGATCCACCAGATCCGTACCGTTTTCCCAGACCACGGCGGGGATGCCCTTCTTGACAAAGTTATAATGGTCCGAGCGGAAGAACCACCCGTCGGAATTGTCCTCATCATAAAAAATGTAGCGGCCTTGGGCGGCAGCGGCGGCCTCGAAGTAACGGTCCAGGCGGCTCTGTCCCCCACCCAGGATCACCAGATCCCTGGTAAGTTCGGCCGGGCCGATGCTCTCGAAGTTCAGACAAGCCACCGTCTTGGCCAGCGGGAAGGCCGGGTTGGCGCAGTAGTACTCGGAGCCGAACAGCCCGCTCTCCTCCGACGAAGGGAAAAGGAAAAGGATGCTCCTGCGCGGCTTGTGGGACAGTTGTGTGAATTTACGGGCCGATAACAGCGCGCCTGCCATGCCGCTGGCATTGTCGGCCGCGCCATTGTAGATGTTGTCGCCGGTCTCGTCCGGAGTGCCCATCCCCAGGTGATCCCAGTGGGCGCAGAGCACCACGGCCTCATCGGCCCGGTCCGTGCCCCGAAGGAAAGCTCCCACGTTGCGGGTCTTCTGGATGTTGTACTCCACATCCATCTTCACGTCTCCCTTCACCTTGAGCGGGAAACTCTTGAAGCCGGGCTTCTTGGCCGCGGCCAGGGCGGCGTCCATATCCATTCCGGCGGCGGCGAAGATCTTGCGGGCTCCGTCCTCGTGCAGCCAGCCCTTGACGGCCAGTTCACCGGCGTTGCGGGTGTCCGGGTCAAACAGGGCCAGGTTGTTTTCCATATGGCCGTTCACGCACACGTGCCAGCCGTAACTGGCCGCCTCCGTGTTGTGCAGCACCAGGCAGCCGGCAGCGCCCTGGCAGATGGCCTCTTCAAACTTGTAGAGCCATCGGCCATAATAAGTCATATTGCGTCCGCGGAAAAGACTGGCATCGTAATAGCCGGGGTCGTTGACCATCGCAATCACAATCTTGCCCTTCACGTCTATGCCCTCGTAATCGTCCCAGCCGTACTCCGGGGCGTGGATACCGAAGCCGCAGAAGACATACTCGGCCTTGGACAGCTCTATCTTACGGGTAGCGCGGGAGGTCCAGACAATCAAGTCTTCGGGGTACTTCAGATCGGCCTTTTTCTTTCCTTTGACGCTGATCTTGTTTCCCTCGGGCTTGGACGTGACGGCAATAATCTGGAACTCCTGGAACCAACTGCCGTCAAAAGCAGGCTCCAGGCCCATCTGTTCCAACTCTTTAGCCAGATAGTTAACCGTACGGGTCTCGTACTCGGTCATAGGTTTGCGGCCGCCCAGCTCATCGGAGGCGATGGTCTGGATCCAATTCCGCAGCAACTGCTCATCATCCTGCGCATACGCGCATACACTCAGCAGCATCAGTGCCGGTAACAGGAAACGTTTCATGGCGTGTTACTATTTGTGGTTACAACACAAAGTTACACAATATTTTGCAAAAAAGGGGAAGGCGTGAAGACCTTCCCCTGTAAGTTGGCTGGGAGTTGCTTAGAAAGCGAAGCCGGCGGTGACGTGGATCACGGCGGCGAACAGGACGCCCAAGATTAGAATGATTCTTTTCATTATTTCAAAAAGTTTGTACCTTTGGGGTGATGAAACCACATTTCCACTCATTTTCAGGCAGATTGACCCGCAGCATCCTGCTGGTGATGCTGGTCACGATGACCATCGTCTCCCTCCTGATCTTCTTGTTCTCCGCGGGCGGTTCCCTGGCTATGATCAAGGATCACTACCAGGACATCCTGAGCATCACGGACGAGCAGCTGGAAGGTATGCTCAACCTGGTGGAGACCACGTCGATGAACAACGTGGACGAGATTCACGAGCATCTGGACGATCCGGACGGCATCTACGACATCCTGGCCAACGAGCTCAAGCTGAACCCGCACATCGTGGGTATGGCCGTGGCCTTCGTGCCGGATTATTATCCCCAGAAAGGACATTGGTTTGAACCCTATGCCCACCAGAAGGCCGACGGCTCCATCCAGACCTCGCAGCTGGGTTCCGCTACCCACGACTACACCGAATATGAGTGGTTCATCCAAGGCTGCAAAGTGGGCGGAGCCGGCTACTGGTCGGAGCCCTATTACGACGACACCGGAGCCAAGGAAATCCTCTGTTCCTACGTGCTCCCGGTCAAGGACAACTCCGGAAAAGTAGTGGGAGTCTTTTCGGCCGATATGTCCCTGACGGCCCTCACCGAACGGGTGAAGGAGTTCAACCTGGGCGGCGGCATCAGCCACCTGAGCCTGGTCTCCAGAAACCTCCTGGACAAGGAGGAACTCAATGCCTACTGCTTCATCTTAAGCCGAAACGGCGAATACCTGGTGCATCCGGATCCCAACCGCATCCTGCACGACAATTACTTCAACCACCGCAACTCCAAGAAGAACAACAACTACGAGATCATCGGCACCAAGATGCTGGCCGGAGAACACGGAAGCGGCGTGGCAGAGATTGACGGCATCAAGTCCATGGTCTTCTACTCCACCCTCAAGCATACGGGGTGGTCGGCCGCCGTGGTGGTTTCCCAGCGAAGCATCATCCTTCCGGGCGTGATGCTGGGCATCTTCATCCTGCTGCTGCAGGGCATCGGCCTGCTCATCGCCGCCCTGTTCTTCAGACGCTCCATCCAGCGCAGCACCCAGCCGCTCCAGTACCTGGTCCGCTCCACGGAGGAAGTGGCAAAAGGACACTTTGACACCAAACTCCCCGAACTCACCTACCACGACGAGATCCACCAGCTGCGGGACTCCTTCGAGAATATGCAGAAGTCGCTCACCAAGTATGTGGACGAACTCACGGAGGCCACCTCCAAGCAGGCCGCCATCGAGAGCGAACTGCACATTGCCGGCGACATCCAGAAATCGATGCTGCCCAAGACCCTCCCGGAGCGCGTGGATATGGACATCTTTGCCTCCCTCACCCCGGCCAAGACCGTGGGAGGAGACCTATACGACTATTTCATCAAAGACCATCAGCTCTTCTTCTGCATAGGAGACGTTTCCGGCAAGGGTATGCCCGCCGCTATGGTAATGGCGGTCACCAGCACCCTCTTCCGCTCCCTGGCTGCCAAGGACAACCGGCCCGCCGCCATTATGGACAACCTCAACAACAGCCTGGCTGCCAACAACGAGTCCCTGATGTTCGTGACGCTTTTCTTCGGCATCCTGGACCAGTCCGGCCACCTCACCTACTGCAACGCCGGCCACGACGCTCCCATTGTCCTGGGCCCGGGCGGCGAAGAAGAATACCTGCCGGTAGATTCCAACGTAGCCGCAGGCGTTGCGCCGGACTACAATTTCACCCAGCAGGAAGCCCAGCTCAAACCCGGCTCCACCCTCTTCCTGTACACGGACGGCCTTACGGAGGCCGAAAACGCCAAGCACGAACTGTTTGGAATGGACCGCACCTTCGAGGCCGCCAAGGCCGCCTGCGGAAGCGCCCCGGCCGAATTTGTACAGAAGGTCACCACCTCGGTACACGCCTACGTGAACGGGGCCGACCAAAGCGACGACCTCACGATGATGGCCATCAAGTACCTCGGATAACAAAAAAAGACCGTCACGCGACGGTCTTTTTTATGGCTGGAGTTGCTCCTTATTAGAAGGAAGTGGCAATTCCCAGGAAGTCGTCGGCCTTGAGGGCGGCGCCACCGATGAGGCCACCGTCAATGTCCTTCTGGGCAAAGAGTTCCTTGGCATTGGAAGGCTTGCAGGAACCACCGTAGAGGATGGTCATCTCGTCGGCCACCGCAGCACCGAACTTGGATTCGATGACGTTGCGGATGCAAGCGTGGATTTCCTGAGCCTGCTCGGCGGTAGCGGTCTTGCCGGTACCGATGGCCCAAACGGGTTCGTAAGCGATGACCACGTTCTTCAGATCTTCGGCGGTGAAGTTGTAAAGGACGTTCTTGGTCTGGGCGGTAACCACATCAAAGTGCTTGCCGGCCTCGCGCTCTTCCAGATTCTCACCTACGCAGAGGATCACCTTCAGACCGGCGGCCAGGGCCAGCTGGGTCTTCACGACCAGCTTCTCATCGGTCTCACCGTAATACTGACGGCGCTCGGAGTGACCCAGGATGGTGTACTGGCAACCCAGGGAGGTGAGCATATTCACGGCTACTTCGCCGGTGTAGGCACCTTTCTCGTGGTCTGCGCAGTTCTGGGCGCTCAGCTGTACCTTGGAACCCTTGAGGACCTCGGCCACGGGGGCAAGGTGGGTGAAAGGAGGAGCAACGACAAGCTCAACGTTTGCGGGGAGATTTTGGGCTTTCTCCACAACAGCCTTGGCGAGTTCTACGCCTTCGGGCACGGTGGTGTTCATTTTCCAGTTGCCCGCTACAATGTATTTTCTCATAATTATTTAACAGACATGACTGCCGAAGCAATCGAATTTAATTTCACATCTACGGAATCGGCGCGGGAGGCCAGGATGCAAGGCACCTTGGTACCCACCAGGAAACCGGCCTGACGGACGTCCTTGGCCAGTTTGGAGTTGGTCTTCCAGAACACGTTGGCGCTCTCGATGTTGGGGAACAGGAGGCAGTCTGCGTCTCCGGCCACGGGGCTCTTGAGCTTCTTGATTTCAACGGATTCCTGGTCGATGGCTACATCGAGGGCCAGAGGGCCGTCACCGATGGCCTTGATCTGACCGCGGTCGCACATCTTGGCCAACATCGCACCCTCGATGCAGGCGGGCATGCTGTCCAGCATCTGCTCGGAGGCGGCGATGAAAGCAATCTTGGGAGTGGCAATGCCGAAGCTGCGGGCCACACCGGTCACGAAACCGGCCATCTTGACCTTCTGGCGGAAATCCGGCTGAGGGATAACGGCCATATCGGTGATGAAGATGAGCTTGTGGTAGTTGGGGTTCTCGATCACGCCCACGTGGGAGAGCAGGCCCTTGGGAGGGAGCAGACCCACTTCCTTGTTCAGGATGGCGCGGAGGAACTTGTCCGTGGAGCAAAGGCCCTTCATAAGCACATCGCCCTCTCCGTCGTGAACCATACGCACGGCCTCGGCCACAGCCTTGAGCTCGTCCTTCACGTCCACAACCTCGAACTTGGCCATATCAATCTTGAACTCCTGGCAGACTTTGGCAATGAGGTCGCAGTCGCCCACCAGGGTCACCTTGACAAAACCCATATCGGAAGCCAGGGAAGCGGCCTCGATGGTATGGGAATCCACGCCCCAGGCGGCTACCATTCTCTTGCAGATGCCCTGTGCCTTGAGCTCGGTAAACAGATCGTTAAAATTGGTAATCATTTTCTTATTCTTGGTTTTCAAGTACTAAATGCATGGTATCGCGGGCAATCACCAGCTCCTCGTTGGTGCAGATGAGGGCGGCCTTTACCTTGGAATCCTCCGTGGTGATGATGGCATTCTGCTCAAAGGCCACGTTGGCTTCGTAGTCCACCTTGAGGCCCAGGTAGGAGAAGTTCTCCAGCACGCGGCGGCGCAGGCGGCTGTTGTGTTCTCCGATACCGCCGGTGAACACGATGAGGTCTACACCGTTCATAGCGGCTACATAAGAGCCGATGTTCTTGATGATGTCATAGGTGAACTTCTTGAACACGAGCTTGGCCTTGGGATCTCCGTTGTTGGCCAGTTCGTCCAGTTCACGGGCGTCGGACGTCTGGGTGGAAAGGCCCAGGAAGCCGGATTTGCGGTTGAGGATGGTGGTCATCTCATCGGGGTCCACGCCCAGTTTCTTCTGCAGATAGAGAACGGCGTTGGCGTCGATGTTACCCACACGGGTACCCATAATCATACCCTCCAGCGGGGTGAAGCCCATAGAAGTATCTACGCACTTGCCGTTCTGGATGGCGCAGATGGAACTGCCGGCACCCAGGTGGCAGGTGATGATCTTGGCGTTGTTGATATCCAGGCCCGCGAGCTTGGCACCCACACCGGCCACAAACTGATGGGACGTGCCGTGGGCACCGTAGCGGCGCACGCGGTACTTCTCATAATACTCGTAAGGCAGACCGTACATATAGGCGTAAGCCGGCATGGTCTGGTGGAAAGCGGTATCGAAAGTAACCACCTGAGGCACGCTGGGAAGGGCGTCCTGCATAGCGTGGATACCCAGCAGGTGGGCCGGGTTGTGCAGCGGAGCAAAGTCTGCGCAGAAGGCAATCTTGTCCAGCACATCCGGGTTCACCAGCACGGAACCGGAGAAGAAGTCTCCACCCTGCACGATGCGGTGACCCACGGCCTCAATGTCTTCCAGAGACTTCAAGACACCGGTCTGAGGGTCCGTAAGGGCCTTGAGGATGAGCTTCATACCTTCCTTGTGATCCGGGATGGGGACGTCGGTTACAATCTTGTCCTTACCGGTGGGAGCATACTGGAGAATGCCGGCAGGAAGGCCGATCTTTTCTGCTATACCTTTGGCGATTACGTCAAAAACGTCGTCGCTTTTCATGTCTAGAAGCTGGTACTTGATGGACGAGCTTCCGCAGTTGATGACGAGAATAATCATATAGTTGGAATTTAAATTCAGTACATCTGTGCAAAGATACGAAATTATTACTAATTTCGCACGTATGGCCGAGGCTAAAAGCATAGAAGCGCTGTCGGTCCTCTTCACGGCAGGCGCAGTGGCCGGAACTATGGTTTCGGCTCCGTCGGCCGGGGCCTGGAGCGGCCTCCTCCTCCCCTTCCTCCTGCTTCCCGTCATCTTCCGCAACAAGCTCCGCGTGGCACCCGAAAAATGGGCCGTGGGGCTCATCTGGGCGGCCTTTTTGCTGCTGGGATTCTTCTGCGCCCTGTCACGCTCGGTCCCGGGGATGGAGGAAACATCGGCCCTTCAAATGTGGGCCTTGGGGGCGGCCGATACCCTCCGCGCACGCATAGACGCTCTCCCCTTTCGGGCCGATGTAACAGCCCCCCTCCTCAAGGCTTTCCTCACAGCCGACCGAAGCGGTCTGGAGGCCGATGTAGTTCAAAACTTCCGCGCCAGCGGAGCCAGCCATCTGCTGGCCCTCAGCGGCCTTCATATGGGCATCATCTACCTGCTGCTGGACAAGTTCACCAAGCCGTGGGGCGGCTCCCAGGCGGCGGCCGTGGTACGGTTCATCCTCTTTGGCCTGGGCGGCGGATTCTTCACGCTTATGACGGGGGCTTCGCCTTCCATCGTGCGCGCTTACCTTTTCATCCTGATCGGGGAAATGCTGCGGGTGAGCGGCCGGCCCCGAAAGCCCTCCCGAGTGCTCTGCCTGGCCCTTCTGGTGCAACTGGTACTGGATCCTTCCGTCATCCGGACCGTGGGCTTCCAACTGTCCTACCTGGCCATGGCGGGCATCTTCATCCTCTACCCCGTCCTGGAAAGCTGGTACCCCGCCGGCAGCAAGTGGGATCCTTTCCGGCGCATCTGGCAGGCATCGGCCCTGGCCCTCTCCTGCCAAGTTTTTACCGGGCCCCTGGCCTGGGTTCGCTTCCACAGCTTCCCCCGGCACTTTCTCCTCACCAACCTCCTCTGCATTCCGCTTACCACGGGGCTGCTCACTTCGGCGGTATCGGCCCTTATCCTGGACGCCGTGCACCTGTGTCCCCGCTTCCTGATACAAATAACAGACAGCCTGAGCCGCCTGTTAGTGTTTATCCTGGAAGTGATTGCCGGAATGTAATTGGGAAGTTTGGAGAATAATGCGTACCTTTGCTCATAACCATAAAATGCTCATTATGAAACGTTTCTTTATTCTTTTTCTTTTAGCGCAGGCTTCCCTGACGCCCGTTTCCTGTAAAAAGGAGAAGCCGGAAGATAAGATTGTGGTTCCGGAAGGAGCTGTGGATATGGGCATTGTAATGACCCGGGAAGATGGATCTACTTACAGGGTGTTTTGGGCAAAGTGCAATTTGGGCGCAATCAAAGCTGATAATCTTGGAGATTATTACGCTTGGGGAGAAACGGAACCGATAAAGGCCGGAATGTCCCTGGAGGACCACTTGAACTCCTACAAGTTCAGTGTCGGTTATGAATCCTTTAAAGTTGGCCCCGATTCCTATGAGATACATCTTCGGCTTACCAAATACTGTACTTCTGACAAGACGGACCATTGGGGCGGGTTGGGCCCCATTGACAACAAGACCAATCTAAAGGATTATAACTACACAGACGATGCTGCGCGGGTACGGCTGGGAGGAAAATGGCGTATCCCCACAGCAGCCGAATGGGAAGCGCTGATTGATAACTGTATCTGCGAGAGGCATATCTATGAGGACATTACCCGTGAGGAATACCGCTATTTTGAGTTTACAAGCAGAATCAACGGTCAAAAACTCATAATACCTGCCGCCGGTCATTCCCGGGATGAGAGGGCAATAAATGCTTACTATTGGGCCTCTGACATAGACCCGGATTATCCCACCAATGCTAAAATTTGGATCTATCACATAAACAAAATAGTAGGGATTGGCAATCAATCGCGATGGCTAGGTCTGAGTATCCGACCTGTCATTGAGGAATAACGGAAGCCCCCAATTCTTCTGCATTAATCAGAGAAGACGGGTCTCACAGACATACCAGCGTGACGATAAAACTGAGTATAGGAGTACCCCGTATCGCCAAATATGATGCAGGAAGCGTCAGAGGGACCCTGATAGAAATAAATATATTCAATAGTTGAAGACCAGATTCCCCCCTGGGGACCTGCTCCAATTATTGGGGCAATAATCTCTCTCACCGTATCGAAGATAAAACCGGCGCACGGGAGAAAGATACTGTTATTATTTCCTTTCTCCTTGCTCTTTACATAATAGCCGGGAATACCGTTCTTTGAGCCCCACTCCCACTCACACTGCTTCGTCAATTCCTTCAATTCCTTGTCGGAAGGCATAGCCCAGCCATTGCCTAGCAGTTTAGATACTACATCATCTCCATCGGGTCCTGTATCCAGAACATTCTTGTCATCGGGCTCTCCCGGACCGGCCCAATAATCATCCTTATTAACGGAGCAATACTTGGTTAGTTTGTTGGGAGCACCTTTCGCCCATCTGTAAGAATCCCAGCTATATCCGGTTTCATATCCTTCTTTCCAGATCAGGGGGTCCAGACTGGTGTAGTGGGTCTCCACTTCTCCCCAGGCATAGTAATCTCCATACCCTTCGGGGGCATCAGCACCCATATTGCGGTCTCGCCAATACACTTTATACTTGGTGCCATTCTCCCTGGTAATCCATACGCCCAAGTCCACGGCGTCTTCCGGGATGGGCCACTTTACCAAAACGGGACAGTCTGCCGACTTAGAGCCTGCGCGGGCCACAATATTGGCCTGCCCTATACCCTTGGCCGTGACAATGCCATTCAATACGGTGGCAACACCCGGGTCCGAACTCTCCCACGTAACGGTCTCCGTCACACCGGCCGGGTAAAGTACTGCCTTTAAGGTTTCGGCCTCACCAACCCGGAGTCTAAGTATGGTCTTGTCCAGGGAAATGGACTGAAGCGTGGGGGGCAACGGCGTGGGCTCGGGGTCCTCTTGGGGAACTTTTCCACCGCCCTGCTCAATGGGCTGACAGGAGAACAGCAGTCCAAGGAAAGAAAGAAGTATGATGAAACGTCCCCGCAGCATAAAGAGGGGTGTTTAATCGCTCTTGAGGGCAAAGCCCGGAGAGGCCCATTCCTTCATATTTCCGTTGTCGTCTGTGTAAATGAGATAACCCTCCAGATTGGGGTCTCCCAGAATGAGCACCTGGGCACCGTGCAGGCCGGTTACCATACACCAGGTGGCTATAGCGTCGGATTCTGCGGCGTTGGTGGAAGAGACCACCGTGGCGCTGAGGAGGTTATGCTGTACCGGATAACCCGTACGGGGGTTGATGGTGTGTGCGTATTTGCGGCCGTCCCTGACATAGAACTTGCGGTAGTTACCGGAAGTCACAATGCCGGCGGGCTTGCCTTCCGAGCTCCAGACACCGCTGAGACCGGCTTCCGTCTCTTCACCGTCCACGCGGTCTACGGGGCGGTCCACACCCACGGACCAGGGCTGGCCGGAGGGGCTCATTCCGTCGCACCAGATTTCTCCGATGTCAATGAGCATATCCTTTACGCCCAGGCTGTAGAGATACTTGGCAATGATGTCGCAGCTGTATCCCTGGGCAATGGCGTTGTAGTTGAGACGGGGATAACCCATCACGGCGGGGTCAATGTAGCCGTCCGTTACAGGAAGTTCTGCCGGAAGGTGACCCATACCGCACTGCTCCAGGAGCCGGGCCACTTCTTCGTCCGTGGGGAAGGTGCTGTTGCGGAAACCGAAGCCCCAGGCGTCGTACAAGGCGGCGGCGCCAAAATCAAGGGCTCCTCCGGAACGCTCCCACAGGCGGTAGGCCACGCGGTACATATCCAGGAACATCTGGGTGGAAGGAATCTTTTCTCCTGCGTTGAAACGGGACAGAAGAGACTTCTTGTTGTATCCGGAAAGGGTGGTGTCAATCTGGACTACCAGGGCGTCGATACTGTCTCTGACCGTCTCTACAGGGACCTGTACGCCCTTCATATTGATCTTGACAGTGTAGCTGTTGCCCTGTGCATAACCGCTAATTTGCACATATTCATCCTTCTGCACTCCGCACGAAGAAAGTACGAATAGCAAGAGGGCGGATATGAACAAAAGCTTTTTCATAGCGAGTCTTATATCTTGGCAAGATTTTTGTGCAAATTTATAAAAAAATTGCGATATTTGCCGGACACAAGCGAAAAAAGATGAAAAAAACCATATTCTGCACCGCTTTACTGCTTCTTTTGATCACCGCTTTCAGCTGCAAAAAGAAGGAAGAAGATACCACCAAGCCCACCCTCAGCGGGCTTGTTCTCAATAGCGACCATACTACCTTTATGGGAATGGGTGTAACCGTCCACGTTACCCCGGACGTAACCAATCTGGTCTCTTCAGACAAGAAAACGTTCCCGGAAACCATCGGTATCTACTTCGTGCTCAACGGCACCAGCGACCGCGACACCACCACCACCAATGTAGATGTCTCCAACCCCACTTATGAGATTACATTAGATAAGCCCGGCAACTACGTCCTGTACTGCTACGCCTTCGGTGGAGACAAATTCTACAATGCTTCCGCTACGCTCAATTTCACGGTTGTAGATCCTGTATCGGCCCTTACCGGCCTGCCGGACCTTCCCGTCGTTCAAATTGCCGGCAACAGTTTCCTTACCGTAGAACTGGAAGGAAAGACGTGGATGGCCAACAACTTGTATGGCACCAACTCCGGCACCTATTTCCAAAATTCAGAGATTCTTGCTTCCGTCTTCGGCCAGTATTACACCTGGACCGAAGCCCAGACCGCCTGCCCCGCCGGCTGGCACCTCCCCTCGGCAGAAGATTTTGACAAGTGCCTGGGAGACGTTGCCGGAGACGCTATGGTAGATGCCAAGTTTGTAGAAAAGGTTATGTGGCCCTACTGGCCCCAGGTTCCCATCACCAACAAGAAGCAGTTCTGCGCCATCCCGGTAGGTTACCGCGATTTCACGCTGGAGAAAACCCCGGAAGACGGCTACCAGTCCTACGCCTGCTTCTGGACCTCCGACGATAACGAGGAAGACCTGGGCGAGTTCCGCTACATTTATCAGAAAGAGAATGCCATCCAGGCAGGCCACGGAGACAAGCACACCCTGGCCCTGAGTGTACGCTGCGTCAGAGACTAACGCAAATCTGTAATCAGAAAATCAGGAAGCGATTTCTCCTCCACGGAGAAGTCGCTTTTTCCTTCCAGAGGCAAAAAGACAATATCCTTAAGCAGGAAACGGGCGCTGTTGTCATCGTCCAGTTTCAACGTTACATCCAGCCAGTCCTTCCCTTCCCCGTTCACCGTGAGCTGGTTCATATGGCTTTTGTAAGAAGCCACAAAAAGGGCCGGATTGGTAAAGAGATCTTCCTTCTCCACCGTCTCTACCAGGGCTTCCTTGGCGGCGCGGTCAAGGGTCCAGCGGGTAGTGCCGTCGCTGATCACCTCCATCCCCAGGCCCTGCAGCTTGTAGCAGTTGCCTTCCAGGGTAACGTCTCCGTCGGTCACCTGGTTGAAATCTCCCCCCTTCTGGGACAGGGAGTAGGTATAGTGGAACGTAACACGGTGTCCCTCCACCTGGTCCAGCAGAGGAATCCCCTCCTGCGCGCGGACGCCCAGGGAAAGGGCCGATAAAAAGAGTATGCTTAAGAATCTTCTCATTGGTTGAGGAAATGCTGCAGGATCTCGTCCAGCTCGGCCAGGTCCTTCACCAGGACCTCGCGGGGCTTGGCCCCGTTCTGCGGTCCTACGATGCCGGCGGCTTCCAGCTGATCCATTACTCTTCCTGCTTTTGCATATCCCATGCCAAGCTTGCGTTGCAGATCGGAGGTAGAGCCCCTCTGATTGAGCACCACGGTGCGGGCGGCTTCTTCAAAACGCTCGTCCAGGCTCTTCATATCCACCATTCCGCCGGAGCCTTCCTCTCCTTCCTGGGGAGCGGGTTCGGGCAGATAATACGGGGTATTGTAACTCTTCTGATAGCCAATCTGGTTGCCCACGGCGTTGGTCAGATCCGTAATCTCGTCGTTGCCGATGAAGGCGCACTGCACGCGTTCCATCTCCACGCCGCTGTACAGCAGCATATCGCCTCGGCCAATCAGTTTATCGGCACCGGGCTGGTCCAGGATGGTGGAAGAGTCTATACGGGAGGTTACGCGGAAAGCGATACGCATAGGGAAGTTGGCCTTGATGAGACCGGTAATCACATCCACGGTAGGACGCTGGGTGGCCAGAATCACGTGCAGACCGGCGGCGCGGCCCTTCTGGGCCAGGCGGATAACCGAGGTGGTGATGCTGCGGGCCAGGGCCTTGGACTCCGGACCGGCACCCACGGACATAGTGAGGTCTGCGTACTCATCTATCACTACCACAATGTACGGGAGGAAGTGATGGCCTTCATCGGCCCTCAGATGATGCTCCTTGTACTTGGCGTTGTACAGCTTGATGTTGTTCACCATACCCTTGGACAGGAGCTCGTAACGGGCGTCCATCTCTATGCACAGGGACTGCAGCACGGCGGCGGCGTCCTTGGCGTTCTTGATGATGGCGCGCTCTTTCTCGTCCTGCTCGCTGGCGGCGTTGGGCAGCACGGCCAGGTAATGGTGCAGGAGTTTGCCATAGGCCGAGAACTCCACCATCTTGGGGTCTATGAACACGAACTTCAGTTCGGACGGGTGCTTGGAATACAGCAGTGAGGCCACAATCACGTTCAGGCCCACGGACTTACCCTGCTTGGTGGCACCGGCTACCAGGAGGTGGGGCGCATCGGTGAGGTCAAACACCTTCACCTGCTGGGAAATGGTGTAGCCGATGGCTACCGGGAGTTCGGCCTTGCTGTCGCGGAAGGCGGCGTCGTTCAGGAGGGACTTGAGCGGCACAATGGAGGCTACGTCGTTAGCCACCTCGATACCTACGGAATCGGACAGGGTGGTAATGCGCACACCGCGGGCTCCCAGGCTGATGCCGATATCTTCCTGCAGCTGCTTGATGGCAGCAATCTTCACGCCCGGGGCCGGATACACCTTGTACAGGGTTACGGTAGGACCCACGATGGCGGTCACGTCCCGCACCTGGATCTTGTAGTTGGCCAGGGTGTTGCGGATCTTGGTATTGTTGCGCACCAGTTCTTCCTGCTGGACCTCGTGGCGGGCGTTGGCGTAATCTCCCAGGATGCTCAGTTCCGGGGTCTTGTATTTGGGAAGGCCGTCCGGCGGATCCAGACGGTTGTCAATGGGCTTCAGAGGCTCTTTCACCTCCTGCTCCAAAGTATTGTCCTTGACAATGTTGATGCCCGGTTCTTCCTCTCCGTCACCTCCGTCATGGCCGACCTGATCGGTCACCACGTGAGTGGGCGAAGTCACAAACATAGGCTCCGGTTCGGGTTCCGGTTCAATGACCACCGGCTCTTCCTCGTCATGGCCGGCCTGACCGGCCATCTCATCCAGCGTATCCGTAGTCTCCACCGGCATCTCCGACGCCTCGTCCACCTCCGGCAGTTCGCGCTTGTGGCCCATAATCCAGTCGTAGAAGCGGCGGCTCATAAAGAAGGCCCACAGGATCAGGAGGAACAGCAGGGCCAGGCCCGTTACAATCAGGCCCGTCTTGGCCACGGCCCAGCCCACCAGGGCGGCGCCGGCACGGCCTCCCATACCACCTCCAAAGAGGTAATCCCAGGGAAGGAAGATATCTACAAAGGCCAGAATCCAGGAAAGAAGGAAGGTAAGGGTAAGCAGGCCGAAGAACCATCTCCGGATCCGGATGCCCGAAGCGCTCCAGATGAGTTTGATGGCCCATCCCAACAGGAAGACGACCAGGCAGAAAGAAGCCAGGCCGAAGCTCTCCGTTACCAGGAAGTGACCCAGGGACAGACCGCCGGATGCGGCAGCGTTCTGCACGTTCTCTCCGGAAACCAGGGCGCTCTGGTCCGGTTGCCAGGTAAGGACGTAAGAAATCACGGAGATGGAGACCATCACCGTAATCAACAGCACTATGGCAATCCCAACAAAGCGAAGGCCATCACGCCTCCGCTCGCTCTGCCCATTCCACCACTTCTTGACGGGATTCATTACTTCTTGCCTTTTTTACCTCTGAAATTGCGATTGAACTTGCCGCCCTTGTTGCCCCCGAAGTTCAGGTTCATACCCGGGCGGTTGAAGTTGGCATCGGCCGATATCTTGGACAGTTCAATGCCTTCCGGCACCCTCACGCGGCCACCGGACAGGCGCTCGATGTCCTGGAAGATGGTGGCATCGGCCACCGTATCCTTGTTCCAGATAAGATACTGCTGGCGCATATAGATGGCCAGGGAACGGATCATAGCGGTCTTTACCTCGCCTTCGGGTTCCTTGGCAATGAGGTCCAGGATGCTCTCGATATTGCGGCCGTAATGACGGGCACGGATGGGCTTGGTATTGAGCGGAATGGGATCCGGACGGCTGTTCACCACCTCCGGCTCCGGCTTGGGGAAAGGAGAATCCACATCCAGGTCATAGCCCGCAATGATGAACAGGTGGTCCCAGAGCTTCTGGGCAAAATTCTCCTGCTGGTGCACCTGCGGGTTCAGGCTCTCCATCACCTTCACCACGGCCTGGGCCTGCTCCGTACGCTTGGCCTTGTCCGGGATTTCCTTGAGCTGCTCCACCATTTTGAGCACGTTTCTTCCGTACTCCGGCATCTGCAGTTTCTCCACTTCCGTATTGTAATAAAGCTTAATAGAATTTTCTAACGCTTCCATAGTATAGACTTTAGTTTACAAAGATAATCAAATTATCTTCCAAATACCAGATGTAGCCCTCAACTTTTTGATAACCCATTTTCTTATAGAGGCTTACATAGCGACGGACCTGGAACTTGTACTTCTCTTCCGGCTTGCCGAATTTGTAGTCCACCACGGCAACGGAGCCGTCGGGGAAGAGGACCACGCGGTCGGGCCGATATTCGTCTCCTCCGGGGACCAGGATGGAGGCTTCGGAGCGCACGCGGACCTCCGGCGAGAACCACCCGCGGTCTGCCACAGAGGCCAGACGGCCGGAAAGCAGGTCAAGCGTTTCGGCCTTCATCGAAAGCGGCAGGTCGCCGTTCTGGATGGCAGCCTCAACGGCGGCCGGAAGGTCCTCAGGGACCACGACGGAGGACAGGATCCCGTGCAGCACATTACCCCTGATGCGGGTGGAGGCGGCAGGGCCGGTGAGACCCTCCGGGCCAAAGTAGTCCACGGCCTCGGGGCTGAAGCGGAGCCGGCTCCCGCTGTCGGCGGGATAGGAAGCATAGCCCAGCGGCAGTTCCTCCACCTGGGCCGAAGCCCGGGGCAGACGGGAGAAGTCGTAGGGCACTCCGGTGCTGAAGGAAGCGGTACCCACATAGTCGTAGAGGAAGTGCGAGAAATTCTTGTACGTGAGTTTCTGGGGCGGCGCGGCTGCAATCACCTTGAGCCCGTACTGGGCGCGGGTAAGGGCCACATACAGCACGTTGATATTGTCAATGGCCTGGAGTTCGGTCTCCTGGCCGTAACGCTGGTCAAAGAACGAATCGGCTGCTTTCCCGTCCAGCTTCACCCGGAAGAGCCCATCGGCCTCTTTCTCCAGGGATGAACCCTCCACCGAAGGCTGGGCCCAGGCCACAGGAGCCTTGTACAGCGTTATCTTTTCTGCAAACGGAACTATCACAAACGGGAATTCCAGGCCCTTGGATTTGTGGATGGTCATCACGCGAACGGAATTCCCCGCCGCCGGAGACGAGATCTTGGGACTTGCTTCTTCCCAGTTTCGCAAGAATGCATCCAGCCGGTTGCCGCCGGTGGCCGTCCACTCCTGCAGGTAGTCCATAAAGGACTGGATGTAGGGCACTTCGGCCTCGAACTTGGAAGGATCGGCCTTTTGCAAATCCCGGAGGATGGCCTCGGCCAGTTCCATCAGGGAATGGTACTGTGCGGGGATTTCCACCTCCAGCGAGCGGGCCATATAGCCGGCTACGTCGGGTTTTCCTTCGCGCGGGACGCTGTCTACCAGCGACAGCTGCGACACCAGCCGCCGCACCGTGACGGACGATTTCACGTTCAGGGAATCGTCGGACACCACGGGGATGCCGGCCTCCAGGAGGGCCGATGCAATCCGTTCTCCGTCGTCGTTTCCGCGTACCAGAATGGCGATATCGGCCCATTCCGCTCCCCGGTCACGTACCTGCGAAAGCGTCTTCAGAATCTCCCCCATCTGGTCATCCGTGAACTCCACGTCCACGGAGCCGGGGGCGGTTTCCTTTACGTTGACATTCTGCTTTACATCGGCGTATAACTGGGATATGCGGGTGGTGCCCAGCAGGGTATCCAGGCGGGTGGCCAGGTCTATGAAAAAGCCATTGTTGAACTCCACGATGGCCCGGCAGGTGCGGTAGTTGCCGTCCAGCACCGTCACCTCCGGTTTGCGGAACTCCTCCTCCAAGCGGCTCCCCAGCAGGTTCCAGTCGCTCCCCCGCCAGCGGTAGATGCTCTGCTTGACGTCTCCCACCACCAGCGAATCGTTGCCGCTGTCTATGCTGCCGTGCACCAGCGGCCGGAAGTTATCCCATTGGATATCAGAAGTATCCTGAAACTCATCCAGCAGAAAATCCTCGTACCTCACGCCCATCTTCTCGTAGATGAACGGCGTATCGGTCCCGTCAATGATGCGGTGCAGGATGGTATTGGAATCGTCCAGCGACAGCACGTTCTTCTCCTGCTGGATCTGTGAAAACGCATCCCGCAGTTCCCGCGCCACGCCCAAACTGTACAGCTGCCCCTTGAGAATGAGCGCCGTCATATATTCCTTATATTCCGGGCCGAAGAGCGCCAGATAGTCCTTCAAGGGACCTTCCAGCACGGGCTGCACCGCCGGAAGGAGGTGCGCGTTGGATTTGGCGAACCACTGACCGGGGTCTTCGGCCTTTTTGATGAAGGCATCTGTGGGCTTGGTTGCGCTGTCGAGGTTCTTGGCGATGGCGCCCAGGAATCCCCGGTTAAAGTCCGAGAACTCCACGCCTACGCTCTTCAATGCTTCCTGGATATTTTCCACCGCCGCTTTCAGTTTTTCGGGGAAGGCTTTGATAATCTTCTCGCACTGGGTGCGGAGCTGGTCCATCGCCTGCTTGTCATAGCGGATCTCGCCTTCCGGAACCTGGAAAAGGTCCTTGGCGATGGTCGTGAGACCGTCTTCCAGACCTATTTTGCCCTTCTCCTGAAGGTTCTCCTGTGCGCTGCGGGTGAGCCAGTCCAGAAGCGGCGTGTCTTTCTCCGACAGGCCGTCCAGCACGCGGTCCACGCTCTCGGTGATGAGGGCCTCGCGGTCCACCTGCACCTGATACGACGCAAACTGCCCGATCTCCCGCGAAAACGCCCTCAGCGTCTGCTGGAAGAAGCGGTCTATGGTAGAGACGGCAAAGGCCGAATAGTCATTGAGGATGGCCGACAGCTGCTGAGACGCCCGCTCCTGCAGGGCCTGTGCATTGGGCTGGACAGCCGGTGCCAGGTCCCCGAAATACGGCGACTCCTGAGGGTCCTTGCTCAAGGTGTACAGTTCTTTCAGGATACGGCGCTTCATCTCGTCCGTGGCCTTGTTGGTAAAGGTCACGGCCAGCACGTGGCGGTATGCGTCGGGCTGGTCACTCCCCACGATGAGCCGGATATATTCCCGTGCCAGGTTGTATGTCTTGCCGGACCCCGCCGACGCCTTGAGTATCTTCAGCATACCCTAACTAGAACGCCAGGCAGGCACGAACCCATAACTTAATATCCCTATTGTAGAAATCCAAAGTGCCATTGCTGAAGCCGAACGACCCCGCAAATATGGAGCCATTCGGCGTGCTTGTCCAGTAAGGGACCTTCTTCAGATTCTGGCCGCCGATGGTTCTGAAACCGTCGCGAAGGGTCATATAGGTGGTGCTTCCCCCCGCCCTGGCACCCATCGTTCCCCACTGATGGATGCTGGGCAGCATCCAAGTTGCGTTGGGAACAGGATTGTCCGTGTTCTTCGTTTTTGAGCAATACGTCTTGGCAGCTTCCCAAGGCATGCCATATTCATCCTTCATCGCCAGGGCCAAGCCGTGGTTGTAGGGAGAAGGCACATTGGTGTCGCTGCCCAAATAGACAATCTTGGCCACTGCGGTCACACCCGAGGGCAGCCGGTTGTAATTGTAGTTCTTGCCATCACTGCCAATAACCTGACCCACGGCGGGATTGTTCATAGGTGTGTCGCATACATTGTCCACAATCTGGGTCACTTTTTCACCCTCCGCCTTGTTAAGCGTTCCGGAATAAATGGTGTTTGTTACCGTAACGTTGCCGTTGGTGTAGGTCATATTGGTGCTGGAGACATTGGTCATATCGTCGCCATAATAGCCTTGACCGTCGCCAGTTCCCTTCACCATATTAGCCTCTGCAAGTTGCAGGCTGCCGTCCTCCAGCAGGTGCCAGGTAAAACCGGCCACCTCCGGGCCGCCATAGATGGCTACGAGGTTCTCATTTTCGGAATCGTAGACGCCCACATAGATGCAGCCGGTGTGGTCTGCCAGGGCCTGTACGGCCAGAAGCACCCGGTCAAAGGCAACTCCCTGTTCCGTGACGTCAGAATGCTCATATTCATCCCACCAGACACCTACCAGTTCCTTCTCAAGATCTTCGATGCCTATGCGGTTGCACGCGGTGGTCATTCCCAGCAGGAGTGCCACGGCTGCCAACAGTGTTATCAATCTCCGGGTCATATACAAATACATTTTTAGCCTAGAACAATACAAATATATCTTTCCTGGAGCAAAGAAACAAAAAAAGAAGAAGCTAAGTTGCTTTTGATAGCTACTTAGCTTCTTTAGAAGTGCACTCTTAGGGACTCGAACCCTAGACCCGCTGATTAAGAGTCAGCTGCTCTACCAGCTGAGCTAAGAGTGCAAACAGTCTGGTTTTTTGTGACCCGTTCGGGGCTCGAACCCGAGACCCCAACATTAAAAGTGTTGTGCTCTACCAACTGAGCTAACGAGTCTCTCGTTTTGAGGTTTCCCGTAAACGGGATTGCAAAGGTACAACCTTTTTTTGAATCTGCAATACCTAAAGGAAAACTTTTTTAAAAAAACTTAAGCGCTGAATTCTTTGATGTGCTGTTCCTGCGAAAGGCGGCATACCAGGAGGCGGTCCTTGGACTCGGCCACGATGTATCCGTCCAGGCCCTCCACCACTACCGTCTTCTCCGAGGCGGTGTGCACGAAGCAGTTCTGGCAGTCGAACAGACGTACGTCCTTGCCCACCACTGCGTTACCGTCTTCATCGGCCTTTAAATGAGTCTGGATGGAGCCCCAGCTTCCGAGGTCGCTCCAGGCGAGATCTTCCGCAATCACATAGATATAAGGAGACTTTTCCATCACGGCGTAGTCTATGGAAATCTTCTCGCAGGTGGGGAACAGGCGGCGAAGTTCGGGCGTTTCCTTTTCCGTAAAGAAGGAAGGGGCCAGCTCATCCATCACGGCGGCAATCTCCGGCACATAGGCCCGGAGTTCCCGGACAATGGTGCCCACATTCCATACAAAGATACCGGCGTTCCAGAAATAGTGTCCGTCTTCCAGATAGGCCAGGGCGGTATCCAGGTCCGGTTTTTCCTTGAACTCGCTCACTTTCACCAGCTGTCCGTGAAGGGCCTCGGTGGCGTGGATGTAGCCGTAACCGGTTTCCGGACGGGAGGGCGTGATGCCCACGGTTACAATGGCGTCCCGCTCCTCGGTAAAGGCCAGGGCCTTGGCTATGGTACTGGCAAACTCCTCCGTCTTGAGGACCAGGGCATCGGCCGGCGTTACCACTATATTGGCATCAGGATCTTTCTTGCAAATCTTCCACGAGGCATAGGCGATGCAGGGGGCGGTGTTGCGGCCTTCCGGTTCGGCAAGAATCTGGTCTTCCGGAATGGCGGGCAGCTGCTCCTTCACCAGGTCCACGTACTTCTCCCCCGTCACCACCCAGAAGTGGTCCGGAGCGCAGACGGGTGCAAAGCGGTCTACGGTGAGCTGGATGAGACTGCGGCCCACGCCCAGCACATCGATAAACTGTTTGGGAACATCCGGCGTAGAGAGCGGCCACAGCCTGCTTCCAATACCACCGGCCATAATTACCACGTGTGTATTCATAAGTTCAAGTGTTATGAATTACAAATATACGAAAAAAACCGCACCCTTCTACCGCTGGCACTCATCTCGCTAACTCACAGCCTTTTAACAACACGGACGGGTAGCCTGAAGCCACCCGTTTAGTGTGTTATGTGTTTGATAGTCAATCTAGTAAGTGCCAGCGTATTTTGCTTTATTTTTTTTACTACTTTTGCAGTGCTATGAAAAGAACTCTGATACTGATTGCGCTTCTGGTGGTGACCAGCCTCACGGCGGTGGCACAACTCCAGGGAGGTGTGACTACCCAGGAACTGCGGGAGCTGGTGAAGCCTGGGAACAAGGTCTTCGTGGTCTTTGACGACAAGACCGGTGACTTTGACGAGAAGGCCGAATACATTGTAGAATTCCTGACCCAGGATGCCCGCTGGAAGGTGGTCGAAAGCCTCAAGGAGGCCGATTTTGTGCTTTACGTGGAAGGGCATTCCGGCCGTTCGCAGCACTCCATCACCAGCAAAACCTATTACATGACCCCTACCGTCCGCCGAAAGGACGGAACCGACGTCTGGACGGGTGAGACGGTTTACGACTGGGCCAATCTGTCCAACGGTTTCAAGGCCGTGAAAAGCGTCTCTTGGAGACTGGTCCGTTCCCTGAGGAAGGGCCTGGAGAAAGAACTGGGAGAAGACAGAATCCTTCTAAGCGTGTAGATGGCGCATTATTGCGCTGGCGACTATCTCTCTGAAATACAGTATTTTAACAACACGGACGGGCGGCTCCAGGCTACCCGTTCAGTGTGTTATGTGCTTGATAATCAGCCTAGTAAGTGCCAGCGGACTTTGCCACAAGAACCACCACATCAAAATTTCTAAAATTTTTATTGCAAATCAATAATTATTTACTAAATTTGCATCAAACAAACACTGAAACGCTATGATTGCTACCTGGTGGGCTGAACTCAGCCTTGTTATGAAAATCCTCTGGGGCGTCACCCTTACGGCTTCGCTCGTGTTCATCATCCAAAGTGTCCTTACTTTCATAGGGGCCGATGCAGACTCGAACTTCGACGTAGATGTGGATACCTCTATGGACGGAGCAGATCTCTCCAACATTGACGGCGGGTCCAATCTGTACACCTTCCGTAACTTTGTGAACTTCATCCTGGGCTTTGGCTGGAGCGCCATCCTCCTGCAGGAAAGCGTTCCCTCGGTGCCGCTCCGGATCATCCTCTCCGTGCTCATCGGCATAGCTCTGGTGGCAGCCGTGATGTACCTGTTCAAATGGCTGTCCGGCATGCAGCAGAGCGGTAACATCAACCTGCAGCGTTCGGCCGCCGGCTGCGAGGGCAAGGTGTACCTTACCATCCCCGAAGGCAGAAGCGGTTCCGGCAAGGTACAGATCACCATCAACGGCGCTGTCCGCGAGTACGATGCCGTGACGGAGAGTGACACCCCGCTCAAGACCGGCACTTCCATCCGCGTGGTAGACGCCCTGGATGCCAATACCCTTTTAGTAGAAGAAAGTAATACATATACCGTATAATTATGACTCAACTGTATCTGATCCTCATCATCGTGGCCGTGGTGTTCGTCACCCTTTCGGCCATCCTCAAGCGCTATCGTCGCTGCCCCTCCGACAAGATCCTTGTCATCTACGGTAAAACCGGCAAGAACGGTGCCGGCTCCATTTCTTCGGCCCGTTGTATCCACGGCGGCGCCGCCTTTATCTGGCCTGTCTTCCAGGACTATGCCTTCCTGGACCTCAAGCCCATCTCCATCGAATGCAACCTCACCAACGCCCTGTCCAAACAGAACATCCGCGTAGACGTTCCCTGCCGCTTCACCGTGGGTATCTCCACCGAGCCCGAGAATATGACCAACGCCGCTGAGCGTCTGCTGGGCCTGAGCGTGGACAGCATCCAGAACATCGCTACCGATATCCTCTTCGGTCAGCTCCGTCTGGTCATCGCTACTATGGATATCGAGGAAATCAACGCCGACCGCGACAAGTTCCTGGCCAACGTTTCCACCAACGTGGAGGCCGAACTCCGCAAGATTGGCCTCAAGCTCATCAACGTGAATGTAACCGATATCCGCGATGAGTCCGGCTACATCGAGGCCCTGGGTAAGGAAGCCGCCGCCAAGGCCATCAACGACGCCAAGAAGTCCGTGGCTGAGCAGAACCGTTACGGTGAAACCGGTAAGGCCAACGCCGACAAGGACACCCGTATCAACGTGGCCGCTGCAGACGCAGACGCCGTGAAGGGTGAAAACACCGCCAAGATTGAGATTGCCAACTCCGACGCTCTCCGTCGTCAGAAGACCGCTGAGGCCGACCGCATAGCCGTGGCCGCAGAAAAGGTGCAGGCCGCAAAGGCTCTGGAAGAAGCATACCAGAGTGAGCGTGACGCCGAACTGGCCCGTGCCGAACGTGAAGAGGCCACCCAGAAGGCCAACATCGTTGTGGCAGCTGAGATTGACAAGCAGAAGAAGATCATCGAGGCCGAGGCCGAAGCCGAGCAGATCCGCCGCAAGGCAAAGGGTGAAGCCGACGCTATCTTCGCCAAGATGGACGCCCAGGCAAAGGGTATGCTGGAAATCCTCACCAAGCAGGCCGATGGTTTCAAGAACCTGGTGAACGCCGCCGAGGGAGACGCCCAGAAGGCCGTCCTGATGATGATTGCCGACAAACTGCCCGAACTGGTGAAGACCCAGGTAGAGGCCGTCAAGGGCATCAACATCGACAAGGTAACCGTCTGGGATACCGGCAACGGAACCGACGGCAAGACCGCTACTTCCAACTTCATTTCCGGTATGATGAAGAGCGTTCCTCCGCTCGACGACCTCTTCAAGATGGCCGGTATGGAGCTCCCGTCCTACCTCAAGGGTAAGACCCCGGAAGAGCAGCCCCAGCCCGAAAAGTAAGCGCCTATGCCGATCATCACCAATATTGATGTAATGCTGGCCCGCCGGAAAATGTCTTCCGGCGAGCTGGCCGAGAAAGTCGGCATCACCCCCGCCAATCTTTCCATCCTCAAGTGCGGCAAAGCGAAGGCCATCCGGCTCAGTACCATGGAGGCCATCTGCAAAGCCCTGGACTGCCAACCGGGAGATATCCTGGAATATAAGCCGGAAGAGTAGCGCCCGTTTTGGGCTGGCACTTACCGAGCTGATTATCAAATATATAACGCATTGGACGGGTGGCCTGGAGCTGCCCGTCCGTGTTGTTAAAAGGCTGTATTTCAGCTATTTGAGCGCCAGCGCTATAACAGCTTCTTTATGGCTTCTATCACTTGCGCCTGGGCTTCGGGACTGAAACCGTGCCCCTCGCCGGGCAGGATGGTGAGCGTACAGTTCTTGTAGGCTTCTTCGGCCCGCTGGGCGTAAGAGATGTTCACCACCTGGTCCTGGTCGCCGTGGAAGATGGCCACAGGGCCCTTGTACTGGGCGATGGTTTCGTACACATCCAGGTTGTACAGTCCCTCCAGATAAGGATGGCCCAGTTTCATTCCCCAGAAGTCTACTTCTTCCGGCATATCGTCCAGGGTGGGATACATCTTGACCCAGTCGTCCTTGATACAGAACGCTGGATAGATGAGCAGCAGGCGCTCTACGCGGTCCGGCCTTTCGGCTGCCACCAGGCTGGAGACCATACCGCCCTGGCTTTCTCCCAGCAGAAGGATGTGCCCGGTGTCAATGAAATCCATGCCGCCGAGCTGGTCCATGACGGCCTTGAGGTCATCGGCCTCCGAGAAGATGGACATCTCCGAGGTCTTTCCTTCCGAGCGGCTGAAGTTGGAGCCGCCGCAGAAATCAAAGCAATAAACGGCGTAACCCAGCGGGGCCAGGGCCTCCGCATAGGCCTTTCCAAACAGATTGGTGCCGCCAAAGCCGTGGGAAATGATCACAAGCGGAGCCTTTTTGAGGCCATCGGGCCGATAAAGGATGCCATACACTTCCTTCTCTCCACTGTGGAGCTTAAGCTCCTCAGCACTGAAGGTATAAGTCCGAATGGCACAGGCTGTCACCACCAGAAGCGCAATCAGTATCAGAGTTCTTTTCATAGCACTGCAAAAGTAGTAAAAATAATAAAGCAATGCACGCTGGCACTTACCAGACTGATTATCAAACACATAACACACTGAACGGGTAGTCTGGAGCCACCCGTCCGTGTTGTTAAAAGGCTGTGAGTTAGCGAGTTGAGCGCCAGCGGTAGGAGGGCGTGCCCCTTCATTCTCCCGTTCTTTTGTGAGGGTAAACGGCGCAATCGTAAAAAACAGCAAAAATTTCAATTACTTTTTTTACGATTGTGGGTTTTAACAACAATTCTGTATAGCTTTATCCGGGCCAATTAGTGGCCTTGGATCATTATGAAGAGAAAGTTTATATCCGGTTCTGTTAACCATTGTTATCAGAAAACCATCAATGGTGAGGTAATCTTTTACTGTGTCATTGACTATCTGGTTTGCTTCACGCATATCAGCGTTGCATCCCGTCGCCATCCCGTGAAGGTCCTGTCCCAGATACTGATGCCGGACCATCTACATGCGAGTGTGGTTGCCGAGAGGGAATGGGCCCTGGCCGATTTCGTTCAAGACTACACCAGCCACTTCGCCCGGGCTCACAATGTAACCTGCCATCGGGATGCCCCGCTCTTCAAGCCGTTTGGAAGTGCGCCCAAAGTACACGGTAAAGACGTCCGTTCCCATCTGATTTATCTGGGGAACAATGGGCCTGAACGACGTTTGTCCGCCACGGCTGAGGAGTATCGGTGGTCGTTCCTGGCCTACGCCAAAAGTGATCATCCATTTTCTGAAAAGCTGCACCTGGATTATGCTTCCAGGCCGATGAGGAGGGCAATCCAGGAGGTTAAGGCCTGCCGAAAAGCGGATCGGCCCTTATCCTATACCACCCTGCGGCGGATAACCGAGCCTCTGAATCCTGTAGAGAGGCAGCAACTTACGGATTTCATAATAACCGCTTATCAATACATAGACTTTCCGCTAGCCATGGCTTACTTTGGAGACTGGGAAGGAATGCTATCGGCCATGCATAATTCCAAAGGATCGGAGTTTGAATTGAAAGAAGAGTTCGTGGGTTGGGACGACAAAGTGTACGCTCAGATGTCGCAGATTCTGGTAAAGAAATATGGGCTGGCCGATGTCCACGACATCCTGTCCTGGCCGGAGAGGGAGAGGAATGCGGTTTCGGCCCTTCTGAGGTCCAAAACGGAGGCCAGTTCAAGGCAGATAGCGAAATTTCTTCGCTTAGACCCCTGGCACTTACCACGCTGATTATCAAATACATAATACACTGAACGGGTAGCCTGGAGCTACCCGTCCGTGTTGTTAAAAGGCTGAATGTCAGAGCGTTGAGTGCCAGCGGGCGAACCGGCGAACCAGAGGCACCTATTTGCAGAAATACTTGTAGAGGCGCTGGAGGGTGCCTTCCAGGACACCGCTCTGCTCGTCCTCGAAGTCGCCGTAGGTGCCGGAGGAGATGCAGACCAGGCCGAAGGAGCGGTCGGGGGCCCAGAACATCGCGCTGCGGAGACCGTAGGCGCCGCCGGTGTGGCCCACCAGCTCTACGCCCGGAATCATAGCATAGTCGTGCCACAGGGCCAGGCCGTAGTGCTCAGGGTCGGAGCGGGGCGTCTGCATACTGCGGGAAGAGGCCTCGGAGATGATGACGGTGCCGTCCGGAGCGGTCCCCCACCCCATATGCATCATCATATAGCGGGCCAGGTCACAGGCCGATATCTTCATACCGCCGGTGGGAGAGAAGACGGGCGTATCGTAGCCGAAACGGTAGTTGGCAATGCGCTCGCTGCGGGGAGCGTAAGCAGCCTCCTCCTCAACGAACTGGCCGTTCTCATAAGCATACAGTTTCACGAAACGGGAGGCATCCAGGGAGTCCACGCAGTAGCCGCCGTACAGGCCCAGGGGCTCCAGCACGTGATGGACCACATACTGGTCGAAGCGTTCACCGGAGAGCTTCTCGATAAAGGTGCCCACCAGGTTGAAATTCAGGTTGCAGTACTCGTAACCCTTGCCGGGCTCGTAGTCGTTGTAGCAGTTGGCCCAGTTGGGATTCACCTCCGGGTTCACCACGTCCAGTTCAAAGTAACCCTCGCTGTCATTGAGGCTGGAGGTGTGCGAGAGCAGCATCTCCAGGGTAATGACCTTCTCGGGGAACTTGGGATTGCGGATGGGGAAACCGGCCAGGGTGCTCACATCGGTATCCAGCGATACCAGGCCCTTCTCCACCAGCTGCAGGATGGAAGTGGCGCTGAAGCTCTTGGAAATGGAGGCTATGCGGAAAAGAGAATTCTGTTTCACGGGAGCGCCGGTCTCGCGGTCGGCTACACCGAACTCGTGGCTGTAGACAATCTTGTTGTCCTTGACCACCGCTACGGCCATACCCACATTGCCAATTTCCTGGCGGTAAGCTTCCAAATCTTTTTCAAAAGCCTTCTGGTGGCTCTCTGCGCAGGAAAGGGCCAGGGCCGCTGCTCCTGCAAGAAACAGAATTTTCTTAAACATAATCCTATAAATTAATAACCGAACATTTCTTCCGGAGTCACCACCTTAACCGTTCCCAGGGTACGCAGGAAGTCCATATCCAGGTCCTTCACGTCTCCCAGGATGGCGTAGTGATAAGTACGGCCGCGGACCCAGTCCTCGTGGGTGGACAGGAGGTCGAACATAGTGAGGCTGCCCACCTTGTCGTAGACAATCTTCTCCCGGGGCACGGTGAGGCCCAGTTCCTTGTTGCGGATGTACTGGTACAGGACGGAAATACCGTGATAGCGCTGCGTGCGAATCTTATTGAGGATGGCGCTCTTAGCAATCTCCAGGTTCTCGGGAGACTCGGGCAGGGTCTCGATGATCTCTTCAAAGCCTTCCACGGCCTTACGGAGCTTGTCGTTCTGGGAGGCAATGGTGGCGCGGAAATAATAATCGTCGTTGGTGAAAGTGGGCAGCACGAGGCTGGCACCGGCGCGGTAAGCCAGGGCGCGGGACTCACGCATCTCCTGGAACACGATGGAGTTCATACCGGAACCGTAGTACTCATTGAACAGATCGATGTAAGGAATCTGTTCCATAATGAGGGACTCGCCGCGGTTGGAGTACTGCAAATAACTGAACTGGCGGGAGTTGTAGTCGCCCACATAAACCTTGGGTTCACGGGTATGGATCTTGGGAGGACGCGCGCTCTTCACGGGCTTCAGTTCACCCAGTTTGTGGTTAGCCAGGATGGCCTTGACCTCCTCCAGGGAGGCAGGTCCGTAATAGAGGATGCGGTGCTTGTAGCCAAACAGCTGCATAAAGCTCTTCACCAGATCGGCCGCTGTGAGGTTCATCACCTGCTCGTTGGTAAGGGTGGAAGCCTTGATCAGCTCGGGGCCGTACATCATATAGTTCTGAAGAGCGGCGTTACAGGCACCCTGACGCTTCTTGGCGTCGGCACGGGAGCGGATGATATCGGCCTTCAGACCATCCAGGGCCGATAAATCCGGAATGGCGTGGCGTCCCAGCGAAGCACCCAGATCCAGCACCTTGGCGGTATTCTCGCCCAGGCCGCGGATGGTGAGGGTGGTAAGGTCGGAGCTCACGTTCATATTCCACTTGGAGGCCAGGGTGTACAGTTCCACCAGGATATCCTGAGGGGACATACCCGGGAAGCCCAGGAAGCGGATGTAGTCGGAGGCCATAGGGAGAACAGGGTCGTCATTGCTTCCGAAATCGAACCACAGGGTAAGGGTGGCAATGTCGTTCTTGGTGTTCTGCTTGTAGAGGAGTTCCATACCCTCGAAATTGTCTACCACCATATCTTTCTCAAAGTCCACGAACACGGGCTCGATGGGGGCCACAGGGGCACTGGCAATCTCCTGGAGGAAGGCGCTCTGCTTGTCACGGTTGGTGACAATGGGGGTAATCTTGGGGGCACTGATGCGCTTGACGGACGGGTCGGGACCGGAATGCTTGTAAACCACGGCGTAGGTCTCGGGCACCAGGTTCTGCTGGGCCCAGGCCACCATCTGGTCCTTGGTAATGGCCTCGGTATTCTTGATCTTGGCCACGGTGGAGGCCCAGTCACGGCCGTCCACGAAGGAATTCATCATCAAACCGGCACGGGAACGGTTGTTCTCCATACTGTTCATAATGGCCAGGCGGTAGTTGGCCTTGGCAGCCTGCAGGAGGGAATCGGAGAATTCTCCGGCAGCCAGGCGGGCCACCTGTTCCTTAATGATCTCTTCGGCCTCTTTCAAGGTCTGGCCGTCCTTGGGCTTTACCTCGGCCAGGAGGAGGCCCCAGTCTGTACGGGAATAGGGAGAGACGGATGCATCCAGCACCTTCTGGGCCTGCATCACATCCAGATCGATCAGGCCGGCGAGGCCGTTGGAAAGGATGTCGCTGGCCAGGTCTCCGTACTCGGCATTCTCATAGGCGCTGCCGGGGGTGCGCCAGCCCATCAGCACAAACTCGCCCTCGAAACCGTAAACGTCACGGGAGAGGGGCTGGGAAACGGGATCTTCGGCCACCACGGTGCGCTGAGGCACGTTGGGATTGGGCTCCCAGTCGCCAAAGTATTTCTCGATGATCCGTACCATCTCGTCGGGATCGAAATCACCGGACAGGCAGATGGCCATATTGTTGGGAACGTAATAGGTATCCTTTTGCTTGCGGATGGCCTTCAGGGAAGGATTCTTGAGGTGGTCCTGGGTGCCAATCACGGTCTGGGTACCGTAGGGATGGTGCGGGAACAGCATCGCATTGAGGGCGTCGATGGCCTTTTCCTCGTCGTCCATCATAGACATATTCTTCTCCTCATACACCGCCTCCAGCTCCGTGTGGAATCCGCGGAAGACGCAGTTCTTGAAACGGTCGGCCTGGATGCGGGCCCAGTTCTCCACCTGGTTGGAAGGGATCTCTTCCACATAGCAGGTGACGTCTTCGCTGGTAAAGGCGTTGGAGCCCTCGGAGCCAATCACGGACATCAGCTTGTCGTACTCGTTGGGGATGGCCAGCTTGGATGCCTCATAGCTCACGGCGTCAATCTTGGCGTACAGCGCTTCCCTCTCGGCGGGGTCCGTGAGGGTGCGGTATACCTCGAACAGGCTGTCAATCTGGGCCAGGAGGGGCTTTTCGGCCTCGTAATCCTGGGTTCCCAGAATCTCCGTGCCCTTGAACATCATATGTTCCAGGTAGTGGGCCAGACCGGTGTTGTCTGCGGGGTCATCCTTGCCGCCCACGCGGACGGGCATATAGGTTTGAATACGGGGTTCGTCCCGGTTGACGGACATATACACCTTAAGACCGTTCTTAAGCGTGTAGATTTTTACATCCATGGGGTCTCCCTGGACCGTCTCATAACGGGAACAGGCTGAGAGGGCCACGGCAGCGGCCACAGCAAAAAGAAAAATAAAACGTTTCATATCCCTTAGCTACTAACTTAATGCAGGACAAAAATACACAAATTTTCGTATCTTTGTGCGTTTTTTAGAAAAGATACAGTTGGTATGAAGAATTTTGTAGAAGAGCTCAGGTGGAGAGGCATGATCCAGGACATCATGCCCGGAACGGAAGAGAAACTGATGGAAGGCCCTCAGGCGGCCTATGTGGGCATTGACCCCACCGCCGATTCCCTCCATATCGGCCACCTGGTAAGCGTAATGATATTGAAGCATTTCCAAAGCTGCGGCCACAAGCCCTACGCCCTGGTTGGCGGCGCCACCGGTATGATCGGTGACCCCTCTATGAAGAGCGCAGAGCGCAACCTCCTGGACGAGGAAACCCTCAACCACAACGTGGCTTGCCTCAAGGCCCAGCTGGCCCGCTTCCTGGACTTTGACTCCGACGCCCCCAACAAGGCAGAACTGGTCAATAACTACGACTGGATGAAGGACTACACCTTCATCAACTTCATCCGTGACATTGGCAAGCACATCACCGTCAACTATATGATGGCCAAGGATTCCGTGAAAAAGCGTCTTTCCCGCGAATCCAGCGAGGGTATGTCCTTCACGGAATTCTCCTACCAGCTTATGCAGGGCTACGATTTCTACTGGCTCTGGAAAAACCGCGGCTGCATCCTGCAGTTCGGCGGTTCGGACCAGTGGGGCAACATCACCACCGGCAACGAGCTCATCCGCAGAATCGAAGGCGGAGAATCCTTCGCCCTCACCTGCCCGCTCATCAGAAAGGCCGATGGCACCAAGTTCGGCAAAACCGAGAAGGGCAACGTATGGCTGGACGCAGAACGCACCTCGCCCTACGAGTTCTACCAGTTCTGGCTCAACGTGGCCGATGACGACGCAGAGCGTTACATCAAGATTTTCACCCTGCTGGACCGCCCCACCATCGAAGACCTGATTGCCCGCCACCGCGAGAACCCCGGCGCCCGCGAGCTCCAGAAAGTCCTGGCCCGCGAAGTCACCGTAATGTGCCACGGACAGGAAGCCTACGACAAGGCCCTGGAAGCCAGCCAGATGCTCTTCGGCGGCAACTCCGAGGCCCTCAAGAAACTGGACGAGCGTACCTTCCTCGCCGTCTTCGGAGACGTCCCTTCCTTCGACATCACAGAGGCCGATCTTCCCTGCAACATTATGGACCTGCTGGCCGTGAAGACCGCCATCCTCCCCTCCAAGGGAGAAGCCCGCAAGATGATCCAGGGCAACGGCATCGCCATCAACAAGGACAAGGTGACGGACATCAACGCCGAGGTAACCAAGGCCGATATTGTCAACGGTCACTACATCCTGGCCCAGAAGGGTAAGAAGAACTACTTTATCATTCACGTCAAGTAATGGAAAAACCCGCAAGCACCCGGCAACTCAAGGTTGCCCGCGAAATCCAGAAAGACCTGGCAGAGATTATCCGGTCCAAGGGTATGGCCGCCTTTGACGGCGCCCTGGTGACGGTAAGCGAGGTCCGTGTGAGCCCGGACCTGTCGGTTGCCAAGGTTTTCGTGAGCATCTTCCCTTCCGAGAAGCAGGAGCCGGTGATGGCCCTGCTGGAAGAGAACAACAAAGCCCTCCGCGGAGAGCTGGGTCACGTGGTGGCCAAGCAGTTCCGCATTGTACCCGAACTGGTTTTCCTTCTGGATACTTCCCTGGACTACGCCCAGCACATTGAAGAACTCTTGAAAAAGTGAACCTGCCGCTGAGATTCGCCTTCCGTTATCTCTTTGCCCGCAAATCGTACAATGTCATCAATATGATTTCGGGTATAGGGGTAGCCGGTATGGCGGTGGGCACGGCGGCCCTGGTCATCATCCTCTCCGTTTTCAACGGATTCAACGATTTGGTAGCCAACTCCCTGGCCGACGCAAAGGCAGACCTTGTGGTGCGTCCGGCCACGGGCAAGGTGTTCACTCCGGACAGCGCCACCTTCGGCGGCCTGCTCACGGATGAACGCGTAACCCGCTTCTCCAGCGTGCTGGAAGAGCAGGTTTTCCTATCCTATGAAGGCAAGCAGAGCCTGGCCCGCCTCAAGGGCCTGGACGAGGTAGCCCAGGAAGAATCCCTCCTGAAGGACCACCTCATCGACGGTTCCTGGGCCTTCCAGCGGGAAGACCTTTCCTTTGGCGTGGCGGGCGCCGGCCTGGCCCACAGCCTGGGCCTGAGCCCCCGCTTCATCACGCCCATCGAGGTCTACTACCCTTCCCGCACCAAGGCGGTATCGCTGGCCAACCCTTCGGCCTCCCTCCGCAGCGCCAAACTGCGCCTGGCCGGGGTCTTCTCCGTCAATGCAGACGTAGACGCCCGCCTGATGCTGGTTCCCATCGGCCTGATGCGGAATCTGCTGGAATACGAGACCGAAGTTTCCTCCCTGGACATCTGGACGGCTCCGGGAAAGGCCGATGCCGTGCAGAAAGACTTATCGGCCCATCTGGGGTCCTCTTACCGCGTGCTCAGCCGCGTGCAGCAGGACGAATCCCTGTACCGGATGATGCGCTACGAGAAACTGGCCATCTACCTCATCCTCATTTTCATTGTGCTGCTGGTGGCCTTTAATATATACAGTTCCCTCAAGATGCTGGTCATAGAGAAGAAGGCCGATACGGGAACCCTCCGCGCTATGGGCGCCCCGGAACCCCTGCTCCGCCAAATCTTCCTGCTGGAAGGCTGGCTGGTGTCGCTGCTGGGAATGGCTATTGGCCTGGTTCTGGGCGTGTTGCTGGTCCTGGCACAGCAGCGCTGGGGCCTGGTTCCGATGCCCGGCAATTTCATCGTGAATTCCTATCCGGTGGTGCTCCAGGCGTCCGACTTGCTCTGGACGGTGGTGGGCGTTGCCGGCGTAGGCTTCCTGATGGCCCTCATCCCCTCCCGCAAGTTGCAATGACGGAGTACAACCTGGGTCCCCACACTTTCCATCTAGGTTCCGGCGAGTGCGTGCTGCTCACCGGCCGCAGCGGTTGCCGTCCAATTCTCCGGGAGCTAAGCCGCCGCCCGGAATGCGTTCTGGTCTCCTTCAGAAGGCCGTTATTTTTGCGTTTGAATGCCCGCGTAGAAGGCGCCCAGGCCCTGCTGGGACTTAAGCCGGGCTGCCAATGGAAAGAGTTGGATACTGTGGGCCGCATCAAATACTGCCTGGCCGCCGCCCTGAACCGAAAGGTGGAAGTCCTGATCCTGGACAACCCCACCCGCGATCTGAATCCCGAAGAGCGGCAGCTGCTGCTGAGCGCCGTACGGGACCTCGCCCGCAAGACCGGGATGGCCGTCCTCTTCACCTCCCACGACCTCAACGACGCGCTGGCCATCGCCCACCGCGTACTGGCCCTCACCCCCGCCGGCCGCCTCCTCGAATCCACCCCCAACACCCGCGAAGACACTCTCCTCGCCGCCTTTCCACTCCTCCAGCTGTAGGACCGCTACTGCTCTAACGTCCCAAGGTTTGGACCGATAGGTATGGTTTAGGTACGTATTCCTGCCTAACGTCCCACGGTTTGGACCGTTAGGTATGGTTTAGGTATGTATTCCTGCCTAACGTCCCACGGTTTGGACCGTTAGGCCGATAAACGGGCACCGCCGCCTCGGTAACGAGGCTCGGCGGCTACAGACTTCGTCTGTTGCCCGCTGTGAGGGAAAGGTAAAGGAACGGAAGGCACCGCAGCCGGAGTATGCGACATCCGGCTGCTACGGAACAACCCCTGCACGGGCTCCATTAAAGGGCCCATGCAGGGTTTGCCCGTTGCCCACTTCAAGCAGAGAAAAAAGGAAGTGACGGAGTTTGGGTCTGGCACTTAACACACAATAAATCAACAGAATAGATACATAAACCCCCATCTCGAGAAAGGGGGTTATAGTGGTTAACTATCACATGATCATTGACTTAAGTGCCAGCGGTCCATGACCCATCTCACGGTATTTTCCTATCTGGGCCGAAGGCCCGGCACCCGACCCCCGAATAAATGTGTGCCAACCTTTGAACCTAAGGGCATGTGACGAACGTTGCCATTGGCACCGCTGGTGGGGTGTAGGTTAAAGAAAGGGCGCGGCGTTTGCCCACAGGCAAACGAGGCGTAACCGCTGGCAGAGGCTCTTGCACCGCACCCAAAGCTTTTCTGGGCGTTGCACTGTCTCCCGCGCTTCTTCTGATCCTTATATCTCCACCGAACCATAACCTGACAGCCAGCACTTTTGGCCTTTTTTGCTGGCTGCGGCGTTCCGCATGACGTGACAGCCTGCACTTTTGGCGATTTTTGCTGGCTGCGGCGTCAAGAATGACGGGGAGGTGCGGTAGACGGGACAGATAATGGCACGTCTACTGCGCTCTGGACGGGAGATCCCGGGGCAATGCCCGGGATGAGGGTGCATTCCGAGCACCGGGAGGGGCGATTTCGTGCTCGGGAAGGGGAAATACCAGGTTCCGAGCACCAATAAGGCCGTTTTCGTGCTCGGGAAGGGGGAATACCAGGTTCCGAGCACCAGGAGGGGCAAATCCGTGCGCGGGAGATGGCCGATCGGAGTCGGCCATGACGACAAGGGGTCCGGTCCGGGATGGGGTGGGTCGTGAATGAGATGGGAGGGGTGTAGGCATAAAAAAATCCGGCGCGGTTGCGTCGGATGTTTTGGTACTGGGTAGGAGAATCGAACTCCTATTGCGAGATTGAGAATCTCGAGTACTAACCGTTATACGAACCCAGCGGGTTGGGAATGCAAAGGTACGATAAAAATCTGAATCTCCAAATTTTTTATTTCAGGAACACGAAAAAAACAGCCAGGACCATACAGACGAAGGCGGCGATGTGGTTCCACTGGAGGGGCGTACCTTTAAATAAAAAGGTGACGATGACCGTGAAGATGGTAAGGGAGATGACTTCCTGGATTACTTTGAGCTGCATCAGGTTGAAGGGGCCGCCGTTTCCTATGAATCCGATCCGGTTGGCGGGGACGGTGAGGCAGTACTCGAAGAAGGCTATCCCCCAGGAAAACAGGATGATAAGGATGAGGGGCCAGCCGGTGGAGATCTTCATCTCCTGCAATTTGAGGTGGCCGTACCAGGCGAACGTCATAAACACGTTCGAAAACACAAGCATCAAGATGGTCCAGAAACCTTGCATAGTCAATTTGTAATTGGGGCGCAAATTTAATAACTTTGTACGATTTAACGAATTTAATTGACCAAAACATGACTCTTATCAAATCCATTTCCGGCATCCGCGGCACCATCGGTGGCCAGCCCGGCGATTCACTCACTCCTGTAGACGTTGTCAAGTTTACGGCTGCTTATGCCGCCACCCTGCCTCAGCGCAAGGCCAAACCCAACAACGGGGAACGCTATAAAATAGTAGTAGGTAAAGACGCCCGTATGAGCGGAGATATGGTGGAACAACTGGTAGTGGGCACCCTCATCGGCTGCGGAATAGACGTGGTCAAGTGCGGTTTCGCCTCCACCCCCACCACGGAAATGGCCGTCCTTTTTGCCAAGGCCGATGGCGGCATCATCCTCACCGCCAGCCACAACCCGCGCCAGTGGAACGCCCTCAAGCTCCTCAACGACAAGGGAGAATTCCTCACCGCCGTTGAAGGCCAGGCCGTGCTGGATCTGGCAGAGAAAGAGGACTTCAACTTTGCAGAGGTTGACCAGCTGGGCAACATCGAAGAAGAAGACTTCACCGACAAGCACCTGGACGCCGTCCTGGCCCTCCCCGCCGTGGACGCTGAGGCCATCAAGGCCGCCAAGTTCACGGTGGTGGTAGACGCCATCAACTCCGTGGGCGGCATCATTATGCCCCGCCTCCTCAAGCGCCTGGGCGTAAAGTGCATCGAACTCAACTGCAACCCCACCGGAGACTTCGCCCACAACCCGGAACCCCTCCCCGCCAACCTGGTTGACCTGTGCGAAACCGTCAAGAAAGAAAAAGCAGACCTGGGCGTATCCGTAGACCCTGATGTAGACCGTCTGGCCTTCATCTGCGAGAACGGTGAGCCCTTCGTAGAAGAATATACCCTGGTAAGCGTGGCAGACTATCTGTGCGAACTGGCCCAGAAGGAAGGAAAGCCCATCGCTACCGTTTCCAACCTTTCCAGCACCCGCGCCCTCCGCGACGTAACGGAGAAGCACGGCGGCAAGTACTACGCATCGGCCGTAGGTGAGGTGAACGTTACCACCAAGATGCACGAGGTAGGCGCCCTCATCGGCGGCGAAGGCAACGGAGGCGTCATCTATCCCGCCATCCACGCCGGCCGCGACGCTATGGTAGGCGTAGCCCTCTTCCTGAGCAACCTGGCCCACAAGAAGATGAAAGTGAGCGAGCTCAAGAAGACCTACCCTCAGTACTTCATTGCCAAGAACAAGATCCAGCTCTCCGACAGCGCCCTCATCGAGAAGATTCTCAATGAACTCAAGGTCATCTACGCCAAGGAAAACATCAACGACATAGACGGCGTCAAGATCAACTTCGAGGCCAACAAGACCTGGGTCCACCTGCGCAAGTCCAACACGGAGCCCATCATCCGCATCTACTCCGAAGCCTCCACAATGGAAGCCGCCGAGGCCCTGGGCAACGAGGTAATCGCAGTAGCAAAGAAAATTATCGGTTAACGTCATGCCCGGCTTGACCGGGCATCTCTTCTATGTTTTCGTTCCGAACCACCCCCCTGGAAGACCAGCTGGACAAAGCCTTGCTGTACGGCAAGGTAGGCTGCTTCTGTACCCAGAACTGCTGGGATACCGGAAAGGGCCGATGGATGTGGGACATCTTCCGTGAGCGGGGCAACCTGGCCACGGTGTTCAACCCCCGCGAGGCGGAACTCACGCCCGGCACCAACCACATAGTCTTTGAGGCCGATCAGTTGCAGGCCCTGGACGCTGTGGTGGTGGAGATCCAGGATGTGGGCGTGAGGTACTTCAACTATACCAAAGACGTGATGCAGCTTATGGATGCGCTGCGTCTTTTGGGAGAAGAGGCCCCCTCTCTCTACATCGTGGACCACATCAATCCTTCGGGCCGAGTAGTGGAAGGCTCCATCCCGGCCGTGAGCGGAGAAATGTTCGTGCCCCAGGTAGCGCACCGGCACGGCCTCACGCTGGGAGAACTGGTGAACCTGTACGCCTCCGAGATCGGAGCCAAGTTCCCCATCCACGTGATATCGGCCATGGCTACGGACCAGAGCCGGCAACTGATGCCCTGGACCATAGCCCCGGCCAGCGACATCCCCGGCCTGTTCAGTTCCTACCTCTACTGCGGCGGCGGCCTTTGGAACAACACCACCGTCACCCCCGGCATTGGCACGGCGAGACCTTATGAATATATAGGTGCACCGTTCGTGAAACCGCTGAGGCCCGAAGAACTGCCCCAGGCGCACGGCGCGTTGCTCAGACCTTGTTCCTTTACACCTTCTGCGGGCCGATACGCCGGAGAGCGCTGCCAGGGCTTCCAGATTATGCTGGTGCCCGGCGAGCCCTACCACAGCCTGCTGCACACCCTGCACCTGATGCGCTGGTTCCGGGAGCACTATTCGGCCTTCGAGTTTGACCCCGCGTTCTGGACCAAGCTCGCAGACCCGGTCCTGGAAGCCTACCTCAAGGAGGACATCTCCTTTGACGTGGTCCAGGAGCACGTGAAGGTAGAAGAGCAGAAGTGGATCCGCAAGGCCAAGAGGTATCTCCTGTACGAAGATGCGCCGTACAGAATGAAATAATTTGGAAATCCCGTAAACTATTCCTATCTTTGCGGTCCAAAATTGTTAACAATTATATTTTTTACGTAAAATGAAGAAAGGAATTCATCCCGAAACCTACCGTCTTGTAGCTTTCAAGGATATGTCCAATGACACCGTCTTCGTGACTCGCAGCTGCGCTCCTTCCAAGGAGACCCTCACTGTCGAGGGCGTTGAGTACCCGCTGGTGAAGCTGGAAATTTCCAACACTTCCCACCCGTTCTACACGGGCAAGGTGAAGCTTGTGGACACCGCCGGCCGTGTGGATATGTTCTATCAGAGATACAAGAGCCGCAAAAAGTAAGTTTTGCGACCCAAAGGTTGAAAAAAGGAGACTCAAAATTTGGGTCTCCTTTTTCTTTTTTTTAATTTTTTTCACTAACTTTGCATCCCGTGAGTAGTGTAACAAAGATACCCTTTAGCGTCCTTGTGTCCACCCGGCTGGGCATTGTTGCACTGACAGCTATTATACTCTACAGTTTACCGGTTCTCCCCGTTGGAGGAACCGGCTTTTTTTGCGTATGAAAGCATCCTTGATATTGGAAGACGGCTCCCGCTACGAAGGGACCGCATTTGGAAGCCTCCGGAACACCTCCGGAGAAGTGGTGTTCAACACGGCTATGACCGGCTACCCGGAAAGCCTGACTGACCCTTCTTACGCCGGTCAGATCCTGGTGTCCACTTTCCCGCTCATCGGCAACTACGGCGTACCGCCGCACGGCAAGGAAGAAGGCGGCCTGGAAGAGAACTTCGAGGGCAGTCACATCTACGCCCGCGCTTTGGTAGTGGCCGATTACAGCAGCGCCTACAGCCACTGGAACGCAGAAGAGAACCTGGAAGCTTGGCTCAAGCGGGAAGACATCCCCGCCATCACCGGCATTGACACCCGCGCCCTCACCAAGGCCCTCCGCGAAAAGGGCGTGATGCGCGGACGCATCGTGATGGAAGGACAGGCCGAAGAAGCCGGAACCGACACGTACGAAGACCACAACTTCGTGGCCGAAGTCTCCTGCCGCGAGGTCATCCACTACCTCCCGGCCCAGACCCCTCGCAAGAAGGTGGTGCTGGTAGACTGCGGCTGCAAATACAATATCATCCGCTGCCTCCTGTCCAGAAACCTGGAAGTCATCCGCGTCCCGTGGAACTACGACTATACCAATATGGAATACGACGGCCTGTTCCTGAGCAACGGCCCGGGCAACCCCGAGCAGTGCAAGGAAGCCGTGGACATCCTGAGAAAAGTACTGGCCGATGGCCTGAAGGCCACCAAGGAAGGCCGCCCGGTAAAGCCCATTATGGGCATCTGCCTGGGCAACCAGCTCCTGGGCATCGCCGCCGGCGCCCGCGTCTATAAACTCAAATACGGCCACCGCGGCCACAACCAGCCGGTGCGCCTGAACGGCACCACCGAGTGCTTCATCACCAGCCAGAACCACGGTTACGCCATTGCCAACGACTCCCTCCCGGAAGGCTGGAGGCCCCTGCTGGTCAATATGAACGACGGTTCCAACGAAGGTATGGAACACGAGTCTATGCCCTGGTTCTCCGTCCAGTTCCACCCGGAAGCCAACGGCGGCCCGCTGGATACCGAGGTCCTCTTCGACCGCTTTGCAGACCTGATGGAGCAGCCCCTCTCGGACGGTCGCGCTCCCATCAGCGGCCACCTGCAGAAGGCCATTCCGCAGACCCAGCCCAAGAAGGCCATCTCCACCGTGCTGGTACTGGGTTCCGGTGCCCTCAAGATTGGCGAGGCCGGTGAGTTTGACTACTCCGGCTCCCAGGCCCTCAAGGCCCTTCGCGAAGAAGGCATCCGGACCGTCCTGATCAACCCCAACATTGCCACCGTGCAGACCAGCGAAGGCATTGCCGACAAGATTTACTTCCTGCCCGTAACGCCCGACTTTGTAGAAAAAGTCATCCGCAAGGAGCGTCCGGACGGCATCTTCCTCTCCTTCGGCGGCCAGACGGCCCTCAACTGCGGCATCCAGCTCTACAAGAGCGGCGTGCTGGAGCGCTACGGCGTGCAGGTGCTGGGAACGCCCGTCCAGACCATCATCGACACGGAAGACCGCGAACTCTTTGTAGAGAAACTGGATGAGATTGACGTCAAGACCATCAGCAGCGTAGCCTGCTCCTCCATAGAAGAAGCCAAGAAGGCTGCGGCCGAACTGGGCTATCCCGTGATCCTTCGCTCGGCCTTTGCCCTGGGCGGTCTGGGATCCGGCTTCTGCGACGACGAAGCCCAGCTTCTGAAGCTGGCCGAAAAGTCCTTCTCCTTCTCTCCCCAGGTGCTGGTGGAGAAGAGCTTGAAGGGCTGGAAAGAAATTGAATACGAAGTGGTGCGGGATGCCTACGACAACTGCATCACCGTCTGTAATATGGAAAACTTTGACCCGCTGGGCATCCACACGGGTGAAAGTATTGTGATTGCTCCCTCCCAGACCCTCTCCAACGAGGAATACCACTTCCTCCGCTGCCTGGCCATCAAGATTGTGCGCCACCTGGGTATCGTGGGCGAGTGCAACGTGCAGTATGCCTTCGACCCCAACTCGGAGGACTACCGCGTCATTGAGGTGAACGCCCGTCTGAGCCGCTCTTCGGCCCTGGCTTCCAAGGCCACCGGCTATCCCCTGGCCTTCATTGCCGCCAAGCTGGGCCTGGGCAAGGGTCTGTTCGACCTCCGCAATAGCGTAACCCAGACCACATCGGCCTACTTTGAGCCCGCCCTGGACTACGTGGTTTGCAAAATTCCCCGCTGGGACCTGGGCAAATTCCACGGCGTAGACCGTGAGATTGGTTCCAGTATGAAGTCCGTGGGTGAGGTAATGTCCATCGGCCGTACCTTCGAGGAGGCCATCCAGAAGGGCCTGCGTATGATAGGTCAGGGTATGCACGGCTTCGTAGAGAACCGTCCCCTCCCCTTCCAGGACCTGGACAAGGCCCTCCGCGAACCCACCGATATGCGCATCTTCGCCATCTGCGAGGCTATGCACCAGGGTTATACCGTGGAACGGATACACGAACTTACAAAGATAGATCGCTGGTTCCTCCTGAAGCTGCTCAACATCATCCATCTGGATCAGCAGCTCCAGGGGTACAGCGTGGAGAGCCTCCCGGCCGACCTCCTGCGCCGCGCCAAGGTATACGGCTTCTCCGATTTCCAGATTGCCCGCGCCACCGCCGGCAAGGATGGCAAGCCGGAAGGCCTGGCCGTCCGCGCCCGCCGCGAGTCCCTGGGCATCGTCCCCTATGTCAAGCAGATTGACACCCTGGCCGGCGAATTCCCCGCCGAGACCAACTACCTCTATATGACCTACCAGGCCACGGAGCACGATGTGGCTCCCGGCAGCGAGGACAGCCGCGAAGGCGTGGTGGTGCTGGGTTCCGGCGCCTACCGCATCGGTTCCTCCGTGGAGTTTGACTGGTGCTGCGTGCAGGCCGTCAAGACCATCCGCAACCACGGCTACCGCAGCGTAGTGGTCAACTACAACCCGGAAACCGTTTCCACGGACTACGACGTAACCGACCGCCTGTACTTTGACGAACTCTCCTTCGAGCGCGTCCTGGATGTGGTGGCTATGGAATCGCCCAAGGGCGTGGTGGTTTCCACCGGCGGACAGATCCCCAACAACCTGGCCGTGAAGCTGGCCAACCGGGGCATCCGCCTGATGGGTACATCGGCCGAAGACATTGACCGGGCCGAAGACCGCAAGAAGTTCTCCGCTATGCTGGATGGTCTGGGCGTGGACCAGCCCGAATGGGGCGAACTCACCTCCCAGGCCGATATTGACCAGTTCATTGGCCGCGTGGGCTTCCCGGTACTGGTGAGACCTTCCTATGTGCTCTCCGGCGCAGCGATGAACATTTGTTCCAACCAGGAAGAGCTGGAGCGCTTCCTGCAGCTGGCCGCCACGGTCTCCCAGGAGCACCCCGTGGTAGTGAGCCGCTTCATTGAAAACGCCAAGGAAATTGAATTCGACGCCGTGGCCGACCACGGTCAGATCATAGCCTACGCCATTGGCGAGCACGTGGAGTTTGCCGGAGTCCACTCCGGTGACGCCACCATCCAGTTCCCGCCGCAAAAACTGTACGTGGAGACCGTGCGCCGCATCAAGCGCATCAGCCGCCAGATTGCCGCCGGCCTGCACATCTCCGGTCCCTTCAACATCCAATACCTGGCCAAGGAGAACGATGTGAAGGTAATCGAGTGCAACCTGCGCGCCAGCCGCAGTTTCCCGTTCGTGAGCAAGGTGCTCAAGATCAACCTCGTAGAACTGGCCACCAAGATTATGCTGGGAGAGAAAGTGACGCCTCCGTCCAAGGACCTCTTCGACCTGGACTGCGTGGGCATCAAGGCTTCCCAGTTCTCCTTCAACCGCCTCCAGAAGGCCGACCCCGTGCTGGGTGTGGATATGGCCTCTACCGGCGAGGTAGGCTGCATCGGAGACGATGTGCCCACCGCCATCCTGGAGTCGATGCTCTCGGTAGGTTACCGGGTACCCAAGCAGAACATCCTCCTGTCTACGGGTACGCCCAGACAGAAGGCCGATATGCTCCCGGCCGCCCGTATGCTGGTGAACCACGGCTACAAGCTGTTCGCCACCGGCGGCACCTCCCGCTACCTCACGGAGAACGGCGTTCCCAACACCCTCGTCCACTGGCCCAGCGAGCCCGACAAGGAGCCGCAGGCCCTGGATCTGCTGCACCGCAAAGAGATTGACCTGGTGGTGAACATCCCCAAGGACCTCACCCCTCGCGAACTGTCCAACGGCTACAAGATCCGCCGCGCAGCCATCGACCTCAACATCCCGCTGGTGACCAATGCCCGCCTGGCCATTGCCTTCATATCGGCCTTCTGCACCGTGGACATTGACAGCATTCCCATCAAGAGCTGGGACGAATTCGCTTAATAGACAGACACAACAACCAAGTATATGAGCAAACTTAGATTTGACGTCGTTCAAGACGCCTTCAAGAAAAGAGCACTGGAAGTAGTGGCTCCCGCCAGCCTGCCGTCCAAGTATTTCGGCGAACTGGTGTTCAACCGCGAAATGATGCGCAAGTACCTGGATATCAAGGTTTACGAGGCCCTGGTGGACTGCATCGACAACGGCACCCCTCTGGATTTGTCCATTGCAGACGAGGTGGCCGACGGTATGAAGGAATGGGCCCTGAGCCACGGCGTGACGCACATCACCCACTGGTTCCAGCCCCTGACGGAAGTAACTGCCGAGAAGCACGACTCCCTGATGGAGTACGACCGCAAGGGCGGTATGATTGAATCCTTCAACGGCAAGGCCCTCATCCAGCAGGAACCGGATGCATCGTCCTTCCCCAGCGGCGGTCTCCGCGCCACCTTCGAGGCCCGCGGCTACACCGCCTGGGACCCCACCTCCCCGGTCTTCATCCAGGACGACACCCTGTGCATCCCCACCATCTTCATCTCCTATACCGGAGAAGCCCTGGACTACAAGGCTCCGCTCAAGAAGGCCCTCAAAGCCGTTTCCGACGCCGCCGTTCCCATTTGCAAGCTCTTCAACCCCAGGGTCAAGAAAGTGATTTCCTACCTGGGCTGGGAACAGGAATACTTCCTGGTAGACGAAGACCTCTACGCCGCCCGTCCGGACCTGATGCTTACCGGCCGCACGCTGATGGGCCACGCCTCCTCCAAGAACCAGCAGTTGGACGACCATTACTTCGGTGCCATCCCCACCCGTGTGGCCGCCTTTATGCGGGACCTGGAGTTCGAAGGCTACAAACTGGGCATTCCGCTCAAGACCCGTCACAATGAGGTTGCTCCCAACCAGTTTGAGTTTGCTCCCATCTTTGGCGAGTGCAACCTCTCCAACGACCAGAACCAGATGATTATGAACACCATGAACCGCGTAGCCCGGAAACACGGTTTTGTGGTCCTTCTTCACGAGAAACCCTTCGCCGGCATCAACGGTTCCGGCAAGCACAACAACTGGTCGCTGGGTACCGATACCGGCACCCTCCTGATGGCTCCCGGCAAGGACGCCAAGAGCAACCTGCAGTTCATCATCTTCTTTGTAAACGTACTTGCCGCCGTGCAGCGCCACAACGCACTGCTCAAGGCCAGCATCGCCAGCGCCACCAACGCCCACCGTCTGGGTGCCAACGAGGCTCCGCCCGCAATCGTATCGGCCTTCCTGGGTCAGGCTATGACCGAGGTGCTGCACAAACTGCTGGAAGTTCCCTCCGGCACTCCCATCGAGATTGCCGGCAAGAAGGGCGCTTCCGTGGGCATTGTGGAAATCCCCCAGATTTTCCTGGACAATACGGACCGCAACCGCACCTCTCCCTTCGCCTTCACCGGTAACCGTTTCGAGTTCCGCGCCGTGGGCTCCAGCTCCAACTGCGCCGGTGCTATGACCGTGCTCAACGCCGCCGTGGCCCAGCAGCTCATCGAGTTCAAGGCCGCCCTGGACAAGGAGCTGGCCGCCGGAAAGCCGCTGGACGTGGCTGCAATGGATGTGCTCAAGCCCATCATCCGTTCCGTCATTGACAAGGTTTGCTTCGATGGCAACGGCTACTCCGAAGAATGGAAGAAGGAAGCCGCCCGCCGCGGCCTGGATACCGAAACCCGCGTTCCCGAGATGTTCAAGGCCTTCACCAAGCCCGAGTCCGTGGAACTCTTCACTTCCCTGGGCATCTACAACCTCAAGGAACTGCAGGCCCGCAACGAGGTGAAGTGGGAGATGTACACAAAGAAGATCCAGATTGAGGCCCGCGTAATGGGACGTATGGCCACCAACCATATCATCCCCGCCGCCCTGGCCTACCAGACCAAGCTCCTGAACAACGTGAAGCTGATGAAGGATGTGTGCCCCGAAACCTACGAAGCCCAGGCCAAAGTGGCCCTGGATCTGGTACGCAACATCTCCTCGCTGGTATCTGAGATTACCACCAAGGTGGACGAGATGGTAGAGGCCCGCAAGGCCGCCAACGTTCTGGAGAACGAGTATGAGAAGGCCACCGCCTACTACGCCATCGCAGAGCGCCTGGAAGCCATCCGCCGGCCCATTGACAAACTGGAAGAGATTGTGGACAACGACCTCTGGCCGCTGCCCAAGTATCGCGAACTCCTGTTCATCAACTAAGACAATTAAACCTTAAACCATAATGGAAAAGAACAAGTTAGATGTAGTGCTCGGACTCCAGTGGGGAGACGAGGGAAAAGGCAAAGTAGTGGACGTGCTCACGCCCGCCTACAAGATGGTGACCCGCTTCCAGGGTGGCCCCAACGCCGGCCACTCCCTGGTCTTCGGCGGTGACCACTTTGTGCTTCACACGGTTCCTTCCGGCATTTTCCGCAAAGGAACGGTGAACGTGATTGGCAACGGCGTGGTCATTGACCCCGTGATTCTGCTGGAAGAGATCGAAGCCATCGAGAAGATGGCGGGAAGCATCACCGACAAGCTGGTCATCTCCAAGCGTGCCCACCTCATCCTTCCCACCCACCGTATGCTGGACGCCGCCAGCGAAGCCGCCAAGGGCAAGTCCAAGATTGGTTCCACCCTCAAGGGCATCGGCCCCACCTATATGGACAAGACGGGCCGAAACGGTCTGCGCGTGGGCGACATCCTGACCCCGGAATTTGTGGACAAGTACAACGCCCTCAAGAAAAAGCACCAGGGTCTGCTGGCCCAGTACGACTTCCAGTACGACATCACCGAGTACGAGAAGCAGTGGATGGCCGCCATCGAGTCCCTCAAGCGCTTCCCCTTCATCGACACCGAGGTGTATGTGAACGAGGCCCTGGACAAAGGCACGCCCATCCTGGCCGAAGGCGCCCAGGGTTCCCTGCTGGACATCGACTTTGGAACGTATCCGTTTGTCACTTCTTCCAACACCCTTACCGCCGGCGTCTGCACGGGCCTGGGCATTGCTCCTTCCCGCGTAGGCAACGTGTACGGCATCTTCAAGGCCTACTGCACCCGCGTGGGCAGCGGCCCCTTCCCTACGGAACTGTTTGACGAAGACGGCGAGCGCCTCCGCCAGATTGGCCACGAGTTTGGCGCCACCACGGGCCGTCCCCGCCGCACCGGCTGGCTGGATATGGTAGCCCTCAAGTATACCGTGATGATGAACGGCGTAACGGACCTCATTATGATGAAGTCCGACGTGCTGGACACCTTTGACACCATCAAGGTGGCCGTGGCTTACGAAGAGAACGGCAAGACCATCACCAACTTCCCTTACGACGGCGGTGAGCACGTGAAACCCGTATATAAAGAATTCCCCGGATGGAAAACCTCGCTCAGCGGACTCCGCCGTTACGAGGATTTCCCCGAGGCCTTCAAACAGTATATCTCCTATATTGAGAAGGAGACCGGTTGCCGGATCAAGATTGTATCCGTGGGACCGGACCGCGATGCTACCGTAGTGCGCTACTAGGCAATACCCACGCGAGAGAAAATCTCGTCGACGTACTTGAAATAATAGTCCAAGGTGAAGCAATCATCCAGCTCTGCCTTGGACAATTTCTTTGTAACGTCTTCGGATGCCTCCAGGAGGGTCTTGTAATCCTTATTATTGGTCCAGGCATCCATAGCGATGGGCTGAACGGTGTCGTAGGCCTGCTCGCGGGAGAGACCCTTGGCAATGAGGGCGTTCATCACGCGCTGGGCAAAGATGACGCCGCGGGTGCGGTAGATGTTGGCCATCATAGTCTCCGGGTACACCACCAGGTTGTCCAGGATGCCCTTGAAACGCTGGAGCATATAGTCCAGGAGTTCGGTGGCATCAGGAAGAACGATACGCTCCGTGCTGGAGTGGGATATGTCACGCTCGTGCCAGAGGGCCACGTTCTCGTAGGCGGTGGCCATATAGCCGCGCATCACGCGGGCGCAGCCAACGATATTTTCTGAACTGATGGGATTGCGCTTGTGAGGCATAGCGCTGGAACCCTTTTGGCCCTTGCGGAAAGCCTCTTCCACCTCGCGGACTTCCGTACGCTGGAGGTTGCGCACCTCGAAAGCCATCTGCTCCAAGGTGGAAGCAATGAGGGCCAGGGTGCCCACATAGCAGGCGTGGCGGTCACGCTGCAGCACCTGGGTAGAGATATTGGCCGATGCAATGCCCAACTTACCGCAGACATAGTCCTGAATGAACGGAGGAATGTTGGCAAAGTTTCCAACGGCACCGCTCATCTTACCGGCCTCGACACCGGCGGCGGCATAGTCAAAGCGCTCGATGTTGCGCTTCATTTCTTCATACCAGAGAGCCCACTTAAGGCCGAAGGAAGTGATATCGGCGTGGATACCGTGGGTGCGGCCGATGCAGGGAGTTGCCTTGAACTCCAGGGCGCGGCGGCGCAGCACTTCCAGGAACTCCTCCAGGTCTTTGCGGAGAATGGCGTTGGCCTGCTTGAGCAGGTAACCGTTGGCGGTGTCCACCACGTCGGTGGAGGTGAGGCCGTAGTGAACCCACTTGCGCTCCTCACCCAGGCTCTCGCTCACGGCACGGGTGAAGGCCACCACATCGTGGCGGGTCTGCTCTTCAATCTCGCGGATGCGGCTTACCTCAAAGCGGGCGTTGGCGCGGATCTTCTCCACATCCTCTGCGGGAATCACGCCCAGTTTGCTCCAGGCTTCGCAGGAGAGGGTTTCCACTTCCAGGTAGGCGCCGAACTTATTCTCTTCGGTCCAGACGTCCCGCATCACTTTTCTAGAGTAGCGATCGATCATAACTTAGCAGGTTTTGAGGAAGTCCAGGATGTTCTTTTCAATGCGGGCGGCCACATTCTCGCACTCGGTGCGCTCGAAGGGCTTGTCGCTGAGCTTGTTGTAGAGCTCGATGTATCTTTCGGTGATTCCGTTCACAACCTCCGGGGTCATCTCGGGGACCTTCTGTCCTTCCTTGCCCTGGAAGCCGCCGGCCATCAGCCATTCGCGTACGAACTCCTTGGAGAGCTGCTTCTGGTGCTCACCCTTGGCCAGGCGCTCGGCGTAGCCATCGGCATAGAAATAACGGGAAGAATCCGGGGTGTGAATCTCGTCCATCAGGACAATCTGGCCGTTGCGCTTGCCAAACTCATACTTGGTGTCCACCAGGATGAGGCCTTTCTTGGCAGCAATCTCAGTTCCGCGCTGGAACAGGGCCAGGGTGTATTTTTCAAGCTGTTCGTATTCATCGGCCGGGACAATGCCCTGGGCAATGATTTCCTCCTTGCTGATGTCTTCGTCGTGTCCTTCGGCCGCCTTGGTGGTGGGGGTGATGATGGGCTGAGGGAGTTTCTGGTTCTCCTTGAGGCCCTCGGGCAGGGTGACACCGCAAAGGGTACGGTTTCCGGCCTTGTACTCACGCCAGGCGTGGCCGGCCAGGTAACCGCGCACTACCATTTCCACCTTGTAGGGCTCGCAGCGGTAGCCAATGGTAACCATAGGGTCTACCGTGGCCACTTTCCAGTTGGGAAGGATGTCCTGGGTGAGGTCCAGGAACTGGGCGGCAATCTGGTTCAGGACCTGTCCCTTGTAGGGGATGCCCTCGGGCAGAACCACGTCAAAGGCGGAGATGCGGTCCGTGGCCACCATCACCAGATAACCGTTGTTAAGGCTGTAAACATCGCGAACTTTTCCCGTGTACTTGGATTCCTGACCGGGAAGCTGGAAATCGGTTTTTACGACTGCTTTCATTGTTTTATCAGTGTGTGTTTTAAATCATACAAAGATACTCATTCTAGCCGGAATATGCCACTACTTTTTTAAAAAAATTAATTTGCATTAAAAGCCTATTATTGTTAGCTTTGTGTATGATTAGCCAGAACCCTTTCAGCCAGGACAGTCGCCAGAAGAAGCTACAGTCCCCCGATCAGATTGGCAGCACGCTCAAAGTAACGGCTCTGCCCACTTATTTGCTAGCCCTGACAGCCGTCCTTCTGATAGGGGCGTTCCTTGTCTGGGGCTTCCTGGGAACGGTTTCTGACAAGGTCTATTACAGCGGAGTGGTATTCCCGCTGGAAGGCACCTCGGACGTGTCCCTGCCCAACCGCGGTATGGTGCGCACCATCTTTGTCCACAGCGGAGACCACGTAAGCCGCGGGCAGTCCGTAGCCCTCATCTCCGTAGACAACAGTTACAGCATCCTCACCAGCACGGTGGAGGGAACGGTCATCAGCACCAAGGTAGACAATGAACCCTTCGAGGCCTTCGAACCCATCATCAGCGTCATCAGCGGCAACGACCTTCAGACCTCCCGCACGATGCTCATCGCCTACATAGACAACGCCGGCCAGAGAGACCTCCGGGAAGGAATGACCGCCCAGGTGTGGCCGGAGGATGAAAAGAGAGACGAGATTGGTTACGTGAGAGGCCGCGTGATGCGCATAGACCGCTACCCCGTTTCTTCCAGCGAAGTGCGCCAGACCCTCAAGAACGAGGAAATGGCCAGCCGCCTGCTGGAGTCGGGCAATATGATGTACCAGGTCAACATAGAACTGCTGCGCTCGGAGCAGGACCCTACCCTCTACGACTGGTCCTTCGGCCAGCCGGAAGACGTAAGTATGAACGTGGGCACCTATTGCTCCGTCCTGAGCGAGACCCGCCGCCGCAGTATGTTCCAGTATCTGTTTGAGGGTGCCAGAACCTGGTTCCGCGCCATAAAACTCAGGGCCGAATAATGAGTACCGCAAAGCTCATCCGTAACTTCAACAGGGGCTGCCAGGGTTTCTTTTTAGTGACCTTCCTGCTCCTGATAGGAGATATGGCCTCGTACCTGCTGCCGCCTTTCTTCCAGCAGGTATACACGGATAATATCATCACGCAGAAGAACCCGGAGTGGTTCTCTCCCCTGATGATCTTCTACGGCCTGCTGTTCATCCTGGAACTCACCATCTGGCTGCTGCTCAATCCCCTGCGCAGAAGGGAGTTTGCCAAACTGGGCATCACCTCCTCTTCCCGCTATGTGCTCAACCTGCTGCAACTGCCTATGAGTTCCATAGACCGGTTCTCCGCCGGTGAACTGGTAGCCCGCTATTCCAGCATCAAGAATATAGGCGCGGCCATGGACCACTTCTCCTATGCGCTAGTCCTCATCCTGAGGCCCGTCGTCTGCGCCTGGCTGCTGGTTATGTACAGCTGGAAACTGGGCCTGGTGGTGCTGTTCTCGATGATTCTGCTGGTAGTGGTGATGCGAATGACCTCCAGCAACATCAAGAAAAGAGCCAAGGGTTCGGAAGAAACGGACGCCCGCCTGCAAGGCGTAACTATGACGGGCATCAAGAACATAGAGACCATCAAGTCGATGGGTGGAGAAAGAATCTTCTTCTCCAAATGGCAAAGGACTTATACCCAGGCCCTCAACGCCCGCGTTCGCACCACCACGGGTACTATGAGCATCGGCTCCCTTCCCCTGCTGGTCCTCAATATGTGCAACGCCCTCATCCTGTGCCTGGGCGCCTGGTACATTCTTCAAGGTGAACTCACGCCCGGTATGCTGCTGGCCTCCCAGGCCCTCGCTACCAGCATCACCTTCCCCATCAACTCGGTGGTCAGTTCCACGCAGGAGATTTACCGCTCGCACGCAGCCATGGAACGCCTGGAAGAGGTGGAGAAGGAAGCCGCCAAGGGCAATCCCCTCAAGCTTTCGAGCGCAGACGCCCTACCGGACCGTCCCAAACTGCGCGGAGAAGTGGAACTTAGGAACGTCACCTTCGGATACGACCGCAACAACCCGCCCATCCTGAAGAACTTCTCCCTCAAGATTGCCCCGGGAGAGCGCGTAGCCTTCGTGGGCTTCTCCGGCTGCGGAAAGAGCACCATAGCCAAACTCATCTCCGGCCTGTACGAGCCCTGGGAAGGAGAAGTCCTGCTGGACGGCATCCCCGTCTCCCAACTGGACCGTTCCCTCAAGAACAACTCCCTGTCGGTGGTGAACCAGGATATCACCCTCTTCGAAGGTCCCATAGCGGACAACATCAAGATGTGGGACGATTCCATTGAAGATTTCTCAATGGTAATGGCCGCCCACGACGCCCAGATCCACGACGACATAGCCGGGCGCCCGGGAGCCTACCATTCCCTCCTTACCGAGAACGGCAAGAACTTCAGCGGCGGCCAGCGCCAGCGCATAGAGATTGCCACCGCCCTGGCCAAAGACCCTTCCATCCTCATTATGGATGAGGGCACATCGGCCCTGGATCCTAAAACTGAAGAGCTGGTGATGCAGCACATCGGCTGCCTGGGCATCACGCTCGTTCTCATCGCGCACCGTCTGAGTACCATCCGGGACTGCGACTGCATCTACGTTATGGAAAAAGGCCACCTGCTGCAGAAGGGCACGCACGACGAGCTAGCCAATCAGGAAGGCCTGTACCGTGAACTCCTTAAATATGCCTGATGTATGATTAATCCTTTCTTTGAGCAGCTGGTGCAGCGAATAGAGGGTGACCATCGGGCCCTGAACCAGACCGCCGACATCTTCCGCGGAATGATAGACCGCAAGATGTGGGAGCAACTCACGCAGCAGAAGGAGATTCCGGCCGACTTGGACATCCTGGAGAAAGTCTTCTACCAGAACCAGATTTTCTTTAACCAGATAGAGTTGGAGGGCCGATGGTGGACGCGTTCGTCGGGCAAGCTCCTGGCCTTCACGGCCCAGGAAGACAAGCCCGTCATCCTCACCCCCGGCTTTGCAGACTATACCTTTGTGGACCCCGCCTCGGGAAAGCGCTGCTCGGCCCGAAAAGACAGCCAGCTTCTCAAGAAGGAGGCCTTCTATCTGTGCTATCCCCTGCCCTCCGGGAAACTCACCGTGACTTCCTTCCTGTGGCACGCCCTGCAGCAGCTCAATCCCTACGACTATGTGTGCGCCCTCCTGGCCTGCCTGGGCGTGGTGCTGCTCACGATGGTCACTCCTTACATCTGCAAGCTGCTGTTCAACGAGGTAATTCCTTCCGGAGACGCCTCGCAGCTTACGCCCATCGCCGTGCTGCTGTTCAGCGCTGCGGCGGGCCTGGTTACCGTACAGCTGTCCCGTAACTACCTGGTGGTCAGAATGAAGGACAAGACGGAGTACGCAATGCAGGCTCCCCTGATGGCCCGGCTCCTGATGCTGCCCACCACCTTCTTCAAGCAGTACGCGCCCGGAGACCTGTCCAACCGCGTCCTGTCCGTGGTGAGACTGTTCACCAAGCTCACGGAAGATATGCTCTCCACCATCCTGTCCCTGCTGTTCACGGCCGTGATGTTCATCCAGTTCTTCACGTACGGCGGACCGCTCCTGTGGACGGGCATCCTGGTCATAGTCCTGTACCTGCTGTGCATCTACAGCGTGTACTACTTCCGAAAGAACGTGCAGAACAGCGCCAACGCTGCAGGCTCCAAGCTCACCGGCGTCATCTACAACCTGGTGTCCGGCGCCCAGAAGATCCGCACCAACGGGGCCGAGATCAGGGCCTTCCGCCACTGGGCGGTAGCCTACGAACCCTCCGAGCCCAACGGCAGCCGCTACCCGGCTATGTTCAGCATAGGCAACTCCCTCAGTTACAACTTCCGCCTGGTCCCGCTGCTGGTCACTATGTTGGCAGCCTGGCACTTCGGCCTGGGCCTGTCGGACTACATTGCCTACTGCAGCGTACTCACCATTGCCACCCGCGCCGTGGAAGAGTTCGAAAGAATTACCAAGGACGTGGCCGTGCTGGGACCGGAACTCCGGCTCTGCTCCCCCATCCTGGAATCCACCTCCGAAAGCGAGACCGGAGAAGTGCTGCTCCGCCAGGTGAGCGGAAGTATCGACATCCGCGGCCTCAAGTTCCGCTATTCTGAAAATATGCCCTACATCTTCGACGGGCTGGACCTGCACATCAATCCCGGAGACTATGTGGCCTTCGTAGGCCCCTCCGGCTGCGGAAAATCCACCCTCGTGCGCCTGATGCTGGGCTTCGAGCAGGCCGAAAGCGGCTCCATCTTCTACGACGAGCACAACCTGGAAGAGATCAACAAACCCAGCCTCCGCCGCTACTGCGTGAGCATCTGCCTGCAGGACGGCCAGCTGGTGGAAGGAACCATCCGGGACAACATCCTCTTTGGCAACGAAGAACTCACGGACGAGGAGGTTTGGGAGGCCGCCCGCCAGGCTTCGCTGGACAAGGACATCGAAGGAATGCCGCAGGGGCTGGACACGCCCATCACGGCAGACGGTTCGGGCGTTTCCGGCGGCCAGCGCCAGCGCATCCTGATGGCCCGCGCCCTCATCCGCAAGCCCCGCATTATGTTCCTGGACGAGGCCACATCGGCCCTGGACAACATCAGCCAGCACGTCATTGCAGAGAACCTGACCAAGCTCAAATGCACCCGCATTACCATTGCCCACCGACTGAGCACCATCCGCGAGTGCAACCGCATCATCGTGCTCGCCGGCGGCAAGGTGGCCGAAGACGGAAGCTACGACGAGCTGATGGCCAAGGGCGGCTACTTCAGTGAAATCATTAAACGGCAGACGGTATGAGAAAGTTCCTGTTAGTCATCCTCTGCGCCCTCCCGCTCACGGCCCGTGCCCAGAGCCTGGAGCAGCTCATCCAGCTGGCCCAGGACAGCACCATAACCGCATTCAAGAGCCAGTACGAATACGAGTACTACCAGCAGCACTACGGCCAGTTCCTGGCCCTGAGAAAGCCCCAGCTGGAACTCAAGCTGGTGCCCAACTACCAGCGGCTCATTGCCGAGCCCGGCAGAAACTACATTTACGTCCGCAACTTCGACCGCTTCTCTACCGTGGCCCAACTGCAGCTCACCCAGAAGGTTCTGGGGCTGGGCGGAGAAGCCTACGTGGGCTCCCAGGCCATCTGGAGCGAGTATTTTGCCCGCGACCAGCGCGGCCTGCCCCGTGAGTTCGTGGCCATTCCCCTGCAGGTAGGATACCAGCAGCCCCTGCTGGGCTACAACCCCTTCCGCTGGGAGAAAGCCGTGGAAGACCAGCGCCTGGAAGCCGCCCGCAAGCAGCTCAACTACAACCTCCACCTCATAGCCGAGGAAACCACCGTCCGCTACTTCCGCCTGGCCTGCGCCCAAGGTATGCTGGATATGTGCGAGCGCAACAAGCAGACGGCCGATACCCTCTACGCCATTGCCAGGGAAAAAGCCAGCATAGCGATGGTCACCCTGGCCGAGCTCCGCTCCCTGGAGCTGCAGCGCCTCAACGCAGACAACGCCCTGCAGAGCGCCCGCAACGAGGAGCAGCTGGCCCGCGAGTCCCTGCTGTCCTACCTCAGGGCCGATGCATCGGCCCTCCCGGAGCGCCTCACCATTCCCGGAGAGACGCGTCCCATCTACCTCTCGGACGAAGACGCCCTGGAGCTGGCCCGCACCAACAGCCCCGCCCTTCTGCAGCAGCAGGTGGCCATTACCCAGGCCCGCCAGCAGCAGGAGAAGGTGCGCAGGGAGGGCGGCGTCAAAGTGGGCGTAGACCTCAACCTGGGTATGCAGCAACTGAGCAGCCGCTTCCTGGGAGCCTATAAGGATCCCACCTTCTATATGGTAGGAGCCGTTACCCTGAGCGTTCCGCTCCTGGACCACGGCGCCACCAAGAAAGGCCACGCCGCTGCCACCGCCTGGAAAGCCCGCGAAGAGCAGGTGTTGCGGGAAGAGGAGCGCGCCCTCGCCGAGGATGTGCTGACCACCCTGGACAACCTCCGCTCCCACGAGCAGATGCTCTCCCACACCTCCGAAGCGGTAGCCCTGGCCGACGACGTCTTTGAACTCACGGCCGAAAACTACGCCAACGGTCTCTGTGACATCAACACGTATTCCCTGGCCCAGAGCCGCCGGGACAACGCCTACAACCAGCACCTCACGGCGCTGGCCAAATACTGGACCACCTATTACCACTTCTTAACCCTTACGCAGTATGAATAGGTCTCTCACCTTCCTTGCCCTTGTTCTGGCCCTTGGCGCCTGCCACAGCCGTACATCGGCCCCAGTGGCCGAACCCCAGGCTGCTCCCGCCGCCCAGCAGCCCGCCGCGGCTCCGGAAAAGAACCTTCAGCGCACTATCGAGTCCGAAGGCTTCTCCAGCAAGGGAACCATCGAGGCCATCACCGAGGTCCCCGTCTACAGCCGCATTGCAGAGCAGATTGTAAGCTTTGACATTGAACTGGGCCAGCGCGTACGCAAAGGTGAAGTGGTGGTACGCCTGAGCCAGGATGTCCTGAAGGACCGGATCAACCGCAACAAGGCCGAACTGGAAAAGGCCGATTATGAAGCCCAGGCCATCCTGATGGGCCAGGGCTACAAGCGGAGCAACCTGGACCAGGCCCCCGAAGACCTCCAGCGCCAGGCTCGCGTGAACAGCGGCTACAATACCGCCAAGGCCTCCCTCCAGCAGTTGGAGCACGAGCTCACCTACTGCACCATCACCGCTCCCCTGACGGGTGCAGTGAGCCGCATAGACGCCACCCTCTACAGTGCAGCCACTCCAGGCGTTCCGCTCTTCTACATAGTAGATACGGAACACCTGAAGGTCTGCTTTGACGTATTGGAGAACGAACTGCAGAAATTTGAGCCCGGGACCAAGATTCTTGTCTACAGCGTCGCCTATCCCTCCGAAGCCCACGAGGCCCGCATATCGGCCATCAGCCCCGTGGTGGAGAAGAACGGCATGGTGCACCTGGAGGCCACCCTCCAGCCCCATCCGCACCTGATGCCCGGTATGACGGCCATCGTTACCAAGGCCCAGTAATCCTACTGGCCGGCGGCGGCGCCGGTGAGCAGGATGTACGCGCGGAAGCCCTTGATGCTCTCGTTATTGAGCGGGAAGGACAGCTGCCCGTCTCCTGAAATGAAGAGGATGGTCATATCGCGCGCAGTGAATGCCGTGGGATTGATGACCGGGGTAAAGGTTGCCACAGTGGTTACAATGGGCGTGGAACTGTTCACGATGGTTACACCCCCGAAGACAGGATTCACCACGTCTGCACCCTTGGAAGGCTTGATAAGGTAAGGTTTGCCGGCCTCGATGATGATAGTACCTGCCAACGACACCGGAATATCCACAAAAGAAAGGGAAAGTGCCCCATCCGTAAATGCAGAACTGTCCAATCGTTTTAGCTGGGTAGTATTTCCAAATACATTACTGACAGTAGCGGCAGAAACGTTGAACGGCAAACAGATGCTGTTCCACGCACCGTGGACGAACGTACGGCCAACCGTCACGTTTTTGTTGGATTGCCCGGCCATCTGCGTTATGACAGCACTGTTGTCCACATCATCCCGCAGGACCACAACACCGGTGGCGCTAATCACTGTATTAGCATCATCCATACGATGTTGATAGTGATCATTGGTACAGGTCTTTTCAGTACCAGAAAGGGTGCCGTGGTTGGCGACGTACGCATAGAAGGTTCCCGTATCGCCCCCATAGCTCAGGAGAAGATACAAATAGAAGTCGTCTCCACCACAGATCTCATTACCATAAACGAAGCCTGAACGATCATCATTTCCGTTCTTATAGGTGGTAATTCCGCTGACATTGTGCTCCGTTGGCGTTCCATCAATGGCCACGGTAATATAATCTCCACCGCTGACCGTACGAATAAGCTTACCCTGCAGAGAAGTCTCCAACGGCTTATTACCGGTGGGAGACCGATAATCGCGCGCCAGCGAATTATAGCAACTGCTGCTGGGACTCAGCCTTGGTCCAAACATATAAAACTTTCCATCGCTGTCATCGATTTCCTTGATGTTAAGGGAGGACGGGGTAAACAGGCAGTATTTCACACTGACGGAGCCACCTAATTCAACATCTCCAACAAAACCGCCTCCGCTTTTTCCGGCACTCAGATCAATGCTTCCCAGGAAAGAACAAGCGTCTATGATGAGATCAGCATTGCTCCCTAAATAGGTTTTAGCTACAACACGCCCCACATAGGACCCGGCGTAAACATTACCGGAAGAGGTGGAATGGATGGCGGCCGAGTTTTCGCAGTTTACAATGGTACTGGACCTGTGAGTACCATTGCTGCTGACATAGGCTGCCACGGCAGCGGGATACTGATCAGACGTGACGTTTCCTGCCAAGTGAAGGTTCTTGATGGTAGCACCGTCCAGACAGCCAAAGAGAGCGAGATAATTGATTAACGGATATTTGGTTCCATCAAGGTCCAAGGTAAGGACATGCCCGTTCCCGTCAAATGTACCGGAGAAGGGCTTCGTGTCAAGACCCGCCATTTTGCTGATGGTCAAATCCGCCACCAGTTTGAAGTAACGCTCGTTATAACTGTCTCCGCCATCTAACCCTGATACAAGCTTAAACCAATGGGCCGGTTCTGCGATGAGATACGGGTCTTCCGGCGTACCATGGCCCGGGAAATTCTTGATGTCTTCTGATTTGGTAAACTTGGGCACCGCGCTGCCGAGTGACACCTCCCAGTTGGCGCCGAGGAGGGAAACCAGCTCTTCAGCAGACTTTCCCCTGCCATCCCAGCCCTGCGCATTATTCAGCAGGTACGTATAGTAACTCTTTTTGTCCTCGTAGAAGTGAATATCATGGGATTCACTCCTACGGGCATAAGTATAGCAGCCGTCCGTGTCAACACCCACGGAGGAAGGATTGAACAGGCAATGATAGAAATGGCTGTCCGGCCCATCCTCGTTCCAGCCCACGAAGCCGCCCCACTTCTCGGTCTTCGAACCTGAGAAGACGCCGTCGAAAAGGCAATCTTCAAAATAAACGTCCGTGTATCCCTTCACCACTTCACCCACCAGGCCGCCGTGGCTTCCGTCACCATCGATGCTGCTCATGATGACAACACTGCTCCGGCAGGAAGTTATATGGTTAATATTCTGGGCATAGCCGGCAATACCTGCGGCATACTTGGCCGAGGCATTGATGGTGCCGGCAGTTTGCAGGTTCTTGATGGTGGCGCCGTGGATGTACCGGAACGGAGCGCAATACTCCTGCACGGAAGTATAGTTGAAGACAAGCGTGTTTCCGCCACCGTCAAAGGTTCCGCCAAAGTACTTGCTGTTGCTCACGCCCACCATGGTATTGACCTCAATGTCCGTGACCAGTTTGAAGAATTTACCGCTGTAAGTATTTCCCGTTCTCACCTTTTCGGACAGATAGTTCCAGTTGCCAGGCGACGAGATGAGATAGGGATCCGACTCCGAGTCACCGCTTCCATAGAACGGGTTCACTACAATTGTGGCCGGGACCACCTTGCCCCCGGCGGAAAGCCGCCAGTTGCTGCCCAGTCTTCCCAACAACTCGTTTTCGTCCATGCCGCTGGCATCCCTACCTTGGGCCTCGCCAAAGGTCTGGGTATAGTAGCAGTTTTCGAAAACCAGGTTCTTGGTGTCGTTGTAGCGGGCCAATGTCTTGCAATGGCTGGTGGTTGCGATGTTTATGCTGGAAGGCCTGAAAAGGCAATTGATCAGGACCAGTTTCCCGTTTTTATAACCCACCAGGCCGCCGCAATAGTCACTGTAATTACCACCGCCCGTCTTAAATATGCCATCAAAGAGGCAGTCCGTAATGGTTGTAACGGACCCCTTGCACGTGTGGGCGACAATTCCGCCGTTGGTGGCGTCAGCGTCCCTGGGGCCATATTCGTCAAGTGTCATACTCACCCAACAGTTGCTGATGGTCACCGTGGCATCCTCTTTCACCTCACTCACCAAGCCGGCGTTGTATTTTTGATAGGACTCTATAAGGCCCGTGACGTGCAGATTCTTGATGACGGCGCCATCCCCCAGAAAACGGAAGGGGGCCCTATAATCATATAAAACCGGCACATGGTCTGTAGGGATTTTGAACCGGTACGTGACCGTGTGGCCGTTTCCGTCAAAAATGCCCCGGAACGGGTTATCTGCACCCAACATATATTCCCCAACGCTGATATCGGCCGTAAGCTTGACATATTTGCCCGTAAGGTTTATATCGCTGGCTCCAGCTACATTGCCGGACTGAAAAATGGACATAATTTTCCAGTCCTCAGCCGAATTGATAAGATAAGGGTCTTCAAGCGTGCCGCTGCCTTTGATACCGCGGTCATTGATGGTATAGGCCTGTCCCAACTGTGTTCCTACCAAAAAGAGCAATGCAGCAAGTATGGATTGTATCTTTTTCATCTTCCGTTCTTTCATAGTTCAACAAATTAACGTGCCTCAATCTGAAGGGCTCCGCCATAGTAATAGGAGGGGGCGGGATCCAATCCGCTGATGGAGATGCTTTTCAGGACACGCGGGGTCATCACGGCTGTCACACGGTAGAACTTGCCGTTCTCGAACGTTACATTATCCGCCTTCCTGTCATAGTAAGCGCTCCCGTCATTGGCCGACAAGGTGACGGTCTGCTCGGAGAATCCCTCAACCGCCACGTAAAACGTACTGGTCTTTGTGGGCGGACCGGCAGCAACGGTATAGGTAGTTGCTCCAACGTTGACTTTCAACTCCATCACGGACAAACTTGCATCGCCGGATTGTCTGAGCGTAAACTTAACGATGGCCTGCTGGTTCACGAATTGGGCCGGAGTGGTGGTGATGGAATATCCTTCCACATTTGTCACGGTAACCTCGGCCGTAGCATAGTCGCAGTGGGTGGCAATATAGTCCAGCGTTCCATCCTGACTGGCATAGTTTCCCGAGCGGTATTTTAGCGTCAGGACATCCTCTACCGCCGGGGCGGTATCCAGATTGCCGGACAAGGTGGTGGAGGTGGTGCTGCTCACCGCCGGTGTCAGGGTTCCCAGTTTGGTTCCGTTGACATCGTACACGTCTACGTTATCCCCGTCGGCCCAGGAAGATTTGATGATATGGTTCACCGCATCCTCGGTCAAGGCCTTGGTAGACTCTCCCCTCACGGCTTCCACCGTAAGGGTATAGACAGAGGGCGTTTCCTGCCCCTGCTGGGGCTCCTCCGGCATCTGTTCTTCCTCGTTTCGGTTGCAAGAGAGAACGGTGCAGGCCGCCAATGCTGCGGCAAATATCAATATAAGATGGTTCTTTTTCATAGTCTAATTATGTGGCTATATTAAAGCAAATTTAGTCTTTAAATTACATTTTTCCAAATTGCTAGTGCTGCCGCAGGTTGCCCAGGCTTGCTGGTAAAGGTAATGGCCACCGTTCGGCGACAATGTGTACGGAGCCTGTTCTTCCAAATCCATAAAATACAATGTATCTTTGTATTTATAACCGATAGAACCCCAGTAATTATGAAACGCTACCTTCTGTTGACCCTCGTCATTTCCTTCCTTGCCGGCTGCAAGACCCCTCCGCCCCCACAGGAGACCCCGGAAGAGAAAACGGCCCGTATGGAGTGGTTCTCCCAGGCCAAGCTCGGCATCTTCATTCACTGGGGCATCTATTCGCGCGGCGACTGGAGTGAAAGCTGGGCCTTCCATAACGGCACCGTGAGCATGGAGGACTATTTTGCCCAGGAGGCTGATTTCACGGCGGCTTCATATGATCCCGCGGCATGGGTGCAGCTTATCCGCGAGAGCGGTGCCCGCTATACGGTAATCACCTCCAAGCACCACGATGGCTTTGCCCTCTGGGATACGGAAGCGGGCGATGTGAGCGCCGTGAGGTCGTCTGCCGCCGGGCGCGATGTCCTCACGCCTTTCGTGGAGGAGGTTCGCCGTCAGGGGGGACTCAGGTTGGGCCTGTATTTCTCCCTCATTGACTGGCCCCGGGAGGACTATCCCAACGTCTTCCGCTCCGGACCCGCCCGATACGACATACACAGGGAACCGGAGCGCTGGAAGCACTTCCTGGAGTTCAACTCGGCTCAGCTGAAAGAGCTGCAGGAGGCCTATAATCCGGACCTGTTCTGGTTCGATGGCGACTGGGAGTTCTCCTCTGATGAGTGGGATGCGCCGGGGATCGTGCGGCGTCTGCGCGAAGCCAACCCCGCCGTAATCGTGAACTCGCGCATTGCCGGCAGCGGCGATTACGATACCCCGGAGCTGGGCGTTCCGGTCTCCCGCCCGGTCTCTCCCTGGTGGGAGACCTGCATGACCATCAACGATTCCTGGGGATTCCGCAAGGGTGACACGGACTTCAAGTCCTTTGACACGATCCTTCGTATGCTGGTAGACTGTATGTCCATGGGGGGTAACCTGCTGCTGGATATCGGCCCCAGAGCCGACGGCACCATCCCGGAAGAGGAGGTGGCCGTCCTACGGGAGCTGGGCCGATGGATTGACAGTCATTCCGAGGCCGTCTACCCCACACGCGCAGGAATCCCCGCCGGCCACGTGCAGGCTTACACCACGCTGAACCAGCGAGGAGACGTGCTGTACCTGTACTTCCCTTATGCGCCCAACGAATCGTTGGAGATAAAGGGCCTGAAGTCCAAAATCCAGCGAGTTCGCGTAGTCGGGGAAGAGAAGGAGCTGGAGTGGAAACAGTACAACGATATTGATTGGAGTGCGACACCGGGCGTCTATTACATCGAGGTGCCTGCCGATGTCCTGGATCCCCACATGACGGTGCTGGCTGTCGAGCTGGATGGCCCGGCCACCTTGTATGAGGGAGCGGGACAGGTGATCAGCTTCAACGAATAAGGTTTCCTTTCTGATTGTGTCCGGAGAAGCACGCGCCGCCTCTCATCCGGGTTGGGGAAGTAGTTCGCCGCACAATAGCTTAGCGGACTTGGTACAAGGCACCTATTCGCAATTAGCAACTTTTTCCGTAACTTAGCAGGGAATACCAATAATTCATTATGAGACGGACACTTCTTATCATCCTGGGACTTCTCCTTGGCTGCCTTCTTCCGGAAACCCTCCTCGCACAGAGGATCACGAACGGCAGTTACCAGACCGTCGCCCACATCAAGTCCGACGGGACTATCCAGGACAGTAATTACCGAACCCTCGGGCATATCAAGAGTGACGGGACCGTTCAGGACGCTTCATACCGCACGATTGGTCACCTCAAGAGCGACGGCACGGTCCAGGACGACAGTTACCGGACGGTTGGTCACATCAAGGACGACGGAACCGTTCAGGATTCCAACTACAGGACCATCGGTCATGTCAAGAGCGACGGGACCGTCCAGGATTCCAGCTACAGGACCATCGGACACGCCAGCGGGATTCCAATGAAGTGGGCCGCATTCTTTTTCTTTTTCAGCAAATGACACCTATGGAATCACGTAAACACCTCGCAGCCGAAAAAAAGCGCTGCAACTCCCATAACTGCGCGCAGGCTGTGGTCTGCACCTACTGCGACCTTGTGGAACTCCCGGAGCAGACGGCCCTCGATATCGCCGGGGCCTACGGGACCGGAATGGGTAACATGGAAGGGACCTGCGGAGCCCTCGTGGGCGCCGGGATGATCCTCGGCCTCCACACGAAGGACCGCAATCTCTCCCGCGCCCGGATGAAGGTCCTCATGGAGAGGTTCCAGGAGCGGAACGGAGCAACCCGTTGCGGGCTCCTTAAGGGTATCGGGACCGGGAAGGTCCTTCGTGACTGCCCGGACTGCGTTGCCGACGCATCGGAGTTCCTGGAAGAGTTCCTCAGCGAGTAACGACAATGGATAACCGTCCTTTTGGAACCTGTTTCTTCGAGCAGTACGCCCAGATTACCCTCGCGACCTTCCTAGGCGGCGAGATGACCTCCCTCGTGAACAGGGACCGGCCGGACCTCCAGTCCCCGGACGGTGCGTCCGTCGGCATCGAGGTCACTCGGGCCATGGAGGAAAACAAGGTGGCGCAGGAAGCGCTCCTGAAAGATATCTCGGGCATTACCCCGGGGCCGAAGAATGATGATGACCTTGATATCATCCTCGAAAACGGCTATGCCTTCGGCCTGGAGAAAGGAAAGTATATCGGCGTAAAGGAGCTCTCCTACTGGTCGATGGCACTCCCGATGAAGCGTATCCTCGAGAGCAAGGTCTCAAAGGTCGGCAACGGCTTCTACGGGCATTTCGACAAGATGGGCCTGTTCGTTTTCAGCAGGGAGAACCTCGGCGAGACGGAGGCTCGGAAGGCGATGGACTATACCCTCTTTCTCCAGAAGTATCAGGACCTGCGGTACGACAGGCTTTATATCGCCGACGTGAACGACCTCTTCGTCTGCAACCTCGATGACGGGCTCGACGAAGGGTCCCGGATGATCCGCTACCGCATCTTCCAGGAGCAGCGGAAAGCCTTCTACCTGGAGGCTATCCGCAGACAGAACGACTCAGTACAACAGCTATAACTTATATCGACATACAGCTGGTCTCGGACATTGTCCGGGCTGCATCCACCCAATTACAAAGGTGCCCGCGAGAACATCGTCACCCCCGGCCCCGACCGGGGGTCTCCCCTGCTGCTTCCGGTGTGCGTTTAGGCCTGTTTTCGCACACGCGACACCCTTTCCCCCCTTCCGGTGTGCGTTTTGCCCGCTTTTCACACACGCGACGGCTCGTTCCGTCATAGTTAGGGCCGATGGAGGGATTGGGAGGGTGAGGAAGGTTATTGATGAAGCTCCGCCTTCAGTGCAGCCTCACGTTCTTTGGCCTGCCTGCGCTCTTCCTGATAGAGGGCGCGGGCCTTCTTTCTGGCTGCTTGGATGTAGTGGTAAGAATTGCCGTTTCGGATGATTTCGGCAGCTACGCTGTTCACGGTATCTTCAAACCGGCCCTTTTTCAGTTCGCATTCCCATACGACGATGACATACCAGCCCTTGGCCTCCAGCTGGCGCCAGACTTCCTGGTCGCGCTGCTGATTCCTCGCCACTTTGGCTGTCCAGAATTCAGTATTGGTCTTGGGAACAGTGTAGTACTTACACCCCTGATGGCCATGCCAGAAGCATCCGTGAATGAAGATAACGGTGCGGTACTTGGGGAGAACGATGTCCGGGGAGCCGGGAAGATGCTTGTCGTTTACGCAGTAACGAAAGCCGAGACGCCACAGAGCGCGACGGAGTAATAGTTCCGGGCCAGTATTATTGGCCCGGTTATGAGACATGCATATAAAGCGCTGCGCTGGAGTCATTGGGACATATATTGAAATACAAATTTACGCAGATTCAATTGAAAATGATTAACTTTGGCAATGATAACCCAAGAAAAACATGGATTTCGACTATAACAGGGCCAATAAGTGGTCCATTTTGGAATATAGCAAGCGGCTTCTTGGCAAGACCCTGGAGCAGGCCATTGCGCCGGATATTATTTCAGCTCGCAAAGGAAAAGGTCGCCTTGGACAGTTGGTCGAGGAATATTTCTTTGGGTACAATGTCAATTCTAATCCAGACGCAGACTTCACGGAAGCTGGGGTGGAGCTAAAAGTCACACCCCTCAAAGAGCTGAAGAATAAGGCGCTGGCAATCAAAGAACGCCTTGTTTGTACGATGATAGATTATGACGCTGATCAGAATAAGCCCTTTGAGCAGTCTCACGTCTATCTTAAATGCGCCTATATGCTGATTCTCTTCTACCTTCATGAGGCAGATGTTCCTATTCAGCAGTTGTTGTTCATTTACTCTGTACTTTGGCAGATTCCTGAAAAAGACCTGCTTATCATGAAGCAGGACTACGAGAAGATAATTGACAAGATTCGCGCTGGGAAGGCCCACGAACTTTCAGAAGGAGACACTACCTATCTTGGCGCCTGTAGAAAAGGCCAAAAAGGAGACACAGATGTCTATTACAAACTCCCTGACGGGACGCGAGCCAAGACTCCAGCTCCCAAGAGGGCCTTCTCGCTCAAGCCGCAGTATATGCGGACTATCTTAGCTTTTGCCGAAAGGACCGGGGGTCAAGGGACCTACAACTTTTCAGCCTTGGTTCAAGGTTATGGTCCCCAATTGATTGAGGAAAAGGAGCTACGTAAAAAAAGCTTCGAAGAGATTCTTCTGGATCGTTTCAAGCCTTTCTATGGTAAAACATATGACGAACTGGTAAAAGAGCTGCGCGCCCCCATCACAGGAGCTAAGAGCAAGTATTTTCTTATTGCAAACGAAATCCTTACTGAACGTGAGACTCGTGGAGTTAACGTGACGAAATCCGATGAGTTTGTCAAGTCAGGCATAGTCATCAAGACTATCCGCCTTGAAAAGAACGGCCGTCCTGCAGAAGCGATGTCTTTTGAGAATATAAACTACTTCGATATTCTACAGGAAAATGATTGGTACGAGTCGCGGCTATACGAGATTTTCACAGGCCGCTTCCTGTTCATTGTGTTCCAAAAAGGAGATGATGGCCAGGTCCGTTTACAAAAAGCCTTCTTCTGGACAATGCCAGTTAATGATTTGGAAGAAGCTGCGGAGTATTGGATGAACATTAAAAATGCCGTTAAGGACAATCACATAGCACCAGAATACTTCTATAGGGAAAGCGACCATAGGAAGTTTCATGTGCGCCCCAAAGCCAAGAATGCCACAGATGTTACTGCAAATCCCCATGGCGGAGCAGCCAAGAAATACTGCTACTGGTTCAATCACGATTATATCAAGGCAATTGTTGAGAATGCTGATAAATAAGTGCGGAGCTTAACGCTTCGCATTCTCATTATCCTTTCATCCTTAATTCCAGCTCTTTACCAACTTTGGTGATGATTCCGCATACAAGGGCATTCCCCATTAGAAAGGCTCGTTTCCCGTTATCGACACCTTCAAGTTTTGTATGGTCTTTAGGGAACATATTCAAACCTTCTAACTCTACTGGAACTAGTCTGCGATAGCGTCCTGTTTCGTCAATGATGATGTGTCTACAACGATCGGGGCTTTTGCCTCCTTCTGAAGTTATGATTGTCCTTGAGGGTTTATCAATTGGATCAGGGAATTCCATGCCTCCCTCTGCAAACACATACTGGATGCCGTTCTTCTTAGTTCTGGGTACGCGCTTGGCTCCTTTGAAATACTTCCACTTCCCAATCTGCTCTTCTGGGACGTAAAACTCTTCGGGAACCTCTTCCGGTTTGACCATCACGTCCTTGATTGTCATTTGTTTTTCATCGCATAAAGGGACCGTGGTCGCTGTATAGGCAATGCCATCCAACATGACACCACTTTTCTCAAACGGATGCAACTTGTTATTCTTGTTGAATTCGTCAGTAATGTCCACCAAGCGATTCTTCTTTTTATCGGAAAGTTTAATCGTGCGTAATGTCGGTAGTTCCTCCTCTATGAGAACTGGGAAAGCCTTGGCAAAAACTCCCGAATGGAATACCCAGTCTTCCGGTTTTGTAAATGTCTTTCCGATGATGCCGTTTTTCTTGAATCCTATAATGTAGGTACGGCGGCGTTTCTGGGGCATAGCATACTCCGCGGCATTGATAACACGCCATTCCACAATATACCCTAATTCATTAAGGCACTCGAGGATGATTGCGAAATCACGTCCGCGTTGACTTGCAGGGGATAGGAGTAGGCGGTCAACATTCTCAAGGAAGACAATCTCCGGACGATTAGCACCTTTTTCTTTGAGGATGCGATAAATGGACCACCAAAGAACGCCCTTCTTGCCTTCAATACCCTTGGAGTTGCTCAGTGTTGTAGCTACAGAGTAATCCTGGCAAGGAAATCCTCCAACGAGCATATCGTGGTCCGGAATATCCTTTGTCTTAACCTGATTGATATCGTCATTAACCACGCTGCCCACGCCGAAGTTTTTTTCATAGACCATCGCTGCATGCTGAACCTTGGTGGCAGGCTCCCATTGGTTTGCCCAGATGGTCTTAAAGAAGTCTGCGTTGGCCCGATCAAGGCCAACTCGAAAACCGCCGACCCCGGCGAACAACTCTATGACTCTAACTTCTTTCATTCGTTTAAAAAACGGCATGTCAAAGGTACATACTTTTTCGTTTCGATCCAAATTTTTCGACATCGACTCTCACATTTTAGACTCTTCTAGGCTCTCGGAACCATAGAGGCAAAATAGAGTTTTTACCTGAGTTAGAGTTTTTTTTGCTATATTTACAAGTGTTTAGAAAGCAAGCCTTTATTCAATTTAATCCGCCCGTTTACTCAGATGGTAGGACTGTGCGTTGTTTTGTGCCATAATTACGGTAAGTGCAAAAGTATTAGAACTATTGGATTGGCATAATTGTCTTTCTGCAGAAGTATAATAAACTAGTAACCTTTATATTACAATGGGAAGAAGAGTTGTTAAGAATTATCCCTCTCCTAGATTGATGGAGACAATCGGAGCAACGAACCAGTCGCCTCAAGCAGCGATTGGAGAATTGGTGGCAAACTGTTTTGATGCGAGATGTGGCGAAGAAAAGCTTAATATTTCCATTGACATGAGGAACAACCAGATAGTTGTCTTGGATAATGGGAAGGGTATGACTTCTGAGATACTGGAGAAAGCCGTATGCATAGGTGAAGATATGTCTAGGTATATTGAGAGAGGCGAAGGTACTAAAGGCCACTTTGGAATGGGGTTCAAAACTTCTTGCTCTACGCTAGGCGATTATTATGAAATCTATACAAGGCCCATTGGTGAGAATGTAGAGTACCATACGGCTTTTGATATCAAAGACTATAGCGTCCGTCCGTCTGGTTCTGATGCGTGGGATATTGCTATAGAAGATAGCAAGCCTTCAATCTACTCGCCGTTAAAAAAGGCTCCTCATGGGACTGCGTTCGTCATTAAGAATCTGAAGATTAACGAATTCCCCGTAAGTGCTGTGCTTGAGTATCTAGGAGATGCTTTCAAGGGACACATCGAGGGAGGTGATATCATTACTGTGATTGATGAAAATGATAGTTATCCCGCCAAGCCCAAGACATATAGTTTCGTGAAAGGGACAAAAGTCATAATCAACGAGAAGTTTGGACCAGGGAACAAATACCATATTACAGGATGGGTCGCCATTGACAAACAGACACACAACGATGGCCTATATGGTTTTAACATCTATCGTAGAGGCCAGTTGGTCATCTCTCACGACAAGAGCTGGTTCACTGCTCACTTGATGACTAGCCGTATCATTGGAGAGGTGAATATGGATTTCCTCGATGCAACGTTCTATAAGCAGGGGGTGCAACAGTCTGAGGATTGGGAATTCGTGAGAATTCATATGAAAGATTACCTTAAGGGCGTAGTGGCCGCCTCGCGTAATCTTAGTAGAGGACACAACATCAATAAACCATCTGAAAAGAAAGCGGTTCTTGAGCAATTAGACAAAGAGTATGTGATCGAGAACGAAGGTAACGATACTCCGTCAGCAGAGTCAAACAACGAACCCCGTGAGGAGAATAAACCGAGCGTCAGTATTAACGACTCTGTGAAGAGCATAGTGACTGAAAAGTCGCTCTTCTTGGAGGATGGGAGTGAAATTCATATTACTTATTTAGAGAAGGAAGAAGATGGACACGAAGTAGGGCCGTTTGACTACATTCTTGATATGTATCAGGAGCCACAAGAACTCCAGGTCCTTGTCTACAAAGACCATCCACTTTGGCGAAAAAAGATTGATGGTGAAGTACGTAGAATAATTGCAACTTCCGATGCTATCTACCGCTCACTTGTAGAGGAATTGAATGTCGATAGCAGGAAGGCATTAAAGATTAGGAATGAATGGGTCTCACAGAGAACTGAATCAATGAAGTAGCCATGGACAAAATTGATGCGCTAGAAATAATTAGAAAGACTTGGGATTCCGAGAATCTGTGTCTGAAAGAGAAGATTATTACAATCTCTGAAGCTTTCTACTCGGTCGGCCTTGATATAGCTACTACGGCTAATTTTATTAAGACCACGCCTGCCGAGCTCTATGCGTTTTTGTCTTTGAGTAATCTTGACGAAGACATGATTAGGATGATCTCTGATGCAAATCCACCTAAGACAACTTGGCCATTATTATCAAGTGGCAATGATGACGAAATTAAGAAGGCATTGTCTGCGCTGTCTGATTCATCCAGATCCAAGAATGAGTCGGTTAGTGAATTTATTTATCAACAGATGATTGAGGTGGCCGGAGCTTCTTCAGAGCAGATGCTTTCTCAACTTACTGGAGGTGAAATGTTTGCATTGGCGAAAAAAGCTAAAAATTTCACATCGGTGAATCCAAACACTATCAAGTTCTTAAATAGTTTGGCCGGGCAGAAGAAACGGGGCAAAGCATTAAGTGAGAAACAGATAGCCACACTAAAGGATATTCTTAATAATTTCGCAGACAACAACGTCATCCAGCGCAACAGTATTGATGGCGATGAGGAGTTGTGTGATAAGGTATTGGATGCTCTCGAAAGATAAATATGGGGCTTAAGGACATAGATATCAAAGTCAGTTATGCTGGCAAAGGCGTAGACATTCTTAAGAGTTTTCTATTGCCTTCGATAGATGCGAGCGTCCAATATGACCGCGTCACAAGTTTTTATACTGTTGAATCATTGTTGGCCATATCCCAAGGGATAGATTCCCTATATCGGAAGCATGGGCGGATGAGGTTGATAATAGGAATTCACAGTTTCCCTGGAGAATTCCTCGACGCAGTAACGAGAAGGAAATACCTTGAAGAACAAATTAACGAAATAAGGAACAATCTGAGATCAGGTATAGAATCCATTAAAGATAGCCTGGAGAGACAGCGGTTGGCAACTGTAGCCTGGATGATTGAAGATGGCCTCCTTGAGATAAAGACTGCAGATGTTATAGGAGAGGGTATCTTCCATCCAAAGACATTGCTGCTGGCAGATGAAGGTGGAGATAAGATTGTGGCGATTGGCAGCCCCAACGAGACGAGCTATGGATTAGGAGGCAACTTTGAGCAGGTCATGGTCGCCAAATCATGGGAGCAACCAGATGCCGTGACTGTCCAAGAAGAATTCTTTAATTCCCTATGGAATAACACGCTTGAAGATGCCATTACGCTTGATGTTACAGAAGGAACGGCGGATATTATCAAGCAAGGACTAGGCACTTACTCCAACCCGTCTAAATCAAATCAATCTTCAAAAGACGATTTGATTAAAGTGTCCTCGGCCATGTTGTCAAACTATTTTGTCTCGGGTGATATCCCTGCCTTGTATGTGCACCAAGAACGCGCGGTTATTGACGCACTTTCTAGATGGCCGGTTAGAGTGTTATTCTCTGACGAGGTTGGCTTGGGAAAGACTTTCGAAGTCGCTGCTACAATGGCTTTCATGGTAAAGTATTGCGGCGTAAAGAGGGTGATTATACTTACGCCGAAATCAGTTTTGAAACAGTGGCAGGATGAACTGAAAGAGCACTTCAGGCTGAATGTATGGAGGTATGATTCTGGCAGCAAATCTTATATTGATTCTTTCGATCACGTAAAGTATGTAACTGGTTCAAATCCTATTGGGAAAGGGTCTCCAGACATAATACTGATGTCGGCTCAGTATGCGCGAGGCTCCGGTAACAATGGTGATATTTTCTCCAGAAATGGAGCATGTCTGCCAGAATTACTTATTCTTGATGAAGCACATTCGGCGAGAGTAAGTAAAGACATCTCTGGGAGCAGTAAAAAGACGCAAATCTATACGATGCTGGAGAGGGTCTCGAGGAAGATTCCTCACATGATTTTAGCGACAGCCACCCCCATGCAAAAAGAAGCCGGGGAATACCATTCGCTGCTTAAGCTCCTTGGTTTGCCGAAGGCCTGGCAAAAGGCGCCGGCCTATATGAAATCGTTAGACCTAATTTCATGTTCCGAGTATCCTAGCCTTACAGATTTGAGTGGCGCGGCGAAAATGCTCAACATGACTATGGAGGGTATGAAGCCATCCATTGATAGATTAAACGAAGATCAGAAAAGAGTATTAAACCGAGTGATTGAGCTCAATGATGGAGACGTGACAATTCTAACTGATTATGTACGTGATAACTGGTCAACCATACGTCAGTTGCTAGTTCTCTTGCATCCAGCCCATTTACTTACGGTCAGAAATACAAGGCGCTCTCTATCTGAAAAAGGTTACAAATTCCCCAATAGGAAGTTGACCCCGATTTCAATTCCAGACTCCATGGAAATAGAGATGTTCTATGACCATGTAAACAGCTATCTTTCAAAAAGATGTTTCTCCATAGAGGAAATTCTTTTCCCTGATAAGAAGATTTCTATCGGCTTTGTCCGTGTGAGTTATCAGCAAAGGGTTGCTTCCTCCTTGTATTCTTGTAAGAAGAGTTTGGAAAGACGTTTGGAGAAGATAAATAATCTGAAGAAGAGCTTAGAGCGATATCTTAATAATACTGGGACCACCGTATGCAACCCGACAGGACTTGATGATGTGGATCTTGAAGTTTTACTTGATGAGGGTTACGATGACACGTTTGATGTAAATCTGTCCAACGTAAATATCCCAGAGCTTCGCCAAGCCATCGCTCTTGAATCAACAGCAATTTCACCTCTCATAAAGCGAGCAAGTGAACTGCTGGATAATCGGAAAGATCTGAAGATTAAGGAATCTATCGATCTTGCTAAAAAGAGACTTGAAGCCAATGACATAGTCTTGGTCTTTTCCAGATATACGGATACCGTTGATGCCCTTCTTAACGAATTCAATCTTCTGGGGCTGCACAAATTCTATAAATACGGCGTGTACACAGGAGCCACGTCATGTATCGTATGGAATGGGAAAGAGTGGCCTTGCGACAAGAATGAACTCAAGCGTGGCCTATTCTCTGGTGAGGTAAAAATCGTTTTCTGTTCTGATGCTGCTTCAGAAGGCTTGAACCTTCAAGCCGCTAGAGTCTTAATCAATGTTGATGTCCCTTGGACTCCAGCCAGACTTGAGCAGCGAGTGGGCCGTATTGCTCGTTTGGGCCAGATAGCAGATGAAGTTGTTATTTACAATGTGTGGTATCCCCATAGTATCGAGGCCCGTATGTACCATAGGATACAGACACGCCTTGAGAGTAGCAATCTCGCCATAGGAGAGTTTCCTGACGTTGTCGCCCAAAAAATTAGAACAGCCATCATGGAAGATGCAGATAGTGATAATTTGGGCCTTAATGAGTTGCTCGAAATCCGCAATTCAAAACAGGTTGCCGCTCTTGAAGAATTATGGAGTCAAACAGGTAAAGGAACTGAGAGCGACATATTCAGAGAGGGACTATTAAAAATCTGTTCAAAGTTCCTCCGGGAAACGGGAACGGAATTGGGTGGAGTCATAAGGGTGTTTGAGGCAACTGACGGAACTCTCTTCAGGTTATCGGCGAAAAGTGGAATGGCGGAGAGTGTCTCTCTAAAAGCCAGGGTTTGGGAACACATAAAATGTTTTGACCATTCCGTATCAGTAGTCAAAGATAAGAATCTTAGACCAGCATACTTCACCATCAACAAGGACGGTGTGACAATTGAATTGAAGCATTCAAGTATTCCTCGAGTTATCTTAAAGGAAGATCTTGGTGGAGATGATGTGTTGCTGGGCTACCCTCCGATGCTGCCGAATAGCAAGCAGCTGGATTTATCCTATGCAGTTGAATGTGACATAAAACCCGCACCTTTGTATTGGGTAGAATAATGCCGACATTATGAAAACAAGATTATTGGCCAGTCCTTGGGCAAAGCCTCAGCTTACACGTGAAACGGCAGAGGCGGTAGAACTCCTTAAAGACGATGTATGGAAAGAAGCGTCTGTACTTTTTGCTGCCGAACGTGATGCTAAATTAAAGTTAGGCCAGAGCGCACCAAAAGGGATGCAGCGGTATCTGAATGATGTGATTACTAAACGCTTCACTTCAAACGGATGGATTGGTGAGGCTGGATATTTCTTCAAAGAAAAAACCTGGGTAAGAGTCACATTTAGGCACCAGATGAGTTTGGGAGCAGATATTCTTGATGCTATAAAAGTATGCAAAATAGAAGGGATGGAGCAAGCTGTTATTCTTGCCGCTAACAGAAAAACGTTGGATTTGATTACTCCTAATGATGCAGCTGCAATAGTTTCTTTTGAGAAACTGGAACGGGAAATTATGAGTCTCAATGGGGCTCTTGATATACCTTTACTTTTTGGCGAGTTGTCACCATTCACCAGTGCGTCAAGCGACATCAATGAGGAACTCAGGAGAGCAAGGCCGCGAGATGTTTCTGTCCCGCAGCAATAAGGAGCAAATAATGGTTGAGCCGCTGGCCGTTAAGAGAATTCTCGTTTCAGCCAGTCCTTCAAAGCTTCGACTGAACGTATTTCGAATCTGTCAAAGATTAGGTCGATAATTGTTTTTCCTGTTACTAGTTTCATTTACTTTGGACAGTTGCTCTTCCTTACTCTTGACATATGTCTACCTGAGCATGATTCGTGCTACTTGAACTCCTAAATTGACTTCGCGAGTTCCTCCAGGCTGCCCACAACCCCGTCAAACAGCTTGTACATGAGCTCCGGTTCAACCATTTCCGGGATGTAGGCGATAACCCGTTTTCCGGCGCCGGCCATCCAACCCGCCTCCGTGTGGGCACTCCTTCCGCAAGGCAGAACCAGGACACAGGTGTCGGCCCACTCCAGGGCTTCCAGATCGGCCGAAAATTGCCTTTCGGCCTTCGGATGGTGCAAACCTTCGGAATATTCCTCGAAGCTCCAATTCGGGGCGTTTTCGTCAATGTCCGTCCAGCGGAATCCTTTTCCACCATGAGGCGGATTGCGGAAGTCATAAACCTCATGCCCTTCGGCCCGGAGCCGTTTCACGACCTCGGGGTAATAAGGATTCCTCCAGCTGGAGGCGACATAGATGTTGGCCATATGTAAATTGCCACCGAAAAGTGAACAGTTTTGCCAACGAAAGTTGAACAGTTAGAGATCGTCTGCAAAGGTATTCATTTTTCTGGTTTTTGCTTCATT
>ONCE01000019.1 GCA_900316245.1 uncultured Bacteroidales bacterium | reverse complement strand
TGGTTGTTATTAGTTCGTAGGGTTTCATTTTAAACTATGTTGTTAGAGGGGTTGTCCTAAACAATCATAGTTTAAGTTTTGGTTATTCGGGGGCGGAATGAGTGGCAACTATAGTGGAATGCTACTAAAAGCCTCAGGGTGACAACTTACAAATAAGTAGCAACAGGCTTAAACACCCGGAATGATTTGTCTCTAAACATGTTATGATATCCACTCAAAATGTGTATCATACCTCAATGACTTATTCTTCCATTTTTCGAAGTGACATACTTAAAAAAAAGTGTCTCAATCTCATACTTACTCTGTCGTTTCTATAAAAAAAAGGAAGAATTGGAAGAGAGAAATGGCAAAATGAGACTTTTTTGGTTAAGAAATCAGTTTTTAAATGCTTCAAAATCCGCTTACACGTTCCGGATGAAACTCCAGGTTCAATTGGATTAAAATCATCATTAAATGAAAAAACATTCAACTCAACATGCCAGTAGTTACAATACGTAGGCATATGATTAACGGACTTTTTCACATCGAAAAAGAGCTTTTTGCCTTTGTTGAACTGCTGTATGTATTCATTCTCTCTCTTGTTCGCGGGTAAGTTTGCGACAAATCCATCAAACTCTTTTTGATGATTAAATGTCATGTCTTGCTTTAATGGGAAATCTAAAAAGTCACGGACCCTATAATAGACAGGGAAACATTGAGATATAATCTCATATTTTCCACTAAAATCTCTAATTAACGATCTCCCATCCCAAGAGTCAAAGATAGATGCGTCAATTGGTCTATAGTAAATGTGTCGCCGAGCATTAAACTTAGCCCCGGAAAGATTCACAGAAAGACGCGCAACACTGCTTTGAAAAGCATTAACTGACAGTACCCTTACTCCGCCAACTACCAAAACCAAATCTTTTATATTTCCATCAATTCTCCTAGAGACTCTTAGAAAAGGATTCACATTCAGTAGCATTCCCAAATCAATTGATTGAGAATAACACTCTCGGGGTATTATTTGCAATGGGTACCCGCTTTCCATAAACGAAAAACAATCTACACAACCCTATTAATACGTCTTATCAACTCATCAAGCTTTATCTCGCCCGTTAACAATAACTTCTTTTTATTAAAAAGGGAAAAATCCACCTTATCGTCCATGCTTTCGTCATTAAAATAGCGTCCCACAGATAATCTCATTCCATCGGCCAATATGATAAAGAAATCAATCATGCATTCAGCTTCAGAGTACTGAACTAAGGCATCTTTTATATTTAGGCGACTTAAGGCATTAGCCATCCATTTAAAATCGGAACTCTGAGAAATTGTCAAGAGATTTCCTTGATTATGCATGATTGAAGAGTAATACTTTTGGTAATTCGCAAAAAACCTTTTTGTCTCGGGATATATCTTTCTATCGTATTCGGTAGATGCCATATACGCACTGCATACTTGAGGGAATCTAGGATTCATATCCTCATCAGCCAAGTATGATCCCGACCGAAGAGTTAAAGCCGTATCGACATAAAACGTCTGTGATAAACTAGATTCCTCTGACCAATTGCTATTGAGTAATGAGTGAGCCCCATACTCAACTTGTAATGTTGCTGCAGACATAAACTAAAAAATATTCTCCAACAAAAACTTTTCCCAATCTGGACATTTCTCCCAGAAAGAATGCATATCATCTATAGAAAACATCCTATTGTTTTCCACTGCTGTATTAATATCTAAAACAATGATAATACAATCCTCATCCTTTTTCCCATTAACTAAATGGAAGCCATCTTTAATTTGATGGAGAAAATTTATCGTCACATCTTTTCCATTAATAATTTCGTTGTTCTTAAGCAAATAATTCACCTCAATATTCTGACAAGGAATACCATTAGATGATGTTCTCTTCAGAATATTCTCCCAATATAAACTAGCGGGATTATCTTCATCAATTCTAATTGAATGGAGAGGACAAAATGCGATTCTATTAACATCAATCCCCTTTAAATTAGCCACTAAATTAAATGCGCGTTCACAACGATTTATAAACGCAGGGACAATATCACTAATACTTCCAGTCTGATTTAGCACGTAATCAATTTTCCCAGGCACAAAAGAAACAATCTCATTTTCATTCTGCCCCGAAAGATTCCTTGAAAGGTTCCATGGCATCCCATATTGAAGTGGGGTATTAAATTGACCTGGTGAGACAACACCACTAATCTGAACACTTGATTGTTCTACATCTGGCATGAAGATTGGTCGAAACTTTTCAACATTTTCTGGGGTGTAACCAATGAACTGTGAGATAAAGACGGAACATCTCACTTGACCAATTCTTGGGGAAGTATTCATCACAAATAGGATTTTTAATCAAGAACTTAATTTATGATCGCCATAATTATACACTCAAAAAATATGCCGCACTAAAACCGCCTCTCAACCTCTGTCCAGTTAACAATCTCCCACAAAGCACTCAAATGCGCAGCGCGCTTGTTTTGGTAGTCGAGGTAGTAGGCGTGCTCCCAAACGTCGAAGGTGAGGAGGGGTTTGAGGCCGTGGGCGACGGGGTTATCTGCACCAGCGTACTGAGCAATGGAGAGCGCGCCGGAGGTATCGGCCTGGAGCCAGACCCAGCCACTACCAAACAAGCCTACGCCCTTTGATTCGAAGTCGGACTTGAAGGAGTCGAGGGAGCCCCACTGCTTCACAATCTGCTTGCTAAGCGGAGATTCCGGGTCAAGCCCGGAATGAGGGGCCGGAGTGAACTGAGTAAAGTACAGGTTGTGGTTCAGAATCTGTCCAGCATTGTTAAACACAGCACGAGATTCCGGGTCAAGCCCGGAATGACGGACTATCTCCTCCAGAGACATCGTTTCAAACTCCGTCCCAGCAATCAACTTGTTAAGGTTATCCACATAACCCTGCAGGTGCTTGCCGTGATGGAAAGAGAGGGTCTGGTCGCTGATAACCGGAGCAAGAGATTTGTATGGTAAATCAATCAGCGTAAACATAGGCTAACTAAATAAGGGAAAGAGGCTGATGGCCAAAGCAATGAGGAAGAGGATGAGGTAGTACGGGAGGGTACGGCCAGACTTCATCGCGCTCAGGAAGGTGGTGGGCGCCTCGTGGACGGCGGAGATGTCCAGGTTGTAGAGCATGGCCCTGCGCTTCTCATCGTCCCCTTTTTTGCAATAGCGAACAAAGGTTTGCATCAGGTGCAGGTACTTCCTCTCCAGGCTCAGGTACAGGCAATCCATCAGATAGAACACCACCACCATAACCACTGCAATCCAGATCAACAGATTGCCCTCGCGGGAGAAGTTAAGGGCCGCGATGGCCGTGGCCAGCGTAGCCAGCCAGATCTTGGAGTTGGCCCGGGTGCTGGCCATGCGGTTTATATTCTCCTGCAGAAGAGAAATGTAATGGCGGTCGTCCTGCGTGAAGATCTCGTTCATACGCTAGTAGTTCTCGGGCTTAAGCTGGAAGTAGCTCTGAGGGTGGTCGCAGACGGGGCAAATGTCCGGAGCCTTAGGGCCGATGACAATATGTCCGCAGTTAGAGCACTGCCAAACGGCATCTCCGTCGCGTGAGAAGACCAGGCCGCCTTCGATGTTGGCCAGGAGCTTGCGGTAGCGCTCTTCGTGCTCTTTCTCAATCTTGCCCACCATGCGGAACTTGGCGGCAATTTCCTTAAAGCCCTCGGCTTCGGCTTCTTCTGCCATACGGGCATACATATCCGTCCACTCGTAGTTCTCGCCGCTAGCGGCATCTTTCAGGTTCTCGATGGTACCGGGGACGGCACCGTCGTGCAGGTACTTGAACCAGATTTTTGCGTGTTCTTTCTCGTTGGCGGCGGTTTCCTCGAAGATGGAGGCTATCTGCACAAAGCCGTCTTTCTTGGCTTTGGAGGCGTAGTAGGTATACTTGTTACGGGCCATGGATTCGCCGGCGAAGGCTTCCATTAGGTTCTTTTCGGTCTTGGTTCCTTTGAGGTTCATAATGTTCGTTTTTTAGTGTTATCGTTTGCTATACATGTCTTCGTAGTATTTCTGGTAGTCGCCGGAGGTAACGTTGTCCATCCAGGCCTGGTTGTCCAGGTACCAGCGGACGGTTTTTTCGATACCTTCTTCAAACTGGAGGGAGGGTTCCCAGCCCAGTTCGCGCTGGAGCTTGGAGGAGTCGATGGCATAGCGGAGGTCGTGGCCGGCACGGTCTGTGACATAGGTGATGAGGTCCATATCGGCCCCCTCAGGACGACCCAGCAGTCGGTCTACGGTGTTAATCACCACCTTGATGATGTCAATGTTCTTCCACTCGTTGAAGCCGCCGATGTTGTACGTCTCCCCTATCTTGCCCCGGTGGAAGATGAGGTCAATGGCGCGAGCGTGGTCCTCTACATACAACCAATCCCTCACGTTCTCGCCCTTTCCATACACCGGAAGCGGTTTCCGGTGCCGGATGTTGTTGATGAACAGAGGGATGAGCTTCTCCGGGAACTGATAAGGCCCGTAGTTGTTGCTGCAGTTGGTAACAATCGTAGGCAGGCCAAACGTGTCGTGGAATGCGCGAACGAAGTGGTCCGAGCTAGCTTTGGCTGCGGAGTACGGGCTGTGCGGCTGGTACTTGAGGTCTTCCGTGAAGAACTTGGAGCCGTACGCCAGGTGATGCGTTCCGCTGGAGGCTTTGGTGGTGAAAGGAGGTTCGATGCCTTCCGGGTTGGTCATTTCCAGGGCCCCGTACACTTCGTCGGTGGAAATGTGATAGAAACGACAAGATGCCCGGTCGGGGCCGGGCATGACGTAACCCATAGGTTCCCAGTAGGCCTTGGCGGCTTGGAGGAGGGAGAGGGTTCCCATCACGTTGGTTTGGGCGAAGGTGAAGGGGTCCTTGATGGAGCGGTCCACGTGGGACTCGGCGGCCAGGTGGATGATGCCGTCCACGTGCTCCTCCTGCATCAGTTTGAGAACGCCGTCAAAGTCGCAGATATCCATCTTAACAAAGCGGTAGTTGGGCTTGTCCTCGATGTCCTTGAGGTTGGCCAGGTTGCCGGCATACGTGAGCTTGTCCAGGTTAATGATCTTGTATTCCGGGTACTTGTTCACGAACAGCCGCACTACGTGACTGCCAATAAAACCGGCGCCGCCGGTGATGATGAGGGTGCGTTTCATAAAGATGGGTTGAGGTTGGGATACTTCTTTAATTCCTCCCACCTGCTACATAAGACGCAAGTAGGAGCTATCTAAGGGCTTAATACTCAAGGTATTACCCGGCGCTACTGACCCAGCAAGCGTGGACGGGGGCCCGTCTTCCTTTGTATGGCGGAATTACCTATGCAAATATAACATTTTAAACGCATAATCAAAAATATAATCTAAAGATTATAGATTTGAATCGTTAAAAAAAAGACCCCCGGTCGGGGCCGGGGGTGACGAAGATGCCCGGTCGGAGCCGGGCATGACGATAAGGTATGTTAACGGATCACGTAGTTATAGGGCAGGCGGGCGTAGTACTTTCCGGGCTCGTAGTTGAGCCAGACGGAAATCTCTTGCTCGGTGTTGGAGCCGCCAAACTGCTCCATCAGCTGCTCGAAGAAGGTGAGCGGTGCGGGATAACCCGATACGGAGTACTGGTCGGAGGACGTAAGGTCTGCCAGGGCGGCAGCGTAGGAGATGGCGTCTTGCAGGGTACCAATCTCGTCAATGAGGCCAATCTGGAGGGCATCGGTGGCGGCCCACACGCGGCCCTGGGCAATGGCATCCACCTGCTCCACGGTGAGTTCGCGGGAGTCTGCCACCAGCTTCACAAAGAGCTCGTAGATATCTTCCACGGAAGCCTGCATATAGTTCAGTTCGTCGGCGTCGAAGGGGCGCATCAGGGACATCATATCGCTGTGCTTGTTGGAGCCGATGGTCTCAACGCCCACACCCACTTTCTTGGCCACTTTGGAAAGTTCCGGGATCATAGAGAACACGCCTATGGAACCGGTGATGGTGGTAGCATCGGCATAGATCTTCTGGCACCCGTTGGAAATCCAGTATCCGCCGGAGGCTGCGTAATCGCCATAGGACGCTACCAGGGGCTTTTCGGCCTGAAGCAGATCCAAAGCTGCGCGGATCTTCATAGAGGCAGCCACGCTGCCGCCGGGAGAGTTCACGCGGAGCACTACGGCCTTCACGTTCTTGTCTTTGCGCACTTTGTCAATCACGTGGACAAAGCGGTCTCCGGCAATCTCGGAAAGGCCCTCGCCTTCTACAATCTCGCCCTCTGCGTAAATCACGGCCACACGGTTGTGGGAAGGCACTTCCACCACTTTTGCCTGGATGTAATCGGCCATAGGAACCAGATGCATTTTCTTCACATCGTCCACCTGGGCCAGGGTGCAGAGTTTACCCACCAAAGCCTCGTGGTCCACGAGTTCATCTACCAGTCCGTTCTTCAGGAAATCCTCCGGAAGCACCAGGGCCAGATTATCCAGAAGGGAATTGAACTGCTCTTCGGTGATGTCGCGGGCGGCAGCCATAGGAGCGCTCATAGCCTTCCAGATGGAGTTGATCATCACCTGGTTCTGCTCCCGGTTCTCGGGAGAAGAGCTGTTACGGATGAACATCTCGCCGGCACTTTTGTACTTTCCGTGACGGATGAGCTGAACGTTCACACCCACTTTATCCAGGATGTCCTTGAGGAAAATGAGCTGGGTGGAGAGGCCCATAAGGCTGTAGTTATAGCCGTGGGCATTGCCCATATAGATCTTGTCGGCCACCGAAGCCAGATAGTAAGACCCATTGCCGGGGGCCTCCGTATAGGCGACTACCGGTTTGCCGCAGGCGCGGAAAGCCTGCAGCGCTCCGCGGAACTCCTCCAACTGGGAGATGCCGGCCGAAACGCCATCGGCCCGCAGATAGACAAACTGGATGGCGGGGTCGTTAGCAGCTTCCTGAAGGGCCAGGACGGCGTCCCGAATGCCCACGGTAGGGAGCATACTGGTCACTCCGGTCAGGGAGAAGGAAGGAGCCGGATCGCTCTGGGACTGCTCTCCCAGCGTAAACTCGGAGAGGTTGATGTCCAGCACTCCCCCGCTCTTGGGCATAGCGGTGGAGCTCTTGCCCAGGGCGGCCATACTGCCCAGCATCATCAGGAAAAACAGGAACCGGAGAACGGCCAGCACTATAAAAGCAGCGATGACCGCCAACATTGTCTTAACAAAATCTTTCATATTATTCAACTAATTGTGTTTCAGTGTTCCACGCTACGTGTTCCTTGTAGTAGGACTTGAAGAAATCATTGCCGGACGAGGGCAGGAACACGGAGAGTCCGCACACGTTCACCAGCGGCAGCGTCATAAAGTAATCCGTATGGCGCTCGTACAGGATGCATTGGCTCAGGGCCTGGTTCAAGGCCGCCGTTTCTTCAGCCGTAATGCCCGCCTTCACCAGCATATCGCGCAGATCAAAGAGGTGGTCCAACCAGGGGTTGCGGCGGGGCCTGAAATAGGTCTGGACCTGATCGGTGCGCAGGGCGGCAATGGAGGTCCTGTACTTCTCGAACAAGGTGCGACACACCTCGGCAAGAGGGTCCATCTTCCGGGTATCCACCATCGTAATGGAGGCGTAAGGGTTCCTCTGTTCGGGGGCTATATACTGGGCAAAATAATCTTCACAGACGGCCAGCGGATCGGGCTCCGAGGCACCTATGAGCCGCTTCGCCAGGGTTTGGTAGTTAAAGCCGTCGGACATAATTTCCGTGGGCGAGAAACCCACAATGGGGGTCTTGTCCCTGAGGGCCCAGGCCACTTCCACGCAGGCCATGAAGCAAGCGTCGAGCAGCACGTAATCCAGTTCATACGGGATGGCATCCACAAACTCATACAGTTCCATCTCGTGCACGCGGCCGGTATCGGAATCCTGCCCCAGGGACAGCACGCTCTCTCCCTTGGTGGCGCGGTCGGGGTCCGGGATCCACCCGCTGCCGTGCGAGGAATAAACCAATCCGTAACCCTTAGCCGGGAAATGTTCCCTGGCATAGCGGAACACCTCTTCCATAAGCGCCGGGTCCGTGGCCTGCATCGTCTTGTCCCACTGCAGCAGCGTATCATTGATCACCGTTCCCTCCCGGTCTTTGTAGATTCGGTACAGCACCGGTGCAACGGGAGTGGAATCGTCGGAGACCTGGTGACGGGAAAGCACCAGAAGGATATTGTCGGCCCGCGTAGAGGCGTTGGGTACAAAGCCTTCCTCCAGTTCCCCAAGGTCCACGGTGAGCGGACGCGAAAGGCTGTTGAAGCCGGCCGAATACATAATCATCACATTCCTCACTTCGTGGTCCGGAAGGCGCCCTGGTTGCGTCTGAGGGCCACTCTCACCGCCTCCCGGCTCAAAATTGGGGTCCTTGAAGCAGGACACCAGCAGCAGGGGCAGGAGCAAAGTAGCTATGATTGACAGTTTCCTCATAATTCACAAATATAGGAAAAATTTGTAACTTCGTTGCATGAAAAAGACTGTAATAATGACAATAGCACTGAGTGCCGCCGCCCTTCTGGGCAGCTGCGAAAGCCCTGAAAATCAGGAATCCTTCAAGTATACCATTGACTCGTTTGCAGACCTCAAGGTGATGCGCTACCGCATCCCCGGCTGGGAAAATCTGACGCTCCAGCAGAAGGAGTACGCGTATCATCTGGCCGAAGCCGCCAAGTACGGACGCGACATCCTCTGGGACCAGAACTGCAAGGAAAACCTCCGCGTCCGCCACGCGGTGGAGGCCATCCTTCAGACCGCGGAAATCCCCACGGACTGCCAGGAGTATCAGGACTTTTTAGTCTACGCCAAGCGGCTGTTTTTCTCCAACGGTATCCATCATCATTATGCCGAAGACAAGTTCTTCCCGGCCTGCCCGCGGGAGTATTTCGCTGGCCTGCTGACGGCTGCCGGAGTAGAGGACGAAGGCCTGCTGGATATTATCTATGATCCGGCGATTTACCCTCAGAGACGCTCCACAAACACTTCCGGAGACATTATCAAGGAATCGGCCGTGAACTTCTACGACGGCGTAACCCGTGAGGAGGTAGAAGCTTATTATACTCGCATTATGGACCCTTCGGACCCCGAGCCCATCTCCTATGGCCTTAACACCAAGGTGGTCAAAGGACAGGACGGAAAAGTCCAAGAACTTCCCTGGAAGGTAGGCGGCATCTACTCCCCTGCCATCACCAAGATTTGCGAAGAATTGGCGCTGGCCAAAGAGGTAGCGGAGAACGAAATCCAGAAGCGCGCCATCGGCCTTCTTATAGAGTATTATCAGACCGGCGACCTCCGCAAGTGGGACGCCTTCAACATCGAGTGGGTCAAGGACACTATTGGCACGGTGGACTTTATCAACGGTTTTGTAGAGGACTACAATGACCCGCTGGGCCGCAAGGGTGCCTGGGAAGGCTATGTGAACATCAAAGACTTCGAGGCCTCCAAACGCACGGAGATTCTGAGCGCCAACGCCCAGTGGTTCGAGGACCACTCCCCGGTAGATCCCCGCTTCAAGAAGAAGACGGTCAAGGGCATCAGCGCCAAGGTCATCAATGCCGTCTGCCTGGCCGGTGACAGCTACCCTTCCACGCCCATCGGCATCAACCTACCCAACGCCGACTGGATTAGAAAGGAGCACGGCTCCAAGTCCGTAACCATTGCCAATATCACGCACACGTACGATTACAGCGCCCAGGAGATGCCCACCAGCACCCTCACCGAGTTCGCCTACAATAAGAAAGAGGTAGAACTGGCCAAGAAGTGGGGAACCCTGGCCGATGAAATCCACACCGACCTCCACGAGTGCCTGGGCCACGGCTCCGGCCAGCTCCTTCCCGGGGTAAGCACTACCGCGATGGGAGAATATGCCAGCGCATTGGAAGAAGCCCGGGCCGATCTGTTCGGCCTCTACTACACCGCCGATCCTAAGATGGTGGAACTGGGCATTATGCCCGACCCGGAGGCCTACAAGGCCGAATACGCCAGTTACATCCGCAACGGTCTGATGGTGCAGTTCACCCGCGTGGAGCCCGGCCGTCCCAACACCGAGGCCCATATGCAGAACCGCAAGCTCATAGCCGAGTGGTGCTACGAGAAAGGGGCCCAGGACAAGGTGATTGAGAAGAAGGTCCGCGACGGAAAAACGTACTTCGTAGTGAACGACTACGTCAAGCTCCGCGCCCTCTTCGCCCAGTTACTGGCCGAAGTCCAGCGAATCAAGTCCGAAGGCGACTACGAGGCCGGCAAGAACCTCATCGAAACCTACGCCGTCCACATTGACCCGGATCTCCACAAAGAGGTCCTCGAACGCTACAAAGCCTTGGGTCTCAAGCCCTACGGCGGTTTCATCAACCCCGACATCACCCCCATTGTCAAGGATGGCAAGATAGTAGACTACGAACCCATCTACACCGATGACTATTTAGGTCAGATGTTACACTACGGCAAGAAATACAAAACCCTGTAATCCCCTCATCCCGGGCTTTGACCCGGGATCTCCAATAAGACTATGATCAAAGACTACCGGAACTACCTTCGCATCGAGCGGCGGATGTCACCCAACACAGTGGCATCCTACTGCCACGATGTGGAAGGGTTCCTGGAGTATGTGGACACGGCTCCTTCCAAGGTGACATCGGCCCAGATTACCGAGTACCTGGGTTTTGTCACGGACAAAGGCCTCTCCAAACGGAGTTCGGCCCGGTTGCTGAGTTCCCTGAGAAGTTTTTTTGACTGGTGTGTGGAGGAGGGCGAGGTCAAGGAGAATCCCTGCGACCGGGTGGACGCCCCCAAACTGGGTAAGTACCTTCCGGCCGTTCTGTCCGTGGAGGAAGTGACCGCCATCCTGGAGTCTGTAGATTTGAAAAAGCCTTTTGGCAAACGGGACCGGGCCATCCTGGAAGTCCTGTACGGTTGCGGCCTCCGCGTATCAGAAGCCGCCAACCTGCGGATCTCCCACGTCTATCTGGACGAAGGCTTTGTAGATGTAATAGGTAAAGGCGACAAACAGCGCCTGGTTCCCCTGGGAGAAGTGGCGGCCGATGCCATCCGGGCCTATCTGGAGGATCGGCCCTCCCCTTCCGAACGGCGCTATGAAGACTATCTTTTCCTGAACCGCTTTGGAAAGCCCCTGAGCCGGGTTTCCCTTTTCAAACTAGTGAAGGACCAGGCTATGGCCGCCGGCATCCAGAAGGAAATCTCTCCCCACACCTTCCGCCACTCCTTCGCCACGCACCTCATCGAAAACGGCGCCGACCTCCGCATTGTCCAGGAAATGCTGGGCCACGAATCCATCCTCACCACCGAAATCTACACCCACATAGACACCGCCACCTGGCACCGCTCCGTCCTGGCTCACCACCCCCGCAAGTAACCCCTACCCTTCCACCCGTCATGGCCGACCTGATCGGCCATCTCTCCCCTCATCCCGGGCTTGACCCGGGATCTCCCGTCCGAAGCGCGAAAGAAGATTTCTGGCACTGCCGCCTCGACAGTCAGAATGTATTCTGGGAGGGATTCTATTGCCGAGGCGGCAATGAAATGGGTCGATTCCCTTGATTTCGTTGCCGCCTCGACAGCAAAAGTACTGCCAGAGACCGATATTTTGTCAAGGCGGTCATACGGGCACCGCCGCCTCGGGAACGAGGCTCGGCGGCTACAGACTTCGTCTGTTGCCCGCTGAAGTGGAAAGGTTGGGGAACGGAAGGCACCGCAGCCGGAATATACGATATCCGGCTGCTACGGAACAACCCCTGCACGGGCTCCATTAAAGGGCCCATGCAGGGGTTGCCCGTTGCCCACTTTCAGGCAGAGGAAGCGGGTAGAGCCGCTGGCGCTTAACGCACACTAAATCAACAGAATAGACATATGAACCGCCCTGTGCTAGCAGTGGGTACAGGTGATTAACTAGCACATAACCACTGACATAACTGCCAACGGTCAAAGTCCCAACTCACGGTATTTTCCTTTCTGGGCCGTAGGCCCGGCACCCGACCCCCGAATAAAATGTGTGCCAACCTTTGAACCTAAGGGCATGTGACGAACGTTGCCATTGGCAACTCTGTTTGGGTGTAGGTTAAAAAAAGGGCGCGGCGTTTGCCCACAGGCAAACGAGGCGTAACCGCTGGCACAGGCTCTTGCACCGCACCCAAAGCTTTTCTGGGCGTTGCACTGTCTCCCGCGCTTCTTCTGACTTAACGGCCAGGTGCGGTAGACGTGCCGGAAAGTGTCCCATCTACCGCGAAAAGGTACCCAAAACGCAGTAGGCGGTACAAGAAATGGCACGTCTACGGCGCTCTGGGGTGGGAGATGGCCGATCGGGGTCGGCCATGACGACGGTCGGAGCCGGGTATATATATATGCAAAAAACCGGGTCAGAATTGCTTCTAACTCCGGCTTCTTGACGTGTACTAAAACCTAAACCTATAATAAAGATGCAGAAAAAAAGAAAACGTTGCAGAAATTTATAAAAATTTGCAACGTTTTTAAATTTTTTTGAAGAAATTCCTTATTTAGCAGCTTCGATGGAGGCTTTACGGAATTCCTTGAGGTCCTTCATCAGGGCCAGAGCAGCCTTACGGGCGCGGGCGCCGGCGGCTTTGTTACCCTTTACTACCTGTGCTTCGGCGTTCTTCTCGAACTCAGAGAACGCGGCCTTGATGTTTTCAACAAGAGTCTTCATAATAGTTAATTTTTATTGGTTTAATGATGTTTTGCAATCGCACTGCAAGATACTAAAAAAAACAAAAAACCAAAACAAATTTCAGAAAAAATTAACTTTCAGGTGCTTCTGTCGGCGTTTTCGGGGCCGGTTTGGCGTTCACGGTGTTCATCGCTCGCTGGACGCCGAGGGTGGCGAAGTCCTTCATCCCGCGGATGATCTTGTCCGTGAGCTCCGGCACCACGGCCCTGTCTTCTTCGGAGAGTTCTCCCAGCACAAAGTCTATCTGGCCCCCGCGGGAGAAGTCGTTGCCTATGCCCACGCGGATGCGGGCCCACTGCTCGGACTCCAGCATTTCGGCAATGTTCTCCAGGCCGTTGTGCCCTCCGGAGGAGCCATTGGCGCGCATCCTCAAAGTCCCGAACGGGAGGTTAAGGTCGTCCGAAATGACCACCAGGTTCTCCAGCGGCAGGTTCAACGTCTGCATCCAGTACCGCACCGCCTTGCCGGAAAGGTTCATATAAGTGGACGGTTTGAGTAGCACAAACCAGCGGCCCTTCCAAGACACTTCGGCCACGTCTCCGTAGCGGTCCGTCTTGAAAAGGACATTGGATGCCTGAGCCCAGGCATCCAATATCATAAATCCCATGTTGTGACGGGTATTGGCGTATTCGGGGCCAATGTTTCCCAGTCCAACAACCAGGTAGGTAGCACCCATTATTACTCAGCGGCACCGGACTTTGCAGCCTCCTGAGCGGCCTGCTGCATGGCACGGGTGGTCTTGACGGAGCAGATGATGGTGTTCTTGTCGGAGACAATCTGGAGACCTTCGAACTTGAGGTCGCCGGCTACCATACGCTTGTCCAGCTCCAGGGGAGTCACATCCACGTCCAGCTGATCCGGGAGGTTCTTCATAAGACCGCAGACCTTGAGGGCGCGGGCGCTCTGAACAAACTTACCACCAGCCTGCACACCCTTGGGGTGACCGGTGATGTTGAGCGGAACGGAGATAACGATGGGCTTCTTCTCGTTCACGGCCAGGAAGTCTACGTGGAGGCAGTTGTCGTCTACCGGGTGCCACTGATACTCGTGAGCAACGGCGGTGTAGGTTTTGCCACCCAGTTCCAGGTCTACGATGTAGGAAGCGGGAGTATGGGTAAGACCCTTGAGCTCTTTCTCGTTAACGGTGAAAAGGATGTTGTCTACACCCTGACCATAGAGGTTGCAGGGAACCAGACCCTGGGCACGGAAGGCCTTGAGAACGGCCTTGTTACCCTTTTGGCGAATTTCGCCCTTAAGCGCAAAATGCTTCATTGTTTGTTAAATTAAAATGTGTTACTCAGTGCTTTCTTTCAAGCACCCCATTGCACCAAAAAGGCTCGCTGCCTTTTTAAAGCCCGCAAAGATACAAAGAATAATTTAATCCACCAAGCGCCCCTTCACGTATTCCGCCGTGAGCTTGAAAGTTTTCTTTCGGGCCGATGGTGCCTCAAACATAGCATCGGCCATCACTCGCTCGCAGATGCTGCGAAGTCCGCGGGCACCCAGTTTGTTTCGGAGGGAGGTGTCTACTATTAAGTCCAGGGCCTCCGGCTCTACCTCCAGTTTGATGCCGTCCAGTTCGAACATCTTCTCATACTGGCGTATGAGGGCGTTCTTGGGCTCCGTAAGAATCCGTTTGAGGGAATCCCGATCCAGCTGATCCAGGTAGGTGATGACCGGCAATCGGCCCACAATCTCAGGAATCAGGCCGAAGGACCTGAGGTCCATAGCGTCTACATATTCCAGCAGGTTGTCCTTGGCTATGCGCTGCTTTTCTTCTGCGCCAAAGCCAATGATCTGGGTGTTCTTCCTCAATGCGATGTGGCGCTCGATGCCCTCGAAGGCACCGCCGCAGATGAAAAGGATATTCTGCGTATTCACGTGGATGAACTCCTGCTCCGGGTGCTTGCGGCCGCCCTTGGGCGGAACGTTCACGATGGAGCCTTCCAGCAGCTTCAGCAGGGCCTGCTGCACGCCTTCGCCGGACACGTCCCGGGTGATGGAGGGGTTGTCGCTCTTACGGGCAATCTTGTCAATCTCGTCGATGAACACGATGCCCCTTTCGGCCTTCACCAGGTCAAAGTCGGCCTCCTGGAGCAGACGGGTGAGGATGCTCTCCACATCTTCTCCCACGTAGCCGGCCTCCGTGAGGACGGTGGCATCCACTATGGTAAAAGGTACGTCCAGGAGCTTGGCGATGGTGCGGGCCAGCAGGGTCTTGCCCGTGCCGGTAGGACCCACCAGCAGGATGTTGCTCTTCTCCAGTTCCACGCCATCATCGGCCTTGTCCACCAGGTTGTGCTGCACGCGCTTGTAGTGGTTGTACACGGCAACGGCCAACACTTTCTTGGCCCGGTCCTGCCCTATCACGTACTGGTCCAGATAGGCCTTAATCTCGGCCGGCTTGGGGCAAGATGCCCGATCAAAGTCGGGCATGACGTCTTTCTTTCCCTTCTTCTTTCCGTCATGGCCGGCCTGACCGGCCATCTCATCGAGGTATTCCGAGGCCAGCTTGACGCAGTCCGGGCAGATGTAGCCGTCCATGCCCTGCAGGAGGAAGGGCACCTCGGCATCACTGCGTCCGCAAAAGAGGCAGTGCCGGTTGTCTGTTTTCTTAGCCATTATTTTGCTCTTTTCCGGAGGATTTCGTCCACCATACCGTAGGCCTTGGCTTCTTCGGCGCTCATCCAATAGTCGCGCTCGCCGTCGGCCGCTACTTTCTTGTAGGGCTGGCCGGAGTGCTCGGCTATGATATTGAAGAGTTCCGTACGGGTCTTCTCAATTTCCTTGGCGGCTATGAGAATCTCCGTAGCCTGGCCCTGGGCACCGCCCAGCGGCTGGTGGATGAGCACGCGGGAATGAGGCAGCGCGCTGCGCTTGCCTTTCTCGCCGGCGCAGAGCAGCACGGCGCCCATAGAGGCGGCCATACCCGTGCACACGGTGGCCACGTCCGGCTGCACCAACTGCATGGTGTCGTAGATGCCCAGGCCACTGTGCACCTGGCCGCCAGGGGTGTTCAGGTACATAGTAATGTCTGCGTGCGGATCCTGCGATGCCAGGAAGAGCAACTGGGCCTGGATGATGTTGGCCACGTCATCGTCGATGGGAACACCCAGGAAGATGATGCGGTCCATCATCAGACGGGAGAACACATCCATCTGGGCTACGTTGAGTTTACGTTCCTCGGTGATGGTGGGGTTGATGTATCCGTCATACACGCTGGTATAACGGGAAAGGGTCGTAGAACTAATCCCACGGCCCTTCACTGCAAACTTGTCAAAATCTTTCATAAGAATGAGATGCCCGGTCAGAGCCGGGCATGACGTTTATTTAAGCTCTCTAAATTTATCCTGAGAGATTTTCTTGGTCTGGAGGGTGACCTCTTCGCGGACCTTGGCAATGGTGATGTTGTCTTCGCACTGCTCTTCCAGGCGGCGGAGCTGGTTCTGGTCCTGGAGCACGTTCTCGGCAGAGCTCTTGATGATGTTCTCCGGAACGTTGCCCATACCGTACATGGCGTACTGGTAAGCCACGAAGCTCTCGGCGGCAGCCTGGAGGTCTTCCTTGGTTACCTTAAGGCCGAACTTCTGCATCAGGTAGCCACGGACGAGCTGCCACTTGAAGTCCTCCAGGAATCCGGGGAACTCCTTCTCTACCTGCTCGGCGGTGAACTTGCCCTCGTTGGCGTAGATGAGCCAGCGCTTGAGGAAGTCCTCGGGGAGCTCCAGGGCGGCCTTCTCCACAAAGAATTTGCGGACATCGGCGCCAAAGCGGTAGTTGGCTTCCTGCTCGTGGGAGGCCTTGATTCTCTCGGTCACTTTCTCCTCGAACTGCTCGGGAGTGGTTACCTTGCCCTCACCGAAGATCTTGTCGTAGGTCTCCTGGTTTTCCTCGGCGGCCACGAAAGTCTTCACGTTCACTACGGTGAAAGTGAACATAGGGTTCAGGCCGGCCAGCTGCTCTTTCTGGACTTTGAGCATGGCGGCACGGTCGGTCTCGTTGGTGAAGGCTTCGTTCACGTTGATCTCGAACTTGTCTCCGGCCTTCTTGCCGATGAAGGCGCCGCGGGCAGCCTCATCCACGTGGGAGATGGACACATAGACGCCCTCGGCCTTGTGGCCTTCGTTGGCGATGTCGGCTACGATGTAGTCGTTCTCACCGGCCTTCTTGCCTTCCTGCAGGGAACCGTACTGCTGGAGCAGGTCTTCCTTGGCGGCTTTCTTCTCGGCGGCGGTGATATTGATGTCGTAGTAAGGGATCTTGTCTTCCTTGCCTACCTCGAACTTGAGTTCCGGGGTCTGGGCAATGTCAAAGTGGAAGGTGAAGTTCTCACCGGCCTTCCAGCTGTTCTGGGGCTGGTCCTCGGCGGGCATGGGCTCACCCAGCACGCGGACTTTCTGATCCTGGATGAACTTGTCCAGGGACTCGCCCACCAGGCCGTTCACGCTCTCGTAGAGGGCCTGGTCACCGTACATACGCTGGATCAGCTGCATAGGGGCCATTCCTTTGCGGAAACCTTTGATATCGGCCTTGCGCTTGTATTCATTGAGGCGCTTCTTCAGCGGCTCGGCATAATCTGCCGCAGCAATCTCGATGGTCACTTTGAAATTCAGTGCATCGGGTTGAATATGACTTACTTTCATAGTATAATAATGTTTTTTATTTCAATTGGGGGCGCAAAGTTAGTAAAAATTTACCAGTCTATCAACGTTTGCGCTTGGGGTACGCCACCCGGCCGTGAAAAATCTGCTGCAGATACGTCTTGAGCATCCGCTTCATCAAGTTAAGGTCGTGGATGGTGATATCGGCATCCTCAAACTGCCCGGCGCGCTCCTTGCCGGCTACGATGTTCTCCACAAAGCGGTCGTAGGCCTCCGGGGTGTATTCCTTGAGGGTGCGGGAGGCTGCCTCGATGGAATCGCACACCATCAGGATCACCTGCTCCTTGGTAGTGGGCTTCTGGCCGTGATAGTAGAAGGCCGATGTGTCATTGGGATCCCCGCCTTCGTTCAGATACTTATTGAGGAAGTATGCGGTAGGCGTAGTTCCGTGATGGGTGCGGATGAACGTCTTGATCTGCGAAGGAAGACGGTGCTCGTCGGCAATAGCCAGGCCGTCGTCTACGTGGCGGATGATGTCCTGGGCGCTCTCCATAGGCGTTTTTCCTTCGTGGTATTTCTCTGCATTGGGGCTCAGGCTTTCGTTCTCGATGAAGCAGAGCGGGTTCTGCATCTTTCCGATGTCGTGGTAGAGGGCGGCGGCGCGCAGCAGGGCCACATTGGCATCCGTGGCGCGGCCCACGGCGTCTACCAGGTTCATCACCTGCAGGCAGTGCTGGAAGGTGCCGGGCGCCTTGGCGCTGAGCTCCTGCAGCAGCGGGTTATTGGTATCGGCCATCTCTTCCAGACGGGTCTGGGACACCAGGTTGAACATACGCTCGAACAGGTAGATGAGCGGGTAAAAGGCCACGGTGGCCATGGCGCCCACGAAGATCTTGGCGGTGGTTACCCACCAGAGCGACAGGTTGCCGGCATCGATGAGCCGGAAGGCAAAGAACACGGCTATCTCCACGCCGAAGATGATGGCGGCGTTGATGAACTGTTTCCAGCGCTGGCTCAGGTAGGCGTACGTCTCTATGGTCACTACACCGGCCGCAAGGTACATCACGAACAGTTCCATTCCGTTGCCGCAGAAAATCAGCAGCGGCAGCAGGTACACGATGTACACCGGCAGGATGAGCCGCTTGCGGAAGAAGGCCAGCAGATAAAGCGCAAACACCGGGAAGGGCATCATATAGAGGGCCGATGGCGCAATGCGCTCCAGCAGGAACGTGATCACGGTGGCCAGCAGGAACACGGTGAGAAGATAGTAGTAACGGTTCTTGTCTTCGAAGACCGTCCTGTTGGTAAAGAAGATACAGAAGTAAAGGATGACTACCAGCGTGAGGGCCAGCAGGATGTTGCCGGTATACAGCAGGATGCGGGGGGCGCCGTAGCCGAAGACCTTGTTATATTCGGCCTTGTAGCTGTCCAGGATCTGGGCCACCTCGGCGGTGACGATCTCTCCCTTGGAGACTATCTTTTCTTCGGCCCTTACATATCCCATCGTGGGGGAAATGTAGTCCGACGACCCGGCGTGGGTGAGCTCCGTCATAGAGGCGTCGTAGATGAGGTTGGGCACCAGGGCGGTGTAGATGGACGCGCGGCGGAACAGGGAGTCCAGGTTCACGGACGGGTAACTGCGGGCCATCGTGGCCACCAGCTGGTCCTTGGCGTCGGACACTTTGTACACCTCCGTACGGGGAAGCTGCGTGGCGCGCTTGTTCTTCTGGACGTAGATGAGGTTGTCGGAGACCTGGCCTTCGGCCCTGTCCAACTTAACCTTTCCGTCGCTGATGACGCCCTTGGCGTAAATCTCGCTCAGGCGGGTCACAAGGGTGGGCCGAAGCGAGTTCAATTTGCCCATATCCAGGCTCTGGACGTTCTTGATGACGGTGGAAGTCACCTCCTCCGAGAAGCGGTAGTACGGGATTACTACCGATCCGGCGTTCTCCCTTTCGGCCTGGATCTGCTCCTCCGTCTTGAGGATGGGGAAGTCGAACTGGGAGACCAGCGTCTCGTACGGCCAGGGGGTTCCTTTCTTGTAGTCATAATTGAATTTCGCGGTCCTTGGCATCAAAAGCACAAGGACTGCGAAAACAATCACCAGCGGAATGAACTTCCGGGGTATTTTAGGCGTCGATATTGGCATAGTGGGCGTTTTCTTCAATGAAGGCGCGGCGCGGCGGTACGTCGTCTCCCATCAGCATCGAGAAGGTACGCTCGGCGTCGGCTGCATTCTCTATGGTAATCTGGCGCAGAACGCGACGGGCGGGATCCATGGTGGTTTCCCAGAGCTGCTCGTCGCTCATTTCACCCAGACCTTTGTAGCGCTGAATGGTTACGCCCTTGTCACTGCCCTTGCCCAGTTCGGCGGAGGCGGCGTCCCGCTGGGCATCCGTCCAGCAGTAGCGCTCTTCCTTGCCCTTCTTTACCAGATAGAGCGGCGGGGTGGCCAGGTATACATAACCGTTCTTGATGAGGTCAAACATATAGCGGAAGAAGAAGGTGAGGATGAGGCAGGCAATGTGGCTACCATCGACATCAGCATCGGTCATAATGATGACTTTGTGGTAGCGGAGCTTGCTCAGGTCCATATGCTTTTCTCCGGACTCGTCTTCCTGGGCTACGGTAACTCCCAGGGCGGTGTAGATGTTTCTTACTTCCTGGCTCTCGAAGGCGCGGTCCTGGGCGGCTTTCTCCACGTTCAGGATCTTACCTCTCAGGGGCAGGATGGCCTGGATGCGGCGGTCACGGCCCTGCTTGGCGGTACCGCCTGCGGAATCACCCTCAACGAGGAAGAGTTCGCACTTCTCGGGATCGTGGTCGGAGCAGTCGGCCAGCTTGCCGGGCATGCCGGCGCCGCCCATAGGCGTCTTGCGCTGCACCATCTCGCGGGCCTTTCTGGCGGCGGCGCGGGCGGTGGCGGCCAGCACAATCTTCTCCACGATGGTCTTGGCCTCCTTGGGGTGCTCTTCCAGATACTGGTCCATGGCGGCTGCCGTGGCCTGGGATACGGCCGACGTGGCCTCCGGGTTACCCAGCTTGGTCTTGGTCTGACCTTCGAACTGAGGCTCGGCCACCTTCACGGAGATAACGGCGGTGAGGCCTTCGCGGAAGTCTTCCGGGCTCAGCTCTCCCTTGAACTTGGCCAGCAGGTTGTTCTTTTCTGCGTAGTTCTTCAGGGAGCGGCTCAGGCCCATCTTGAAGCCCTGCAGGTGGGTACCACCCTCTATGGTGTGGATGTTATTGACGTAGGAATAGATGCGCTCGGAGAAGCCTGTGTTGTACTGGAGGGCGATGTCGATGGGAATCACCTTGTCCGTATTCACGCAGATGGGCTCCGGGATGAGCTTGGGGGCTCCGGCGTCCAGGTAGTCGATGAACTCCTTGAGGCCTTCCTCGCTGTAGAAGATGTCGGAACGGTACACCTGGTTGCCGGTAGCTTTGCGCTCTCCGTCTTCGGCCGTTACAAACTCGTCCACTTTTTCGCGGAGGTCCGTCAGGGTAATGCGGATGCCCTTGTTCAGGTAGGCCAGTTCACGCAGGCGGTTGGCCAGGGTGTCGTACTTGTAAACCGTGGTCTGGGTAAAGATGGTGGCATCCGGATGGAAGGTGATGGTGGTTCCCGTGTCGTGGGACTCCCCTACTACCTCCACGCCCGTGATGGGCTTGCCCTTGGAATACTTCTGCACGAAGATCTTGCCCTCGCGGTGAATCTCTGCCACCAGGAGGTCACTCAGGGCGTTCACGCAGGATACGCCCACGCCGTGCAGACCGCCGGATACCTTGTAACTGTTCTTGTCGAACTTACCGCCGGCGTGCAGCACCGTCAGAACCACCTCCAGGGCGCTTCTGTGCTCTTTCTCGTGCATACCCGTGGGGATACCGCGGCCATTGTCCTTTACGCTGATGGAATTGTCTTCCAGAATCTTGACGTCCACGTCCGTGCAATAGCCGGCCATAGCTTCGTCAATACAGTTATCTACAACCTCGTATACCAGATGATGGAGGCCTCTTTCCCCAATGTCACCAATGTACATCGAGGGGCGTTTTCTCACCGCCTCCAGGCCTTCCAGAACTTGAATACTACTGGCAGAATACTGCTCTTCGGCAATACGGGTTTCTTCGTTTTCTATCATCTTTTTCCTTGTTTCCTATAAACATACAAAGATACGGAAAATAGATGAAAAAAACAATATGTCATGCCCGGCCCCGACCGGGCATCTCTCACTAGAAAGTAAGTTTTACACCAACGGAACCGTAGATTCCGGCCTCGGCGTAGAAGGGCGTCCTCTGGATGGTCTGGTTCAGGAGATTCCCCAGTTTGAGCCAGGCTGCCATATGGCGGGAGAAGGCGTAATCGGCCTGGATTCCCAGGTCCTGATAGCCCGGCACGGGGCGGCGGGCGTTGAGCTTGCCTCGGACGTCAATGGTAGCACCCACTTTGATGCGGTTGGCCCACTTGTAGAAGACGTGACCGGCGGCGGTGTAGGACGGCGGGCCGAAGACGTTGAGTTCGGCCGGCGTCTCCTTGTTGGGCTTGGGCGTGTGGCCATAGTACCCCCTGGCCATAATATCCCAGGAGGCCGATACCCAGGACAGCGTAAGCTGCCCGTAAAGGGTCCGCAGCGGGCTCACATAAGCCATCGTAGGGAACAGAGTAGGCTCTACCGAATCAGACACGGGGTAATAAGAAGAATAATAGATGGGGTCCAGTTCCACGAAGCTCCAGCCGCAGGCGTTGTCCAGCCACTTCCAACCTCCGCGGAGGTCGTAGGAGAACTTGCCGGCAACACTTCCGCGGATACCGCCAAACACATTGATGCGGGTTACCGTCACGTCCCTGTGCCAGGCGAAGCCGCCCAGATAGGGATTGTCTTCCAGCAGGGTGTCGTAGCCATTGAGGCGGTCTCCGCCGGTGGCCGAGGCAAACACCACGGCGGCATCGGCTATTCTGAAACTGAAGTTCACATCCGGGAACAGGATGCCGCCCTTGTACTCATACACGCCGGCCGTGGAGCCAATGTAGGAGTACTTGATACCCAGATCCAGGTTGAACCGTTTGCCGGCAAACTGGTAGTGAGGCGTCACCTCCAGTTTGAGGCCATTTTGGCCCTCTTCGAAGCCCACGGTTTCCAGGCCGGCGGTTACGCGGAGGCTGTTGTTTCGGCCCATCCGGAAACCCAGCGTAGCATCGGAAACCGTGTGGAATTCACGGATGGAGGCATAGCCCAAAGTAGCCAGTCTGGTACCCACATTGTAGAGGAACTTGGCGGCGGGCTTGTTCTGGATGCGCATCTCCAACTGGCCTCTGTGATGGGAGTAGGACCCGGGACCTCCATAGCCGTAGAAGTCCGTTGCAAAAACATTCTTATACTGCAGGTTGGCGGTAAACTCGCCTCCCTTGAAGGCGGCCCACAGATCGGTTCCGGCCACCGTATTGGAACGGATGCCGCTCTTTTCCCGCATAGTTCCGTCCCAGTCTACAACATTGTCCTGCACGGTAATGTTGCGGTAATGGCCAATATAGGAGTTATGATTGGCATACACATCCAGCCGGAAGTTCCTGGTACGCAGCGGATTCCAGACGAAATCCACCTCCGGATGCAGGCGGAAGCCCGCGCCGGCCTTCAGGTAAAGCGTCTGCTCTCCGGAAAGGCGGGCCGAAGGCCGCAGCTGCACCAGATAAGGATTGAACTCATAGGCACCCTTGTACGGCGTGCTCTTGACGCTGTAGTCGAAGTCCAGGTCAAACTTGTACACAGAATCCGGCACGGCCAGCAGTTGATTGGGCTTTTCGATGCCGGTGGCTTCCCGGGCGTATACGTTGGTTACCTCAACCACAGGATTGAGGTTCTGGGCGCGGAGAGCCGTGCAGGCTGCCAGCAGGGATATGGTGATGAGAACTCTCTTCATAACTTAATTCAATTTACTCAGACGGAGGTTGACCTGGTCCAGGACGTCGTCCTGCGGACCTTCCGGCGTGTAGCCGTTCTTGATGCTCTCGAAGGTAGCCTTGGCCTGGGCGGTGTTGCCCTGGTCGGCGAAGCTGTCTCCCAGCACGATGAAGGCCTTGGCCAGCCAGTAGTTCTGGCCGCCGGCTTTCTGGGAGAAGGCGTACACCTTGTCCTGGATCTTGTCGAAATCGGCCCTATTGTACAGGTCCTCGATGAGGAGGTAGGTAGCTTCGGCACCTTCAGGGGTGGAAGGTTCGTTGGACAGGGTCCGGAACTCCTTGAAGGCTTCTTCGCGGCGGCTGCAGCTGAGCAGCGACTTGGCGCGGATGTAGCGGGCTTCGCGGGCCAGAGCGGCGTCCTTGAAGGTGCTCATCACCGTCTGTGCGTCTATGATGGCGTCTTCCCACATATGGGCGCGGTAGGCGCTGCGCATCTGGCCCACCAGCGCTGCGTGGCGGTTGGCGTCCAGTTTGGCGCTCTCACGAAGGTCGTCGTAGGCTGCGTAGGCTGCCTCGTATCGGCCCGTCTCATAACTCAGCACGGCGGTGTACAGCAGGGCGCTCTCTTCCAGGGCTCCTTCCAGACCGGCCTCGCGGGCCTTCTGGTAGTAGTCCATGGCCTGTTCCTTGTTGCCCGTCTGGCGGAAGCATTCGGCCAGGTAGAAGTTGGCCTTAGCGGCGTAAGTGGCCTCCGGATAGCGCTCCATGTAGTGCTGCAGCGTACCCAGTGCCTTGGTGTAGTCCTCGGACAGGTAGAGCTGCTCTGCGCTGGAGAAGTAGACGTCTTCTTTCTGCTCTTCCGTACGGCCGGCGGCTTCTCCCAGGCCGTTGACATAGGCCAGATAGCCGTCCGGGTCTCCCTTGGTGCGGTAGATGGCCTCAATGGCCAGCAATGCGTCTTCGCGATACTGGCCGCCGCCCGCTACTACCTGCTTGTAGTAGTCCAGGGCCTGGTTGCTTCGGCCTGCATTGCGTTCTATCATTCCCAGTTCCAGCAGGGCCTGGTCCTTGAGCGAAGGGTCCTGCGTGGTGCTGTGCAGTTTCTTGAAGGTGATGATGGCGCTGGACTCGTTCTTCACGGCCACATACGCACGGCCCAGTTCGTACAGGCACTCGCCGTAGTACGGGATGGTGGAACTAACCTGCGTGGCAGGCTCCAGGATCTTCACTTTCTGGCTGTTCTTTTCCATAAGGCCGCTGGCCACACCGGCACGGTACCGCGGGTACAGGTTGTTGCGGTCCGGGTAGGCAGTGAGCTGCTTCTCATAGGCTTCCAGGGCCGTGGGATACTTGGCCTGGAAGAAGTAGCAGTCTCCCACGCGGGTCTGGGCGTCGGCTCCCAGGCGGGGGCTGCGGGCATCCAAGTACTTATTGAACCACTTGAGGGCCTGCTCGTAGTTGGCTTCCTTGAAGTAGGTGTACGCCAGCTGGTAGGGCACCAGTTCGCCTTCGGCCTTTTTATTGAGGGCCGATTGGTTATAAAGGTCCTGCAGCTCCTGACGGGCTTCGGCCCACTTTCCGTCGCGGTAGTAGGATTCTGCCAGGTAGTAGCGGCAGAGCTGGTTGAAGCCGTCCTTGCGGGGGCTGTAGAAGGCGGCCTGCTTCAGCAGCGGGGCGGCCATTCTCCAGGAGCCGGCTTCCATCAGTTCGCGGGCCCGGAGGAAATAGGCCTTCATATAGTTGGCCTTCATCTGGTTGTCCAGCTCGTCAATGTGGTCGTAGGCCTCCACGGCGGATTCGTAGTCGTGGTTCAGGAGGGCGGCCACGGCCATATACGAATAGATGGTGTCGTTTCTCTTCTGGTACTTTCTCAGGTACTGGGCGAAGGGGTTGGTGTCGCGGCCCAGGTCGAAGGCCAGTTTGGCGTAGTTGTAGTAGGCGTCTTCGGCCATATCGGCCTGATAATTCTCTGCGGCGGCTTCCTTGAAGGCGGACATAGCGGCCACCTTGTTATGCAGCTGGATGTAGCTGTAGCCCATTTGGTAGGAGGCTATCTGGCCCAGGGAATCGGCCCGGTCTCCCATCTGCTGGAACTTGTCCACGGCGCCCTGCCAGTCTCCGGAGAGGTAGGCAATTTCGCCGGCGCGGAAGATGTCCGAGCGGGTCTGGATTTCTCCGGTGAGGCTCTCCTGGTAATACTCCTTGGCCTTTTCTACATTGCCTCTTACCAGGAAGCTTTCGCTGAGGATGCGGCCCAGTCTGGCCTTTCTGTCTTCACTTACTTGGTCTATGATGGCTTCGCCGTTGTTGATGACGTAATCGTAGTCCTTGGCGTTGAAGCGGCACTCCAGGATGTAGAACTGAGCCGGCTCCTTGAAACGGTAATCGCTCTTGCACTTTTCAAACCAGGTCTCGGCCTCTGCAAAGTTGCTCTGGGCGTAGTAGATGTAGCCCAGGGTAAAGGCCGAAGGTGCCGTATAGTCCGAATACACCTTGGCGTTCTCCGGGAACAGCTGCTTGGCGGTCTCCCAGTCTCCGTAGCTGTAGGCGCTGTAGCCCAGCTTGTAGCGGTACTCCGGCAGCTGGCCGGGGTTCAGGTGCTTGGGGTTGATGGCCTGGAACTCGGCGGCGGCTTCTTCGTATCGGCCCTCATCAAAGAGGTTCTGGGCCAGGAGGAAGCGCACCTGCGGCACCTGCACGTTCTCGTGGTGCTGCTGGATGAAGGCGCGAGCCTTGGCTTCCGCGTTCTCTGCCTTCAGTTGCAGGCCGGCCATTGTGCGGATGGCTTCTGCATTTCCGCTGCGGTCTCCCAGCGTTTGCTGGATGGCCTCCGCGTAGTATCCGTGTTTATAGAATTCCGTGGCTTTTTGCAGGTTCTGAGCACTTGCAAGGCCGGTTATCAGCAAGGCTGCGGCCAGGGCCGATAGCGATTTGTTCATGTTTTTCATATTTCGACAAATTTACTAAAAATTCTGATTATATTTGTGGGAATTTGACACTTTTATGGCACAACCTCTCATCCACTTCCAGAACGCCGATATCCTCAACGGCGAAACCGTGGTAATTTACGGCCTCAATATGGACGTCCTCCCCGGAGACCTCGTTTATATCGTTGGTAAGGTCGGTTCCGGAAAGACCTCCATCATCAGAACCGTCATAGCCGAAAACCCTGTCGGAAACTGTTCCGAGGCCACTGTTTGCGGTTTCGATCTGGTGAGCCTCCACAAGCGGGACATCCCGTTCCTGCGGAGGCGTATCGGTGTGGTGTTCCAGGACTTCCAGTTGCTCACGGACCGTTCCGTGGAAGCCAATCTGGAGTTTGTCCTCCGCGCCACGGGCTGGAAGGACCGCAGCGACATAGACACGCGCATTACGGAGGTTCTGTCTGCCGTGGGGATGGGCACCAAGGCCCACAAGATGCCCCATCAGCTCTCCGGCGGCGAGCAGCAGCGCATTGCCATTGCCCGAGCCCTGCTGAACAAGCCCGCCGTAATCCTCGCCGACGAACCCACCGGCAACCTCGACGGCGAAACCGCCGACGAAATTCTCCTGCTGTTGCAGAAATTAAACTCCGAGGGCACCGCCATCGTAATGGTCACCCACAACCGCTCCATCTACGAAAAATTCCCCGGCCGCGTCTTCACCTGCGAGTCCGAGCGCTGCACCGAACTGGTAGATGAAGGCATAGACATCGACTTCTAGTCCCCTTCCCCTCCCCTCATCCCGGGCCCTGACCCGGGATCTCCCTTTCACGGCCCTTCCCGTCTCCGACCGTCGTCATGGCCGACCCCGATCGGCCATCTCCCGCGCACGGATTTGCCCCTCCTGGTGCTCGGAACCTGGTTTTCCCCCTTCCCGAGCACGAAATCACCCCTCCTGGTGCTCGGAACCTGGTTTTCCCCCTTCCCGAGCACGAAAACGGCCCTCCCGGTGCTCGGAATGCACCCTCATCCCGGGCCCTGACCCGGGATCTCCCGTCCAGAGCGCAGTAGACGTGCCATTCTTAGTCCCGTCTACCGCGTTTTGGGTACCTTTTCGCGGTAGACGGGACATTTTCCGGCACGTCTACAGCACCTCCCCGTCATTCTTGACGCCGCAGCCAGCAAAATACGCCAAAAGTGCAGGCTGTCACGTCATGCAGAACGCCGCAGCCAGCAAAAAAGGCCAAAAGTGCAGGCTGTCAGGTTATGGTTCGGTGGAGATAGAAGGATCAGAAGAAGCGCGGGAGACAGTGCAACGCCCAGAAAAGCTTTGGGTGCGGTGCGGGGGCAGGTGCCAGCGGTTACGCCTCGTTTGCCTGCAGGCAAACGCCGCGCCCTTTCTTTAACCTACACCCCAACTGCAGTACGTATGGAAGAGTTCGTCACATGCCCAAAGGTACAAAGGTTGGCACACATTTATTCGGGGGTCGGGTGCCGGGCCTACGGCCCAGATAGGAAAATACCGTAAGATGGGTCAGGGACCGCTGGCAGTTATGTCAGTGGTTATGTGCTAGTTAATCACCTGTACCCACTGCTAGAACAGGGTGGTTTATATACCTATTCTGTTGATTTATTGCGTGTTAAGTGCCAGACCCAAACTCCGTCACTTCCTTTTTTCTTTGCCTGAAAGTGGGCAACGGGCAAGCCCTGCATGGGCCCTTTAATGGAGCCCGTGCAGGGGTTGTTCCGTAGCAGCCGGAGGTCGTATACTCCGGCTGCGGTGCCTTCCGTTCCCCAACCTTTCCCTCACAGCGGGCAACAGACGAAGTCTGTAGCCGCCGAGCCTCGTTACCGAGGCGGCGGTGCCCGTATCTCGGCCTTGCCTAAAGCACACTTTCGGCCTTAGAAGCAGGATTTTGTGCTTTAGACCGGAAATAATTCTTACCTTTACGGAGTTATGACTCGGAAAGAACGATACAATTCCATTATCGGGTGGTTCGTGGAGAACCGGCCGGTGGCGGAGAGTGAGCTGCACTACCGCAGTCCGTATGAGTTGTTGGTGGCCGTGATCTTATCGGCCCAGTGTACGGACAAGCGGGTGAATCTGGTCACTCCGGCCTTGTTCGAGGCCTTCCCTACCCCGGAGGCACTGGCGGTGGCGACCTTCGACGATGTGTATCCATATGTGAAGAGCGTATCGTACCCCAATGCCAAGGCGCGGCACTTGATTGCCATGGCCCAGATGCTGCTCGAAGAGCATAACGGCGAGGTTCCTTCCGACATCGACGAACTGATGAAGCTTCCGGGCGTGGGTCGCAAGACGGCCAACGTGATTGCTTCCATCGTCTATGACAAACCGGTGATAGCCGTAGATACGCACGTGTTCAGGGTGGCGCATCGGCTGGGGCTTTCGGACGGTTCCACGCCCTACGCCGTGGAGCAGGACCTGGAGCGGCATATCTCTTTGGAATTGAGGCCCATTGCCCATCACTGGCTCATCCTCCACGGCCGATACACCTGCACGGCCCGCAATCCCAAATGCGCCGACTGCCCCCTGACACAATGGTGCCGGGAGTATCCGCTTATCGCCGCCGCCCCTAAGCCCGCCGCCAGGTCCGCCGTGAAATAGAACTCATTCACTAACAGGTACTTATTAAAATCCTCCTCCGCATTTTTCGGAGGAGGATTTTAATAACTTACTGATGATTAGTCACTTCCATTTCACGCCCTTTGGACAACTATGAGGAGATTCGAGTGAAGGGCGTCGGAATGGAGGCCGAAAATATGCACATCCCCGCCGGAGCGGACGCCAAGCTTGGCGCGCAACTGGTCGGAGGTCAGGGGAATGTTGCGGGCGGTGACATCGGCCTGGGGATATTTTAGGCCGATGGTTTTGATGGCCCGTTTGTCCAGAGGCATCATCTCCAGGATCTTGAAGGTTTTGCCGAAGGGTTGCAGTTCCGAGGGAATTTCCTCTCCGGTGTAGAGGTGCGTATGCTGACCCAGTTTAGACAGGCCGAAGTGGCAGGGCAGGTCGAAGGCCCCGGCTTTGAGGAGCGCTTTGCCAGGTTCAAAAAGGAAGGAGGAGATACACTCGCTTCGCTCGGTATGACAGAAGGGAGCGTCGGTATGACAGGCATTCTGATCGGGAATATCCAGGACGGCACCGTCTTCGACCACAGTCAAAGTATGAGGACCGGTCCAGTCTTTTTCCAGGACCAGCAACAGTTCTTTGCACTCGCCGTCGGCGGCTACTACGTGTACTTCCTTTACACATCCCAACTGCTTGCAGACCAGGGTGATATCGGCCATGGGAGACAGTTTCAGCAGGATGCGGGGGCAGGCGGCCAGGAGTTCCGGAAGGAGCTGCAGGACGTCGGGCTGGCAGTCTTCGAGACGGAAGACTTTCCGGCCGTCGGCCGCACGGCGGGCAGGGTCCAGGAACAGGACATCGGGGCGGAAGTCCCCAAGGATGTGAGATACGCTCGCTTCGCTCGGTATGACAGAAGCCGCCGGAGCCAGGGCGTAGTTCCGGACGGTGATGTTGGTGAGGCCCAGTTCGCGGAAGTTGTGGGTGGCGGCTTGGGCCAGTTCGGGACGCATTTCGTTGTACAGGACCTCCTCGAAGACCTGGGCGAAGGCCCAACTGTCCACTCCCAATCCGCCGGTCAGGTCCGCCAGACGTCCCGCCGTACCTGACAGCCCGCGTTTTTGGGCGAAAGTGCTGGCTGCGGCGTCAGTGGAAACGTGACAGCCAGCGTTTTTGGCCAAAAGTGCAGGCTGCGGCGTCAAAGTCAAGGTCGAGGCCAAGGCCGCAGCCACCGAAGCTTTATACCGGGCCGTGACGGTGGAGGAGCACTGCTCGCCGGAGACGCGGAACGGGAAGACCAGCGACGGCACGGCATACCATTCCGGCACTTTGTCGCGGAGTTTCCGCCTTACCTCCAGGGTGGTCAGGGCCAGGTCGAAGTCCGGCACCTGGGACGCAAACCGGTCCCGCGAGAGCGCGAGAGCGGCCGGGTCCTCAGAAGAGTGGGCCAGTATAAATTCAGAAAAATTCATTATTGCAAAAGTACGGAATAATAATTAAATTTGTAGACACACGATATTAAAACAAATTAATAACCTTGATATGAAAGATTACAAAGACGTTGCAAAGAGCTGGCTGGAAGGAAGCTTTGACGAGCAAACCAAGGCCGAGGTAAAACACCTCATGGAAACCGATCCCGTGGGCCTGGAAGACGCATTTTACCGCAACCTGGAGTTCGGTACGGGCGGCCTCAGAGGCACCATGGGCGTGGGCACCAACCGGATGAACAAATACACGGTGGGTATGGCCACCCAGGGCCTGGCCAACTACATCAAGCAGCACGTGAAAGGAGACAAGAGCGTCTGCATCAGCTACGACGCCCGCAACAACTCTGAACTGTTTGCCAAGATCAGCGCAGACGTGCTCAGCAACAACGGCATCAAGGTATACCTGTTTGACGGCCTGCGTCCCACGCCGGAACTCAGTTACAGCATCCGCGCCAAGAAGGCCACGGCCGGCATTATGGTCACGGCCAGCCACAACCCCAAGGAATACAACGGCTACAAGGTCTTCTGGGAGGACGGCGGCCAGATCACCGCTCCCGTAGACAAGGACATCGTAGCAGAGGTAGCCAAGATTGAAGATCCGGCCGATGTCCGCTTCAACCCCGTTCCCGGAGAGCCCAAGGCCCCCATCGAGATGATGGGCAAGGAAGTGGACGAGTGCTACCTGAGAGACATCACTTCCCTCGCCCTCACCCCCGAGGCCGTGAAGAAGCACGCCGATATGAAGATAGTCTACACCCCGCTCCACGGCTGCGGCGTCAAACTGATGCCCGAGGCCCTGAGGCGCGTAGGCTTCAAGAACATCATCCACGTGCCGGAGCAGGACATCAACGACGGCAACTTCCCCACCGTGGTGTCCCCCAACCCGGAAGAGCCCGCCGCTATGGCCATGGCTTTGAAGAAGGCCGATGAAACCGGAGCAGACCTGGTGCTGGCCACCGACCCGGACGCCGACCGCCTGGGCATCGCCGTCCGAAACGACGAAGGCAAGATGGTCCAGCTCACCGGCAACCAGACCTGGAGCTTCCTCACCTATTACGTCCTCACCCGCTGGAAAGAGCTGGGCAAGCTCAAGGACGGCAAGGGCTACGTGGTCAAGACCATCGTAACCAGTGAACTGATTGCCGCCATCTGCGAGAGCTTCGGCGTCAAGTGCTACAACGTGCTCACCGGCTTCAAGTACATCGCAGAAGTAGTGAAGCGCAACGAAGGCAAGGGCGTGTTCATCTGCGGCGGTGAAGAAAGTTACGGCTTCAACCTGGGAGAATTCGTGCGTGACAAGTGCGCCCAGGTAGCCGGCATTATGGTGGCCGAATGCGCCGCCTGGGCCGCCGAGCAGGGCATGACCCTCTGGCAGCTGCTCCAGAAAGTGTACAAGGAGTACGGCCTGTACGTAGAAAAGATGGTCTACATTGTCCGCAAGGGAAAGAGCGGGGCCGAAGAAATCCAGAAGATTATGGCCGATTACAGGGCCTGCCCTCCCAAGGAAATTGCCGGCAGCCCGCTGGCCAAGGTCATCGACTACAACAAGCCCGAAGAGACCGGCCTTCCCAAGAGCAACGTGCTCCAGTTCTTCAACAAGGCCGGAGACGTGGTCTCCGTCCGTCCGTCCGGCACCGAGCCCAAGATCAAGTTCTACTTTGGCGCCAAGGGTGACGACGCCCCCGCCAAGATTGAAGCTCTCAAGGCCCAATTCATCAGCTAATGAAGCACTTAGTCCTTTTTATGGCAGCCACCGCCCTTCTGTGTGGCTGCCATTTTTCGGAGGAGACTCCGGATGTGAAAGCTGCCAAAGGTCTTGCGCAGCGGGTTATGGGGGCATCGGCCCGCCATATTGAATTCTACCAGACGACGGATACGTCGGATGTTTTTACCCTTTCTTCCGAAGGGGGCCGCGTGCGCATTGGCGGCAACAATGCCAATTCGATGGCGGTGGGCCTGAACCACTACCTTAAATACTATTGCCACGTGAACGTGGGGTGGTTCTCCTGGGACAAGGTGACTATGCCCAGGAAACTGCCGCAGGTGCCGGAGGCTGTGACCATAAAGGCCCGCGTACCAGACCGCTTCTTCCTGAACTACTGCACGTTTGGCTACACGATGCCCTGGTGGCAATGGGCCGAATGGGAGCATTTCATTGACTGGATGGCGCTGCAGGGCATCAACCTGCCGCTGGCCATCACCGGTCAGGAGGCCATCTGGTACCAGATCTGGACCGAGATGGGGCTCTCCGACGAGGAGGTCCGCAGCTACTTTACCGGCCCGGCCCACCTGCCGTGGCACCGGATGCTCAACATCGACCGCTGGGGCGGCCCGCTCCCCCACTCCTGGCTGGAGGGACAGGCCGATTTACAGAAGCAGATTGTAGCCCGCGAACGGGAACTCAATATGAAGCCCGTGCTGCCGGCCTTTGCCGGTCACGTGCCGCCGGAGCTCAAACGCATCCGGCCGGAAGCCCAGATTGAGCGGATGAGCGACTGGGCCGGCTTCCCGGAAGAGGACTTCCCGTGGTTCCTGGACCCGATGGACCCGCTCTTCCCGGAAATCCAGAAGAAGTTCGTGGAAAAGGAGACCGAGATATACGGAACGGACCATATCTACGGCATTGACCTCTTTAACGAGATGATTCCCAAGAGCTGGGAGCCCGACTACCTCTCCCGCGTGAGCCGCCAGTGCTATGAGTCGCTGGCCGCCGCGGATCCGGAGGCCGTGTGGCTGCAGATGACCTGGCTCTTCTGGAACGAGCGCAAGTACTGGACGCAGGACCGCATTGAGCCGTATATCACTTCCTATCCGGCGGAGAAGTCGCTGCTGCTGGACTACTACTGCGAGCGGCAGGAGGTCTGGCGCCAGACGCAGAGCTACTACGGCGTGCCGTTCATCTGGTGCTACCTGGGCAACTTCGGAGGCAACACCTACCTGGCCGGCAACTTCAAGGATATTGCGGGCCGAATCGAGGGCACCTTCGCTGAGGCCGGGGCCAATTTCAAGGGTCTTGGCTCCACGCTGGAGGGCTTCGACTGCAATCCGTTTATGTACCAGTTCATCTTCGAGAAGGCCTGGGATGCCCCGGAGCACAAGGACCTGGACGCTTATGCTACAGCGCTGGCCGATAGCCGCATCGGGTTTGAATCGGAGACCGGCCGCGAAGCCTGGAAACTGCTGCTGGACAGCATCTACGTGGACCGTTCGGTTCCGGGACACAGCCCCATTATGAACCTTCGGCCCTCTTTCAAGCGCTCCAGTTCCTACCACTCTTCCGTGCGGTTTACATATGAGAATGAATTGCTGAAGAAGGCCGTGGAACTGCTGCTACAGGAGCCGTCGCACGCCAGCGCGTATGAGTTTGACGTGGTCAACCTCACGCGGCAGTACCTGTCCAACGGGTTCGAGGCCCAGTTTGCGGCGTACACCAATGCCTATCTGGCCGGCGACCGGGAGACGATGGCCACCCTGCAGGCTTCCCTCCTGGATATCTTCGACAGTATGGAGAAGCTGCTGAGCACCCAGACGTACTTCTTGGTGGGCAAATGGATAGCCGATGCCCGCGCCTGGGGAGCCAACGCCGAGGAGGCCGATTACTTTGAGTCCAATGCCCGCAATCTGCTCACGTCCTGGGGCCCGCGCGGCAATCTCCTCACCGATTATGCCGACCGCACCTGGGCCGGCCTGGTAAGCACCTATTATAAGGGCCGATGGAAAATGTTCTTCCAAGCCGTCAACGCCTCCCTGGATGCCGGTAAGGACCTGGATGAGGATGCGTTACTGGAACAGATCAAGGACTTCGAATACGACTGGTGGGCCAACCGCCCCGGCACCTTCCCCTCCACCCCTTCCGGAGATCCGGTGGCTGCAGTAAAAGAAGCATTAAGCCTTTAAAAGATACGGGATTCCTTGCAACTTTGCAGGAAATCCCGTATTTTTGCAATCCTTTTTGGGGTATTAGCTCAGTTGGCTAGAGCGATAGGTTCGCAATCTATAGGTCAGGGGTTCGACTCCCCTATACTCCACAAAAAACTTGATGCCCGGCTTAGACCGGGCATTTCTGTTATTGCACGGCTTGGGTGAAACGGATAAAAAATTGTAAGACGCTGAATGATAGGCCGTTGCGAGGTTGAATGGGCCGATTTTGAACAAATAGTTGCAAATTATCCGTTTGGTCGGGTCTAAAAATCGGCCCTGCAGGGGCCTCAGGGGCCGAAAATGCAATTAAACGTTTCATTATTCGTTACACGGATAAGTTTTCTTTCATTTGCAGAAACTATAATACTATAGAAGTATGCAAACATTACTGAACATTACCATTAAGGAAGAAGGCACGCTGCTCGTGAGCAGTGATTGCCTCAAAGTGGAAGTGGAGCAGAACCTTCCTTCCATTCTGGGTTGGAGACACAACACCCTCAGCGCGCGGGATTACAAAAGCGAGCATCCCACCTTGCTGCAGAATCTGATTGAGTGGCGGCGGGAGAAGGCCAAGGCGCAGAACATATCGGCCTTTATGATTCTGAACAACCGGACGCTCTGTGCCTTGGCAGACAAAGCCCCAGCCAGCGATGAGGAGCTGTTGGGGCTTGTGGGTTTCGGCCCTAGGAAGTTGGCCGATTATGGTTCTGAACTCCTGGACCTGGTGGCCCGGAGCATAGAGGCCGAGGAAGGCTTATAGCGTCACGGTGACCTGGGCCGGGAAGGCGTAGGCAGGGTCCTCGCGGGCCAGAAGGTTGCGGCGCATATTGTTGGCGTTGCGCTCTACCAGGCCGTTGAAGAGTTCGCGGCCTCCGAAGACGATGCGGACCGGCTTGTTAAGGTCCAGCATTTCATCGTTCAGGTAGACGGTAAGATCCGTATAGTCGCACCACTCAATGTCCACGGTGTTGTTAGCGCGGTCCAGGGATGCCACCACCTTGGTGCCCTTGGCAGCCTCGGTGAGGGGAATGCCCAGCCAGTAGAAGGATTCCTTCATTACGTCGCCCTGGACCCAGACCACCTTCTGGGGATAAGGGTTGCGGGTGAATTTGGCCATCCACGGGATGGCGGCTCCGTCTTCACGGTCCATCCAGTGGCCCTTACCGGGAACGATGTGGCCCTCGTGAATGTAGCCGGCAGGGTCAGCAGCCTGCAGTTCGTCCATTACCTTGATGCGGGCTGCGCACTCCTTGTTGCGGTCGTAGGCAGCATCTTCGGCGCCGCACCAGATCATAAACGGAGTATTGCGGAGACCTTCCAGGTTCACGTCACCGGGGTGGCCGGCCATCATAGAGGCGGCGGCCCAGTGGTCTGCCATACGGGGAGCCAGGCGCCAGACGCCGTCTCCGCCGGCAGAGTAGCCCAGCAGATACACCTTGTTAGGGTTCACGTCCTCGAAGGCTACCATCATCTCGATGATGCGCTCGTAGAAGATATCGGCCTGGGGCACAAAATGCAGATCCCAGGTGTTCACGATGGCCCGCGGGGCCAGGTAGACGCCCTCAGCGGGCTGGTAGAGCCGCTTCTGGTTCTCCCACTGCTGGTCGTTCACCTCGGGGGCGGCATTGCCGCCGCCGTGCAGGGAGATGTAGAGGGAGCGGCCGTCGGCCGGCTTCTCACCATACACCTTCCACCAGATCTTCATAGTGAGGTCGTCCATATCCAGGGCCTGGGCTTCGTATTCTGCCTGGGCGGCCACACGGATACTGTCTTTCCACTGGTTGAAGAGCACGGATTTGTATTGGCTCACCTCACCGGGAGTGGTGAGGACTTTGTCTACAATGGGAATTGTAGTCTTTACTTCCTGGGCGGGCGTGGCGCAAGAAAGGGCTGCCAGGCCCAGCATCATTGCAATTATGTGTTTTTTCATAATTACAAATATACGCAATTTTTCTGTATCTTTGTGATATGAAGATACTCATTTGCAACGACGACGGATACAAGGCCGCCGGAATCCACGTGCTGGCGCGCGTGATGAAAAAGTTTGGAGACATCACCGTAGTGGCACCCAAATTCCACCAGAGTGCAACGTCTATGGCTGTTTCGCTGGGTGTGAAGCAGTTGGCCTATAAAGACCTCCCGGACGAGAAGCCCGGCAAATGGACCTATCTGGATGCCACGCCGGCCTCCTGCGTCAAATTCGGCCTGGAGTTCAAATATGAAAACCGGGATCCGGACCTGGTGGTAGCCGGTATCAACCACGGCACCAACGCTTCTATGGCCGCTAACTACAGCGGCACGCTGGGCGCTGCGGAAGAAGCCGTCATCAACGGTTGCAAAGCCATTGGCGTATCCCTCTGCGATTTCCGCTCGGACGCAGACTTTTCGGCCGTGGAAGCCCTTCTGCCGGGCATTATGAAAAAGCTCCTGGACAACTGGCCCGAGAACCATCCCGGCCTCTATTATAATGTGAACTTCCCGGCTATGCCCAAGAATGAGATCAAGGGCGTGCGCATTGCCCATCAGGGCCTGGGCCACTGGGTCAAGGAGTTCGAGCCCTGGGACGAGAGCAGCCTGGGCGTTCTCAACGACAGTTTCCTCTGGCAGCACTACCGTGTGAACCTGGAGGACGGAGAGAAGGCCGTGTTTATGCGCGGTACGTTCGTGAACGACGACCCTGATTCCGACAACGCAGACCACCTCCTCCTGGAGCAGGGCTACATCACTATTGTGCCCTTCAACGCCAGAATGACGGACGTGAGCGAGTATCAGCGCCTCAAGAACCTCGACCTCAACTTCTGATGAAGTATTACATCATCGCCGGCGAAGCCTCCGGAGACCTCCACGGCAGCAACCTGATGAAGGCCCTGTACGCACAGGACCCCGCTGCCACCGTGCGCTTCTGGGGAGGGCCCAAGATGAACGAAGTCTACAAGGCCCACGAGTCCGGAACGGGCCTGGTGGCCGATTACCGCAACACCGCCGTGATGGGCATCGTGCAGGTCCTGAAGCAGGGCCGAACGCTGGTAAAACGCATCGAAAGCTGCCAGCAGGACATCCTGGCCTGGAAGCCCGATGCGCTGGTCCTCATAGACTATCCGGGGTTCAACCTGAGGATAGCCCAGTTTGCCCACAACGCCGGTTTCAAAGTGTTCTACTACATAGCCCCCAAGGTATGGGGCTCCCGGGAAAGCCGTGTAGCCCAGCTCAAAGCCTATGTGGATAAACTCTTCATAGTTTTCCCCTTTGAGAAGCCGTACTTCGAGCGCCAGGGAGTGCCGTTTGTCTTTGTGGGCAATCCGCTGGTGGATGCCCTGGCCCAGAGCCCGCAGCTCACGGAGTCCAAGGAGGCCTTCCTGCAGCGCACCGGCCTGCCGGACCAGCCCTGGATAGCCCTCCTGGCCGGTTCCCGCACTATGGAAATCCGCTCTATGATGCCGGTCTATATGGAGCTGGCATCGGCCTGGCACGAGACCCATCCCAACGATTTGTTTGTGGTAGCCGCCGCGCCTTCCAGAACGCTGGCCGATTACCAGGACTACATCGGGGACCGTCCGTACGTCAAAGTGGTGTTTGGAGAGACCTACGGCGCCCTGAAGCACGCCCGTGCAGCCGTCATCAATTCCGGCACCGCCTCGCTGGAAGCCGCCATCATCGGCACCCCTCAGCTGGTCAGCTACAAGCTCTCCTCCCTGGTTCCCGCCTGGCTTCTGAGAAAGTATATCAAGGTAAAATACATCTCCCTGGGCAATCTGATCCTGGACCGTCTGGCCTTCAAGGAGTATGTCCAGAACGAGGTCCAGGTCCCGGCCCTCTACGCAGAACTCACCCGCCTCTGCGATGACGCCGCCTACCGCAAGGCCATGCTGGCCTCCTACGCCCAGATCCGAACCCTCCTGGGCAGTACCGGCGCCTCCGAAACCGCAGCCCGGGAAATCATATCCGCCTTACAAGACTAGACAAAGATGCCCGGTCAAAGCCGGGCATGACGTGAGAGTGCGGTAGACGTGCAGAAAAAACGCCCGTCTACCGCGTTTTGGGTCATTTTCGCGGTAGACGTCACAGATTTTGGGACGTTTACCGCAGTGGCGGGCTTTGGAGGGAGGATAGTAGGCCGGGGGGCCTGTGCACCCCCGCACCGGGGTAGGGGGCGGGGCCCACAGGAGGTGGATATGATCGAAGGAAGTTTACTTCCGGAGATAATATCTGAATCCTGGAGGGAGGGGCCGGAGAGAGCGAAGCGAACGGAGTCCCCCCGGCCTACTATCCTCCCTCCTAAAGCCAGGGCACAAAAAAACCGGCTCCGGTAAGGAGTCGGTTTTTTAAAATCAGTGGGTAACGAAATTACTTGGGCAAACCTTGTTGCTGTAACCCCACTCGTTGTCGTACCAGGCGCAAACCTTCACGAAGGTCTTGTCCAGCTGGATACCGGCCTTCTCATCGAAGATGGAGGTGCGGGCGTCGTTGCGGAAGTCGGTGGAAACCACAGCTTCGTTGGTGTAACCGAGAACACCCTTGAGTTCGCCCTCGGAGGCAGCCTTCATAGCGGCGCAGATCTCTTCGTAAGTAGCTTCCTTAGCGAGTTCGCAGGTCAGAGTGGAGGAAGGGATGATGTTCTCGAGGATACCACGGCCACCACGCCAGTCTTTCTTGGAAGGACCGTCAACGGTCTTCTGGGTAGCGGTAGCAGCGTGAACGGTGGTCATAAGGCCACGGACAACACCGAACTTGTCGTTGAGCACCTTGGTGATAGGAGCCAGGCAGTTGGTGGTGCAGGAAGCGTTGGAGATGATGGTCTGACCAGCATAGGTCTTGTGGTTCACACCATAAACGAACATAGGGGTAGCGTCCTTGGAAGGAGCGGACATGATGACCTTCTTGGCACCAGCCTTGATGTGAGCCTCAGCAAGCTCGGCGGTGAGGAAGAAGCCGGTGGACTCAACAACAACGTCCGTGTTGAGGGCACCCCAGGTGATGTTAGCGGGATCCTTCTCGCAGAAAACCTGGATCTTGTTGCCGTCTACGATGAGGTAGTTGCCTTCCACTTTGATATCGTGGTTGAAAGCGCCGTGTACGGAATCGTACTTAAGCATATAAGCGAGATAATCGGGATCGAGGAGGTCATTGATACCTACTACCACGATGTCCTTGCCAAAGTTCTCCACAGCAGCGCGGAAAACCATACGACCGATACGGCCAAAACCGTTAATACCAAGTCTGATCATAATTGTTTGATAAATTTATTGTTAGTTAAACTTGCGCTTTTTCAATTGCGGCGCAAAGGTACAAAAAAAATCCGATAATACCATAGGTATTAACAGAGAAACAAAAAATTAAACCTCCGGACAATTCTTTGTACCAAACAGAGACTGCTCTACAGCGTCGCAAAGGATATGGCCGATAAGGGTCTGGCACTCCTGGATGCGAGGGGTTTCCTCCGACGGAACGTGGATTACATAATCATAGGCATCCATAGCGCACGCACGGCCGCCCACCAGGGCCACCGCCTTCATCCCCTTGGCTTTACAGGCCGACAGGGCCTCCACCAGATTGGCGGAACTGCCGGAAGTGGAAATGCCCACGAAGACATCCCCGGGGCAGCCACAGGCCTCGATCTGGCGGGCGAAGACCCGCTGATAGCCATAGTCGTTGCCAATAGCCGTCAGGATGGAAGTATCCACGGTGAGGGCCATAGCGGGAAGGCCGGAGCGGTCCAGGCGGAACTTGTTCACCAGTTCGGCCGCCATATGCTGGGCATCGGCCGCGGAACCGCCGTTGCCGGCCCAGAGGCTCTTGCCCCCGGCTTTATACGTATCGATAAGCAGCTGCGCCACGGCAGCAATCTTTTCCAGAGTGGCAGCATCGGCCAGCAATGCTTCTTTCACAGAAGCGCTTGCCTTTACCTGTGCCTGTACGTTTTCTAATAATGTCATATCACACAAAGATACGCAAAAAATCATTATCTTTGCATCTAATGGAGAAGAAGCCTGCCATATACCTGTACACAGACGGTGCAGCCAGCGGAAACCCCGGCCCGGGCGGGTACGGGATCGTGCTCCGCTGCGGCACCCACGAGAAGGAACTGAGCGGCGGCTTCGCCCTTACCACCAACAACCGGATGGAGCTGCTGGCGGTAATCATCGGCCTGGAACAAATCAAATGGGACAACGCCGAGGTGCACGTGGTGAGCGACTCCTCGTATGTGGTCAAGGCCCTCAACGAAGGCTGGCTGGACAATTGGAAGCGCACCGGGTTCAAAGGCAAGAAGAACGTGGACCTGTGGCTCCGTTTTGACGCCGTGTACCACAAGCACCGGGTGGCATTCCATTGGATCAAAGGACACGCCGGGCACCCCGAGAACGAGCGCTGCGACCGCCTGGCCGTAGCCGCCTACCACGGCCAGGGGCTCCCGGAAGACACAGGATACATACAAGAAACACAACTCATATAGATATGGCTCTACCTAAATTGGTCGTTGGCATCACACAGGGTGACAGCAACGGCATTGGATACGAAGTTATAATCAAAGCCCTCGCAGACGAAAGAATCCTGGACAGCTTTACGCCCGTCATTTACGGTTCGTCCAAGCTGATGGGCTTTTACCGCAAGACCCTCCATAATATAGGGCCGATGGAAATCAACGTCATTGGCTCGGCAGCCGACGCCAAGCAGCGCAAGATCAACCTGGTGAACTGCCTGCCGGACAACATCTACGCCGAACCCGGCCAGAGCACCCCGGACAGCGCCAAAGCCGCCATCAAGTCCCTGGAGGTAGCCGTCAAGGACCTCAAGGACAACCAGATAGACGTGCTGGTGACCGCGCCCATCAACAAGCGGGCGATGAGCTCCGAGGGCTTCTCCAACACCGGCCACACCGAGTATCTCCAGAAGGAGTTCGGGGCCGATGACGTTACTATGATTATGGTAAGCGACCAGCTCAAGATTGGCGTGGTCACGGGCCACATTCCCCTGCGGGATGTTCCCAAGAGCATCTCCAAAGCGAGCATTCTGGGCAAACTGCGCATTATGAAGGCCTCCCTCCAGAGAGACTTCGGCGTGCCGGATCCCAAGATTGCCGTGCTGGGCCTCAACCCGCACTGCGGAGACGGCGGCCTGCTGGGAGACGAAGAGCAGAACATCATCCTGCCGGCCGTTCAGGAGGCCAACAAGGAGGGGATCCAGGCCTTCGGCCCGTACTCCCCCGACGGCTTCTTCGGGCTGGGCAACTACAGCCGCTTTGACGCCACGCTGGCTATGTACCACGACCAGGGACTGGCCCCGTTCAAAGCGCTGGCCTTCTCCGACGGCGTCAATTTCACCGCCGGCCTGCCCGTCGTGCGCACTTCGCCGGACCACGGAACGGCCTACGAAATGGCCGGCCGCGACGAGGCGGACCCTCGCAGTATGATGAGCGCCATTTACACGGCCATTGACATTTTCCGGAAGCGTCTCCAATACGACACGCTCCAGGAAAACCGTATGAAATAACTACTGAACCTCTACAAAGACAGGTTTGGGAGTCTGGATTCTACGACCGGTGTCCGTGAGGAGACCGGTTTTTTCGTCCCTGGCGTAGATCTCGATCTCGTTGGAATCGCGGCAGGCCACCAGGACCCAGTTGCGAAGGACCGTGAAATTACGCGGGTGAGGGCCGGTTTTCTGATAGCCGGCGTACGTGAGGGTGTTGTCGCCGTCGGCCTTGAAGATGGCTATGCCGTCATTCTGCAGGCGGAGGCTGGCGTAGAGGTATTCTCCATCGGCCGAGAAATGGATGTCGGCGGCGCCGCGGGCGTCTACCTGATCGGCCTTGATAATCTGCTTGATCTCGAATTTTCCGTTGCCGGTGGGGTTGAGCACGGCAATGTCGCCGGACAGTTCACCGATGACGAAGGCGCGGCCGTCGGCCGTTATGATATGGCGCGGGCCGAAGTCTGCCGGAAGCTGCACCGCCGTCCGGTAGTTGGAAACGCTGTTACCGTTGATGTCCATCACGCCGATGGCGTCTGAGCTGAACTCGGAGAAAATGAGGTGCTCACCGTCTGCCAGGAATCGGACGCAGTGCACGTGGGGCTTGTCCTGACGGGTGAGGTCCGGGCCGCCGATGCCGCTGATGACCAGCGTATCCATAGGGGCGATGCTGCCGTCTTCCTTGAGCTTGTACACGGCCAGCGAACCGCCGCTGTAGTTGGCTACAGCCAGCAGGCCCATCCCGTTGGAGGCCACGTAGCACGGATCCTCGCCGTGCTCCGGAAGACCGGTGGGCTGCTTGTTCAGGAAGGTGAACCCGCCGCCGTCAAAGCGCCAGGCGTACACGGCTGCGGTCTCATCGGGCATCTCGCTCACCGCCCACACGTGGTTCCCGAAGATGGTCATATACGAAGGGTTGGGCATAGCGGCCTTCGCAAAGGAGCCGTACTCCCCTTCGGCCGGAATCACTTCTCCCTTTTCCAGGTCAAACTCGTATGCATAAATACCGTCAGCGTAATTGCCGACGAACAGCGTGTGAATATCGCGGTGCTGGCCGCATCCTACAACCAACATAGCCAAAGCAATAAGGAAACGTTTCATATAGGCAAATATACACATTTTTCGTATATTCGTACCGTGAACATGGAGACATCCATACAGTATCTGCCGGGAGTGGGGCCCAAACGGGCTGCACTGCTGCAGCAGGAACTGGGCATTTCCACCGTGGGAGATCTGGTTCACCTGTATCCGTTCCGGTACATTGACCGCAGCAGCATCATTCGCATTGCCGACGTGCAGCCGGACCTGGCGCAGGTGCAGGTGCGGGCTACGGTGCAGAAAGTAAAACTGTTTGCCAAGAACGGGGCCGAACTGCCGGCCGATAAACTCAAGTACAATGCCGTGAACCGCCTATCGGCCATAGTGGCCGATGAAAGCGGAGAGATGGAGGTGGTGTTCTTCAAGGGCGTGAAGTGGATGCACAGCCGGCTGGTGCCGGGCTCCACGTTCATCTTCTTTGGGAAGCCCTCCGTGTTCAACAACCGCCTCAATATGGTGCACCCGGAGGTGGACGCCCCGGACTCCGGCACTACCGGCGTGCTTACGGGCGTGTATCCGTCTACGGAGAAGCTCCGCAATTCCGGCATCACCGGCAAGGTGATGCTTAAACTGATGGGAACCGCCCTGCAGGAGATTCTGCCAGTGGTGCAGGAAACCCTGCCGGACTATATATTAAAGGAGAAGGGCCTGGTGCCCATCACCTTTGCACTGCGGCAGATCCACTTCCCCGTGGACCAAGCATCGCTGGGCAAGGCCTCGTACCGCCTGAAGTTCGAGGAACTGTTCCTCCTGCAGCTGAGCCTCCTCAAGCAGAAATACATCCGCAGCCACAACGCCGTGGGCTTCCCTATGACCCAGGTGGGCCAGGCCTTCAACGACTGCTACAACGCCCTTCCCTATGAACTCACCGGCGCCCAGAAGCGCGTGATCAGGGAAATCCGCGAAGATATGAAGAGCGGCCACCAGATGAACCGCCTCCTCCAGGGAGACGTGGGCTCCGGCAAGACGATGGTGGCGGTCCTTTCGGCCCTCATTGCCGTGGGCAACGGCTACCAGGCCTGCATTATGGCCCCCACGGAAGTGCTCTCGCAGCAGCATTACGCCAACGTGTCCAAGTACCTGCGGCCCACCGGCGTCAGGTGCGCCCTCCTCACCGGTACCACCACGGCCGCCCAACGGCGGGAGATTCACGCCGGCCTGCAGGACGGAAGCATCAGCATCCTCATCGGAACCCACGCCCTCATAGAAGATACGGTCCAGTTCAAGGCCCTGGGCCTGGCTATAGTGGACGAACAGCACCGCTTTGGCGTGGAGCAGCGCGCCCGTCTGTGGAACAAGGGCTACAACAGCATCCCGCCGCACGTGCTGGTGATGACGGCCACCCCCATCCCCCGCACGCTGGCGATGACCCTCTACGGAGACCTGGACGTGTCCGTAATAGACGAGATGCCCCCGGGCAGAAAGCCCGTAACCACTATGTGCGTGGGAGAAGGCAAGCGCCACGCGATGCACAACTTCATAAGGGACGAGATTGCCAAGGGCCGGCAGGCCTTCATTGTGTATCCGCTCATCTTCGAAAGCGAAAAACTGGACTACAAGAACCTGGAACTGGGCTATGAGGAAATCGTGAAAGCCTTTCCGCTGCCCAACTACAAAGTAGCCATCGTCCACGGGCAGCAGTCCTCGCAGGAAAAGGCTTTCAATATGGACGCCTTCGTGGCCGGCCGCGCCAACATCCTGGTCTCCACCACCGTCATTGAGGTGGGCGTGGATGTGCCCAACGCCTCGGTGATGGTCATCGAGAGTGCCGAAAGGTTCGGCCTGAGCCAGCTCCACCAGCTGCGCGGACGCGTGGGCCGGGGAGCGGAGCGCTCGTACTGCATCCTGATGAAAGGCACCAAAGTCTCCAAGGAAAGCCAGAAGCGCCTGGACCTCCTCTGCGCCACCGAGAACGGTTTCGAACTGGCCGAAGAAGATATGAAGTTAAGAGGTCCCGGAGACCTGGAGGGCACCCAGCAGAGCGGCCTTCCCATCAGCCTGAACATAGCCTCCCTGGCCAAGGACGGCCTCATCCTCTCTGATGCCCGGGCCTACGCCCAGCACGTCCTGGACCAGGATCCTACGCTGCAGGATCAAAAAAATGCCCCGCTGGCTCAAGAGCTGCAGCGGGACAAGTATAAGAGCAGGGACTACTCCCAAATCTCATAAGAGATGGCCGGTCGGAGCCGGCCATGACGAACCGTCATTCCCGGCTTGACCGGGAATCTATTTCATCCACCTATCCAACCATCCGAAATAGCTGCGATGCCAGTAGAGGGCATTCTGCGGCTTGAGGATCCAGTGGTTCTCGTTGGGGAAGACAATGAGCTTGGAGGGCACACCCATCATCTGGGCGGCGTTGAAAGCGGCCATACCTTCATCGTAAGGGACACGGAAATCGGAACCGCCGTGGATGCAGAGGATGGGCGTATGCCAGTTCTGGACCAGCTTGTGCGGCGAGTTGTCGTAGTGGCGCTTGGCCTTGGGCAGGTTGCTCCAGGGGGAACCGCCCTGGCGGATGCCGCCGAAGACAGGACCTTCGCCCAGACCGCCGTTATCCCAGTTGGGGAACCACATTTCCTCAGTGGTCAGATACATATGCTCCTCGTTGAAGATGCCGGCGTGGGCAATGAAGCAGTCGTACATATCCTTGTGGATACCGGCCAGGTAGTAGACGCTGTAGCCGCCGTAGGAGGCGCCGCAGGCCGCTACACCGGAGACGTAAGGTTCGGCCTTGATCATCTTGGCGGCAGCCAGGTAGTCCTGCATATTGAGGCCGATGTAGTCGCCGGAAATCTCCTCGCACCATTCCTGGCCGAAGGCAGTGGTGCCGCGGCGGTTGGGCAGCACCACCACATAGCCCTGGTGGGCCATCAGCATATAATTCCAGCGATAGCTCCAGCCCTGCGAAAGCGTGCCCTGAGGGCCGCCCAGGCAGATTTCAATGGCGGGATAGGTCTTGGAGGCATCAAACTTGGGAGGATACAGCACCCAGGTGAGCATATCCTGGCCGTCTACGGTCTTGACCATACGGGCCTCGGTCTCGTGCTTGTCCAGCTGGCCCAGCAGGTGCTCGTTCTCGTAAGTGATCTGCTTGACGGTATTGTCCGTCACGGCCACCAGTTCCGTGGGGAAGTCCAGGGACATATAGGTGGTCAGGAGCGTTCCGTCCTGCAGCACGCCAAACGGGGTTCCAAAGTCAAACCAGAGCGTGTCGGCCGTGAGACGGAAGATATCGTTGCCGGGGATGATGTTGAAGATGCCCTGGATGCCTTCGGCCAGAGCGCTGAAATACAGCGAGTTGCTGTCTTCGGCCCAGACCGGGGCTTCCACATTGTACTTGAAATCGGCGGTGAGGTCGCGGATGCCCACCACGGTGGGATTGGCGGTCTGGCCTTCGCCTTCCTCTTCATACATCACGTGGCCCATCATCAGGCGCACTTTGTCGGCCTCGTAGCCGTCGCGCTCCATCGAGAGCCAGGCCAGGTGCTTGCCGTCCGGGCTCCATACGGGGTGCGTGTCGTAACCGCCCTCGGTGGTCACGGCCGTGGTCTCACCGGTGAGGGGGCAGTAGATGTAGATGCAGGTATTGGTGGAGAAGGCGTACTGCTTGCCTTCCAGTTTCTTGCAGGCGTAGGCAATGTAGCGGCCGTCCGGGCTCCAGCAGAGGTCGGCCACATCCGGGAAAGGACCGTTGGGCAGCTGGAACTTGATGTCCTCGCCTCCCAGGATGTCCATCCCTTCCTTGGCTACGCCGTTGTCCAGCGTTGCCACGTAGCTGTGGGGGATTTCCGTCACCCAGTGGTCCCAATGGCGGTACATCAGGTCTTCGGTGGCGTAAGCTTCGGCCTTATCGAGCATGGGGTCCGTATCGGAAGGCACTTCCACAGCGCTGTGCACATAGGCCACATAAATCATCTGCGAAGCATCCGGCGACAGCAGATAATCGTCGATGCCGCCGGGGATATCGGCCCTGAGTACCCTGGCGCCCAGTTTTCCGTCTTTGTAAGGGGCCTCGAAGAGCTTGCCGCCCTGGAGGAAGAAGATGGATTTGCCGTCCGGGCTCCAGCGGGCCGATGAAATGCTCTTCCCGTCCATGGTGAGCTGGGTGCATTCACCGCCTTCCACCGGGATGGTGAAAAGGTTGCGGACGCTGCGGTTCTGGGCAATGTCCGTGTAGCTGACGCCATAGAGGATGGTTTTCTTGTCGGGAGAAAGCTGAGGGTCCGACAAACGGCCCAGCGACAGAAGCACCTCAGGGGTCATTTTCCCGTCTTCGATGGTCATTTGAGAAGGGCCGATGTAACCTTCCTGCGGTTTGAGATCTTGGTTCTTGCAGGCTGCGAGGGCCAGCAGGGCAGTGCCCAGGGCAAAAAATTTACGGTTCATAAATATGATAAGCTTTTTTGAATTCTTCCTTGAGGGTCTCCCTCAGTTCCTGAGGCTCCAGCACTTCCAGGCGGTCTCCGTGCCGCAGCAGTTCCATTACAAAACCGGGATTGGGAATGACGCGGAGCACAAACTCCGTGGGCCCGGTCCTGAGCTGGCTGGGGTGCAGGGGCAGGTCTTCCAGATACGCCGCCTCCCGCTCCGTGGTGCGGATTTTCACCAGTTGGGGCTTCTGGCCCGGCTCCGGAAGGTAGATGCCGTAACTGGCCTCGAACAGCGCATCCACGTCGAAGCCTTTGGGCATCTGGAAATGCTCTCCGGTGGGCTCCACGGCCACAACGCGGTCCATGGCGTAGGTCCTCAGGCCCTTGGCTTCTTCGCTGTAGGCCACTATGTACCAGCGCTTCTCGAACTCCTTCACGGCGTAGGGGTGGATGCGGCGGGCATCGGCCTGCGTACTCTGATACTTCTTATATTGTAAGGAAAGGATGGAGTTGTCCAGCATAGCCTGCATCACGGGGATGAGGAAGGTCTGGCCCGAAGGCACGTCCTCCACCGCCACGCGGCCGCTCAGCCTTTCCTTCCCCAGGGTGAGGAGGCTGTTGACGGTGAACGTATTAATAAGGTAGTCGGTGGCCTCGCGGTTGTCGATGGCGCTCTCGCTGCGGTCTATCCGGTACCGGTTGGTTCTGCGGTCGCAGGTGATCACTATGCCGAAGAGGTCCACGATGGCGTCCCGGTGGTTGATGAAACTGCGGCGGGGGTACGGCTGGTTGTATCGGCCCTCCCATTTGCGCTGCACCTGGGACAACGTGAGTCCGTTCTCCCCGGCCTCCACAAAGGCCTGCACCAGAAACACATATTTTTCTACCAGTTCCGATACCATAACTCACAAATATACAAAAAATTCACCGTTCCCGTGTGCGAAAAGGGCCCAAAACACACACGGGGTGGAGGGATTGTGGAAAAGTGTGGGGAAAAATATGGGGACGGTACGGGAGGAAAAAATAATTTTTTCCTATATTTGTCCTGGTTAGTTTATATGTATTCTATTATGAATCAGTTTACCCGCAATTACATTGACGGATTTATGGCAGAGGTTGTTGCCAAGAATCCAGGCGAGCCCGAATTTCACCAAGCCGTGCGCGAGGTGGTAGAAAGTATCGCTCCGTACATTACGGAGAATCCCCAGCTGATTGATCAGAAAATCCTTGAACGCATTGTGGAGCCGGAACGCATCGTGATCTTCCGGGTTCCCTGGACGGACGACCGCGGAGACGTGCACATCAACCGCGGGTTCCGCGTACAGTGCAACAGTGCCATCGGCCCGTATAAGGGCGGCATCCGTTTCCACCCCAGCGTGAACCTGTCCATCATGAAGTTCCTGGCCTTCGAGCAGACCTTCAAGAATGCCCTTACCACCCTTCCTATGGGCGGTGCCAAGGGCGGTTCCGATTTCAACCCCCGCGGTAAATCGGACGCAGAGGTGATGCGCTTCTGCCAGAGCTTTATGACCGAACTCCAGCGCCACATCGGTTCCAACACGGACGTTCCCGCCGGCGACATCGGTGTGGGCGGCCGTGAGATTGGTTATCTCTTTGGCCAGTACAAACGCCTCAGAGACGAGTTTACCGGCACCCTTACCGGAAAGGGCCTGGCCTGGGGCGGTTCGCTCCTGAGACCCGAAGCCACCGGTTACGGCCTCTGCTACTTTGCCGAGCAGATGCTCGCCACCCGCGGAGAGAGTTTCCAGGGCAAGAAGGTGAACATTTCCGGTGCGGGCAACGTGGCCCAGTATGCCGCCCAGAAGGCTATGCGACTGGGTGCCAAGGTCCAGACCCTCTCGGACTCCGACGGTTTCATCTACGACCCCGAAGGCCTGAACGAGGAGAAGATGGCCTTTGTGTTTGAGCTCAAGAACATCCGCCGCGGCCGTATCAAGGAATACGTACAGAAATATCCGCAGGCCCAGTACTTCCCCGGAGAACGTCCCTGGAAGATAGCCTGCGACATAGCCCTCCCCTGCGCAACGCAGAACGAGATTGAGGAGGCCGATGCAGAGAACATCGTCAAGGGTGGTGCCATCTGCGTGGCCGAAGGCGCCAATATGCCCACCACCCCGGAAGCCATCCGCATCATCCAGGGCGCGGGCCTGCTATACAGCCCCGGAAAGGCATCCAACGCCGGCGGCGTGGCCACCAGCGGCCTGGAGATGAGCCAGAACTCGATGCGTCAGCGCTGGACGGCCGAAGAAGTAGACAACTACCTCCACCGCATTATGCAGGACATCCATTCGGCCTGCGTCAAATACGGCAAGGAGGCCGACGGAACGGTCAACTACGTGAAAGGCGCCAACCTGGCGGGCTTTATCAAGGTGGCCGGTGCGATGACAGACCAAGGCTTAGTATAATAAATGGAGAATGCAGCTTTGATGACCAATCGGATCCGCAGGGTCCTGCTGGTTTGCAACAATTACGACAATTTCTCGTTGGAAGAAGACGGGCGGCTGGATATGCGCATCGCCCGTGAGTACTCGGAACTCAACCTGAGCAATCCGCCCGTATTTGAAAGGGTCTCCTCTACCGGGGAGGCCCTGGAACGGGTAACCGCCGGAGAGCGCTGGGACATAGTGATCACTATGTACAACGCCGGCGGGGACAATGCCTTTGAGTTTGCCCACCGGGTCAAGGAATCGGCCCCGGGCACCCCTGTAGTGCTTATGACCTGCTTCTCCAAGGAGGTGTCGCGCCAGCTGGAAGACAAGGACCGTTCCTGCATTGACTACGTGTTCAACTGGAACGGCAGCACGGACCTGATCATTGCCATCATCAAGCTGCTGGAAGACAGCCTCAACGCACCGGAGGACATTCTCAAGCTGGGTGTCCAATGCATCCTGCTGGTGGAAGACTCCGTGCGTTACTACTCCACCTACCTGCCGCTGCTGTACAAACTGGTGCTGCAGCAGAACCTGGAAGCCATCCGCGACGCCCTCAACGAAGATCAGCAGATCCTTCGAAAGAGAGCCCGCCCCAAGATTCTCCTGGCCACCAACTACGACGACGCCGTCAAACTGTACAACACCTACAAGGAGAACCTCCTGGGCGTTATCTCGGACATTGGCTTCGTGCTCCACAAGCACGACAAGCCCTCGCAGGAGAAGCTGGACGCCGGTGTGGACCTGTGCAAATTCATCCGCTCCGACGACCCTCGTATGCCCATCCTGATGCAGAGTTCGCAGGAAAGTATGCGTCCCGTGGCCGAAAGCCTGGGAGCCGGCTTCCTGATGAAGCGTTCCAAGACCCTCACCCACGAACTGGCCGAATACATCGGCCGGGAATTTGGCTTCGGCGAGTTTGTGGCCACCAACGAGAAAGGCCGCGTGATAGCCCGAGCCAACGACCTCCAGGGCGTGGAGGAAGTGCTGGAGAGCCTGCCGGAGAAGGTCCTGGACAAGCTCCGCAGCAAGAACTATATCTCCCGCTGGCTCCTGGCCCGCGGTATCTTTGCAGAAGGCAATGCCATCAAGAGCAGCCGCCTGCCCAGCGCTGCCGAGTTCCGGGCCATGGCCATTCCGCTCATCCACAAATACCGGGTGAAGCAGAGCCTGGGCGTGGTGGCCCGCTTTGACCCCGCCACGTACAACGACACCATCTGGTTTGCCCGTTACGGCGAGGGTTCGCTGGGCGGCAAGGCCCGCGGCCTGGCCTTCCTGAACCACATCCTCTACCAGCACCGCCTGTACAACAAATGGGAAGGGGTTCACATCACGGTTCCCCGTACCCTGGTGCTGGCCACCGACTGCTTTGACCGCTTCATCCTGGAAAACGGCCTGCAGTACGTGATCAACTCAGACATCTCCGACGCAGAGATTCTGTCGGAATTCGTAGCCTCCAATCTGCCGCAGGACGTGGTGGAGGCGCTAAGGGCCTTCATCCGCGTGGTGCATACGCCCCTGGCCGTGCGTTCTTCCTCCAAACTGGAAGATTCCTACTACCAGCCGTTTGCCGGCGTGTACTCCACGTATATGATTCCCTCGGTGGAGAACGAAGACCAGCAGCTGCGCCTGCTGTCCAAAGCCATCAAGAGCGTTTACGCCTCGGTATACTACGCCTCCTCCAGGGGCTACATCACCGCCACCGCCAACGTGATTTCGGAAGAAAAGATGGCCATCATCCTGCAGGAGATTTGCGGGGCCGAAGACCAGGGCTACTTCTTCCCCACCCTTTCCGGCGTGGCCCGCAGCGTGAACTACTATCCTATTGGCCACGAAAGGGCCGAAGAAGGCATAGCCAAGGTAGCCTATGGCCTGGGCAAGGCCGTGGTGGACGGCGAGCAGGTGCTCCGCTTCTCCCCCGCCTACCCCAAGCACGTGCTGCAGACCTCCACTCCGGAACTGGCTATGCGGGACACCCAGAAGGTAATGTATGCCCTCAACCTGCAGCCCGAGAAGTTCAAGACCAGCGTGGACGACGCCGTAAACCTGGAGCGCACGGACATCTACGACTGCAGCAAGTTCTCCTCCTTCAACCGCGTCATCTCCACCTACGACTACGAAAACCAGCGGATGGTGGACTCCCCTATGGCCAACGGTCCCAAGGCCGTGACCTTTGCCCACATCCTGCGCTATGGCACCTTCCCGCTGGCCGATATTGTGCAGACCCTCCTGGACATCTGCTCCAGCGAAATGCAGGGCGGCGTGGAAATCGAGTACGCGGCCGAACTCTCCACCGGCATCTTCAACGCCCTCCAGGTGCGGCCCATCTCCTCCGACAGCCTGAAGGCCGAGGTAGACTGGCGCACCGTGGACAGTTCCAACGCCCTGGTCACCTCCCAAAGCGCTTTGGGAACGGGCTGGCTCACCGGCCTCAAGGACATCATCTATTTGAAGGCCGATGCGTTTGACAAGATGAAGACCCAGGAAATGGCAGCCGAGCTGCGCACCCTCAATGCCCAGTTGAGGGCTCAGGGCCGACAGTATGTCCTCATAGGCTACGGCCGCTGGGGCTCCAGCATCCCCACCCTGGGGGTTCCGGTGGTCTGGAGCGACATCTCCGAGGCCAAGGCCCTCGTAGAGTGCTCCCTGCCCGATTTCCGGGTAGACCCCAGCCAGGGCACGCACTTCTTCCAGAACCTCACCTCCTTCAACGCCGGCTACGTGAACGTGGATCCCTACTCCCGCCCCGGCGACAGTATGGACCTGAGTGCCCTGGACGCCCTCCCGGCCGTCTTCGAAACCCAGTGGCTCCGCCACGTTCAGTTGGACCATCCCCTCACCGTCTGCATAGACGGCAAAGCCGGCCGAGCGCTCATCAAGTTATAAAAAAAGAGACGTCCTTTCGGGCGTCTCTTTTTTAGGATGACGGTCTTTAGAGCTTCGGACCAGCCTTCACGAGGGCCTTACCGGCCTTGTTGGACTCGTACTTGTGGAAGTTCTTGATGAAGCGGCCGGCGAGATCCTTGGCCTTTACTTCCCACTCTTCGGGCTTGGCGTAGGTGTCACGAGGATCGAGGATACCGGTGTCAACACCTTCCAGCTTGGTAGGAACCTTGAAGTCGAAGTAAGGAATCTGCTTGGTAGGAGCCTTGTCGATGGCACCGCTCAGGATGGCGTCGATGATACCGCGGGTGTCACGGATGGAGATACGCTTGCCGGTACCGTTCCAGCCGGTGTTCACGAGGTATGCCTTGGCACCGCTCTTCTTCATCTTCTTCACCAGTTCCTCAGCATACTTGGTAGGATGCAGCTCCAGGAAAGCCTGGCCGAAGCAGGCGCTGAAGGTAGGAGTGGGCTCGGTGATACCACGCTCGGTACCGGCGAGTTTGGCGGTGAAGCCGGAGAGGAAGTAGTACTTGGTCTGCTCAGGGGTGAGGATGGAAACCGGAGGCAGCACGCCGAAGGCATCTGCGCTCAGGAAGATCACCTGCTTGGCTGCGGGGCCGTGGCTGTCCGGACGCACGATCTTCTCGATGTGGTAGATAGGATAGCTGACGCGGGTGTTCTCGGTGACGGACTTGTCGTTGAAGTCAATCTTGCCGTTCTTGTCCACGGTTACGTTCTCGAGGAGAGCGTCACGACGGATGGCGTTGTAGATATCGGGCTCGGACTCCTTGTCCAGCTTGATAACCTTGGCGTAGCAGCCGCCTTCGAAGTTGAACACACCCTTGTTGTCCCAGCCGTGCTCGTCGTCACCGATGAGCAGACGCTTAGGATCGGTGGAGAGGGTGGTCTTGCCGGTACCGGACAGGCCGAAGAAGATGGCGGTGTTTTCGCCCTTCATATCGGTGTTGGCGGAGCAGTGCATGGCGGCGATGCCCTTCAGAGGGAGGTAGTAGTTCATCATGGAGAACATACCCTTCTTCATCTCACCACCGTACCAGGTGTTCAGGATAACCTGCTCCTTGGAGGTAACGTTGAAGGCAACGCAGGTTTCGGAGCGGAGACCCAGTTCCTTGTAGTTCTCCACCTTGGCCTTGGCGGCGCAGTAAACCACGAAATCGGGCTCCTGGTCGAATTCCTTCTGGTTCTTGGGACGGATGAACATATTGGTCACGAAGTGAGCCTGCCAGGCAACTTCCATAATGAAGCGAACCTTCATACGGGTGTCTGCGTGGGTGCCGCAGAAACCGTCCACAACGAACAGACGCTTGCCGCTGAGCTGCTGCTGGGCAAGTTTCTTGACAGCCTTCCAAGTGGAAACGGACATTTTGTGGTTGTCGTTGGGATACTCATCGGTGGTCCACCAGATTTCACCCTTCTTGCCTTCCTTGGTGGTGTTGTCATAGACAATGTACTTGTCTTTAGGGGAACGGCCGGTGTAAACACCCGTCATCACGTTGATGGCGCCGAGTTCGGTAACCTGACCCTTGTCAAAACCCTCGAGACCGGGCTTGGTCTCTTCGTTGTAAAGAACCTCGTACGTGGGGTTGTAAAGGATTTCCTTCACACCCTTGATGCCGTACTTTCTGAGATCGATGTTTGCCATAAAAATATTTGTGTTAGTTTAAAATTTTCTATCCTACAAAGTTACTGATATTCCCTTATTTTTCCAAATGAGCGGCCAGCCTTTTTCGGAGGGCGGAAGCCTGCGTAAGGCTTTCCAGTTTTTCGGCCTCTTCCAGCCAACGGGCCGACAGGCCGTAGTCCCCCATCAGGTAGAAAGTCTGGGCAATGTTGAAGCAGGCGCAGGCCCGCTTGATGGAACTGCCTTCCTTGACCATACGGGCCCATCCGTCAATGGCTTTGGCGTATTCTTCGTCGGCCGCGTGCTGCAGCGGAGTGAACCAGCTTTCGGAACTGAAATCGTCAAAGTAGTAGAAGCTGAAGCTCTCGGTGGCCCAGGTGGAAAGGAAGCGGCGGGAAATGCGGTCTCCCACTTCCTCGGCGTAATCCGGAACCTGGTGCAGGGCCAGCGTCCGAAGGCCCTCCTCGGAGGTGATGCCGCTGTTGTATACCTGCAGTTTGAGAACGGCGCGGCCCTTGTGCATCTTGACCTCGTCCTTTCCCATACTGTCAAACACATACAGATGCGTCTGGACCGGCATACTGGCCACGGCCACATAGGCTGAATCCACAGAGGAGGCTCCGGAAACCGGCTTGTTGGGCTCGAAGGTGATGTCTCCCAGGGAAGAATTGAGAAGGAAGACCACGTCTCCTTCGGTTTCCATCACCAGATTGTGCATCAGGTCCGTTCCCACGCTGTCCGGGGAAGGGATGCGGCTGAGGCCGATGACCTCCTGGCCGTTGAAATAATCGGCCTCCAGGGCGCGGGCCAGAGACGACGCCACTTGACGGTCGAAGAGGGAATCAACTTGGTTGTTACCGTCCATATAGACGATGGAAGCGGTTTTACCTACCAGGGTGAGGCCGGCCTCGGAAGGCTGGCGGACGCCCAGGTGCAAGGGATAAACCTGCGGCGAGCAGGCTGCCGCAAAAAGGACTGCCGAAAGGAGCCAAGTCAGTTTTTTCATATTACTTCTGCACTAAGGTCGTATTCATCGGCCGCAGTGATCCGGACGTTGAGGAACTCTCCCACCAGGGAATGCGGTTCTACCCCGTCAAAGGCCTGAGCCGTGTACTTCACCAGGATTTCGCCATCCACTTCCGGGCTTTCGAACTCGCTTCTGCAGACCAGAACGCCGTCTGCAAAGGCGTCTACCAGCACGCGGACCTGGGTGCCAATCCGGGATTGATTATATGCAAAAGAAATGCCTCGTTGCACTTCCATAAGCTCATTTAAGCGCTTTTGTTTGACGGACGGCTTCACAGTGTCCTTAAAGTGCTCTGCATCGTAGGTTCCCTCCTCCTCGGAATAGGTAAAGGCACCCATCCGCTGGAAGCGGGCTTCTTTGATGAATTCCACCAGTTCCTTGAAATGGGCCGAAGTCTCTCCGGGGTGCCCCACAATGAGCGTGGTGCGGAGGGCTACGCCGGGAACCCGCTCCCGCATCCGGCGGATGAGTTCCCGCGTCCAGGCGCCGTCCACGTGGCGGTGCATCTTGTCCAGGACCTCGTCTGAAACGTGCTGCAGAGGGATGTCCATATAGCGGCAAACCTTAGGGTTGTTGGCCATTTCATCCAGCACATCTTCCGGGAAATCGGCCGGATAGGAATAGTGGATGCGCATCCACTCGATGCCCTCCACCTCCGAGAGTTTCCTCAGCAGCTCTGCCAGGCAGCGCTTGCCGTACAGGTCCAGACCGTAGTAGGTGGTGTCCTGGGCAATGATGATGAGTTCCTTCACGCCCTTGGCGGCGAGGGCCTTGGCTTCCTCTACCAGCGTCTCCATAGGCACGGAAATGTGCTTTCCGCGGATGAAGGGAATGGCGCAGTAGGAGCAGCGGCGGTCGCAGCCTTCGGAGATTTTGAGATAGGCGTAGGGCTTGTACTCACCTTCTATCAGGCGTCCGTGACGGAGTTCGGGCCGGGGCTTGCAGCCCAGGGCCTTGATGAGCGGATCCAGTTCCCGAGCACCGTACCAGCCGTCCACCTCGGGGATGAGGCCGGGCAGTTCGTCGGGATACCGCTGGGACAGGCAGCCAAATACCAGAAGCCGCCCAACCTCCCCTTCGGCCTTGCGCTTGGCGGCGGCCAGAATGGTCTGGATGGACTGCTCCTTGGCGTCTCCTATGAACCCGCAGGTGTTGATGAGGAGGACGTCTACCGGACAGGTTTCGCCTTCCGGCACTATCTCATAAGAGTCTTGTACCTGAAAAAGCAGGTGCTCGGTATCTACCGTATTCTTCGAGCACCCCAGGGTGATGACCTGGAGCTTGGGCATTAGGCCTCCTTCTGGGCCTCGGCCTCGCGCTCCTCGTCCGTTACGAAATCCAGGGAAGCGTAGTTCTTGAGCTGGTTGTACCACTCGCAAACTTTCTTCATATGGGACACGTAGAATCGGTCTGCGTCGTAGTTGGGAATGGCCTTGGCAAAGAGGGCCTTGAACTCTTCCGGGGTGGCCTTGGCGCCGGGGGCATCGGCCTCCTTGAGGGTCTCGTGCATCTTGCCGAACACTTCCTTGAGCTTCATCTCACCCTCAGCGGTGTAGATGGAGATGTCTTCCAGGGTGGTGATGCCGGCATTGGCGCTGAAGTTGGAACGCTTCTTATCTTCGAAGGCTTCCACGATGGCGCCGGTGCGGGACTGGGCGATATAGTTGAAAAGACCGTGCTGACCACGGATGGAAAGGGTTTTTGCGAGATCGGTTTTCATATTCTTACTTAATCTTCTAAAATCTTACAAAGATACGAATTTTCATCGAAAAAGAGATGCTCCACGGCGGCCTTCAGTTCCTCTTTGGTACCCTCGTTGGGAAGGACCACATCCACTTTCTCCAGGGGGAAGGACTGGGCCTCCATCCGATGGAGAATATCTTCCCGGGAAGTGTTAGACCTGTGCAGCACCCGCTCCAGGCGCACTTCCACAGGGGCGTCCACCAGCACCGCGGCGTCATAGATTCCGTCAAACAGGGGTTTGGAAAGCATCAGGGCCGATTCGATGATCACAAACGGCGCCTCCTGCTGGGAAAGCCAGCTTTGATAATCTTCCAGCGCCAGCGGATAGACGATGCCTTCGAGGGTCTCCCGGGCTTCGCTGTCGCTGAAAATGAGGGAAGCCAGGCAAACCTTGTCCAAGGTGCCGTCGGCCCTCCTCAAAGGGGTCCCGAGGGCCTCTTCCAACTGGGGAACCAGGGTGGGAACGCTTTCGTAGAGCCCTTTGGTACGGGCGTCGCAGTCGTAGACAGGGATGCCCCGCTCCCGGAGCAGGTTGCAGACGGCCGATTTGCCGCTTCCGATACCTCCTGTGACTAGGATGGAGCGCATCAGTGAACCTCGATGCAGTCAAAGACCTCCGGCTCTACGCGGTAGTCCAGCACGCCGGCGGGCAGGCGCATAATGCGCGGAACGCAGCGTCCGGTAAGGGAGGAGCTGAAATCTCTCCAGTCAATGTACAGACGGAGCGTGGTGAGCGGGTCCTTGGTGATGGGAAAAGCGCAGCGGAGGTAGATCTGGGCAGTGGGAGGATAGACCTGCAGGGAGGCCCCGGCGGGCACGTTCCACACCTCCAGGGCTACGGTGGAAGAGAGTTCCACGTAACGGGAGACGGGCAGTTCGTAGCTCACTTCCTCGGCCGAAAAGCGGACGTCCTTGATGGGATTGAGCTTGAGCAGTCCGTGCTGGGAACTGGCTACTTCCGTGAGGACCAGCCGGCTGGTGGTAACCCTGTCCACGGCTTCCAGTTTTTCCTCGCTGCCGTATACCGTGATGGAATCCGGCATTACGCGGAAGTGGCCGCTCTGCATATACTGCGAACGACAACTCACGCTCAGGGGCACGTCTACGGGCACTTTCTTGTGGTTCTCCACCGGGAAGGTGAAGCGGAGGGTGTCCGTGATGAAGGCTTCCAGCTGGGCGTCGTCCCCGAAGAACTGGTTGATGTAGGAGTTCTTGGCACCGCCTATGACGGAGAATTCTCCGTGTCCGGTGCGGCGAAGGTCCGACTTATTGAATTTGACCTTGACGGGCGGGCGCTCGCGGCGGCTGTACTCCCGCACCAGGCGGAAGCCCTCCGTGCGGCAGCGGGCGCTTACCAGCACCGTGTTGGAAGACTCGGCTCCGTAGCCGTCCAGGTTGCACTGGGCCACCACCGGCACGCTGATGACGCCGGTGTACGTCTGAGACAGGTTCACCAGGAACCACACCAGGAAAGCCAGGAGAACGGACAGCACAAACACTATCCATTCCCGGCCCCGGGGTCCGGGCGAGAATCTGACGTGGCCTTTGGCGGACATTTACTTCTGGGCGGTTTCGGAATAATCCTTTACGAGGCCCTGCTTGTCAACACGCAGCTTGACATCACCGTCAACCTTGATGAGGCAGGTCTTTTCGCTTACTTCCACAACCTCGCCGTAGATACCTCCAACGGTAACCACCTTGTCACCCTTGCGGAGGCTGTTGCGGAACTCGTTGAGTTCTTTCTGCTGCTTGCGCTGGGGACGGATCATAAACAGCCACATCACCAGGATGATGGCGCCGAACATAAGGATGGTGGGGAGGGCACTACCGGCTTGGGGAGCAGCGGCCTGCAGGGGAATGAAAAGCATATTCATATCTTTATCAATTAATTACAATAAACCTTTTTCTTTCATCAGACGGTCCAGCAGACCGTTCACGAAACCCCGGCTCTTGGGCGTGGAGTAGTACTTGGAGATTTCCACGTACTCGTTGATGCTCACCTTCACGGGGATGTTGGGGAAGGTCTCGGCCTCCGTGAGGCCCATCACGATGAGCACGGTGTCCGTGGTGTACAGGCGGTCCTGGTCCCACTTGGACACGGAGCCGGCCACCAGGGCGCTGTACTCTGCGTAACGGCCGTAGGCGGCGGTCACCAGTTTGTGCACGAAATCGTGGTCGCTTTCGGCGGGTTTGCCCTGGGCGGCCAGGACGTCGCTCTGGTACAGCGGAGGATAACTCCATCGGCCCGTCTTGCCCATCTCTTCCAGCGAGCGGATGCAGGTGCCCAGCACGTAGGGCAGTTCATCGGCCCAGAAGATGGAACTGTCTTCCAGGATGGCCAGGAGTTCCTCGTTGTCTTCCAGCTCTTCCTGGAAGAACTGCTGCCACAGACGGACATCGGCCTGCAGGGAGGCTTCCTTTCCGTCCAGGTAGGCCTGGAACCAGGCGCGGGTCTTGAGCGTCTCGTACAGGTTGTGGACCAAGGCGTCGTTGTTGGCCCAGGAGATCTTCTTCTTTTCTGTAAGGCGCTTGAAATCAGGGTCTTCCAGAAGGAGGGCCGATACGGCGTTCTCCGCAAAGCGCATGCGGGGGTTGAGGTCTTCTTCCGTAGGGTTGAATTTGCCGCGGGCGGCCTCGATGCGACGGGCTGCTTCGGCGGTGAGGGCGGGAATGACCGCCATCATATAGAGATACAGGTCTCGTGTGGCTTCACAGGAAGCGTCCAGGCTGGCCAATGCCTCCTTGAGCGTGAGGTCCTGATTCTCTGCATAAGCGTAGAGGACCTTGAAAGCCTTGACACGGAGAATGCGTCTGTTTAACATAGAGCGAATAAATTTTGACAAAGTTAGTGTTTTTTTCAATTATTTCCCTAAATTTGTAATCACATCAATAACGGACTGCTATGTATAGTGAAGATTATGAGAGGCCCCATGGCCAAGAGCGGAATGCGGAAGACGTTTATTCCAAGCCCGTGCGTGCCGGTAAGCGCACTTATTTTTTTGACGTAAAAACCACAAAAGGCAATAACGACTATTACCTCACCATTACGGAAAGCAAGCGCCGCCAGGAAAGGGACGGTTCCTTCACGTACGACAAACACAAGATTTTCCTCTATAAAGAAGACTTCGAGAAATTCCAGGAAGGGCTCCAGGATGCCGTGAAATACATTCTTCACGATTTACTGCACGACGAACCCATCCGCCAGTTCACTCCCCGGGAAGACCAAGACAACCCTGACGAGTTCTAGAACATTCACCGGCACACTTTGCGCCGGTTTTTTTAACCCTAACCACATCACTATGATCCTGCTTCAGAACATCCTCCATCAGGGAAAACCCGTCGATATTCTGATTGACGGGGATAAAATCGTGAAAATCAGCGCCCAGCCCCTGGCGGCTCCGGGCGCCCAGGTTATGGATTGCACCCACAAGGCGGTCATTCCGGGCTTTGTGAATGCGCACACGCACGCCGCTATGGTGCTGCTCCGCGGCATCCACGAAGACCTCAACCTCTACGAGTGGCTCACCAACATCTGGAAGATTGAAGCCAAGATAGACTCCGATTTCATCTACTGGGGCACCAAACTGGCCTGCCTGGAGATGATCAAGAGCGGCACAACCACTTTCAACGACCAATACTGGTTTGCCCCGCACGCCTGCCGGGCGGCTATGGAGATGGGCGTCCGCCCCGTGATCTCCTTCGTGCTCCTGGACAACGGCAGCAGGGATATGATGATGCGCCAGCGGGATGCCATCGAGCGCCTGTACCGGCGCACGCTGGACTGGGAGGGAGATTTCCGCTTTGCGGTTTCCATCCACTCGGTGTATACGGTGCTGGAAGAAAACATCCGCTGGGGGGCCGAATTTGCCCGTGAGCGGGGGCTCCGCATCCACCTGCACCTGGCAGAAACCGTCAAGGAGTACGAAGACTGCAAGAAGAACCACGGAGGCCTCACTCCTACCCAGTATTTCGATTCCCTGGGTGTCTGGGGGCCCGATGTACTGGCCGCGCACAGCCTGTTCCTGGATCCGGAAGACATCCGCATCCTGGGTGAACACAAGGTGAACTGCGTGCACTGCGTCAACTCCAACCTCAAGCTGGCCTCCGGCTTCCGTTTCCGCTACAACGAACTCCGGGATGCCGGTGTGAACGTTTGCCTGGGCACGGACGGATCGGCCTCTTCCAACAACCTGGATATCCTGGAGCATATGAAGAATTCGGCCCTGTTGCAGAAAGCCTGGCGGGAAGACCCTCAGGCCCTGCCGCTGCCGGAACTGTTTGCCTGCGCCACCGAGCACGGGGCCCGCGCCCTGGGTATCGACAATGGCGTGATCCGGGAAGGCGCCCTGGCAGACCTTTCCCTCATTGACCTGAACTCAAGCTCTTTCCTCTCCCCCGGCTCCGTAGAAGCCAACCTGGTTTACACCGCCCATTCAAATGCCATTACGGATGTTATGATCAACGGCAAATGGGTAATGAGAGACCGCCAGGTACCCGGAGAGGAAGAGATCCTGGCCCGCAGCCGGGAAATCGTAAAACGTATCTGAACTTATGAATCCTAACAGCATTATCAGCGTACAGATGGGCGCCGAGCTCCTGAAGGAGCGTCTGGAGGGCCACAAACCGGAACTGGGCATAGTCCTGGGCAGCGGTCTGGGCAGCCTGGCCGATTCCATCAAGAACCCGCTCATCATCCCCTACTCTTCCCTGCCCGGCTTCCCCATTTCCACAGCCGTGGGCCACAAGGGCAATTTCATTGTGGGAGACCTGGGAGGCAAGTGCGTCATTGCCATGCAGGGCCGCATCCACTACTATGAGGGATACGGTATGAACCTGGTGGTCCTGCCCATCCGCGTTATGATTGCCGTGGGCATCCAGAAACTCATCGTTTCCAATGCCGCCGGCGGTGTGGGTTTCCACCTGCATTTGGGAGACCTTATGATCATCAAGGACCATATCAACCTGCTGCCCAATCCGCTTATCGGCCCCAATATCGACGAGTTTGGCCCGCGTTTCCCGGATATGACGCGTCCTTATGACCCCGCCCTCATCCGCCTGGCCAAGGAAGAGGCCCGGAAACTGGGCATCCAGCTCCAGGAAGGTGTTTACGTGGGGGGCACCGGTCCCTCTTACGAGACGCCGGCCGAATACAAGTACTTCCGCACTATTGGCGGTGACGCCGTGGGTATGAGTACCATTCCGGAAGTGATTGTGGCCCGCCACGCCGGTGTACCGGTGTTTGGCATTTCCGTCATCACCAACGAAGCCCACGACGATTACGCAGAGGACTTCGTGAACGACGGCAACGACGTAGTGGTGGCCGCCAACGCCGCAGCCGACAAAATGACCAAGCTTATTTCCAATATGATTGAAAGAATGTAACTATGGATACTCCTATGAAAACCATGGCTCAGCCGCAGATTATCAAGACGGCAGCCGCATACATCCGAGAACAGCTCAAAGGACGCCAGCCCGAGGTGGGCATTGTCCTGGGCAGCGGCCTGGGCAAGCTGGCAGATGAAATTACAGACCCCATCGTCATTCCCTACAATCAGGTGGAGGGTTTCCCCGTGTCCACGGCCGTGGGCCACAAGGGCAACTACATTGTAGGTAACTTGGGCGGCAAGTGCGTGATTGCGATGCAGGGCCGCATCCACTTCTATGAGGGCTACGGGATGGGCGAGGTAGTGCTTCCCATCCGCGTGATGATTACCCTGGGCATCAAGTACCTGTTCGTCTCCAACGCCGCCGGCGCCACCAACCTGAGTTACCACGTGGGTGACTTGATGATAATCCGGGACCATATCAACCTGCTGCCCAACCCTCTTATCGGCCCCAATCTGGAGGAATACGGTCCCCGCTTCCCCGATATGACGCGCCCTTACGACCCCAAGCTCATCAGCCTGGCCGAAGAAGTGGCCGCAGAACTCAGCATCAGCCTCCGCAAGGGCGTCTACGTGGCCTGCAGCGGCCCCAGCTATGAGACCCCGGCCGAATACAAGTACTTCCGCACCATCGGTGCAGACGCCGTGGGAATGAGCACCACGCCGGAGGTCATTGTGGCCCGCCACGCCAGCATTCCGGTGTTTGGTGTGTCCGTGATCACGGACGTGGCCCCCTCCTCCGACGATGCGGAATACGTAACTGACGAAAACGCCATCGTGGAGGCCGCAGACGCCGCCGCCCACAAGATGACAGCGATCTTCAAACGCCTCATTGCCCGTCTGTAAGCGCTCCTTAAGGCTACTATTTATAAAAAACTTTCAATGTTCCACTTAACATTGGAAGTTTTTTTGTAAATTTGCAGTATTGGGCTTAAACCGGCTATGCTGGAAAATGTAAGAACACAGATTGAACAGCTGATTGCACGCTATGAGGCTGAGAAAGCGGAGAACACGCGTCTTCGCCAGGAGTTACATACGTGCGAGGAAACCGGGGCAGCCTTGAGGAAACAGATAAAAGAACTGGAGTCCGAGATAGAAACCCGGAAGCTTACCGAGGCCTTTTCCGGCGGTGCCACCACCGAGGACGTAAGAGACAAGGTTGATAAACTAATCAAGGAAATCGATAAGTGCATTTCCTATTTGGAGGAAGCCTGATGGACCAGAAAATCAGCATCAAAATTGCGGGACGCACCTTCAATCTCACGGCCCCCACGCCGGAGACGGAGCAACTGTACCGCCAGGCTGCAGAGGCCATCAACAAGCGCTTCGCCTCCTTTACCCGCAGCCATCCCGGCAAAACCGCCTCAGACCTGCTCTCGCTGGTCGCCCTTAACGAGGCTGTGATCCGCCTGGATATGCAAAGGGAGATCGACCTTTACAAATCGGCCGAAAAACAATTGGAAAGCGACCTGGACCGCTATCTCAAAGACCAAACCAAATAGCCGTCAACCATCGAAAGCTGAAATCAACACGTTTCAACGCGCCGGGTTGACTCGGACCGTGGATGGCGGGCCCCACTCCTTACGGAGTTCTGCGTGCAGACGGGGGATACCAGCAAACGGGCGGCACCCAAATCTTATTCCCATAAGATTTTCTGACTAGATGCTGACGGCTTTTTTTTCTTAATGTCTGTTTCCCGCTTTAGGAACAGACATTTTTTGTAACACTATATATATGGATATTGTAAGCATACTTATCGGATTCCTTGTTGGCGCAGGCCTTGCGCTGGCAGCAAGCATACTGATCCGTCGCTACATCCTCAAGGGAAAGCGAGACGAGATCCTTGAAAAAGCAGAAGTGGAAGGAGAGAAGATCAAGAACGAGCGCATCCTCCAGGCCAAGGAGAAATACCTCTCGCTCAAGAGTGAGCACGAGAAGATGGTCAACGAGAAGAACGCCCAGCTCCACGACGCCGAGAACCGCATCCGCCAGAAGGAGAACACCCTGAACCAGAAGCTCTCCGAGGCAGACCGCAAAGCCAAGGAAGTGGAAAACCAGCGCAGCGTGGTAACCGCCCACGAGGAGCAGCTGAAGCAGAAGGAGGAAGAGTACGAACAGCTCCGCAGCCAGGTGATCCGCCAGATTGAAACCATAGCCGGAATGAGCGCCGCCGAGGCCAAGACCCAGCTGGTAGAATCGATGAAGGCCGAAGCCCGCACCGAGGCCCAGGCCTATATCAACGACTGCATTGACGAGGCCCGCCTCAACGCCGCCAAGGAAGCCAAGCGCATAGTGATCAACACCATCCAGCGCACCGCTACGGAAACCGCCATCGAGAACGCAGTAACCACCTTCCCCATCGAGAACGACGAGATCAAGGGCCGTATCATTGGCCGTGAAGGTAGAAATATCCGCGCCCTGGAGGCCGCCACCGGAGTGGAAATCGTTGTGGACGATACTCCGGACGCCATCCTCCTCAGCGCCTTTGACCCGGTTCGCCGCGAGGTAGCCCGTCTGGCCCTGCACCAGCTGGTAGTAGACGGCCGTATCCACCCCGCCCGCATTGAAGAGGTGGTTACCAAGGTACAGAAGCAGCTGGAAGAAGAGATTCTGGAAACCGGCAAGCGTACCTGCATCGATCTGGGCATCCACGGTCTCAGTATGGAGCTCGTACGCCTGATCGGCCGTATGAAATACCGTTCTTCCTATGGCCAGAACCTGCTGCAGCACTCCCGTGAAGTAGCCAACATCTGCGCCATCCTGGCCTCCGAACTGGGCCTCAACCCCAAGATTGCCAAGCGTGCCGGTCTCCTGCACGATATCGGTAAGGTCTCCGAAGAAGATCCGGATCTGCCGCACGCCCTCCTGGGTATGAAACTGGCCGAACAGTACAAAGAAAAGCCCGAGATTTGCAACGCCATCGGCGCCCACCACGAGGAAACCGAAATGACGTCCCTGTACGCCCCGCTGGTGCTGGTGGGTGACGCCATCTCCGGTGCCCGTCCCGGTGCCCGCCGTGAGGTGATTGAAAGCTATATCAAGCGTCTGCGCGGGATGGAGAACCTCGCCGGTTCCTATCCGGGCGTTACCAAGGCCTATGCCATCCAGGCCGGCCGCGAGCTCCGCGTCATCGTAGGAGCCGAACAGGTAAGCGACCAGCAGGCCGAAGAACTCTCCGGCCAGATTGCCCAGAAGATCCAGGATGAAATGACGTATCCCGGACAGGTGAAGATCACCGTTATCCGGGAAACACGTTCAGTCGCTTACGCCAAGTAAGGATTATTTCTTCCCAAACAGAAGGTTCATGTCGTCCTCGAGGAGCTTGTTCGCAAGTTTTTCGGGGACGAATTTCCAAGTGCCCAGATAGGCGGGAGAGGCTATCTCTTCCCAGTCGATGGTGGGATCTTCCACCAGGCGGTCCAGGATGAGGTTGCGGATTTCCGGATGACGGGCCACCACACGCTCGTCAATGTTGTCCGTGTCAATGCCGATCTCCTGGAGGAGGTTGCCGCCGCCGCTGGCGCGGTAGGACGTCATAGCCACGTTGTAGGTAGCGTTGGGATCGAAGGGGGTGCCGTCGGCCAGCGTAGTGATGTTGATGCGCTCTCCACGGTGTTTGGTCACATCTACCGTATAATTGAGACCGGCCACGGAATCGAAGTTATAGGCCAGGCCGGCAAACGACCAGCCTTTCTGCTGCGTACGGGCATTGTCCCGGGGAACGATGCGGAGCAGGTGGTCTCCGGGCTTGGAGACGGTGTTGATCCAGCGGTCGTAGGAGGCCTCCAGGTACTGGCGGACTTCTTCACCGCTCATCTTGATCACATAGAGCTGGTTCTCGAAAGGATAGAGGGTAAAGAGATCGTTGAACACCAGTTTGCCCTCCGGTACGTGGCCGTCAAAGGTGAGAGGAGCCGCTATGGAAAGCTGGGCGGAATCGCACTGGATGCAGATGGTATGGATGAGGTTCACATACGCAGAAACGCCCTTGTAGGCTTCGCGGGTTCTGAGGGGAACGTTGAGTTCTCCCACTTCGCGCATAGTGAAACCCTTCACTTCGTTGAATTCTTTGCGGAAAGCTTCGCGCATCTTGGGATCGGCCCTGTTTGCCTTGATGGGGATGAGGTCCGCTTCATATTCCTTGGAGACAATCTGGCCGTTCTCCACCTTGAGGTGCAGTTTGCCGTGGGCCAGGTAGCGGCAGTGGCTGCCGGAGTTCATAAAGGCCTTGTCCTCGCGGGCTTCCACGTGGGGTTTGTGGTCGTGGCTGGCCAGGACAAAGTCCACGCCCTGCACACTGTTGAAGACGTCCAGGCCCTCGGCCTCGGCGTTCTGGCCATCCCCTTCTCCGGTGGCGGAGTGCACGCCCACAATCACCACATCCGGCTTCTCCTTGGCACGGACGGCGTCCACATCCTGCTGGACGTGGGCGGTGATGCGGTCAAAGTGCATGCCGCTCCAGACGCTCTCTGCCAGCCAGGACTTGATGTTGGCGTTGTTGTAACCCAGGATGGCTATACGCAGGCCACCACGGTTCACCATCTTATAGAGCGGGAAGTAGGTTTTGCCGTTGTCGTTGCGGATGGCGTTGCCGGCCAGGAAAGGAATGCCCTTGGCCTCCAGTTCGCGGTTCACGCGGTCGTAGACGGCGTGGCCGGTCTCCACGTCGTGGTTACCCCAGACTACGGCATCGTAATGCATATAGTCCAGCAGCCGGGGGAACAGATGCGGGGACAGGGTGTCTACATAATTATAATAGTAGGCCGCATTGTCTCCCTGCAGGCAGTCTCCCACCTCGATGAGGACTACATTGTCTTTTCCGTCGGCCTGGCGCACGCTGTCCACATAGGTATTGACCGCAAAGAGCGAACGCCGTACATTGTTTCCAATGTAGGTGGAATCAAACCAGGTTCCGTGGACGTCGTTGGTGCTGAGCACGGTAAGGGTATACTCTCCGTCTTGGAGGCGATGGCCGCAGGAAAAAGCAAGAAGCACTGCGCCCAGTAGCAGGAAGGAGCGGGTTTTCATATTATTTCTTATTATGTTTCTTGAAGGTGATTTTGTCTATTTTCACGGTGGCGCTCAGGAGCTGCTGCCAGCCCAGGAAGCCGCCCTGGCCGAAGTGACCCACCAGGCGCACGCCTAGGGACACGCGGTCTTCCCAGAAGCCCTTTTCCCAATAGGCATCCACGCGGTCGTAGAAGCCAGGGGTGGCATCGGGGGTAATCTGCCAGATGGGGGAACGGAAGTACAGTTCGTCTCCGTAAACCATTCCGGTTTCATCCGCCAGCTGATAGAAGGGAGCCTGGCTGCCGCCATAATAGGCTTCATTTCTAAGGCCGAAGCCCCAGTTCTTGGCTTCCAGGACAATATCGGCCCCCACCGGGAAGGACTTGCGCTCCATCAGGCGGTCCACTTGATAGCCTATCATAGCGCCGGTATGGAGTTCCAGTTTCTGCAGGCCGGTGAAGGAGGAGAAATCCCACTTGAGGAAGGGATGGATCAGATGGTCGTCCACTACGCCTTTCTGCTGGACGCTGCAGGCAAAGTGGTGGAAGAGGCCTTCCCAGCTGAGGGAAAGCCAGTTGGTAAACCACATATCGCCGGCCGATACAATGGAGAACTGCTCCCTGGAGTTGTCTCCGTACTTGCCGCACCAGTCAAAGCCTACTTCCCAGAAGGAACGGTCGTACGTTCCCTGCAGGATGAAACCGGCCAGCACGCCGTCATAGAAGGCGTTGGCGTCGGACCAGATGGCCGAAGAATAAGTTCCCTTGAGCTTGGCATAGGGAGCTAGGCCCGCATACAGGGCAAAGTGCTCTTTCTGGAGTTCATACCAGACAGCGAACTCCGTGATGGGCTTGACGGCGCCCACACCGAAGTCCTGAACCACATCCACGCCGGCATAGAGGCCGTGGTCTTTCGCAAAACGGATGCCCACGTAAGGGAAAAGCCGGGCGGCGCCCAGGGTACCGGAAGCCATCAGGCTCTGTCCCGAGGCGTCAAACTCGTCGTTCACGAACCGTCCCTCGAAAAGGACGCCTACCTGTGGCGTAACATGCTGTGCCGCCAGCGAAAGGGCGGCCAGACAGGCCAATGTGGTTAGCAGGAGTCTTTTCATAGTTATCTTCTCATCCCCCGCATCTGCTGCATCAGGCTGCCGGTCACGGCGCCCTTCATCAGTTTGCGGGTTCCCTCAAACTGCTTGAGGAGTTTGTTCACTTCCGGAACGGAGGTGCCGGAGCCGTCTGCGATGCGCTTGCGGCGGGAACCGTTGATGGCTTCCGGGTGCTCCCGCTCGTAGGCGGTCATCGAGAGGATGATGGCCTCGGTGCTCTTGAAGGCGTCGTCAGGGATATCCACGTCCTTGATGGCCTTGCCCACGCCGGGCAGCATACCGGCCAGGTCCTTGATGTTACCCATCTTCTTCACCTGCTGGATCTGCTGATAGAAGTCCCAGAGGGTGAACTGGTCCTTGGCGAGTTTCTTCTTGAGTTCGCGGGCCTGTTTCTCGTCAAACTGCTCCTGGGCCTTTTCTACCAGGGAAACCACGTCTCCCATACCCAGGATACGGTCTGCTATACGCTCGGGATGGAACACATCCAGGGCTTCCAGCTTTTCTCCGGAGCTTACGAACTTGATGGGCTTGCCCACCACGGCCTTGATGGAGAGGGCGGCACCGCCACGGGTATCGCCGTCCATCTTGGTGAGGACCACGCCGTCAAAGTCCAGGCGGTCGTTGAAGGCCTTGGCGGTCTCCACGGCATCCTGACCCGTCATAGCATCCACCACGAAGAGGGTCTCGGTGGGGTTCACGGCCTTATGGAGGGCCGAAATCTCGTCCATCAGCTGCTGGTCCACGGCCAGGCGGCCGGCGGTATCGATGATGACTACGCTGTAGCCTTCGGCCTTGGCTTTGGCGATGGCGGCCTTGGCTATCTTGATGGGGTCTTTCTCCCCTTCTTCCGTGTAAACGGGAACGTCGATGCTTTCTCCCAGCACTTTGAGCTGGTCGATGGCGGCGGGACGGAAGGTGTCGCAGGCGGCCAGGAGGACCTTCATCCCCTTCTTGCTCTTGATGTAGAGGGCCAGCTTGCCGGAGAAGGTGGTTTTACCGGAACCGTTGAGACCGGCTACCAGCACAATGCCGGGATTGCCCTTGATGTTGATGTCCTGTGCACTGGAACCCATAAAGTCCGTGAGTTCGTCGTGCATAATCTTGACCATCATCTGCTGGGGCTTGACGGCCGTGAGCACACCGGTACCGATGGCTTTATCCTTGACCTGGTTGCAGAAGTCCTTGGCTACCTTGTAGCTTACGTCTGCATCCAACAGGGCCTTGCGGATGTCCTTGACGGTTTCCGCCACGTTGATCTCGGTGATTTTGCCTTCACCCTTGAGTATCTTGAAAGACCGCTCTAATCTCTCGCTTAAGTTCTCAAACATAATCTATTCTTTAATCCCACAAAGATACTAATAATATAAAGATTCTTGATGTTGTTTCACATTCTTCGCAAGAAAAATGGCCCAAAGTTTTGCTGTTTGCCACCCATAGGTTCCCCGAAACCTGCTTACCTTGGCCGTATGAAAACGCTCAGATGGATGGCGCTCCTCCCGTTCCTCCTTGCCGGAGTATGCGCCTGCGACGATTTCGGACTGGCAACCGACCCTCAAAAGGAGCAAGGGGAACTCCGCTGGACCCTGGACGGAAGTGTCTTCACCAAGGCAAGCAATCCGGAGATTCCCGACACCAACGATTTCCTGCTCACCATCCTGGACGCCAACGGGAAGACCCTCTACGAAGGCACGTACGGAGACTCCCCCGAGCACCTGACGGTGGATCCCGGCAGTTACACGGTGAGCGTGAAAAGCATCTCTTTCCAGGCCCCGGCCTTCTCCCGTCCCCAGTACGGAGACGAGCAGGTGGTGGTGATTCCCGCCGGTGAAAAAGTCAGCGTGACCCTGCGCTGCACCCTCCTCAACGCCGGCATCAAGCTCAACATTGCATCGGCCTTCCCCGTGGCTTTTCCGGACGGCGTCCTATTTATCAAGCAAGATGATACGCGCCTGAAGTACCTCTATAAGGAGACGCGCATTGCCTACACCAAGCCCGGAAACGCCTCCGTCATCCTCTACAACGAGGGCAAGGACGAGATTCTGCTCACCCGCAAGCTGGAAGCCCGGCAAATCCTGAACCTGGGCATCAACGTGGCGGCCACGGACGGGCAGAGCAGCGTGAACGTGGTGCTGGACACCAGCAAGGTCTGGACCGACGAAAACTTCATCATTGGCGGAGACAACACCCCGCCCGACGATGGCCGCGAGCCTTCGGCCATCTCCGTGGGAGACGTGTCCCAGCACATTGACCAGAAGGGCGTGTGGGTATACGGTTACATTGTGGGCGGAGACCTCTCTTCCAACGGCAAGGAAGTGAAAACCAGCGAGTTCACCAAGGCCACCCACCTGGCACTGGCCGACCGTTCCTCCATCACCGCCAAGGCTTCCTGCCTGGCCGTGGAACTGCCCAAGGGCAAGGTGCGCGATGCGCTCAACCTGGTGGACCACCCCAACCTGATTGGCAAGCGGGTATACGTGAAGGGAGACCTGGTGGCCGGATATTTTGGCACACGCGGTCTCAAGAACACCAACGATTATGTGCTAAAGAAGACTACGGAATAGACGCAGGAAATCCGACCCCAGGTGGTAGTACCACCGGCGGGACTTGACAAACGATTCCAGATGCAGTTCCTCCGACAGGGCGATATCCTGCAGGAAAATCTCTTTGCTGGCCAGCGCAGCTTCCTTGTCATAAATGAAGGTATCCATTTCGCTGTTGATCTGGAAGCTGCGGAAGTCCAGGTTGGATGCACCCACAATGGCCAGATCATCGTCAGATACCAGCGTCTTGGAATGGATGAAGGCACCGTCCCGCTCATAGATGCGCACGCCGGCCTGGAGGCACTCCGCATAATAGGACCGGTTCACCGGGCCGATAAAGGGAGTATCCACCTTCTTGGGCAGCATAATCCTCACATCCACGCCCCGCATAGCCGAACTCTTGAGGGCCCCCAGGAAGGCATCCGGCGGCACAAAGTAGGGCGTCTGGATATAAACGTAATCCGTAGCGTTGGACAGAATCCACTCGTACGCCAGCTGGGTGGTGGGCCAGGGATATTCCGGGGCCGATACGGCTACCTGCAGCAGTTTGTCCTTGTAAGGGGCGGGCTCCTGCGGATACTCGCTGTTGAAATAGGCGCTGAGCGGCTGCTTGAAGGTGCCGCCGGAGCCTATCCAACTGTCTATGAACGAAGCCTGCAGACGGGCAATCACCGGTCCGGAAATACGGAGGTGGGTGTCTCTCCACCGGCGGAAGTAATTGTCATTGAGGTTCATTCCTCCGGTAAAAGCCACCTTGCCGTCTATGATCACGAGCTTGCGGTGGTTCTGGGAATTGATGCGCATCAGCCATTGGCGGAAGCCCATCCGGATATGGGTGTAGGGCACTACCTCCATCCCGTGCTTCTGCATATCGCGGAAGTACGAGCGGGGAATTACCCGGCCTATCATATTGTTGTTCAGGAAGCGGACTTCCACGCCCTGGGCCACCTTCTCATACAGGAGGTCCCTCACTTCCCTACCCGACTCGTCGTTGCCAAAACGGAAATACTCGATGTGGATGTAGTGCTTGGCATTCTTGATGTCTTCCAGCAGGAGTTCCCGCTTGCGGGCTCCGAAGGTAATGATTTCAAAGGAGTTGTTGGCGTAGACCTTGTTGCCTTCTCCGGAACTCCTGAGCAGGCGGGCCAGCGGTTTAAGCCGTTCCGGAACCAGGTCCATATCCTTGTCCGAAAACCAGGCTTCCTTCTGCTCCGGGGTAATTTCCTTCTCCAGAAGGGCCCTGGCCTTGCCGTGCAGGCGCTCCATATCGGCCTCCGTACGGTAATCGATACCGGCCAGGCAATAGGCCACGACGCCAAAAAACGGGAAGACAATGATGACGGCTATCCAGAACAGTTTCTCGTCCGTATTGCGCCCACCCAGCAGAATCTGGATGATGACCCCCACGGAAAACAAGACCGAAAATGCGAACAATATGGACAGCACGACAGGCATAACTATTGCAAATATAACAATTATTCAAATAAGTTTTTTGTATCTTTGCGCACGAAATAGGAAAGCATGAAGCACTACCTGAAGAAATTCGAGGACCAGATCCACCAGAGGCCCAACCAGCCCGCCCTTTGCGACTATATGGGCGCCAGCTATACCTATCTGGATGTGGCCACCCTCATAGAGCAATACCACCGGTTTTTCAAGGCTGCCGGCATTGAGAAGGGAGACAAGATTGCCATTTGCGCCCGCAACTCGGCCCGCTGGGCCATCCAGTTCCTGGCGGTCAATACGTATGGTGCCATCATTGTGCCCATCCTGCCCAATTACCTGGCTCCCGGCATTGCCCAGCTCATCCGCCATTCGGACAGCGTGCTCCTGCTAACGGACCCGGAACTCTGGAACCAGCTCAGCAACGAGTCCCTCCCCCAGATCCGCGGCGTGGTAAGCGTGAAGGAAGAGAAACTCCTTTGGAGCGAAAGCGATCAGATTGTGGATGCCTGGAACCAGCGGGAAGTCACGGACCTCAAGCCCTCCAAGGTATCCTATCAGGTAGATTTCCATTCAGTAGCCATCATCAACTACACCTCCGGCACTTCCGGAGACCCCAAGGGCGTGATGCTCACTTACGGAGCCATGTCCGACGTTGTGGAATACTGCCAGGAGCATATCTACAACGGACCCGAGACCATTATCTCGATGCTGCCGCTGGCCCACATCTACGGCCTGGCGATGGAGTTCATCTATCCCTGCTGCACCGGCTTCACCATCTACTTCCTGGGCAAGGCTCCCTCCCCTTCCCTCCTGATGAAATCGATGCAGGAAATCCGGCCCTACCTGGTTATCACGGTACCGCTCATTATGGAAAAGATTCACGCCAACTGGATTCGGCCCCATCTGTCTTCGCGTCCCGCCAAGGCCATCAGCACCGTTCCGTACGTGCGTCTTTCCTATTACAAGACCCTGGGTAAAAAGGTGATGGACCTCTTCGGAGGCCGGGTAAACACCATCATCATCGGCGGTGCCCCCCTGAGCTGGAAGGTGGAGAGCGACCTCAAGAAAATCGGCCTGCCTTATGTGGTGGGGTATGGTTTAACGGAGGGCTGCCCGCTGCTGTCCATCGAGACGCCGCTGGGTTTTGCCCCCGGCTCCTGCGGCAAGCCCATCCACGAGATTCGAATCGATTCTTCGGACCCCGAGCGCGTGCCCGGAGAAATCCAGTCCCGCGGCCCCAACCTCTTCGTGGGCTATTACAAGAATCCGGAGGCCGATGCCGCCGCCCATACCGCCGACGGCTGGTTCCGAACCGGAGACCTGGGCGTGATGGACATCGAGGGCAACCTCTTCATCCGCGGCCGCATCAAGTCGCTCATCCTGAGTGCCTCCGGCCAGAACATCTATCCGGAAGAAATTGAACAGGAACTGTCCGTCCACCCTATGGTGGAAGACTCCCTGGTGCTGGAGAGGGGCGGCAAAATCATTGCCCTCGTGTATCCCAAGTCCGGTGTGGCGCCCCACATTGAGAAAGAAGAAGACCTCAACGCCTTCTGCGAAGGGATCCGCGATGCCACCAACAAACTCCTGCCGGCGTTCAGCCAGATTTTCAGGGTAGAACTGGTAGACGTTCCCTTTGAGCGCACGGCCAAGGGAACCATCAAACGTCATCTGTATCAGTAGAAGATTTACTTCTCGATGAGCTTCAGGAACTCGTTGCGGGTCTTGTCGCTCTTGAGGAAGATGCCGGAGAAGGCCGATGTGGTTGTAACGGCATTGGACTTCTGTACCCCGCGCATAGACATACAGGTGTGCATAGCCTCGATGACCACGGCCACGCCCAGCGGATGCAGGGAATCCTGGATGCAGTCACGGATTTGCTCCGTGAGGCGCTCCTGGACCTGGAGACGGCGGGCGTAGGTTTCCACCACGCGGGCAATCTTGCTGAGGCCGGTGATCTGGCCGTCGGGGATGTACGCTACGTGGGCTTTGCCGATGAAGGGCAGCATATGGTGCTCGCACAAAGAGAAGAGCTCGATGTCCTTCACGATGACCATATGGTTGTACGGTTCCTGGAAAAGGGCGCTCCTCACCAAGGCCTCTCCGTCCTGGAAATAGCCCTGGGTAAGAAACTGCATAGCCTTGGCCACCCGCTCGGGAGTCTTGAGGAGTCCCTCTCGGTTGGGGTCCTCTCCCAGCAGTTCCAGAATGGCCTTGATGTGGCCTTGAATTTCCTGAGTGGTCTTTTGGTCGTATTCTTCTATTTTCCGGTATGCCATTGGTCTATTCTTTGTAGCAAAAAGTTTTCGTAAAAAAGGACTGCAAAATTAAACAAAAAAATCCATTATATCATTTTTTTGTCTATCTTTGCACCCCTAAACCCGCCTAGAGCTGTGTTTAAGAGACTGATAATAAACAAATAAAACCATACACACTATGTTTTGGACACTCGAACTAGCCAGCAGCCTGGACGACGCTCCGTGGCCGGCAACCAAAGAAGAACTCATTGACTACGCTACCCGCACCTGCGCCCCCGACGAGGTAATCGAGAACCTGGAAGAGCTGGACGACGATACCGAAATCTACGAATCCATCGAAGACATCTGGCCCGACTACCCCACCAAGGAAGACTTTATGTGGAATGAGGAAGAATATTAGGGGCTTAACTGACTGAAATACAGAGAATTAACTCGGATGGGTGCCATTTTAGCGAATGGTGCCCATCCTCATTTTATCGCATTCTGTCGCATCCTGTCGAAACGAAAGTTA
>ONCE01000017.1 GCA_900316245.1 uncultured Bacteroidales bacterium | reverse complement strand
GTCAATATGACCCTGTCGGCCAATTACACTACGCCGCTGGATGCCAAGAAAATATGGACCTTGAGCCTTAACGGAGGCCTCTCCTTCGGCAGTTACACCAACTACCTGGCACAGGGAGTTCTCCCGGCGCTGGACAAAGACCAGTTCAATTATTCCGAGTTTATGGCCGATTTCTGGGGCAATGCCGCCGGAGACCGCTTCTATAGCGGCCAGAGCGGCTTTGCAGAAACCACTACGCAAACCTATACCCCCAACCTGGGCGTGAATATCCGGCTTAACCAGGACCGCTATTCCGTGCGGGTGGGCGTAAGCGCCGGAGGCCGCCTGGGCCGGTATTCCAACAAGCCGGAAGCCAATATGAACACCTTCTCCGGAAGGGTTTATGCCGAAGGCTCCTATACAACTAAGCACGAGTTTGAGTTCCAGACCGAACTGGGATACCAGATGTACGCGGGTTATGCCGAGGGCTACAACCGGCCGGAACTGCAGTGGGACGCCAGCATTACCAAGAGCATCGGCGCCTTCAACCTGAGCCTCCAGCTCAAGGATATCCTGAACCAGACCCGTAATCTGAGCCACACCATCACGGCCAACTACCAGGAAGATACCTATCGGCTGGTTATGGGCCGATACTTCCTGATTGGTGTCAAGTGGAACTTTGGCAAGATGAACGCGCAGCACAGCCAGCGCGCCCAGAGTGCCGCCTTCAATATGTTCTAGCCAAGCGCCAGGTCCACCAGCACAATGGCGGCCATGGCTTCTACGATGACCGGTGTCCTAAGGGCGAAGCACACGTCGTGACGCCCGGGGATGCCGGCTTTGGCTATGCTGGCGGTGGGTTTGAAGGCCACGCGGAAGACCAGCGGATTGCCGTTGGTGATGCCGCCGTTCACGCCGCCGGCGTGATTGGTCACAGGCGGCTGGGGGTGCTTGTGGCGGCCACAGCAGTGGTGCTCGCCGCCTTCGTGCTCTCCGTGGCACTGGCACTCGTGCCCTTCCTCGTGCTCTCCGTGGCAGCAATGGTGCTCTTCACCGTCCTCGTGGTGGTGTCCGCCGCAGCATTCGTGCTCCGGGAAGAGGTCGTTGTGCTCGGAGCCCTTCATATCCGAGGCGGCAAAACCGTCTCCGAACTCGATGCCGCGGACGCCGGGAATGGCAAAGACAGCGTGGGAAATCTGGCTTTCAACGCTGTTCCAGAAGGGTTCTCCCAGGCCGATGGGAAGCCCGTTCACGGTGCATTCCACTACGCCTCCCAGGGAATCGCCTTCGGCCTGCGCGGCCTTCAGGGCCTCCGGCCACTGGGCTGCATCCGTAAGGCCGCCCACCTTGACCAGGCGGGCCTGGAACTGGGCAAAATAGAGCATCTTTTTGGCCAGGACGCCGGCTGCCACAACGCCCAGGGTAATGCGTCCGCTGAAGTGGCCGCCGCCGCGGGGGTCGTTGAATCCGCCAAACTTGAGATTGGCCGTGAAGTCTGCGTGACCGGGGCGGGGGTGTTTCCGGAACTGCTCGTAGTCTTCGCTGCGGGTGTTCTCGTTCTTGAAGAGGATGGTAAGCGGGGCACCGGTGGTCTTTCCCTGGTACACGCCGCTTACAATCTCGGGCTCATCGGCCTCCAGGCGGGGAGTGGTGCCCAGGGCGCCGGCCTTGCGGCGGGCCAGGTCCTCTGCAAAGTCTTTCGCTTCCAGCGGAATGCCGGGAAGGACGCCGTCTATGGTAACACCGATTCTCTCTCCGTGAGATTCGCCAAAAATGCTGACTCTAAATTTATTTCCAAAAGTATTCATAGTCTGTCAAATAATTCATTAAAGGAGGGGAAAGACTTGGCCACGCAGGCCGTGTCATCAATTTCTATGGGGCCGTTGGCTCCCAGGGCGGCCACTTTGAGGGCCATCACCATCCGGTGATCTGCGTGGGAAACGTATCGGCCGCCCCGCAGCAGCTTCCCTTCCAGGATGCGCTGGGTAAGGCCCATGCCCTCTATGGTCATTTCATCTTCTTCTATCTGAACGGGCACGCCCATCTGGGTGAGCATCTGCTCGATGGCGGCGGCGCGGTCGGTTTCTTTGTGTCTGAGGCGTTCTACCCCCAGGATGTGGCTCTTGCCGGGGCAGAAAGCCGCCAGCACGGCGACCATAGGGAAGAGGTCGGGGCAGTTGTTGAGGTCCGTATGGAAGGGACTCAGCGGAGCGCGGCGCACGTGGATGGGGCCGCCGGGGCTGTCCAGCTGGGACATGCTGGCTCCGGCCTCCATCAGGATATCCATAATGGAAATGTCGGCCTGAAGGCTCTCTGTATCAAGCCCTTCTACTTCGATATCTCCAAAGATGGCGCCCGCTACCAGGAAGGGAGCGGCGCCGGACCAGTCGGCTTCAATGGCAAAATCGGCCGCCTTGTAGCGCTGTCCGCCCTTGATGTGGAAGTTGACGCCGGTGCAGAGGGCCCAGTCCTGCGTTTCCAGGAAATCGTCTCCGCCTTCCATCTCGGAACTCATCCGGATGCCAAACTTTTTGAGCACGTCCACCGTGATGAAAAGATACGGAATGCTGCGCGGATCGTGGACATAAAGGGCCGATTTTTCCTCGCAAAGCGGCAAAGCGGCCAGCAAACCCGAGATGAGCTGCGAACCGCCCTTTCCGGAGACGTCCGCGCGGCCGGCAATGAGGGGGCCGGAGACCGTCAAAGGCAGGTAACAATCTTGTTTTCTTTCGTTGTTTCCTTCGGGATAGAGTCGGACGCCAAAAGACGCCATGATGTCGTGAGCGCTGGTCAGAGGCCTGTTCAAGAGGGTTTTTTCTCCTGAAATACGCACTTTGTTTTTTGAAACAACCGATAAAACGGGGATAATCAGCCTGGTCAGGAAGCCGGACTCGCCGCAGTGCAACTGCTCCAGATTCAGGGAGCCGGGCGTGGCTCCGATCCCGCGGATAACAATTTTGTTACCGTCTATTTTTACTTCTGCACCCAGCGATTTTGCCACGTTTATAGCACTTTCGTTGTCTCCGCAGGGCGTGTAGCCGGAAAGATGGGAGGTTCCCTCCGCCAAAGCGGCGGCAATGATGGCCCGCTGGGCAAAGCTTTTGGAGGAAGGCAGAGGCAGGGCTTCGGCCTTTACAAAGCGAAAGTCTTTATACACAGCCTCTTTCATTTCCTCCCAGGTCCACTGACCGGGGGCGGTGGCGTCTTCTTTACTTAGACAAGCGTAGGTGAAGGGGGCGCCGTAGCGCAGGGCGTCCAGGCGGGAAGCCTTGCCGGCCTCTCCCATACAGAAGGCTACCAGCGAGCCGGGGACGGCGTCCTTATACAGGGCGGCCACCGTGGCGTTATGGGCCTCAGAATGGGCTGTAGTTACTATTTTTACCACTTCTCCCCCAAAAGTGCGGGCCCTTTCCACCAGGGCCTGGAGCGTTTCCAGGGAGGGGGTGTCTTCGTAATTGTGGTAGGAGCGGATGAGGACGGAGCCGTACTCCCGGCAGGCTTCGCGGATGCGGCGGCCCACGGCGGCGGGGGCTTCCATCTCCAGGTCTGCATATTTGGCGCCGGAGCGGATGGCCAGCTCCAACAGCTCGGGGGCCTGCGGCTCCTCGCTGAGGCGGCAGGTGGCAATGAGCGGCACGTCGGAATCCGCGAACAGAGCCTCTATCTCTTCGTCCTCCAGGGCGCAGCGGTCCAGGCGGATCTCCGCCATCTCCACCGTTTTCAGGATTTCCAGAATCTCCTGATAGTCTTTATTTTGAAGGCTAACGCAAATCATCCATTGCTTCTTTTACGGTCATTTCCTCCATCTCCACTTGGCCGGGAGCCAGGGGCAGAATCCATTTGACGCGGCCTCCGGCGGCTTTCTTGTCCTTCTCCATAGCCTGCGCCAGGGTTTCCAGGGGATAGGGGCACTCTGTGGGGAGGCCGGCGGCCTTGAAATCGGCCCTTATGCGGGCCTCCAGGCCTTTTTGGGCCAGACCCCTGCGCTCTGCCAGGCGGGCGGCCAGGATTATTCCCATCGCCACCGCTTCCCCGTGGTGGATGCTTTCTCCCCTTTCCTGCGCCTCGTGCTCGATGGCGTGGCCGAAGGTGTGTCCCAGGTTGAGCTTGGCACGGATGCCGTGCTCCTCGGGGTCCTGACGGACCACATCGGCCTTGATTTCTGCGGCGCGCTGGATGAGCGGCTGCCATTCCTTGGCGGTCAGGGCCTTTTCGTAGGCCTTGGCATCTCCCAGGAGGAAGGTTTTGAGCATTTCGGCCTTTCCGGCGCGGAACTCGCGGGGCGGGAGGGTCCTCAGAACTTCTTCACAGAGGAAGGTGAATTCGGGCATCCGGAAGGCGCCCAGCATGTTCTTGTAGCCATCCAGATTGACGCCGGTCTTGCCGCCGATGGCAGCGTCCACCTGCGCCAGGAGCGTGGTGGGAAGGTTGGCGTACCGGATGCCGCGCTTGTAGATGGCGGCCGTAAAGCCCGTCACGTCGGTGGTAATGCCGCCGCCCACGGCCAGCAGGAAGGCCTTGCGGGATGCATCGGCCTTCATCAGCTTCCGGCACAGGGCTTGGACGGTTTCCAAAGTCTTGAGTTCCTCGGAAGTCTTCAGGCTCCAGGCGCCTTTCACCGGCACCGCTTTTTCAACCTCGCCGGCTACCCAGGCCACGTTTTCGTCGTAGACCACATAGAGTTCCGGCTCCCCCTTCAGAAGGGCCGCAACCTCCCGGAGAAGGCTTCCTGACACTATTTTACATTCACCGGTCATAGTTCACAAAGATAGTGGAAAAATTTGGCAGTTCAGCGTTTTTTACGTACATTTGCGTTAACTGCAAGCCCGGAAGGCGCAGAATATCGGCCTCTCAGAGAAGAAAGGCCTTATGTTTTTTTTCATTTGCGCAGAATATCCTAAGTAAAATGTCATCATTTGCTACTCTTTTAAAGCGCTTCGGCGTCATTTGCCTCATCCTGCTGGCGGCCCTGGCCTGCAACAAGACGCAGGACGAAGAGCCCAAGCACGAGCCCACCGAAGAGGAATTGGTCAAAATGCATATGGAAGAGACCTTCTCCGCTTTCGCCGCCAAGTTGGATCTGGAGAGTTCGGCCGATGTCAAGGAATACATTGTAAAGCACAGCGTCGTCAGCTGGGGCCTGGATAAATCCGTCATCTACAGCCTGCGTCAGGACAGCGTCTCCATGCTCTGGCTCCGGTTCCGCCACGTGGAGGGAGACAACTGGCTGGTAGAGGGAGATATGTACGGCGGCCTGGCGTTCCGCGGCAGCCTGCAGCCCCTGAGAATGATTATCGGCGGCCCCAAGAACTGGGAACTTTACGCAGATGTCCACGTTCTTGACAAAGGAAAGGACGTGGCCAAGTTTGGTATGGAAATCTATGACCTCGGTTACATTCCCGTGCTCCGGTTCAAGGACGGAACGTCCTATTCCATTACCACCGTACTTCTGATAGAGCCCCTCATCGATTATCTGCTCCAGCATGTCTTATCTACGGAATAGCCTGGCGCTGCTTCTGCTTGCAGCAGGGTGCTTCTGTGCCGGTGCACAGGAGCGGGATACCGTTGCCCACGAGAACCTGAAAAACTCCGTCATCACCGAGCAAATGGACAAACCCATGGTCCTGAACCGGCAAGGCATCAGCGGAGAGGTGAATATGGGCAAGATTGCCGCCATTCCTTCCATTATGGGCAATTCGGACCCCATCCGCTTTGTCCGTTTGCTGCCCAGCATCCAGTTGAGCACGGAGATGGAAGGCGGCCTGTATATGCAGGGAAGCGAGAGTTCCATGACCCTGGTTTCCCAGCAGGGCGTACCTATGTACGGAATGTCGCACTTGCTGGGCCTGTTCTCTGTATTCAACACGCCTCATTACAAAGGCATCCAGTACGCTACTACGTCCGGACAGGAACCCCGCCTGGCCGGTCTCATCGATATCCAGCTCAAGGACACGATAGCCCGTAAATTTACCGGAGACCTGTCCCTGGGCTTGCTTTCCGCCCAAGGAACCCTTGGAATTCCGCTGGGCCGGAAGTCTTCCCTGAACGTGAGTGCCCGCCGCACCTTCATCAATACCATTTACGGCGGTATGCTCAAATATATGGACTTCCCTTTGCGCTACGGATTCACGGATGCCAACATCACCTGGCAGTGGCGGCCCACCAAGCGGGACCACATCTGGGTGGATGTATTCGGAAGTCTGGACCAGGGAGGCCTGGGCGCCGGCCTCATTGAAAATATGGAGGCCAATTGGTACAACGGTCTGGGCGCCCTTCATTGGAACCACTATTTCTCGGACGCTACCTTAAAGCAGAAGGTCTATTTCTCCACGTACGGCAATGAGGCCAAAGTCAAGGCCTTCGGCGCCCTGGGAGAAATGCCGTCCTATATCCGGGACTATGGATACAAGGGTTCGCTGGAATGGAATGACTGGCGGTTTGGAGCCCATTTCTCCTACTACCAGATCCAGCCCCAGAACCCCAAGGCCGAAGGTCATTTTTCCGACCACTCCAACAAGGGCAACGAGCCCCTTCAGAATGCTATGGAAGGCATTCTTTCGGCCGAATACCGCCGCAATCTGGGCTACTGGTTCCAGGTCCACGCAGGAGTGGGGCTGAACTGGTTTATGGGTGCCGAGAACATCCAATTCTTTGGCGTCACCCCTGAGGTGGGCATCACGGCCGACTGGCAGGAAGGGGGCAAGATGGAGTTCCGCTACGAACTCAAGCGGCAGAACCTGTTCCAGGTGGGCCTGACCAACCTGGGCCTGCCCTCCGAGTTCTGGGTGGCGGCCGGCCCCATTCAGGCACCCCAGTGGTCGCACAATTTCTCCCTCTCCTACAACTGGAAGTCCCCCAACGGGGTTTATGTCCTTTCTTCCGAGTTGTTTTACCGGCAGCTGCACAACCAGCTGGAATACGTGGGCAACCTCCTGGATGTTTATACCGGAAAGTATTCCCTGGCCTCCAGCGTGGCTACGGGATGGGGAAGGGCGTTCGGTGCCAACATTATGTTCCAGAAGCAGAAAGGTCGCCTGACCGGCTGGATCAGCTATGCCTTCTCCCGCAGTCTCCGCACCTTTGACAACGGACGCAACCTGGGCGAACATCCGTCGGCCCACGACCGTCCGCACGAACTGGATATCGTAGCCACTTACGATTTCGGCCGCTTTGATGTGGGCGGAACGTTCATCCTGGCCTCCGGCGCCCCTTACACGCCGCCCATCTCCGTCTACACGATGGGAGACCGTCCCGTCTGCGAGTACGCCCCGTTCAACTCGGGACGCCTGCGGTACTATTCCCGCCTGGACCTTTCGGCCAACTGGTATTTCCGGAAAGGTCCCAAGGGAAAGAGCGGCATCAATGTTTCCGTTTACAACGTGCTGGGTAAAGTCAACGATCTGGGCCTGGGCATGCATACCAGCGATGACAAGAAGTCCTATGCCTTCCGAACCTTCGGATTCCAGCTTCGTTTCCTTCCTTCCATTGCCGTTTTCCATACCTTCTGATGATGAAAAAGAGTGCTATTATACTGTTTTTGGCGATATTGCTGCCGCTTTCCTGCAACAAGGAGGTCCCGCACACCGAGTCCCGTCTGGTTGTGGAAGGATGGATTGAGAGCGGCGGCCATCCCATCGTCCGTCTCTCCGAATCCCTTCTGGTGGAAGTGGACAAGGAAATCAAGCCCCTGGACTTTCTCGATAATGTGGTCAAATGGGCCCGGGTAACGGTCAGTGACGGGGATACCACCATGCTCCTAACCGGCGTGGTAGACCCTAACTATTTCCCGCCCTATGTGTTTTCTACCAGCCATATGACGGGAATGGTAGGAAAAACCTATGAACTTAGGGTAGAGTACAAGGACTATGTGGCCACGGCCAAGACCACCATACCGGAACCGGTTTCCCTTGATACGGTCTATGTGGGTTCTGTCAAGGACAGCCTCTGCCACGTGGTCTGCGGTTTCACGGATCCGCCCCGGAAAGGGAACAACTATAAGTTGTTCACCCGTACGGAGGGCATCGACTCCCATTACCATCCTTCGGCCCTGGCCCAGACGGACGACGAACTGCTGGACGGTTATACGGAAGTTTTCCTGTACAGTACGATGCGCCTGATGGACTTCATTGCCATGCCCAACATCCGCCTGGGAAACGAGTTCTGGGTGAAACTGTGCACGATGGACGCCGAGGCCTATAATTTCTGGAGATACTATGAGGTAATCCTGTACGCCAATGTCTTCAACGCAGAAACCGGAACCGTTATGGACGGCAACGTAGACGGCGCCCTGGGCTACTGGATAGGCTACGGTGTGGCAGACCCGGTCCACATTATGTTGGAAGACCCCGGTGTCAAAGAGCAGTAGATAGGGAAAAATTTGGCAGTTCAGCTAATTTCCCTTACATTTGCAATCCCTACCGGCCCGGATGGCGGAATTGGTAGACGCGCTGGACTCAAAATCCTGTGGTAGCAATATCGTGCGGGTTCGATTCCCGCTCTGGGCACACAAAAAGGACGCATTAATGCGTCCTTTTTTGGGGTTTTGGACCGGACAAAAACGATAGTTCCGGTTTCTGCGTGTGGCAAAAACCGGGATGGCACGGAACAAGGATATTTTAATAAAAAACAGTATCTTTGTACGATATGTCGGAAGACAAGAAGATCATACAGCAGTTTACCTCCGGAGAGTACAAGGAAGGCTTTGTGACGGATGTGGAGCAGGAGTTCATTCCCAAGGGCTTGAACGAGGAGATTGTGCGCCTGATTTCGGCCCGGAAAGAGGAGCCCGAGTGGCTGCTGGAATTCCGCCTGGATGCGCTGCGCAAGTGGCAGGCCATGCCGCAGCCCAAGTGGGCGCATCTGGATATGCCGGAGATTGACTTCCAGGACATCATCTACTTTGCCGCTCCCAAAAAAGACAAGGACCGCCCCAAGGAAATAGACCCCAAACTGGCCGAAACGTTTGACAAGCTGGGCATTCCGCTGCAGGAGCGGGACGTGCTGGCCGGCGTGGTGGCCGTGGACGCCGTGTTTGATTCGGTTTCCGTTACCACTACTTTCCGGAAGACCCTGGCCGAGAAAGGCATCATCTTTTGCTCTTTCTCCGAAGCCGTGAAAGAGCATCCGGACCTGGTGCGCAAGTATCTGGCCTCCGTGGTGCCGTCCAGCGACAACTATTTTGCAGCGCTCAACAGCGCCGTCTTTTCGGACGGTTCCTTCTGCTACATTCCCAAGGGCGTCCGCTGCCCGATGGAACTCAGCAGCTACTTCCGCATCAACGCCCGCGGCACCGGCCAGTTCGAGCGCACGCTCATAGTGGCCGACGAAGACTCCTACGTGAGCTATATGGAAGGCTGCACCGCCCCTATGCGAGACGAGCAGCAGCTCCACGCCGCCGTGGTGGAGATTATCGTAGAGAAAGGGGCCGATGTCAAATACTCCACGGTGCAGAACTGGTACCCGGGAGACGCAGACGGCAAGGGAGGCATCCTGAACCTCGTGACCAAGCGCGGCATCTGCAAGGGAGACGGCTCCCACCTGAGCTGGACCCAGGTGGAAACCGGCAGCGCCATTACCTGGAAATACCCCTCTACTATATTAAAAGGAGATTACAGCAGCTCCGAGTTCTACTCGGTGGCCGTGACCAACAACCACCAGCAGGCCGACACCGGAACCAAGATGGTCCATCTGGGCCGGGGCACCAAGAGCCGCATTGTCTCCAAAGGCATATCGGCCGGTGTGAGCCAGAACAGCTACCGCGGCCTGGTGCGGATGGGCAAGAACGCCCAGAACGCCCGCAACTACTCCCAGTGCGACAGCCTCCTCATTGGCTCCCGCTGCGGCGCCCATACCTTCCCGGTCATCCAGAGCCAGAACCCTTCGGCCACGGTGGAGCACGAAGCCACCACCTCCAAGATTTCGGAAGACCAGCTCTTCTACTGCAACCAGCGGGGAATAGGACCGGAAGATGCCGTAGGACTCATTGTGAACGGATATGCCCGCGAGGTGCTGAGCCGCCTGCCCATGGAATTTGCCGTTGAGGCGCAGAAACTATTGCAAGTATCCCTTGAAGGATCTGTAGGATAATGGAATATTTAGATTTAATACTGTTTGAACTGGCCGGACGTCCGGTCTTGCTGATTGACTTTGTGAGCTCGCTGCTGGGACTTACCTGTGTGTTCCTGGCGGGCCGAAACTCCAAATACAACTTCTGGGTGGGCTACCTGTACACGGCCGCCCTGTTCCTGCTTTTCTGGAACAAGAACCTCTACGCCAACCTGCTGCTGCAGCCGGTATCGCTGGCCATCAACATTATGGGCCACTACCGCTGGACGCACCCCAAGTCTTCCGAGCGCAGCTCGCAGGACCACAAGGCCCTCCGCGTGTCCATGCTCACCGGCCAGGAGCGCTTCCTCAGCGTGGTAGGCGTGCTGCTGGTGGCCTTTGCCTGGGGCTGGCTGCTGGATACGCTTTTCCCGGCAGACCCTCATCCCTACCTGGATTCCGTCGTCACCGCCCTCATTCTGCTGGCCCAGCTGCTGAGTTCCCTCAAGAAGTGGGACTGCTGGCTGGTCTGGCTGGCCGTCAACGTAACCCAGATTATCCTGCACCTGAGCGTGGGCAATGTATTTATGCCCATTGTCTGCGCCCTGTACCTGGTGAACGGCCTGTGGTCGCTCATCTCCTGGATCAAACTCTACAGAAAAAATGCTTGAGATAAGAAACTTGCACGCCCGGATTGGGGATAAGGAAATCCTCAAGGGGATAGACCTGGACATCAAGCCCGGAGAGGTTCACGCCGTAATGGGCCCCAACGGTGCCGGAAAGAGCACGCTGAGCGCGGTTCTGACGGGCCGTCCGGACTATGAAGTCACGGAGGGAACCATCCTTTACAAAGGGCAAGACCTGCTGGCCCTGACTCCCGAGGAGCGCGCCTGGGCCGGCCTTTTCCTGAGCTTCCAGTACCCCATAGAGATTCCCGGCGTTACCATCACCGCCTTTATGAAGGCCGCCGTCAACGCCCGCCGCAAGGCCCGGGGACAGGCCGAAATGAAAGCCGGAGACTTCCTCAAGCTGATGAAGGAAAAGATGGCCCTGGTGCAGATGAAGCCCGAATTTGCCAAGCGCGAAGTGAACGTGGGCTTCTCCGGAGGCGAAAAGAAGCGCAACGAGATTTTCCAGATGGCCCTGCTGGAGCCGGATCTCTCCATCCTGGATGAGACCGACAGCGGCCTGGACGTGGATGCCCTCAAGATCGTGGCCGACGGTGTGAACACCCTCCGCAGCCCCCAGAAGAGCGCCATCATCATTACGCACTACCACAAACTCCTTGAATACGTACAGCCGGACGTGGTGCACGTGCTCAAGGCCGGCCGCATTGTGAAAACCGGCGGCCGTGAACTCATAGACGCCATTGAATCCAAGGGATTTGACCAGTTCTAAGATGGGCCACGGACATTATATCGCACCCCCTGCGGGACAGTACCAGGTGAAGGCCGGCGAAAAGCTGGAACTTCAGTTTGTAGTGCTGCCGGGGGAGAGCCGTGACATGGAACTGGGAATCGACCTCGTGGGCCCGGGCGCGGAAGCTCACGTCAAGGCCCTGTACCTTTGCAAGGCCGATGAAAAGGTGAATTTCCGCATTGTAATGCATCACAAGGCGGCCGGCTGCAAGAGCACCCAGCTCATCAACGGCATTGCCGGCGGGCAGGCCCAGGTGCACTTTGACGGCACCATCGTGGTGGCCCCGGATGCCCAGCAGACCGAAGCCTACCAGGAAAACCACAACATTGTGCTCACGCCCGAGGCCAAGGTGGAAACCAAACCCCAGCTGGAAATTTACGCAGACGACGTCAAGTGCTCCCACGGCGCCACCGTGGGCCAGCTCAATCCCGATGAACTTTTCTACATGCGCTCCCGCGGCATCCCCGAAGCCGAGGCCCGCATGCTCCAGATGCTTTCTTTCCTGTCCCCGGTGATTCCGGAAGGCCGGGAAGAAGAGATAGAAAAAGCCATTAGAAACCTTTAAACTATCCCGATTATGAAAAAATTGATTGCTATCCTCTGCTTCGCGCTGGCCTTTGTGCCCGCCCAGAAGCTCTTTGCCCAGAAGTTCAGCATTGGTGCAGGAACCTCCTCCCACGGCTATGTATTCCACGGCGACAATGAAAGCAAAGCAGCTGTTGCTCCCGGCCTGTCCATCGATTTTGAGGCCACTTTCCCGGTGAGCAAGGTATTCGGCGTGGCCGCCGGCGCCTCCCTTACAGGCGTAGCCGGTTACCATTTTGGCGGTAACAACGCTATCAACCTGGGAGAAATCTACCTGGACGTTCCCGTACGCGCCCGTTTCGACATCCCTGTGGGCGGCCGTAACAACCTGTTCCTGTTTACCGGCCCCGTGCTGTCGGTCAATCTGTTATCCATTGACGCCCACGCATCCGGAACCACCAACAACTACGAAACCGACAAGGATCTCCGCCGTTTCGACGTAATGTTCGGCTTTGGCGTAGGCATTGACATCATCGAGCACATCCGCGTGGCTCTGGGCTTTGACTACGGCCTGTTGGATCGCGTTGCTTCACCCGACAGGAAATGCCACCACAGCCAGCTCAAGCTGGGTGTCCAGTACATTTTCTAATTGGTGCAGATGCGTCTGTGCAGAAAGCTTACAGGGCTGGTGGCGGTCTGTCTGACGGCCGCCTCCTGCCTTGCGCCTTCCGGCACGGACAAAAAGACCCAGGCCCTCCTGGAAGAGTTGGACAGCTACCTGGCCCTTCGGGAGGCCTATGCCGCCAAAAAGCAGAATCAGCTGGACGTATACCGGAATCTTTCCCTGGCCACTACAGATCCGGTCCGTCGCTACGAGCTGGAAATGATAACGGCCCAGGAGTATTTTTCTTTCAGCTTTGACTCCACCCAGTATTATCTGAAGAGTTGCCAGGCCCTTGCCAGCCGGATGGGAGACCTGGACCGCTACAACCAGGCCACCATTATGCTGGGCCACCTGTACGACAAGGCCGGCAACTACCTGGAGGCCACCCAGATTCTTTACAGCCAGATAGATACGGCTTCTTTGTCGCCGTCCTTGAAGGCTGAATATTTCTGGACCCTCTACGAATACAGCAAGGATATGGCGGGTAATTCCGGTATGGTGGAACGGATGTCCATCCCGCCGGCCGCCTCTTTCCGCTCCCGCCTGCTAGGGATGCTGCCGGTCAATTCGGCCCGTTATCTTCAGCTGTACCGGGACCAGCTTCTGGACGAGGAAAGGACGGAAGAAGCAGACAGCGTAAGCCTGGTGCTGCTCCGGAGTGTCAAGCCCGAGGACCGGGACTTTGCCATCTATGCTTTCTATCAGTCGGAAATTTCCGAGCGCCAAGGGGATCAGCCCACCCGCATCTACTGGCTGGTGAAATCGGCCGAATGTGACCTCATCAACGCGGTGCGGGATTACGCTTCCCTGGCTATGCTGGCCCAGCTCATCCTGCCCACCGACGTGGACCACTCGTTCCGTTATCTGCGGATAGCGCAGGAGGATGCGCTTACCTATAATGCCAAGCTCCGGCCCTGGCAGATTTCCCGTTTCCTGATGCAAGTGGAAGATGCTTATCAGGCCCGCCTGGCAAGGGCCTCGCGCAGCGGAAAGGTATGGTCCATCGTGCTGGCTGTCCTGACTTTGCTCCTGTCCCTGTCTACGTATTTCCTGATAGCGCGTTCCCGCAAGCTCAACAAAGCCCGGAGCGATCTGGAAACCAGCAACGCTTCCCTGGCCCAGGCCAATGCCACCCTGAGCGTGCTCAACCGGCAGATTTCGGAGGGCGCCCGGGTAAAGGAAAAGTACATCGTGAACTTCCTGCAGGGGCTTTCGTCCCAGATTTCGGTTATCCGTGCGGAGGACAACCGGTTCCGCAACCTGCTTAAGCAGGGGAAGGCAGACCAGTTGCTCAAGGAACTATCCATCACCGGCCGTTCCGAAAAGGCCCGCGAAGATTTCTACGAAACCTTTGACAATACTTTCCTGGCCCTGTATCCGGATTTTGTAGAGCAGTTCAACGCTTTGCTCAAGGAAGAAGCCCGGGTGGTTCCGCCGGAAGGAAAGCTCACGTCCGAGCAGCGCGTATTTGCCCTGATTCTGCTGGGAATGGACGACAGCAAGAAGATTGCGACTATGTTGGATTATTCCGTGAGCACCATCTATAATTACAAAGTAGCCATCAAAAATGCGGCTCTCGGAGACCGGGAAACGCTGGAAGAAAGAGTGAAAGCCCTGGCTAAATAACTCATTTTATACTACTTTTTAGGGCCTCTGTAAAAATATCAACCATCTGATTGTCAGGTGGTTGATATTTTATTTTTACTACTTTTCCATTCTTACGCGCGAGGCCAATATAAAATGTCTCTAATTTTGCACCAGACCCAGTGTCGACAACCCAAATTATTATTAACCAATAACCAAAAACGCAACAAACCCCAAGCGTATGAAAAAAATTGCTACCTTAATCCTTTCTTTAGGATTGAGTCTGGTTGCAATGGCTCAGGGACTCTCCGTTAAAGGTGTAGTCCTGGATGCTGCCAACCAGCCCATCGTAGGAGCGTTTGTGGTGGAGGCAGGAACCAGCAATGGTACCATGACCGACGTGGACGGAGCTTTCTCCATCCGTGTGGCCAAAGGTGCTGTTCTCGAGGTCTCCTGCATCGGCTATCAGACGCGGCAAGTCACTGTAGACGGTGACCAGAATCTTACCGTGGTCCTTCAGGACGACAACCAGATGCTGGAAGAGACCGTCGTAGTTGGTTACGGCGTGCAGAAAAAGAGCGTTGTGACGGCCTCCATCTCCAAAGTGGACGGAGAAGCCCTCAACACCGTGCGCGCTTCTACTGTAAACGATGCCCTCAAGGGTAAAGTTTCCGGTGTTCAGATTACCCAGGCCTCCGGTCAGCCGGGCTCCGGCTCCCAGATCAAGATCCGTGGTATCGGCACCGTGAATAATTCCGATCCTCTTTATATTGTGGACGGAATGCCCGTTGACGGCGGTATCGATTACCTGAATCCTACCGACATTGCCTCCGTGGAAATCCTCAAGGATGCTGCTTCCGCTGCCATTTACGGTGCCCGCGCCGCCAACGGTGTGGTGCTGGTTACCACCAAGAATGGCAAGAAGGGCCAGGCTTCCATTACTTATAATGGTAGCTACGGCTGGCAGAATCCCTGGCGCAAGAAAGAGGTCCTCAACGCCACCGAGTACATGGTGATCATGAACGAAGCCCGCATCAACGATGGCGGCGCTCCGCTGTACACCCAGGCCGAAATAGCCGCTGCCGGAAAGGGCACCGACTGGCAGAACGAGACCTTCAATTACAATGCCCCCATCACGCAGCACCAGCTGTCCGTGAGCGGCGGTACCGAAAAAGCCACGTACTTTGTATCCCTGGGCTACTTCAAGCAGGACGGTATCGTGGGCGGTAACTACGGCAAGTCCAACTATGACCGTCTGTCCATCCGTTCCAACAACACCTACATTCCTTTTGAGTCCAAGGACCGTAACTTCCTGAACAAGCTGACCCTCTCGGCCAACATCGCTTACTCCAACATCAATGCTACGGGTATCACCACCAACTCCGAGTTCGGTTCCATCCTGGGCTCCGCCGTTGCTTTCAACCCCAGCATTCCCGTGTTCGCCAGCGAGGCGGAAGGTGCTGCCATCCTGGCTGCCCATCCCACCGCCATCGTGGCTTCCGACGGCCGTGTATACTCTCTCCCTCCCACCGGTTATCAGGAACTGACCAACCCGGTGGCCAACCTGGACACCCCGTCCAACACGCTCTATAAGACCCACAAGATCGTGGCCAACTTCGGTGCCGAACTGGATATCCTCCCCGGCCTCAAGTTCAAGACCAGCTACGGTGTAGACCTCTCCTTCTGGCGCAACCGCGGCTATGGCTTCGAGCAGTACAAGAGCTCTATGAACCAGACGCTTACCAGCTGGGTCAATATGGGTATGAACGAAGGCCTCCGCTGGCAGGTAGAAAACTACTTCTCCTACAACAAGCAGTTTGGCAAGCACAATCTGTCCGTTGTTCTGGGCCAGTCTGCCATGAGCTATTCCTATACTTATGTGTCCGGTTCGGACTACAAGCTCAAGGAATCCAATCCCAGCATGGCTTACATCGACTCCGCCATCGGCGCTACCGATGACGAGCGCACCAGCGGCGGTACCGGCGGCTACGACTATCAGCGTCTGGCTTCCTACTTCGGCCGTATCGACTACAACTTTGACGAGCGTTATATGGTGGAATTCACCATCCGTCGTGACGGTTCTTCCCGTTTCGGCCCCGGTCACAAGTGGGCTACCTTCCCCGCTGCTTCCGTGGGTTGGAACCTTTCCAACGAACCTTGGTTCAATGCACCCTCCTGGATCAACCAGATTAAGTTCCGCGCCAGCTGGGGTAAGAACGGTAACGAAAATATCGGTAACTTCCGCTATGCTTCCCTGATGGATACCGGCCAGGAGTACTACTTCGGCAACGAAGGTACCAACGGTACGGTTCAGTCCGGTTCCTCTCCTGCAGCCCTGGCCAATCCCACCATCCGTTGGGAAGAGTCCGAGCAGCTGGACCTGGGCTTCGACACCCGCCTGTTCGGTGACAAGTTCACCTTCGGCTTTGATTTCTACAACAAGAAGACCAACGGCATGCTGATGGATAAGCCCATCCCCTCTTATGTAGGCCAGGGCGCTCCCATGTCCAACCTGGGTGATATGCGTAACTGGGGTTACGAATTCGAAATCGGCTGGCAGCAGCAGGTTGGCGACTTCCACTACTCCATCAACGCCAATGCTTCCCTGCTCCGCAACCGCCTGATCAACCTGGGCAACGAGTCCGGTGAGGCTGTTTACCAGAGCAACGGTGCTTCCGGTGTAGGTGACTATGTAAAGGGTTCCAACGGTGAAGTCTGGCCTTATTTCTATGGTATGAAGACCGACGGTCTGTTCCAGAACTGGGATGAGGTTTACGCTTACAAGAACAAGGACGGTGGCCTTATGCAGCCCAGCGCCCAGCCCGGTGACGTCCGCTTCGTGGACTTCAACCAGGATGGTTATGTAAACGACGACGACCGTACCAAGATTGGTAAGGGTATGCCCGACTGGACCTATGGTATCACCATGGCCGCCGAATGGAAGGGCATCGACCTGAACCTGTTCTTCCAGGGCACCATCGGCAACCAGATCTTCGACTATTCGATGCGTGGTGACGTTCCTGCGATGAACCGTCCCGCCTGGATCCTGGACCGCTGGATTGGCGAGGGTACCTCCAACCGGATTCCCCGTATGACCAATGCCAACCCCAACCAGAACTGGCGTTCTTCCGACCTTTGGGTCAAGGATGGTTCCTTCATCCGCCTGAAGACCGCCCAGATCGGTTACACGCTTCCCGCCAAGATCCTCCGCGCTGTCTTTATCAAGAACCTGCGCTTCTATGTGGCCGGCGAGAACCTCCTCACCTTCACCAAGTATGATGGTTTCGATCCCGAAATGGCTTCCGATGGCTATACCACCATCGGCGTGGACCGCGGTATCTATCCTCAGTCCCGTACCATCACCGTGGGCGCCTCCATCACCTTCTAATCCTTTAAATGCAAGCGAATATGAAATTCTATAAGATTTTTGCAGTCGTTGCAGCCGCCGGTCTGATTCTTACCAGCTGCGGTGAGAAGTTCCTGACCGCTCACGCCACCCACCAGGGTGAAGCCGGTGCTGCTGCTACCGAGAGCGCTATCCAGTCTTATCTGACGGCTACTTATCAGCCGCTGCTGATGGACTCGTATGCGAACTACAACTACAATCACATCCTCCTGCTCTCCGACCTGCGTTCCGACGACATCTACAAGGGTGGCGGTGATGCCGGTGACCAGTCCTGGATGTACCATATGTCCCTGTTCCAGATTCCCGCTTCGGAAAGCCCGTCCGGCATCTGGTCCCTGTACTACACGGCCATTGCCCGCGCCAACAACACCCTGCTGGCCATTGACAATGCCATCGGTTTCGATTCCGACGCCGCCAAGCGCAAGCTCGCCGGTTACAAGGCCGAAGCCCTGTTCCTCCGTGCTTACTATCTCCACCACCTGTGGAAACTCTACGGCAACATTCCTTTCTTCACCGAGCCTCTGGAAGACCCGTTCATGGCCAAACAGAAGACCGCTGACGAAATCTATGCCGACATCATGACCGACATCGCCGCCGCCGAAGTGGCTGCTTCCGACGCCGGTGACGAGTTCCCGATGTTCACCAACGGCACTGCCAAGCAGGCCCGCGCCAACCTGGCCGCCCTGTATATGCTCAAGGCCCGTGTGGTGATGTACCAGAACGAGAAAGAGAAGTTCTCCGAGGTGGCTTCCGATATGGCCAAGATCATCTCCAGCGGCCGTTACAGCCTCATTACCTTTGATGGTCTGTGGACGGGTGCCGATGAGAATGACTTCACCCCCGAATCCATCTTCGAGACCAACCAGGTTTCCGACGGTAAGCGCGACTGGGGTTCCGCCTGGACCGGTTGCGGTACCAACCTGCCTGCTTACATCTCCCCGAACGAACTGGCCGATCCCGTGTTCTGCGGTGGCTGGGGCTTTGGCCCGGTCCGTCAGGCCACTTGGGATATGTATGAGCCCGGCGACCTTCGCCGTGAGGGTTCCATCAACAAGTTCGCCGCGGGTACTTATGGCCCCCGTTTCCAGGATACCGGCCTCTTCCAGAAGAAGTATGCCGCCCGTACGGCCCTGCGTTCGCCCATCGGTACGGTGGACCTGAACTATCCCAACAACCTCATCATCTTCCGTTACGCCGAGACCCTGCTCAACTATGCCGAGCTGGTGGGCGTTCTGGGTGCCACCCCTTCCAACGGCGTGACCCCTCAGGCTTGCCTGGACGAGGTTCGCTCCCGTGCCGGTCTGGGTTCCATCCCCGTGAGCTCCGACAACATCAAGGCCGAGCGCCGCAAGGAATTCGTGGGTGAGGGTATGCGTTTCTGGGACCTCATCCGTTGGGGTGATGCCGCCACCGTCCTTACCGAGAACGACTCCGCTCACCAGAGCGTCCGTACTTTCAACCCCGAAAAGGACAAGTACCTGCCCATCCCTCAGAGTGAAATGAGCCGTACCGCCGGTACCGGTGAGTATGAACTCAAGCAGAACAAAGGTTATTAACAGATAAGCGTTATGAAGAATTTATTGAAAACTACTCTCCTTCTGGTTACGGCCGGAGCGCTTCTGTTCTCCTGTCGTCCTATGGACAAGGATTCCCACAATCTGGGACCGGCTCCCAAGGAAGACCAGCTGGCCTTTACCGCCACGCCCTCCACGGAAACTCCCAACATCATCGAGCTGCAGAATAGCTCCTCTGTGAGCGGCGTAGCCCTGTGGGATCTGGGCAACGGAAGCACCGTAAAAGGTGACAAAGTTTTGGCTGCCTATCCTTTCAAGGGTGAATATACCATCACCATGTCCCTGTATACCACGGGCGGCGGTGCCTCCATCTCCAAGGTGATTACCATTGCCGAGGACGACTACAGCCTGCTGGATACCCCTGGTTTCAACGCCCTCACCGGCGGTGCCGATGCCACCGATGGCAAGACCTGGGTTTTTGCCAGATATACTACCGGTCACTTTGGCGTAGACGATGTCAACAATGCCCCCAACGAGAACGTCGGCGGTTGGTGGTGGGCCTGCCCTTCCGAAGGTAAGGAAGGCTGCTCCCTCTACGAGAACGAGTTCACCTTCATCCAGAAGGGCACCAAGCTCATCTGGAAGAACGAGGGCAACATCTACACCAACGAAAACGGTATGAACCACCTGGGTATCCCCGGAATTCCCAATCCGGAGGTAGGTGACTACGACGTGCCTTACGTGCCCGCCGACAACCTCACCTTCACCCTGGATGAGGAAAATATGCTCCTCACCCTGAGCGGCGGCGCCTTCCTGGGCTTCTACACCGGAAAGAGCGAGTACCACATCATGACCCTCAATGAGCACGAGCTCATGGTCTGGTGCGGCAGCGAGGCCGAACCCGGCAACGCCTGGTACTTCATCTTCGTTCCCAAGGACGAGCTGGTAAAACCCGAACCCGAACCCGAACCGGAACCGGATCCCAAGCCGGAATCCGAACTCGCCTGGTTCCGTCCTACCGCCCCCACCAACCTCATGCGTACCTCCATTGACTATGAGCAGTGGTTCAGCGGTGCCGACTGGGCCGGTGGCCTGGAAGCCGGTGTTGCCATCAGGAACGATATCACGATTACCGTTCCCGAAGGTGTAGGCGGTGGCGAATGGATGGGTCAGTTCAAAATCAAGACCCACATCCCGGCCGATGCCCGCGAGCGCTTTGACTTCTCCTGCCAGATCAAGTCCACCAACGCCGGTACCGCAACCGTCAAGATGACCAACGAGGCCGATGGTGACGATAGCTACTTCTACGATGGCAATGTGGCCATCGGTGCCGGAGAGACCCTCCTCTTCGAGGCTCCCGACCATATGATGTACGACGCCCACGAAGGCATTCTCCTGGTCTTTGACTTTGGCCGTTTCCCGGCCGGTACGGTTGTTACCCTTTCTGACTTCTGCCTCCAGAGACACATTCCTCTGAGTGACAAGCCCGAGGTGGTGAACCTGTGGCCCGGTGCCGAGGTTTCCTTGAAGGAACTGTTCTTCTCCGATCCCAGCTGGGCCGGAGGACTGGATCCCCAGTTTACTCCCGGCGAAGGCAACAAGACCTTCGAACTCACCATTCCCGAAGGAATCGGCGGAAGTGAGTGGATGGGCCAGGTAAAGCTGAGCACCAACATCGCCCTGCAGGCTTCTCACGAATATGAGTTCTCCTGCAAGGTAGAAGCAACGGATGCCTCTTCCTTTACCATCAAGCTCACCAACGACCCTGAGTCCGATGAAAAGGTGTGCTTCTATGACAACACCCTGCCTACCAAGAACGGCGTTGTCACCATCCGCAAGCAGGGCTTCAGCCCCGCTTCCGAGGACGTGGATGCAGCCTTCTTGATCTTCGACTTTGGCCGTACCCCTGCCGGTACCGTGATCAAAGTGAGCGACATTGTTCTTCAGGAATACGTGTATTAATAAATAGGTTGTGTAAGGGTGGCCAAAGGGCATGCTTCATTTGGCCACCCTTTTTAACTTTGAAGAATGAAAAAGATGTTTTCTCTGCTTTCGGCCCTGCTTGTCCTGCTGTCTTGCCATGGCCCCCAGCCGGATCCCACGCCGGAACCCGCTAAAGCCAGCATTCAGTTTGCCGTTTCTCCTTTGACCCTGAACCCCGAAGGGGGAGAGGCCTCCGTCAAGGTGACGGCCAGCGCCACGTGGTCCATTACCACGGACGGACAGGATTGGTATGCCCTTTCATCGGCCTCCCAGGTTTATTCCGGAGAGAGCCTGATCAAGGTGACGGCCCAGCCCAACAATACGTCCAGCGCCCGCCAGGCTACGCTCAGTTTCCAGTCCGGAGACCAGAAGGCTACGCTTACGCTGAACCAGGGCCTGTTTGTTCCGGAACTTACCTTCTCCGCTGCGGAAGTGGTGGGGGAAGGCGATGGAGGAGAGGTCGCGGTGACCACTTCTGCCAATGCCGTCTGGACGGTAGTAGAGGAAGACATCGACTATTGGTTCAGCCTTTCTCCCAAGGCCATTGCCAAGGGAAACGGCGACCTTAAAGTGAAATTTACCCGTAGCTATGTGGACCAGAAGCGTACCAGGCAGGTTCGTTTCCGCAGCGGAGACCACGAGAAAGTCCTCGTCGTTTCCCAGAAGGAAGGAGAGCCGGTTCCGGAGGGCGCTTATGTTCCCGAAGGCTACACGCTGGTGTGGCAAGACGATTTCTCCGAGACTTCGGATCATATTGTAGACAACTGGCGTTTCGAGGACTGGGCGCCCGGCCGCGTGAATAACGAGCTGCAGCGCTATGTCCCCAACGACCGCAGAACGGCCTTCACCAAAGACGGAGCCCTGAATATCGTGGCCCGCAAGGATGGCGGCCAGGTAATATCGGCCCGTATGAATTCCCGCGAATCCTGGAAGTATGCCTATGTGGAGGCGGCCATCTGGCTGCCCAAGGGCAAGGGCACCTGGCCCGCTTTCTGGATGATGCCCGACGACTTCTCCAAAGGCTGGCCGGACTGTGGTGAAATTGACATTCTGGAAGAGGTGGGCGTAGTGCCCAACGAAACTTCCTCCTCCATCCATTGCAACGCATACAACCACGAGAAGGGAACGCAGAAGACTGAAAAACGTAAAACGGCCGGCGCCGAGAACGAGTTCCACGTGTATGCCCTGGAGTGGACGGAAGACTATATCAAGACTTATGTGGACGGGGAACTCCTGCTGAAATTTATGAACGACAAGGCGGGAAATGACAAGACCTGGCCCTTCAACAAGAAATTTTACATTATCCTGAACCTGGCGTGGGGCGGAACTTGGGGTGGTATGGATGGCGTAGATGAAACGGCGCTTCCTTGCACGATGCAGGTGGATTATGTTCGGGTATATAAAAAATAAGGCGATATGAAACGTACCAAATACCTATTCCTTTCGGCCATCCTGGTGCTTGCTCTGGGGTGCAGCCCCAAGAAGGCAGGCACCTTAGGGGCCGATGCCGCCGTAGAGAGCCGCGTAGAGGCTTTGCTGAGCCAGATGACCCTGGCCGAAAAGATTGGCCAGATGAACCAGGTCTCCGCCGGAGGCAGCGTGGCCAATTATGCCGAAGCCGTCCGCAAGGGCCAGGTGGGTTCCATCCTCAACGAGGTGGATCCCGAGAAGCTTAACGAATTCCAGCGCCTGGCCGTGGAAGAGTCCCGCCTGGGCATTCCCATCCTGGTGGGCCGCGACGTGATTCACGGTTTCCACACGGTTTTCCCCATTCCGCTGGGCCTGGCCGCTACCTTTGACCCCGCTCTTGTAGAGTGTGGTGCCCGTATCGCCGCCCTTGAAGCCACTTCCCAGGGTGTCCGCTGGACCTTCTCGCCTATGCTGGACATTGCCCGCGACCCCCGCTGGGGCCGCATTGCCGAAGGAAGCGGTGAAGACACCTACCTGGATTCCCGTATGGCCGTAGCCATGGTACGGGGCTACCAGGGCACCGAACTGGACAGCACGTCCATGGCCGCCTGCGTCAAGCACTTTGTGGGTTATGGCGCTGCAGAAGGAGGCCGTGACTACAACAGCACCTTCCTTACCGAACGCCAGCTGCGCAACATCTACCTCCCTCCCTTCGAGGCCGCCATCAAGGCCGGAGCCATGACGCTGATGACCTCTTTCAACGATAACGACGGTGTCCCCTCCACGGGCAATGCCTTTGTCCTGAAGCAGGTCCTGAGGGACGAATGGGGCTTTGACGGCCTGGTGGTCACCGACTGGAATTCGATGGGTGAAATGATCAACCACGGCTTTGGCGAAGACCGAAAGGATGTGGCCGAGAAGGCCGTGAACGCCGGTGTGGATATGGATATGATGACCTTCGGCTTTCTCTCTCACCTGGAAGAACTGGTGAAGAGCGGCGCCGTGAAGGAAAGCACCATTGACAACGCCGTTCGCAATATCCTTCGCGTAAAAATCCTGCTGGGCCTGTTTGAGAACCCTTATGTGGACGTTGAGGCCGCCAAGGCCATCCAGTACGCCCCCGAGCACCTGGCAGCCGCCCAGAAGACCGCCGAAGAATCGGCCATCCTCCTCAAGAATGACGGCATCCTTCCCCTCCGTGGAAAGGGCCGCATCCTGGTTACCGGTCCCCTGGCCGACGCACCCTACGAGCAGCTGGGAACCTGGGCCTTTGACGGCCAGAAAGAACACAGCGTAACTCCGCTGAAGGCTCTCCAGGAGCGTTTCCCCGGTCAGGTGAACTTTGTTCCCGGCTTGATGTACAGCCGCGAGAAGCGCCAGAACTTCAATGACGTGGTGGCCGCCGCCCGCGCTGCAGACGCAGTGCTGGCCTTCCTGGGCGAGGAAGCCATCCTCTCCGGCGAGGCCCACAGCCTGGCCGACCTGAACCTGATGGGCTCCCAGAGCGATCTTCTGGCCGCCCTGAAGGCTACCGGAAAGCCCGTTGTGGCCGTCATTATGGCCGGCCGTCCGCTCACCATCGAGCGGGATCTGCCCAACGTGGATGCCCTGCTCTACAGCTTCCATCCCGGCACTATGGGCGGTCCGGCCCTGGCCAACCTGCTTACCGGCGAGGCCAACCCTTCCGGCAAGACCCCCGTCACGTTCCTGCGCACCGTAGGCCAGGCCCCCCTGTATTACAATCATAATATGACGGGCCGACCTTACAACGGCGAGACGCTGCTGGAAGACATCGAAGAGGGAGCCGCTCAGACATCCCTGGGTAATACCTCCTATTACCTGGACTACGGCGCCTATCCGCTCTTCCCCTTCGGCTTCGGCCTCAGTTATACCACTTTCGCTTATTCGCAGCCTTCTCTGGACAAGACGGAGTATGGTGTCAATGATAAGATCAAGATTTCCTTCACGCTTTCCAACACCGGAAAGTATAAAGGAACTGAAGTAGCACAGGTGTATGTAAGGGATTTGGTTGGTTCCCTTACCCGCCCTGTCAAGGAGCTCAAGTACTTTGAAAGGGTTGAGCTCAATCCGGGAGAGTCCCGAGACCTTACCTTCGAACTTCCCGTGAGCGACCTGGCCTTCTTCGGCCTGGACGGGGAGAAGAAGGTGGAAGCCGGTGCTTTCCATCTGTGGGTAGCAGGAAACAGCAATACAGGAGAGCCCGTTCACTTTAGCGTAAAATAAGAATGAGAATGATACCGTTTACAACGGCTCTGCTGGTGCTGGCGCTTTCCTGCCAGTCCCTCCCTCCTGATTCGGGTTCCCAGACGGAACCCGAATCTGATAAAGGGCAGGCCTCCGTTTATACTACCAATACGGCTACCCTCCGTTTCCAGGAGAGTCAGCTTCCCGTTAATGAGCCCGCAGCAGGGGATGCCTTCAATGTGACGCTTACCGGAAAGACCTTCCAGACCGTGGAGGGCTTCGGCCTGGCCATCACCCAGGCCTCCTGCTACAATCTGCTGCAGATGCCGGAAGAGGACCGTCAGAAGTTCCTGGAAGAGGTGTTCAGCCGCTCCAAGGGCCTGGGATCCTCCCTGGTGAGGGTCTGCATAGGCGGTTCGGACTTTTCCCTGGACGAGTTCACCTGGTGTGACCAGCCGGGAATGGAGAACTTTGCCATCCATCCCCTGGACAAACAGTACCTGTTCCCCATCCTGGACCAGATTTACGCCATCAATCCTGCCGTTAAGATCATCGCTTCCCCCTGGAGCTGTCCGCGCTGGATGAAGATGGGGGAGGACGGCTCCCTGCCGTATGACAAATGGACCGGCGGCCGTCTGAATCCGCTCCGCTACCAGGATTATGCCCAGTACTTTGTGAAATGGATTCAGGCTATGGAGGGCCGAGGCTACCACATCCACGCCGTTACGCTTCAGAATGAACCCCTTAACCGGGGCAACTCCATGTCGCTGTATATGCCCTGGGAAGATCAGTTGGATTTTATCAAGACAGCGGTGGGTCCTGCCTTCCGCGAAGCGGGGATTAAGGCCCGAATTTTGCTTTTTGACCACAATTACAACTACGACAATATGTCCAGCCAGTACGACTATCCGCTCCATATCTATGACGACGCCGATGCTTCCCAGTATGTGGCGGGATCGGCCTGGCATAACTACGGCGGCAACGTAACTACCCTGGACCGCATAACCCAGAAGGCCCCCGAAAAGGAAATCTATTTCACGGAAGCCTCCATAGGCACGTGGAATTACGACTACGAGAAGTGCATCATCAACGACTTCCGGGATATTTTCCTGGGCACCCTGGCCCGTGGCGGCAAGGGCGTGACGCTGTGGAACCTGATGCTGGACGACAAGAGAAGCCCTTATCGGCCGGGAGGTTGCAGCACCTGCTTCGGTGCCGTTACCATCTCCTCGTCTTCCTATTCCTATAATACCGTGAGCCGCAATACGCACTATTATCAGGTGGCCCATTGCTCCAAAGTGCTGCAGCCCGGTGCCGTCCGGCTGGAAACCAAGGGTTACCAGGCTCGCGGACTCACCTATCAGGTATACCGTAACCCGGATGGCTCCTATGCCGCCCTCCTGTTAAACGAAAACAAGGTGGAGGCCAAGCTCAACCTGGTCAGCGGCCGTTCCTCCGTGACCTGCAAAGTGCCTCCAATGGCCCTTCAATCCGTAATGTGGAATGACTAAAAGAACGCTTTTCCTCCTTTTGCTGGGGGTTGTCCTTTCCTGTGCCAGGAAAGAAATCATCCCCCCGAGTAACCCGGACAATCCGCCGGAAGTGGTCCCCAAGGAAGAATGGGAGAAGACCGGGCTTCCCGTTGTTACGCTTACTACGGAAAGGGGGCAGGGTGTGCATTCCAAGACGGAATACGTAGGGGCTACGCTGCAGATTAACGGAGAGGGTGTTACGGTTCCCGTTTCGGCCACCTGCTCTGTCCGGGGCCGGGGAAATACCACCTGGGAGTGGCCCAAGAAGCCCTATCTGATCAAGCTGGACAGTAAGGCATCCCTTTTGGGAATGCCCAAGCACAAGCGCTGGATCCTGCTGGCCAACTTTATGGACCGCACAATGATGCGGAATCTGGTAGCCATGAAGGTGGCTTCCCTGACGAGTCTGGACTGGACCCCCCGGTGTGAGCCGGTAGAACTGGTCCTGGACGGGAAACACGTGGGCAATTACCTCCTGATAGAACAGGTAAGGGTAGACAAAGACCGTGTGCCCGTGACGGAAATGACCCCTCAGGACAACGAAGGGGAGGCCGTGACCGGCGGTTACCTGTTGGAACTGGATTTCCATTATGACAACGAGGTGCAGTGGAAGGATCCGCACGGAAAGGGCAACGAGCCGGGCTTTGAAAAGAGCATACCCTTCGGCGTCAAGTATCCGGACCCGGAGGACATCACCCCCGCTCAGCTGAAATATATCAAGCAGTACATCTACGATACAGCGGAAGCGTTGTATGGTCCCCAGTTCCGGGACCCTCAGAAAGGATATGCCGCCTATCTGGACGTAGATTCCTTCATAGACTACTGGATTGTCTTTGAAGTGATGGTGAACCACGAACTGGGAAACCCTGGAAGCGTCTTCTTCCACAAAGACCGGAACGGACTCCTCAAGGCCGGTCCCTGCTGGGACTTTGACTGGGGCGTACTGTCTTATTTCTGGTCTCCGGTGGCTATGACGGGACTGGTGAACCGCCGGGCCATCTGGTATCAGAGGCTCTTTGAAGACCCGGCTTTCAGCGCCAAGATGAAAGCCCGCTACCAGGAACTGCTTCCGGCCCTGCAGACCGTTCCGGCCTTTATCGAGGAAACCCAGAAGCGGTTACGCCCTTCGGCCGAACTCAATTTCAAGATGTGGAATCCGGCCGACGATGCCTGGATCCACGATGGCAAAATTATCAACGGAGACGAGAATCTGTCCTTTGACAAGGCCGTCGAGCGCCTGAAGGACATTTATGAAAACCGCCTGAAGGTCATTCAGGAGAATCTGTAAAAGCTAGTCTTCCCAGCTTACCAGGCGGGAACCGTCCGGCTGGACGGAAATGGAAACTTTGAGGGTCTCTTCCGGCAAGAGGCCTTCAATGTTTTCCGGCCATTCCATCAGACACAGATACCCGGAATCCAGATAGTCATACAGGCCGATGTCCAAGGCTTCGGAAGGGTTCTCGATGCGGTAGAAGTCAAAGTGGAAGATGGGCTGTCCCAGCCCTCCGCGGTACTCGTTGACGATGGCGAAGGTGGGGGAGCTCACGGCGTCTTCCTGCACGCCCAGCGCCTTGCAGAGGGCCGTGGTGAAAGTGGTCTTGCCGGCGCCCATAGGGGCATAGAAAGCAATGAGCGTATTACCGCCTATGGCCTCCAAAAACTCCTTGGCGGCCCGCTCCAGGTCTTCCAGACCCGCAATGACAATCTCCTTTTTCATACTACAAAGATAACAATAAAAGTTAGATGTTTCTCGTCGAATAGGGAGGGCTGTAGGATGTCAGGGGGCTTGTCCACCCCCTGACATCCCATAGCCCTCCCTTCGGGGAGAAACTATAGTTCCAGGATATTCCTTCGGTCCAGGAAGCGGTAGCTGGCGGCTTCGGAGAGATGGACCGGCAGAATCCGGGCCGATCCGGCAAGATCGGCTATGGTGCGGGCTATCTTGATGATGCGCGTGTAGGCGCGGGCACTGAGGCCCAGCTTGTCGATGAGCCGCTCCAGGAGGACCTTGCAGTCCTCGTCCAGCGGGCAGAACGTCTCCAGCTGCTTGGAAGACATTTCGGCGTTGGTGAAGATGCCGCTGCCCCCCAGCCGCTCCCTCTGGATCTCCCGGGCCCGAAGCACCCGTTTCGCAATCTCTGCCGAGGGCTCCGCCTTCCCGCCCCGCACCAGCACCGTGGTCTCCACCGGATGGACCCAAAGTTGGATATCAATGCGGTCCATAATGGGCCCGGAGAGCTTGGCGAGGTAGTTGAGGCGCTGGCCCGGGGTGCAGGTGCAGCGGTCCCCTTCGCCGTAATAGCCGCAGGGGCAGGGATTGGAGGCCGCTACCAGCATAAAGGAGGCCGGATACTCAATCTTGGCCTTGAGGCGGGAGATGGTTACCTTGCGGTCTTCCATAGGCGCCCGGAGGGCCTCCAGGGTAGATTTAGGAGCCTCACAAAATTCATCGGCAAAAAGCACTCCGTTGGTGGCCAGGGAGACCTCTCCCGGGAGGATATTGTCCCCGCTGCCGCCTCCCAGCATAGCCGCCTTGGAGGCCGATATGTGCGGCGCCCGGAAGGGCCTCGTGCGCATAAGCCCCACCCCGCCGCCGGAGCGCCCCGCCACGGAATATACCTTCGACGTAATGGCGCTCTCCTCCCTCGTCATAGGCGGCAGGATGCCCGCCAGGGCCTTGGCGATGGAGCTCTTCCCGCTGCCCGGTGCTCCCACCAGAAGTACATTGTGCCCGCCGGCGCAGGCAATCTCCACCCCGCGTTTGGCGCCCTCCTGGCCCAGGATTTCGGCAAAATCCATATAGCTCTTTTCCTTCAGGGGCTGTTCGGCCAGGGCGCGGTGGTACGCCTCGGTATTCCAGATGAGAAGGTCCGACACATCATCGTTCCCGGAGAGGATGCGCAGGACATCGTCCAGGGTGCGTACGCCAAAGAGCAGCGTGTCGTCATAGTCCACCGCCTCCAGGGCGCTTTCTTCGGGCAGGATGCAGCCCTTGTAGCCCAGTTTCCGGGCCAGTTCCACCATCGGAAGGGCCCCGCTGACCGGCCTTACGCTGGCGTCCAGGCCCAGTTCGCCCATAATAAGGTACTTTTCCAGTTCCGGCAGCCCCCGCTGGCCGGAGGCCGCAATGACGCCCAGGGCAATGGGAATGTCGTAGCCGCTGCCCTGCTTGTGCATATCGGCCGGGGCCAGGTTGATGACTATCTTTTTTCCAGGCACGTGAAACCCTTTGGCCTGCAGGGCAGTGACGGTCCTGAGAAGACTCTCCTTGACGGCGGCATCGGCCAGCCCTACCAGATGGATACCTATTCCGAGGGTAATTTCCACCTCTACGGTGACGGGAACGGCCTCGATGCCCACGCACTTGGCTCCGTGAATGTTGACCAGCATAGTTTATTCGATTAGGACAGAAGTGAAATAGCCGTTGAAGGAAAGGGAATACTTTTTTGTGTCGTACAAAAGGAGGTGGGGACCGGTGCCGCTATGGGAGAGCCCCGCGGCAAAGTGGCTTTGGGTCAGGAAGAGATTCCGGGCCGAAGGGCCGGTGTAAACCTTGGACGGAATGACCAGATCCACGCTGTCAAACTGGAGTTTAAGCAGGAGGCCGTCGTCATTCACATCGGCCAGGAGGGTGTCCGGGTCCCGATAGCACAGTTCGCTCTTCAACGATCGGCCCGTACCTTTGGAGAGGGGAGTGCCGGTGTCGAAAGGCGCCAGCCAGAAGGAATACCATCCGCCCCCCAGGCGGCTGCACCCCAGTACCTGCACCTGGTCTCCGGTGGGCACCAGCCGGCAGGAATAGGCGTCGGAAGCCGTGACGTCCAGGGGTCGGGCTTCGTCGTCACAGACCAGGGAGAGCTTGTTGGCCTTCTTTTGGATGCTCCACAGATGCCCGCCGTGGACCTTCAGGTCATAGAGGGCGTCAAAAGTCTTGTCCGGGACCACGCGGAAGGTCATCCCGCCCTTCATCACATAATAGATATGGTCCGTCTTGTAACTGTAATAGACCTCCCCGCCGTCCAGATTCAGCGCGCCGCCCTTCCAGGCCGGGCCGGAAGGGCTTCCCAGCACGCTGCCCTTGTCCTGGGAAAAGATGGGTTCCCCGTTGATCCGGTAGCAAAACCCGCCGTTTCCCGGGCGTTGACCAAGGGTGTGAACATCCCCGTCTACTATCAGGAAGCCCCGTAAGAGTTCCTCTCCCTGATAGCGGAAACGCTCCAGCCCGTCGCAGAGCAGGACGGTTTCGCGGCCGTCCGTATAGTCGGTCCAAAGCTGTCCGTTCCAGATGCGGTGCCGCTCCGGGTCCGGGGGCGAGGAAACCTGCTGCCGCCGCACCAGGGCGCCGTCTTTGAAGAAAAGGACCTCCGCCGCCCCCAGGCTGTCCAGCCGCCAGTTCACCGAATCCCGGAAATGCAGGGCCGTGGCATAGACGGAGGGCACATATTCCGGCGCGGAGGGCTCCGGACCGGGCAAAGGAGGGCGGGCCGATGAAGTGTCCCCCGGCTCGCCGCCCCGGACGTGGCGGCCCTGCTCCCGCATAAAGCGGGGGAGGGAGTCCAGCAGCGGCTCATTACAGGAGACCAAGCTTACAAGGCATAACAAACCAATCCACTTACGCATAGTTCACAAGTTTTGTGGCCGGCAAGGTGGGAAAAGGCGGCGAGAAATCCTATAATCGTAAAAAAAGTTGTGTTGTTTGAGACGGTATTTTGTGTGTTTCTTACGATTCTTGATTAAATTTGTGAACATGATTTGCTATCCCAACGTCAAGATCAACCTGGGACTGAAGGTCCTGCGGAAGCGGGAAGACGGGTACCACGATTTGGAGACCCTCTTCCTTCCCTATCCCGGCATAGCCGACTGCCTGGAAATCATTACCGGAGATGACTACAGCCGCACCTTATCGGGTCTCCGGGAGCAGTATCCTTCGCTCACCCAGGCCATTTCGGAAGACGGGAAGCTGATGATCACTCTGGCCCGCCGCGAAGGCGTGGACTGGGACCCCCTCAAGGACCTTACGGCCAAGGCGTATTTCCTTCTGAACGCCCAGTACGACCTGCCGCCTATGAAGATCTATCTGGAGAAGCGTTCTCCGGTGGGGGCCGGCCTGGGAGGCGGCTCCTCGGACGCCGCCTTTGCCCTGAGGATGATCTCCACCCTGGTGAATCTTGAGCTTAGCGACGAGCAGCTGGCTTCCTACGCCGCCCAGCTGGGCAGCGACTGCGCCTTCTTCATCTACAACCGCCCTATGTTCGGAAGCGGCCGCGGAGAGATTCTGGAGCCGTTTGAGTTGGATTTGACGGGATACCGCGTAGAAGTGTTCATTCCGGAAGGCATAGCCGTCTCTACGGCAGATGCCTATCGCGGAATAGTCCCCCACGAGCCCGAGGTGCCGCTGAAAGAGATCCTGCGCCGTCCGGTGTGCAGCTGGAAAGACTGTCTGGATAACGATTTTGAGCAGACGGTGTTTGCCAAGTATCCGGCCCTGGCTGAGGTGAAAGAGGAACTATACAAAAAAGGCGCAATCTATGCCGCGATGTCGGGCAGTGGATCGGCCTTCTTTGGAATATTTAAAGGTTAAGTTATTTTCCAATCGAGAAGCGCAGACCGGCCTCCACGTCGAAGCGGAGGGGCTGGATGGTGCGCAGGGACCTGGGCTGAAGATCCGTGTTGAAGAAGTAACGGAAACTGGGGTCTACGTATAAGCCCAGGAACGGGGTAATCTTGAATTCCACGCCCAGACCCACGGCACCGGACCACTGGGTGTGCTCACCCTTCAGGTGGTGGTGGATGTCGCTGGGACTGCTGTGGATGAGGAAATGGTTATCGAGCAGCCATTCTGCGGAACCGCCGGCAAAGGCGTGGATACGCCAGCGGCTTGTGTTTACAAAGTTGTAATAGACATTGAGCGGGACGCCCAGCCAGTGCTGCTGGTTGTCAATGTCCGTCTGGGCCAGGTAGAAGCCTTCTCCCTTGAAGTCTCCCACAAACGTACGCTGCAGGTTGGTGTAGCGGATGCCGGTTCCCAGGGCCCAACGCTGGTTCAGGTTGAACTGGACGCCCAGACCTACGGAGAACGGCAGGCTGAAACTTACCTCGGGGCTTTCGTTGATGATACCCACGCCGGCGTTGAGGGCCGGGGCGCCATAGCGGTGGAAATCTCCGCGGATGCCGCCGCGCTGGGTGCTCTGGATGTTACCGAAGGCCAGGACGGAGAAGCCGCCTGCAGCCGGACGCGAGGCCTTTTCCTCTTCAAAGGCCATCTGGTTCAGGAGGGCCTGGTCATTTTCCTGGGCCTTCTGTTCAGGGATAAGGGCCGATACGGGAGCTTCCTCCTCAAGGGCCGGGGCTTGCTCAACAACAGGGGCCTCTTCTGCAACGGGGGCTTCCTCCTCCACAGCAGGAGCGGCGGGCTCTGCCTGAGCCATTAAACGAGGTTGTCTCCGGGGAAGCTGTACCAACTGGACGGGAGTTTCTTCCTGGGTAGGAACAATCTCCGTTTGGGGCACCGTTTCCCCGGAAGCCTCAGACATAAATATAGATGGGTTAGAATGTTCGGGTTCTACAACCGGGGCAGCGGGCTTGATGAGCACGAAGAGCACTACGGCCGCGGCGGCGGCCAGGGCGCAGGCGTAGCCCCAGAAACGCAGCGGGATCACGCGGGCAGGCTTGTCAAGAGCGGCCTGCACGCCCTCCCAAACTTTGGGAGAGACGGGCTCCTGTGCGTTCTGTAAGAGGTTTCTTACTTGTATGTCGAAATCTTTCTCTGTCATTTTGCTTCTTTTATCATTTCCTGCAGGCGAAGCCTGGCGCGTTGCAACTTGGAGCGCGAGGTGGCTTCCGTGCATCCCAGCTCCTGGGCGATTTCCTTGTGGGAATATCCTTCCACCACGTACATGTTGAAGACCGTTCGGGCGTCTGGCGGGAGGGCTTCAATGAGCCGGACCAGTTCCTTGTACCCCATTTTTTCCAGGGGCGTGGCCTCCTCCGTAAACAGGCCGTGGGCTTCGCTTATGTCATCGCTCAGACCCAGGGCATCCGTTTTCCTGAGATGCATCAGTGCAGTGTTGATAAAGACTCTTCTCGCCCAGCCGTCGAAGGATCCGGTACCTTCGTAGCTGTCCAACTTGGTAAACAAGGTGATAAACCCTTCTTGCAGAACGTCTTCCGCGTCTTCCCTGTTTCCCATATAACGGAGGCAGACCGCCATCATTCTGGGTGCCAGGGCATCAAACAAACGCTTTTGGGCGTTGCGGTCTCCTTCCTTGCAAGCGGCGGCCAGCCGCTCCGGGGACGATGCTCCGCCAGGAGACTCATCATCTCTTGTCCACTGTATAAGATGCAGATTTGACCAAAAACGTTTCAAAAGGGGTCCGAAATTTGTTTTAGTGGAGAACAAATATAAGAAAAACCCGTATTTTTGCAAAATGAAACGAATCCTAGTAAGCCTCGCCCTTGTGTGCCTGTGCGCACTCCCCGTTCCCGCCCAGGAAACGGACGCCAATCTGGTGGACGCGGTTACTCTTTATACCAACGGAAGAAACAAGCAGGCGCGCCAACTGCTGCATACCCTTTCCATAGCCCAGCCGGGCAACGACGCCGTCTGGTACTACCTGGCCCTTTCGGCGATGCGGGATGCAGACCTGGAAGCCGCCACCCAGGCCAGTGAGAAGGCCGTGGCCCTGGACAGCACCAACTACTGGTACCGCCGCCTGCAGGCCCGTCTGCAGATTCTCCAGAACAAGCCCCTGAAGGGTATCGAACTCTATGAGTCGATGGTAAAGGATTTCCCGGACAACGAGGGAACCCATTACGACCTTTTGGACCTCTATCTCCAGAACCAGCAGTACGAAAAGGCCCTCACTGCCCTGGATGAGGTGGAGAAGCAGCGCGGTCTCTCGGAAGAAGTCATCCGCACCAGATACGACGTTTATACAGCTATGGGCCAGCAGGACCAGGGTGCCGCCCTCCTGGAACAGTTCAACGAGCAGTACTCCGTTCCCTCCGTCCTGTCCATGCTGGGAGACTATTACCTCTCGGATTACAAGGATTCCCTGGCCCTGTCCCGCTATGAAGAAGCCCTGTCGCTGGACAGCAGCTATATCCCGGCCATCCTGGGCAAATCCGAAGTATACCGCCATATGCGCCGGTATCCGGACTATTTCAAGACCCTGGAACCCTTCTTCTCTTCGGAAGACGTGCAGGCCCAGAGCAAGAGTATGTACCTGGGTAACCTTACCCGTTCCCTGGACCCCAAAATTCTCCAGATCCACCGGGCGGGCTTTGATTCCCTGGCCCTGAAGGCCGCCGCCGCCCATCCTACGGACAGCACCCTCATCTCCACCGTGGGTACTTATTATTACAGTACCGGCCGCGAAGAAGAAGCCGGCAAGTGGTTCCAGAGGAACGCCCTGCTGTATCCCGGCAGTCTGCAGCATACGGCTACTTATATCCAGTATCTGCAACTGCAGGGCAAGTGGGAAGAGATGCGGGAGCAGTCTATGAAGGCCTATGAGCGCTTTGACGAACTCGCTTTTCTGGATTACGCCAACCTGGGCAGTTACAACCTGGAAGACTATGACGCCATAGTCACCACCAGCAAGATGCTGCTGGCCCGCTACCCCAAGGACAACAAGATCTGCCTCAATGCCTGGAGCCAGCTGGGAGACGCCTACCATTCCCTGGGAGACCTCAAGGGCGCCTACAAGGCGTACAAGAACGCCCTCAAGATAGACCCCAATTACGCTCCGGTCCTCAACAACTACGCCTATTATCTGAGCCTGGAAGGAAAGGAACTCAAGAAGGCGTATGCCATGTCCAAGAAAACGGTAGAGCAGGAACCGGACAACGCTACGTACCTGGACACCTTCGCCTGGATCCTGCACCTGATGGGCAAGGACCTGGAGGCCAAGCCCTTCTTCAAGCACGCCATGCTCTATGGCGGCAAGGAGAGCGCCGTCATCCTGCGTCACTACGCCACCGTGCTGGAGGCCCTCGGAGAGGCCGATACCGCCCAGGTCTACCGCAGCCAGGCCCAGCGCCTGGATGAAGCCGGCAAGAAGCAATGAGAAAGTTTCTCCTCATAGGGCTCCTGATCCTCTGCGCCGTCAGCGCCGGGGCCCAGAGTTCATCCGTGAAGCGTCTGGAGAGCCAGCGCGCCCAACTGGAGAAAGACATCGAACTCCTCAACCGCAAGCTCAGCCAGAACAGCAAGAGCAGTTCGGAGGCCCTCAGCAGCCTTACCCTGGTGAGGCGGAAAATATCGGCCCGTGAGCAGCTCATTGCCAGTTACGACCAAACCCTCAATCTCCTGAACGATTCCCTGCGCATCTGCCAGCGGGAACTCAACCGCGTGCAGGCCCGCCGGGATACCCTGGCTTACTACTATTCCCGCCTGGTCAAGGGCGCCTACAAGAACCGCGACAGCCGCCTCTGGTATATGTATGTGCTGTCCAGCAACTCCGTGGGCCAGGCTTTCAACCGGTTCGGCTACCTGCGCAACCTCTCTTCCCAGATGAGCCAGCAGGCCCTCAAGCTGAAGGAGGCCGAGGCCGAGCTGCAGGTGCAGAAAACCCGCCTGAACAAGCTCAAAGCCGAAGCCGAAAAGGTCAGGAAGAAGGTCGTGGACGAGCGCACGCAGCTGCGTTCGGAGGAAGGCGACGCCTCCAAGATGGTGGACAAGCTCAAGAAAGACCGCAAGACCTACGAGAAGCAGCTCAAGGAGAAGAACCGCCAGAAGCAGGAACTCAACCGCAAGATAGCGGATATGATCCGCCAGCAGACCAAGAAGCAAAGCAGTGGAGGTGGCAAGAAGGGCGCCGGTTCCAAGACCACTTCCACAACGGTAGACACCAAGCTTTCCAACGAGTTCGCCGCCAACCGGGGCAAACTGCCCTGGCCGGTGGAGGGAACCATCGTGGAACGCTTCGGCAAGCACAACCACCCGGTTTACCAGAATGTGCAGCTGCCCCAGAACAACGGCGTCACGCTGGTGGTGCGCCGCGGGGCCCCGGTCAAGGCCGTGTTCAACGGTACGGTGAGCCAGATTGTGGTGCTGCCCGGTTACAACCAGTGCGTGCTGGTGAACCACGGCGAGTACTTCACCCTGTACAGCAAACTCAAGTCCGTGTCGGTCAAGGCCGGACAAAAAATAACCACCGGCCAGGAAGTGGGCACGGTGGATACCATAGGCGGGGAAGACTTGTTCCACTTTGAACTGTGGAAGGGTTCAGATCCCCAGAATCCAGAAAACTGGTTAAAGCGTTAACGCAAGGGCTCTAAAGCCACGGTGCCGGGGATAACATCCTCCGGCGGCTTTCCGTGCAGGTAGATGATCCGCTGGTTGGGACTGCCGCGGAACAGGAGGTCCGTATCCCGCTGTTCCAGGATAAAGGGACCGTCCACCAGGACATCCAGGTAGGGGAGCAGCTGGGAAAGCTGGGCCGATGCCTGGATTTCCTCCAGCGTAAAGCCCGTCCAGCACCAGATGGTCTTATGGGTCTCCTCCTTGATGCGGCGGGCCAGTTCCGTGAAGGCTTCCACCTGATAGAAAGGATCGCCTCCGCTGAAGGACACGTCCGACAGTTCATCGGCCTTGATGTCCTCCAGCAACACTTCCACGTCCATCCATCGGCCCGCCTTGAAATCCCAGCTTTCGGGATTGTGGCAGCCCTTGCAGGCGTGGGAACAGCCGGCACAGTAAATGGCCGTCCGGAAACCAGGTCCGTCGGCCATTGTCTGGTGGATTATCTCTAAAACTCGAATCTTCATTTTAAAGTCCCCTCCCCGAGGGAGGGGGTTTCGGGGAGGGGTAACGTCGAGAAAACTCTGGTTCGCAAATAGCCGACGGCTATTTGTGAACAACTCGGTCGTGTAATTCGGCCAGTTTACCGGAATTCCAGCGGTCGGTGGTACCTACCAGGTAGCCGGTGATGCGCTGCAGGGTGTCGATGTGATGGCCGTGGCAGTGCGGGCACTCGGTGAGGTTGTCGTCTGCGTTCTCGTAGCCGCAGTCCATGCAGCGGTTGCGGTTGTGGTTCACGGAGCCGTAGCCAATGTCGTACTTGTCCATGAGGTCCACGATGCGCATGATGGCCTCGGGGTTGTGGGTGGCGTCACCGTCCACTTCTACGTAGAAGATGTGACCGGCGTTCTCGTACTTGTGGTACGGGCCCTCGATCTTGGCCTTGTGCTCAGGGGTGCAGTGATAGTACACCGGGATGTGGCTGGAGTTGGTGTAGTAGTCCTTGTCCGTGATGCCGGGCAGCACGCCGAAGGTCTTCTTGTCCCGCTTGGTGAACTTTCCGGAGAGGCCTTCTGCCGGAGTGGCCAGGAAGGTGAAGTTGTGCTGGAAAGTCTCGGCGAAGCCGTTGATCTTTTCGGCCATATGGGAGATGATGCGCAGACCCAGCTCCTGGGCTTCTTCGCTTTCTCCGTGGTGCTTACCAACAAGGGCAATCAGGCATTCTGCCAGGCCGATGAAGCCGATGGACAGGGTTCCCTGGTTGATGACGGACTCGATGGAATCGTTGTCTTCCAGCTTTTCGCTGCCCAGCCAGAGGCCGGCCATCAGCAGCGGGAACTGCTTCTTGAGGGCGGTCTTCTGGAACTCGAAACGCTCGTTGAGCTGGCGGGCGGCGATGTCCAGGGCCCAATCCAGTTTCTTGAAGAACTTCTGGATGCGGAGGTTCTTGTCGGCCTCTTCGTTCATGGCTTCGATGGCCAGCTTCACGATGTTGATGGTGGTGAAGCTCAGGTTACCGCGGCCGATGGAGGTCTTGGGGCCGAACTTATTGCCGTATACGCGCGTGCGGCAACCCATCGTGGCTACCTCGTGCTCGTAACGCTTGGGGTCGTCTGCTTTCCAGGCCTCGTCCTGGTTGTAAGAGGCATCCAGGTTGAGGAAGTTGGGGAAGAAACGGCGGGCCGAAACCTTGCAGGCGAATTTATAGAGGTCATAGTTAGGATCTTCCGGCAGGTAGGATACGCCCCGCTTTTTCTTCCAGATCTGGATGGGGAAGATGGCGGTGGAGCCGTTGCCCACACCTTCGTAGGTGGTGTTCAGGATCTCACGGATGATGCAGCGGCCTTCAGCCGAAGTATCTGTGCCGTAGTTGATGGAGGAGAACACAACCTGGTTGCCGCCGCGGCTGTGGATGGTGTTCATATTGTGAACGAAGGCTTCCATAGCCTGGTGAACGCGGTTCACCGTCTGGTTGATGGCGTGCTGGAAGGCGCGGTCTTTTCCCTGGAGGCCAATCAGGTCTCTCTTGATATAATCGTCCACCTTTCTTTCCATCACGTCATCGAGGTCCGCGTTGAACAGCTCGGCTGCCTTCTCCACCTCTTCTTCAAAGGTCTTGCGCACATAGGGGGCCAGATAGAAGTCGAAGGCGGGGATGGCCTGACCGCCGTGCATCTCGTTCTGGACGGTCTCCATGGAGATGCAGGCCAGCACGCTGGCGGTCTCGATGCGCTTGGCGGGACGGGACTCGCCGTGTCCTGCCTTGAGGCCGTGCTCCAGGATGATGTCCAGGGGGTGCTGGATGCAGGTGAGGGACTTGGTGGGATAATAATCCTTATCGTGGATGTGGATGTAGTTGTTGGCCACGGCTTCGCGGACAGGGTCGCTCAGGAGGCACTCGTCCACATAGCTCTTGGTGGCTTCGGACGCAAACTTCATCATCATGCCCGCGGGCGTGTCCGCGTTCATATTGGCATTCTCACGGGTGATATCGTTGGACTGGGCCTGGATAATGGTTTCGAAGATTTCGTTACTCTTGGCCTTACGTGCGATATTGCGTTTGTTGCGGTAACGGATGTACTCCTTGGCAACCTCCTGGCGGGGGCTGTTCATCAGGTGGTTCTCCACCACTTCCTGGATTTCCTCCACGGTCATGACATCCTTGTCCAGCTCGGAGATGGTCTGGGCAATCTGGGCGGCGAGTACAATGTCTTCACCGGCATCGGTCACATCCATGGCCTTCAGGATGGCCGCAACAATCTTCTGGTTGTTGAAATCTACACGGCGACCGTCACGTTTTAATACACTCTTAACCATAGGTCTAGTTCTAGTTTCTACTTCGTGTTAATATAGGGGCCTTTCCCCTCGGGAACAAAATTATACTATTCTAGCCAACTTTCCCACGATTTCTCAAGAAAAAGTTATCAACAGAACAAAAAATAAGCTGTTAATTCATTTAAGATCAACAGCTTACTAAAATTTTGTATTTAGAATAGTTCTAAAATATAACCCTTGTGTTACACGGTTGAAAAGTTTTCAACAATCAGTCTTCCACCACCCAAACCATAACGTGGCGGTCGAAGGTCATATACTCCAGTTTGAAGTCCTGTTCGTCCTCGTTCTTGTCAATGAAGGTGGCCTCCAGCTCGCCTTCTCCGCGGGGGCGGAAACGCTCGATCTCGATCTGTTCGGCGAAGTCCACGTTGTAGCGGCTCAGCAGCTTGAAGATGGCTTCCTTGGCGCACCAGTAGATGGCCAGCTGCTCGTTGCGCTTCTCTTCCTCGAGGTCCTCGATTTCTTCCTCGCTCAGGGCTTTCTTTTCCACGGCCGAGAAGTCCCGGTCCAGGGATTCGATATCTATGCCGCAGTCTTCTTCCTCGTGGAGGATGACGGCTACGTATTTTTCCGTATGGGTGATGGAGATGTTGACGGCGTTGTTCTCCAGATACGGTTTGCCGTTGTCGTGGTGGCTCAGGTACACCTTTTCTTCAAAGAGGGCGTTCAGGAGCGCGCGCACGGCCAGGCGCTGCTTGCGAAGCGATTCGCTTTTGATGAACGAGATTTCTTCCATCTCGTCCGTGGGGGTGGCGCTCAGGCGGGTGAGCTCCTCCTCCGTTTCTGTGATTTGCCACACACCGATGGTGGCTTCGTTTTCAAGTTTCTTCTTTAGATATAGTCCCATTTAATGGTTTGGTTCGAACAACAATACAAAGCCGCCCGGATGCTCCAAGGGCACCGGGTTTTTTAGCATTCAAGGGTATACAATCGCGACAGAGGGTCGTCTGAACCGACGCCCGCTAACTGGTTGGACTTGACCTGACTGGGAGGCTCCATACTAATTGTTACAATTTTCAGTCGCAAAGATAACGCATTTTTGTCAATTCCAACACATCTTTCCTCGGAAATTCGTATCTTTGTGGGCTCGAACGAAAGAGACAACTTTAAAACACAAAAATATCATGAAATTTCTCACCGACGAAAAACTCCTGATTGTAGGTGCTGCTGGAATGATTGGTTCCAACATGGTACAGACCGCGGCTATGCTTGGTCTTACTCCCAACATTTGCCTGTACGATATCTTTGAGCCCGGCCTCAAGGGTGTCCTGGCAGAAATGGACCACTGCGCTTTCGAGGGCATCAACCTCACCGCTACCATCGATCCCGCCGTTGCCTTCAAGGATGCCAAGTACATCATTTCCTCCGGTGGTGCACCCCGTAAGGAGGGCATGACCCGTGAAGACCTCCTCAAGGGTAACTGCCAGATTGCCGCCGAGTTCGGTGACAACATCAAGAAGTACTGCCCGGACGCCAAGTTCGTGGTGGTTATCTTCAACCCCGCCGATGTGACGGCCCTTACCGCCCTCATCCACTCCGGCCTCAAGCCCAGCCAGCTCACTTCCCTGGCCGCTCTGGACAGCACCCGTCTGCAGGAAGCCCTGGCCCAGGAATTCAACGTGCCTCAGTACAAGGTTACCGGTGCCCGCACCTATGGCGGTCACGGTGAGGCCATGGCCGTGTTCGCTTCCCACGTGAAGATTGACGGCAAGCCCCTCGCAGAGATGGGTCTGAGCGCCCAGCGCTTCGAAGAAATCAAGCACAACACCATCCAGGGTGGTTCCAACATCATCAAGCTCCGTGGCCGCAGCTCCTTCCAGAGCCCCGCTTACCAGGCCGTGAAGATGATCGAGGCCGCTATGGGTGGCCAGAAGTTCGAATGGCCCGCCGGCACCTATGTGAACAACGCCGAGTACAAGAACGTGATGATGGCTATGCCCACCGTCATTGACGCTACCGGTTGCCACTTCACCAACCCTCAGGGTACCCCCGAGGAAATGGCTGCCCTCCAGGCTTCCTACGAGCACCTTGTCAAGATGCGCGACGAGATTGTTACCCTCGGTATCGTTCCCGCCGTTGCAGACTGGAAAAAGGAGAACGCCAACCTTTAAGCCGGTAAGGCCCAAATAAACTACAACCCCCGACGTCAGCGATGTCACCGGGGGTTTCTTTAAAACCAACAGCCATGTCCAACAAACTTAACAAACCCGGCAAGACCTTCCTGATCATTGCCGCCACGGTCCTGGTCCTCCTCGTTTGCGGAGCCAGCTGCTGCAAGCTCATCGACAACTCCGAGGTGGGTATCAAGTTCAAGAAATTCTCCCTCACGGAGCAGGGCAAGCTCATCACCCAGCCCGTCAACGGTCTGGTGTTCATCAATCCCTTCACTACGGACATCTTCACTTATCCCGTATACGTGCAGCGCGTAGACTATCCCGCCTTTACGGTAACCACCAAGGATGCCGCCACCTTCAGCATGGATCCCACCCTTGCCTATATGGTGAACCGCGACAAGGCCACGGAAATCTTCACCAAGTACCGCAAGCCCCTGGCCGACATCGAAGCCGGTTATATGCGCACCTGCATCTACGACGCCTACCGCATCACCGCCAACAACTACACCTCCGACGAACTGATGGCCAGCCGCGCCAAGTTTGAGGCCGAAGTCCGCGCCATGCTGGACACCTCGCTGGGAGAAGAAGGCTTTGTGGTGCAGGAGTTCACCTCCCAGATCACCCCTCCGGAGAGCCTCCGTCAGATGATTGACGCCAAGAACGCCGCCATCCAGAGCGCCCTCCGCGCAGAAAATCAGGTAAAAGAGGCCGAAGCCAACGCCAAGATCGAGATTGCCAAGGCCGAAGGTGAAGCCCAGGCCCTCAAGATCAAGGCCGACGGCGAAGCCTATTACAACCGTACGGTGGCAGCTTCCCTGAACGCCCTGCTGGTCCAGCAGGACGCCATCCAGAAATGGGACGGCAAGCTCCCCGAATACAACGGCGGCGGAGCCCTTCCGTTTATTAATTTAAAGTAATCAGTTTACCGATATAAGGAAGGGGTGGGCTGGAGCTCCAACGGCGAAAAAGGGGCTCACCCGGTCGCTTGACGGCGAACTCCTCCTTTTAGCCACGCCTTCGGCGCGTCTAACGTCGTCAAACACACGCCGTCATGCCCGTGCCACGTCCGGAAGGTCTCGGACCAAGGTCCGGCCCTCCCGGCCGCGTCCCGTGCACCGCTCCCTGCACGGGCCCCCGCACGGACCCTTTTTCGCCTACATACGCTCCAGCCCACCCCTCCCTTGTATCGGCCTACTTGACAGCCAGCACTTTTGGCGTTTTTTGCTGGCTGCCACGTCACGCAAAACGCCGCGGCAAGCGTTTTTGGGCAAAAGTGCTTGCTGCGGCGTAGAGTATAATCACCGGGACCCGGGGGCGACTTAGTCTACCATGCTGCCGTCGGCGGGGTCCAGGTGGTGCCAGGTGCCGTCTTCCAGTTGGATTTTCAGGCTGGGTTCTCCCTTGAACTTCCAATCCTTCAGGTCGTTGTACAGGCGTTCGCCGGATAGGTTAAAGATGGAATACCCGTCCTTGTCTTTGGGGTGGAATGATCCCAGAATGAGCGCGTGACCGGGAATCACAGAGAAGACAGTGTAGCGGGCTTCCCAGATATAGGCAATATCCAGCGGATCACCGGATTGCAGGATAGGAACCAGTTTATCGTCCTCTATCTTAAACACCCCGCACCCCCGGATGAGCCACTTGGTCTTGGGATTCTCGATCCCTTTGGCCCAGTAGTATCCGTTTCCTACAACCACCAGACCTTGTGCTTCCGGGACGTAGCGGTCTCCCTCAATAAAGTCTACATCGGTGTTGGGAAGGAAGACGATGGAACCTTCTTTGTTCTTGAGTTTGGGAGCGGTAACCCAGACACCGGTAGCGTTATCCCAGATAGCCGACACAACAGCCTCACTGGTCCATTTGTCTTTGGTCAGTTTGATTTCATAATTGCCGTACTTTTTCCCCAGGTTTTCATTTTTCGTCTGGGCAAACGCGGGAGCCGTAACGAGTACGGCCAGCAAAAGAATAGCTAAACGTTTCATAATCAATATAAATCTGAATATTCAACAATGGGTCCGGTATAGCCTTCCAGGCCCGGGTTTACATAATGATAGACTTTGCCGGAAGGCAGGGTGATGTCCATTTTCCCGATTTGCGCAAAGTGCTGATAGATAAACAGCGTGGTTGTCTGCAGCAGGTCTTTGGTCCGGACCGATGCAAGCGCCTCCCGGAAAGCCGGGCCTTCCTCAATGGGTACGGGTAAATAATAGATGGGGATGGGCGAGAGATTGCTGGTGAAAGGGAAAGCCCCTTTGTCGGCATCGTACGCGTGCCAGTTGATAGTCATCCCACTTCCGGACTCGGCTGCCTTCTTGAGCTGCGCTCTCAGGAAGTCCTTCGGGAAGCTCTCCATCTTCTTGTCAACGTAAGCTTCATTGTCGGCCGGACTGGCCTGGCGGGCCTCGAACTGGGCCTGTGTCTCAAACTCATCCTTCCGGTTCAGATATTCCTGGCGCTGGATGCGGGCGAGCATATAGTAATCGGTTGTATTCAGCGAGTTCAGGTATAAATACATCTGGCTACGGTCAAGGATGAGAGGCTCCAGGATATAGCTGCCATCGGTCCAGTGCCTGGCGCCCCAGCAGCCATCCTTTTTCACGAAAAACATCTTTTTGCCTACATACTCGCTGCCCAGCGGACCAAATTTCAGTAAATCTGGGTCGTTGTCCACAATCTGGATGCTCTCAAACGCGGGCTCCAGTACCGTCTTCCCCTGGGGGGTGGCAAAGCCATACAGGCCGTTTTGTTCGAATACGTAACCGTCCTTGGTGAAGGTGACATCGTCGTAGAGGGCGGGCGTTTTGGTACCATCGGCAAGGAGTACAAAGTATTTGTCTTCTCCTTTCCGGCGGGCCGATACGCCATATTCATCCACATGCATGCTCTCATGCTCGAACGGGAGGATGACTTCGCCCTTGGTGTTAACCAGGCCGCATTCCCCTTCACCCATCAGGGCCCAAGCCCATTTTTTCTTGCCGAGGACCGTGCCTACATCTTTGTATTTCACGGGAATGAGTTCCTTGCCATCATCGTCGATAATGCCCGCAAGACCGTTCTTCCAAACGCAGTTCTGCGTACCGTAGAACTGGATGCTGTCGAATTGAGGAGCGGCGACTTCTTTCAGTGTAATGGGATGCTTTTTGATTTCATCGGCCCCGGCGCGGGCCACAGCGTAGAGGCCCCAGGCGCCATCTTTCTGCAGCATAAGCTTGGACCTTTTTAGAGAGAACTCCACGTCCTCTGCCGGGAAGGGCGAAATGATGGTGGCATGTCCCTGATAGATGAAGGTGCCCAGGCCGAATTCATAGACCTGCCATTCCTGCAAGGACTGTCCCTTTTTGGTTTTTGACTGACACGTGATGGCGTAGGGCTTGTTCATATACTGATCCAGATATATCTGGTCGAATTCCGGCTTCAGGATCCAGAACCCGGACGTGGGCTGGGGATTGTTGGACTTGGAACCGGCCACGTAGGCATTGTGCCAGATGCCCTTCTTTTGAGTTTTGGGGTCCCGGAGCACCACGCAAGTGTGATCATCGTCGCGGTTGTACTGCGTTTCAAAGGTGAGCTGCTGGGCAAAACCGTCATTGGTGTAGTAATTGTTGTCGCCGTGGCTGTGGTCCATGGCGCTGGTAATGAGGCTGGAGATAGCGCTGCCTAGAACGGCGGCGCCGGCTCCTATGGCCGCGCCTGTCACCGTAGAGGAAATGGACGAGGAGGAACTACTGCTGGATCCGGATCCGTTACTCCGGTAATAGGGGCACCAGTTTTCATGCTGCCAGGGATAGGTAATATTGCCCATGGTGATGCCGCAGTGCGGACAATGCTTTTTTCCCTGGGTGGGATTGGCCGTCGTCTGTCCAACCGCCTCTCCATGGCCAAGTCCGGCCTGGGCAAAAATGCTCACAGTGGTTAGCAGAGCAAAAAAAGAAACAAGAATTCTTTTCATAGTCTTCGTGTTTTTCACAAAGGTAAACCTTCTGGAAAACTCTTTTGTGGCGGAATCCGCCACGGGGGCCTGATATACAAGGTTTTTTCCGGAGGAAGCCGTATCTTTGTAAAGGTATGACATGCCTTGCCTTCATCCTGTCTCTGCTGCTTGCAGCGCCGCGTTTTCTGAACTACAGCGCGGCGGACGGGCTGCCGTCCAATACGGTTTACGCCATAGCGCAGGGGGCCGATGGTGCCCTATGGATAGGCACCCGGAACGGCCTGGCCCGATTTGACGGCATGCACTTCCAAAGCTGGAAGGAGTACGGCCGGGTGAATGCGCTTACGGTGGATAAGGCGGGCCGATTGTGGGTAGGGAGCACACAGGGGCTCCGGGTAAGAGAGGATGGCATTGCCGGCAACATCCGAGCGCTGCACACGGACGCGGAGGGCTATGTTTGGGCCACCGTGGGCGATACGCTGCTGCTGAAACTGTCCTACAAAGACGGTATCCGGGAGGAGGCCCGCTGCGCTTATGAGAAGCGGGATTCTGAAGGCGACTACCCCTACTATCAAATATATGAGGCGCAGGACGGAAAGCTTCGGATAGCCGGCCGCCTAGTCTCTAACCAGTATGTAGAAGACAAACAGAGCCCGCATATCACCCTCCCCTCATGGGAAGGGGTGATGTGCATCGGAAGCTACGCCGAAACCGGCGGAAAGCTCTACGCGTTTGATGACCACACCTCCCTCCTTCATACCGTTGAGGCGGGTGCGACCATCTCCCTGGGCCGGCTTCCCATTGCCCACGCCCGGCTTTTGGCAGACCATAAAGGCCAGCTCTGGGCTGCAGGCTCCTACGGCGTGGGGCCGGTCAATACGGAAAAACCTGAAGACACGCCCGTCTATCAAACGGCCTCCACAGAACTCTACTGCCTCTTCGAGGATCGCCAGGGGAACCTCTGGGTAGGCGGCGATAACGGCCTCTCGGTCCTCTGTCCTGCCCTGCAACAGGTGCGAACACTATCGTCGGCCAACATCACGGCCCTCCTGGAAGACCATACCGGCAAAATATGGATGGGCCGGGCCGAAGACCGCGTTTCCTGCCTCTACGAAGACCGTAGCGGCACTGTGTACGTGGGCCTGTGGAACAACACCGGCTGGGAGGTCTGGAAGGACGGCCGCAAAGCATACAAGGACCGCCTTACCGGTCCGCTCCCCAAGGAGCAGATAGAGGCTCGTTCCCTGGACGGCGCAAACTGGATCTCGGACTTTCTGGAAGACGGAGAAGGCCGTTTCTGGGTGGTCACTTGGGAAGGTGTTGGCCTCAATGAATGGGATCGCTACGCCCGAAAGAGCCTTCCGCCCCGCTGGCTCAGCCCCTTCCGCTATCCCTCCCTGCAAACCGATACCAACATTTACCTGAGTTCCCGTCTGGGCAGCCGCCTCATCGAAGATGCCAAGGGAAACCTGGTCTATGCCACCACGCAGGCCGGAATCAATGTTATAGACAAGGATACAGGACTGGTAACCAAATACTACCGGGGGAATTCCTCCATCCCGGACGATTATGTCACGGACCTCTGCCTTGCCCCGGACGGCAGTGTCTGGGCAGCCACCCGCAGCGGGCTGTGGAGCCTCTTCGGCGCGCATTTCCTGGACGGTATGCTGGTGCAGTCGGTGGAGGCCGATGCGAAAGGCCGCCTCTGGGCGGGCACGGAAGACGGCTTGTATTTCATTGACACCGATGGCAGCGTAGGCCGGGTCCCCGAAGAACTGGGATTTCCCTCGAACATCTATGGCGAGCATGTCTCCTGCCGCTTAAGGGATGGTTCTCTGGCCTTTGGCGGTTCCGTCGGCGCAGTGGCCTTCCATCCGGACAGTTTGCTGGCCCTATCGGCACAAGGAAACCTGCCGCTGGAAAAGTGGGTTCGGCACCGCTACCGCCTCAACGGCGGCGAGTGGACAGACAGGCTCTTTACGGGATTGCCGGAAAATATGCGGGCCGGTCGGTATACTCTGGAAGAGCAGGCCTCCGACCTCTTTGGCCGTTGGGGTTGTGGAGGAGCCTCTGTCCGGATCCTCCGCGTGCCCCCGCCCCTTTGGCTCCGCTGGCCCTTTCTGCTGCTGTACATGCTGCTTGTTGGTGCCATCCTGTGGACGTTTGTCCGCCTTCGTGAACGTCGTCTGCTTGTGGCCGAGCTGGACAAGCGCAACCGTTTCTTCTCCATCATTTCGCACGACCTCAGAAATCCAGTCATTGGCAACAGAATGCTCGCCAGGGAGTTGCTTCGGCAGGCCGACCATCTTACACCGGAGCAGCTTAAAGAGGGCCTCCAGGCGCTCTCAGAGTCGGCCGACAAGGCCTCTTCGCTTCTGGAAAACCTGCTGCTTTGGTCCCTGGACCAGAAAGGGATGCTGAAACCGGTAAAACGGGAAGAGGACCTGACCTTGCTGACGGAGGAAGCCAGAGGCGGCATCCAGGGCGGCAACGTCATCCAAGTGGATATTCCGGAGGGACTCATCGTTCTGACCGACCGCAATATGCTGCTGACCTGTTTAAGGAACCTGCTGGACAACGCCGTAAAAGTGACGCCTCCGGGAGGAAAAGTAATTCTGAAAGCCCGAGGACGTAGCATCGTCATAACCGACGAAGGCCCTGGGATGAAAGATGGGACCGGGGGTTGGGGGCACGGACTGGGTCTTGTGATTACCCGGGAATTATTGGAAAAGATGGGAGCCTCCCTGCAGATGGACAATCGGCCCCAAGGAGGACTGGAAATAAGAATCGACCTATGATAAATGTACTGCTGATAGAAGACTCTGCCGTCTTTGTAATGGGGCTCAAATTGGCCCTTACGGCCCAAAAGGAATTTGCGTCTGTAGAATCCGTAGCCTCGCCTGGATCGGCCGTGGCCTTTCTGAACGCCCATCCCCAGACAGATGTGGCAGTTGTGGATATCACGTTGGAGTCGGACACGGATGGACTCACTCTCCTGGGTATCATCCGGGAAGCTTTTCCCGCTGTGCGCACATTGGTCCTCTCTCATTATAAGAAGCCGGCCTTTATCATGAAGGCCATTTCTTCCGGAGCATGCGCCTATCTGGCCAAAGACTCTTCTCCCGAATCCATCGTGAAAGCCATAACTGATGTAGCAGCCGGTAAGTGCCTTTTCTTTGGCGAGACCCTCGATTCGGCCCGGATTATCCGGCTGTTCGGAGGAGAAGAGAACCTTGAAACCCGTAAACCCCAGGGACTTACACCCCGTGAACTGGACGTCCTTCAGCTCACCACGTCCGGTTACAGTAATGCCCAGATAGCCTCTGCATTAGAAATCTCCCTTAATACCGTTGACAGCTACAAAGAAAGAATCAAGACCAAATTCGGTCTGGACAGCATTGTAGAGTGTATTGCCCATGCGGTGGCCGATGGGCTCGTGAGTGTGTAGCAGCTAAGCCGGCCAGATCAGAAGCCCCAGGCGGTAGGCTGCAAAGGCACAGACCCAAGCCACCAAAATGGTATACGCACACAGGAGAATGGCCCAGCGCCATTTTCCTGTTTCGTTTTTGATGGCCACGAAGGTGGCGATGCAGGGGAAGTACAGCAGCACGAAGACCATGAAGGCCAGGGCGGCGGCGGTGGGAATGGAGTCCGTGAGGGCCCGCTGCAGGGCGGTCTCTTCGGAATCATCTTCGGCCAGGAACTCGTCTCCCTCCTGCGCATAGGTCACGCCCAGGGAACTGATGACCAGCTCCTTGGCTCCTACGCCGGCCAGAAGGCCCACGTCCATCTTCCAGTTGAAGCCCATAGGGGCCATGGCCGGCTCGATGGCCTTGCCGATGGTGCCCACGTACGAATGTTCCAGCTGATAGGCCTTGGAGGCGCCTTCGTGGCGGGGGAAGTAACCCAGGGCCCAGAGAGCGATGGAGAAAATGAGGATGGTGGTGGCCATCTTCTCCAGGTACTGGCGGCCTTTCTCCCAGGTATGCCGGCCGATGGCTTTGGCCGTGGGGACACGGTACGGCGGCAGTTCCATCACAAAGGGAAGGTCGTCATCCTTTACAAATTTGCCAATCAGAAGGGCCGACAGGATGGCCAGCAGAATGCCCAGCAGGTAGATGCCCAGCAGCGCCGCGGGCTGGTGCGGGAAGAAGGCTCCCGCAAAGAGCACGAAGATGGGCAGGCGTCCCGCACAGGACATAAACGGAATGATGGCTATGGTAACCAGGCGGCTCTTGCGGCTCTCAATGCTGCGGGTGGCCATAATGGCGGGTACGTTGCAGCCAAAGCCCATCACCATGGGGATGAAGCTCTTGCCGTGCAGGCCTATCTTGTGCATCAGCTTGTCCGTAATGAAGGCTGCGCGCGCCATGTATCCGCTGTCTTCCAAAATGGAGATGAAGAAATACAGGATCAGGATGTTGGGCAGGAACACCAGCACGCTGCCCACGCCGGCAATGACACCGTCTACCAGCAGGTCCTTGAACCAGCCGTCACTTAGCAGCGTCCCCACTTTTTCACCCAGCCAGGCCACCCCGGCATCGATCCAGTCCATAGGATACTGGCCGAGGGTGAAGGTGGCCCAGAAGATGAACCACAGCAGCAGGATGAAGATGGGAAAAGCCGCCCACTGGTTGGTGACCAGGGCGTCAATCTTGTCGGTCAGGGTGCGCCGGGGGCGTTCGGCCTGGTATTTTTCATACGTTTCGGCCAGGGCGCCCTGAATAAAGGCGTACTTGGCATCCACGATGGCGCTTTCGGCCGATATGCCCAGGATTTTCCGGATGCGCTGCCGCTCATCGGCCCGGGCGTCGGAGATGTCCTGGATGTTGGGCATCGTGGACAGGATCTGCTCCACGTCCTTGTCCCCCTCCAGGTACTTGATGGTGAGGTAACGGGTAGAGTAATGGGCCTTGAGGGACTCGTTGTGGGCAATGAAGGGTTGGATGTGCCGGATGCTCTGCTCCAGTTCCTTTCCGTGGTTGATATGGATATGACGGCCCAGCTGAGGGTCCGACTGCTCGTAGATCTTGATGATGGTGTCAAAGAGTTCGGGGATGCCCTGGCCGTCGCGGCTTACCGTGGGGCACACCGGTACGCCCAGCAGGTATCCCAGCTGCTTGACATCCAGCTTGTCCCCCTTGTGCTGCAGCTCGTCGTACATATTGAGGGCCATCACCATCCGGAGGTTCATATCAATGAGCTGGGTGGTGAGGTAGAGGTTCCGCTCGATATTGGAGGCGTCCACCACGTTGACCACCACGTCCGGCATGGTTTCCAGGATGTTCTTTCTGACGTAGAGTTCTTCCGGGGAATAAGCGCTTAAAGAATAGGTGCCCGGCAGGTCCACAAGGGTAATGTCGTAGTCCTTGTATTTCAGATGGCCTTCCTTGGCATCCACGGTTACGCCGGAGTAGTTGCCCACGTGCTCGTGGCTGCCGGAAGCAATGTTGAACAGGGAGGTCTTTCCACAGTTGGGGTTGCCCACCAGGGCTACGCGGATGTTGTGATGGCGTTCCTGGGCCAGATGCGCAAGGGCTTTATCCAGGCGTTCCTTTTCGGCCAGGTCTCCGGGGAGAGCCTGCAGGTGCTCGTCGGTTACCAGGGCTTCGCGGGCCTCCTCTTCCGTCACCACCTCTATCTGCCGGGCCTCTTCCCTGCGGAGAGATACCTTGTAGCCTATGATCTCATAGACAATGGGGTCCCTGAGCGGAGCGTTGAGCACCACCCGCACCTCTTTCCCGTTGATAAAACCCATCTCGATGAGGCGCTTGCGGAAACTGCCGTGTCCGTGGACCCGGACAACCACCGCTGTCTCACCGGTTTTCAAATCTGCCAGTATCATAGTTTATGTCTTTTGCGCTGGGCGCAAAGATACGGCTCAAATCGCAACCAGTCAATCCCCATTTGTGGTTATATTGTAAAAAAATCGTAACTTTGCACGGATTTAGAGACGAATTATAATATTTATGTCCAATATGAAAAAGATTATTGTTCTTGCCGCCGCCCTTCTTCTGGGATGGCAGGCCCGTGCTCAGGTCGTAGCCAATGCCGGTTACGTACACGCATTTGAGACCATGAAATCGGCCAACTACCTTACCGAAGGCTTCGACTATGACCACGCTTCCCTGGACGGCTTCTTTGCCGGTGCCAACTATTATCTGAATCTGGACAGCGTACTGGACGGCCTGGCCGCCATGCCCGGTGCCAACCTCTCCATGCTGTTTGGCCGCTATTGGGCCAACGACGATTACAGAGTGCGCGAACTGGCCCTCAATCTGCCCCTGCAGTCCTGCTACACCTATGAGATCAACGAAAGCCTCAAGGTGTTTGGCCAGACCGGTCCCACCCTGCAGTTTGCCCTTTCCCATAAAATGATCAACGACAACGGCACCACCTATCCGCTGCTCAGCAAAAAGAATGATTCTCACCGTGCCCGCAACCCCTTCAATATGTACTGGGGATTCGCTGCCGGCGTAGAGGTCATCGATATGCTCCGCATCGAGGTTGGTTTTGATCTGGGCTTTTTCAATCTTAACAGAAGGGTTGAAGATTACGACTACCTCAAGTCCATCAAACGCAACTTCCTGCACATCGGCGTAGGTTATCTCTTCTAGCGGAGACAGCACAGAAAACTAAAAAGCCAGCCCTCACGGGTTGGCTTTTTCAACAATAAAAAGGATAAAACTACCTAAACTATATGGCTAATTTTCTGTCGCAAAGGTAGAAGAATTTGGAACGGCGGGCAATACCAAGATGTTGGTATTTTAAATATTTACTAACTTTGTAGGCGGAAATACATCAATTGTTCTATACTATGAAAAAAATTATTGCAAGCGTTTTCGCAGCTGCGATGCTGCTGATGGGTACCGAGGCTTTTGCCCAGCTGGTGCCCGGTGCCGGTTATCTCCTTTCCATTGAAAAGAGCAAGTCCGAGAATTCTGCCCTGGATGCTATCAAGCTGAATGGTTTCTATGTCGGTGCCAGCTATAACATTCCGCTGGTAGGCGGTCTGGGTGTTGCTCCCGGCCTGTATGCCGATATGCTTTTCTATAATGGTGCAGCCACTGTCCGTGAGATCGTTACCTTCACCGAGCACTACACCGAGCTGGCCCTCAATCTGCCCGTCAACCTGAACTACCAGTTTGAGATCAGCGACAACGCCTCCATTTATGCCTTTGCCGGTCCCGTGTTCCAGGTGGGCCTGGTAGCCCGTTCCACTTACAACGGCCGCATTGACTTTGGTCCCATCCACATCAACGAAGGCGAAGCCTACAACCACTACAACTCCGAGAACGGAGACATGAACCGTTTCAACATCTATCTGGGCGGCGGTCTCGGTTTCCAGATTGGTGACATCCTGCTCACCGTGGGTTACGACCACAACCTCCTCAATGTTGACAAGACCGAGGGTTGGAAGACCAACCGCAACCAGATCAAAGTGGGAGTCAACTTCGCATTCTAATCCCGCTGGGAGAACTCGCAGCCGCAGTAGAGCTGGTTGTAGAAGTTCTCTTCCCGGATAATTTGATTCCGGCGTTCCTGAAGGCCACCTTTACGCCAGTTTTGGGGCCACCAGGTAACGCCGGAAACTTGTTCACAGGCCCACTGGCCTGCGGCATTCACCTGGTCCAGGCTCTTCCAGCGGGAAGAGGCCAGCGTGGTGGTGAGCACTTCAAACCCGTGGGCCGATGCATACTCTGCGGCCCGCAGCAGGCGGAACTTGAAGCACTGCAGGCAGCGGCCGCCGCGCTCGGGTTCGTTTTCCAGCCCTACGGCGCAGCCGCCCCAGGCGGCGTGGTCGTAGACGTCGTCCACGATTTCCAGCCCCCACTTGCGGGCATACCGGATGCATTCGCTCAGGCGGTGCTCGTATTCCTCCAGGGGATAGATGTTGGAATTGGAATAGAAAATGACAGGCTCAATTCCGTTCTGCATAAGGCATTCCACAATGGCGCTGGAGCACGGGGCACAGCAGGCGTGCAGGAGCACGCGCGTGGCGCCCCCGGGAATCTCAATGTGAAAATTGCCTGACATTCTATGCAAAGATACGCAAAAAATTACTAACTTTGCAGGCTATGAGAGGCACCCATGAACGCAACGGAATGAGCCCCGCTATGAAGATGGCGGACCTTCTGGACGCGGACTTCTCTCTCCTGGGGGTTTTCTATCGGATGGGACTTTCCCTGGGCTTCGGAGAAGAAAGCGTGGAGGAAGTCTGTGAAAAAGCGGGCCTGGATGCAGAAACCTTCCTTCTCATCTGCCGGGTCCATCTGATGGACGGCTATCGGCCCTCCCGGGAGGCCCTCCAAAACGCGGATCTTTCCGCCATCCTGGGATACCTCCGCAATTCCCACAGCTACTACACGAAGGTATTGCTCCCCAACCTTGAGACGGCCCTGGAAGAATTGATTGTCCCCTGTGAGGACCAGCAGAAGCGCGTAATCCGTCGCTTCTTTTTTGATTATCGCCAGGAACTCCTGACCCATTTCGCCTACGAGGAAGAAACGGTGTTCCCCTATGTGGAGGAGATGCTCAACTCCCAGGACGACAACGCCTTCACCATCGGGGAGTACGAGCAGAACCACTCCAACGTGGAGGAAAAGCTGGTAGACCTCAAGAACCTGGTGACGATGTTCCTGCCGGCCCCCTGCCAGCAGACGGAAGCTTACAAGGTGCTCTTCTACCTTTCCAGCCTCCGGCAGGACCTGGCCAAACATACCCTCATAGAAGACGAAATCCTGGTTCCTATGGTGGTGCGGATGGAAGAGGTGGTGGCCGCCGCCCGTCCGGAAGGGGAGGAACTCAGCGCCCGCGAGAAGGAGATCCTGGTGAGCGTGGCTAAGGGCAAGCTCAACAAGGAGATTGCAGACGAGTATAACATCTCCATCTATACGGTGATCACCCACCGCAAGAACATTACGCGCAAGACCGGCATCAAAACGGTGGCCGGCCTTACCGTATATGCCCTCCTCAACAACCTCATTGACATGAATTCAGTAGAATAGTAATATGGATTACAGATCTTACCTCAAGTACTATCCCAACTTCCCCAAAAAGGGTGTCAACTTTGTGGACATCATTCCACTCATCCAGAACAAGGAACTGTTCCGCCACCTGGTAGATGACCTGATGGCTTTATGCGACACCCCCAACATTGCCGCCCCCGAGGCCCGCGGTTTTCTGTTTGCCACCCCTATGCTTTACGCCCAGAAGGTGGAGAATGTGATTACGCTGCGTAAGAAAGGCAAGCTGCCCTTCTCCGAGGGAGACCTGGTGCAGGTGGAGATTATGAAAGAGTACGGTCCGGACCATATTTATTTCCGTCGCTCGGACATTGCGGCTTCCAAGCCCAACGGAGACACCATCGAGCTCACGTTCTTTGACGACATCCTGGCCACCGGCGGAACTTCCAGCGGTGTGGTCAACGCCATGAACGCCCTCAAGGTCAACATTGACGGCAAGGAGTACAAGGTTAAAGTGAAAGACTTTGTGTTCCTGGTAGAGATTGACGACTTGCCCGGCCGCGAGCGCCTGGAAGGCATCGCTCCCGTGAAGTCCCTGATCCACGTGACGGAAGGCTAGTTGGACCGCTTGTAGTCAAACTGGCTGTCGTGCCAGGTCCACGAGTGAAGGACCTCGCCGCTGCGGATAGAGAGAACCTGCCGGAATACCCGGATCTCTTTTCCATCGGCCCTGATTTCTCCAATGGGACGCCAGGTCCCGGCGGAACAAGTATAGATTTTTGCCCAGACGGAGGAGTTGTTCCTGCGGGCCACCACCAGTTCGGGAGCCTTGTCTCCCGTGAAATCGTGGATGCCGATGAGCGTATCTCCGCTGCCGCTTTCCAGAAGTGTGTTCCCCACGCGGACGGAGCCGCCGGAGAGCTGGGCCCGGACGGGAGAGCCGCCCACGGAGAAGTCCAGGGTGCCGGATTCGCCGTAGAAGTAGCTGTCCAGGCCAAAGACGAAACTGCCGGCGGCGTTGTCCGAATAAGTTCGGGTTTGGGCGCCGGAGAGCGCTCCCAGGGCGAGCAACAGGAGTAGTAGAAGTTTACGCATACAGATGCAAATATAAGAAGAATAACCTTAAAAAACTGAGATATGTCCTTTGTAGATGAAAGAATTGCGATGGAAGGCCTCACTTTTGACGATGTCCTTCTCATCCCGGCCTATTCGGAGGTCCTCCCGCGTGAGGTAGACCTTCACACGCGTTTTTCCCGCAACATTATCCTCAACATCCCCATCGTTTCGGCTGCGATGGATACGGTGACGGAGGCTCCCATGGCCATTGCCCTGGCCCGGGAAGGCGGAATCGGTGTCATCCACAAGAACATGAGCATCGCGGCCCAGGCCGGAGAGGTGCGCAAGGTCAAGCGTTCCGAGAACGGAATGATCAGCGACCCTGTGACCATCTGCCAGGACCAGACCGTGGGAGATGCCCTGCGTCTGATGAAGGAAAACCATATTGGCGGCATTCCCGTGACGGACGGTACCCGCCGGCTCGTGGGCATCGTCACCAACCGTGACGTCCGCTTCCAGCAGGATCTTTCCGTGTCCATCAAGGACGTGATGACGGCCGAAGGCCTCATCGCCATCCCCGCCACCAAGACCGACCGCGACTATGTGAGGTCTGTGCTGCAGGCCCACAAGGTGGAGAAACTCCCCGTGGTGGATGCCAACGGCAACATCGTAGGCCTCATCACCTACAAGGACCTGATGCAGGAGCGCCGTTATCCGGCCGCCTGCAAGGATGCCCAGGGCCGCCTCCGCGTGGCCGCCGGCATCGGCATCACCCCCGACGCGCTGGACCGCATCGCCGCCCTCAAGGCCGAAGGTGTGGACGCCGTAGTGCTGGATTCGGCCCACGGTCACAGCAAGGGCGTGATGGACCTCCTCAAGAAAGTGAAGGCCACCTATCCGGATCTGGATGTGGTGGTGGGCAACGTGGCCACCGAGGACGGCGCCCGCGACCTGGTGAAGGCCGGCGCAGACGGCGTGAAGGTGGGTATCGGCCCCGGTTCCATCTGCACCACCCGTATCGTGGCCGGTGTGGGTGTCCCTCAGCTCAGTGCCATCTACAATGCTTCTCAGGCTCTTAAGGGTACGGACGTAACGCTCATAGCCGACGGCGGTCTCCGTTATTCCGGAGACGTGGTCAAGGCCCTGGCCGCCGGTGGAGACTGCGTGATGTGCGGTTCCATGTTTGCCGGCACCGAGGAATCCCCGGGCGAGGCCATCATCTACAACGGACGTAAATTCAAGGCTTATCGCGGTATGGGTTCCATTGACGCCATGGCCGCCGGTTCCAAGGACCGTTACTTCCAGGACGACAAGGTGGAACTCAACAAACTGGTTCCGGAAGGCATCGTGGGCCGTGTTCCTTACAAGGGCACCCTGGCCGAGACGGTGTATCAGCTGATGGGCGGTCTCCGCTCCGGTATGGGCTACTGCGGCGCCGCCAACCTGGCCGCCCTCAAGAAGGCCAAGTTCACCCGCGTCACCGCCAGCGGTATGACCGAGAGCCACCCTCACGACATTACCATCACCAAAGAAACCCCTAACTACTCCCGCAGTGAATAAGATTGTCATTCTGGACTTCGGCTCCCAGGTTACGCAGCTCATCGGCCGCCGCCTCCGGGAACTCAATGTCTATTGCGAAATATATCCCTACAACAAAGTCCCGGCCCTGGACGAGACCGTGAAAGGCGTGATCCTTTCCGGCAGCCCCTGCAGCGTCCGCGACGCCAACGCCCCGCAGGTAGACCTGAGCCTGTTCCGCGGCAAGCTGCCCCTGCTGGGCATCTGCTACGGCGCCCAGTACCTGGCCCACACCGGCGGCGGAAAGGTGGAAGCCTCCAACACCCGGGAGTATGGCCGTGCCATGCTCAAGGTGGTGGCCGAAAGCCCGCTCCTGAAGGGCGTAAAGCCCCAGACGCAGGTGTGGATGTCCCACGGAGACAGCATTTCGGCCCTTCCCAAGGGTGCCAAGGTCATTGCCTCCACGGCCGATGTGGTCAACGCCGCCTTCGAGTTTGAGGGTGAGCCCACCTACGCCGTGCAGTTCCACCCCGAGGTGTATCACACGGACGAGGGTACCCAGATGCTCTCCAACTTTGCCCTGGGCATCTGCGGCTGCGAAGGAGACTGGACCCCGGCTTCCTTCATCGAGAGCACCGTGGCCGCCCTGCGCGAGCAGATTGGCAGCGAGAAGGTGATCCTGGGCCTGAGCGGCGGCGTAGATTCCACCGTGGCCGGCGTGCTGCTGAACAAAGCCATCGGCAACCAGCTCACCTGCATCTTCGTGAACAACGGACTCCTGCGCAAGAACGAGTTCGAGGACGTGCTGGATTCCTACAAGGATATGGGCCTCAACGTGATTGGCGCCGATGCATCGGCCGAATTCCTGAGCCAGCTCAAGGGCGTCACGGAACCCGAGACCAAGCGTAAGATCATCGGCCGCCTGTTTGTAGAGACCTTTGACAAATATGCCAAGCAGATAGAAAATGCCCGCTGGCTGGCCCAGGGGACCATTTATCCGGATGTGATCGAGAGCGCCGGCATCCCCGGCATCGCCTCCAAAATCAAGAGCCACCACAACGTGGGCGGTCTGCCGGAGCAGATGAACCTCAAGGTGGTGGAACCCCTCAAGATGCTCTTCAAGGACGAGGTCCGTCGCGTGGGCAGGGCCCTCGGCATCAAGGAAGAACTGGTGAGCCGTCACCCCTTCCCGGGCCCGTCCCTGGCCATCCGCATCATTGGCGACGTAACCGAAGAAAAGCTCCGCGTGCTCCGCGAGGCCGACGATATTTACATCCGCGGCCTTCGCAATTACAACTGCACCGGTATGGGCTTCCCTTCGGCCTCAGACCCCCGCGAAATGGCCACCAACCTCTACGACGCCATCTGGCAGGCCGGCGTGATTCTGCTGCCGGTCAAGAGCGTGGGCGTGATGGGAGATGAGCGCACCTACGAGAACCCTGTAGCCCTCCGTGCCGTGGTTTCCACGGACGCGATGACGGCCGACTGGTTCCCCTTCCCCTACGACTTCCTCCGCGATGTCTCCAACGAGATCATCCGCAAGGTCAAGGGCGTGAACCGCGTAGTCTACGACATCTCGTCCAAACCGCCGGCAACCATTGAATGGGAATAGTGGATACCCCTGAAGTTTAATCCCTGTCTTGATACTATGAAAAGGTTTGTTACTTTGACCCTGGTGGTCCTGGTGGCCGCCGCCTGCGTGAATACCAACAAGAAACCCAAGGCCGAGCCCGAAGGCCCTGCTGGAGAGCAGCCCGCCGTGGAGGCTCCGGCCCAGGAAGCCGCCCCGTCGCCCGCCCCTGCTCCGTTGAAGGAGGCTCAGCCGGTCCGGGAAGAGAAGAAGGCCGAAGCCCAGCCGGAGGAGGCCGATGTCAATACCCTGACGGTAGACGGTCTCTGTAACCAGCTTGGCGTCTATGACCTGCTGGACCAGTACAAGCAGGGTGTCCAGAACAAGGACAGGAAGGCCGCCAGGGAGGCTCAAACCCAGCTGAACGCCCTTAAGAGGCAGGTCAGGACCGACCAGTCCCTTCCCCAGAGCCTCCGCGACAACTTCAAGACCTACGTGGAGGACAAGGAGGAAGAGATCAAGGAGCGTTTCAAATAATCTATGGAAACCTTTATAGCCATCCTCGCCATTGTCTTGGGTGTGGTTGGAATCATCGGAAGCATAGCTCCCGGCCTCCCCGGCCCGCCTCTGAGCTGGCTGGGGATGTTGGTTCTGTATATCTGGGGCACCGGAGCCAATGGCGCAGGGGAGCCCCTGTCCACCACGTTCCTGTTGGTGTGGCTGGGTATTGTGATTGTGGTAAGTGTACTGGACTATTTTGTCCCGGCGTACTTCACCAAACTCACCGGCGGCAGCAAATGGGGCAGCCGGGGAGCCATCGTGGGCCTTTTCATCGGCCTGGTCTTTCCTCCGGTAGGGATGATCCTGGGTTCCCTGCTGGGTGCTTTTGCCGGAGAGCTTCTCTTTGCCCAAAAAGACACGACAACTTCATTGAAATCGGCCTTTGGGGCTTTCCTGGGCTTTATGTTTGGCACTGGCCTCAAACTCATCTGTTCGGCCGTGATGTTGTTTTACGTAATTATCTATGCTTTTTGATTCCGCAAAAAAATACTTATCTTTGAGGGAATTAAAATAAGCACAGAGATGTTTGCAAAGGAAGTATATGTAAGCCGAAGGGCCACGCTGCTGGCCAAAATGAGGGAGGCCGGACAGAGCGGTCTCATTCTGTTCGTTGGAAACGCGGAAGCCCCGGCCCAATATAAAGACAACTGCTACAAATGGCGTCAGGACAGCTCCTGGCTGTATTATTGGGGCCTGGACGAGCCCCTGATGGCCGCCGTTATGAGCATCGATTCGGGGGAGGAGATTCTCTTTGCCGATGATGTGGAAATTGACGACATCATCTGGATGGGTCCCCAGCCCAGCGTAGAGTCCAAGGCCGCTTCGGTGGGCGTTTCCCGCCACAGGCCTTACGGTCAAATCGCCTCCTGGCTTGAGGAGCGCGTCAAAGGACGTCCGGTTCACTTCCTGCCCCCGTCCCGCTATTACAATACCCTCAAACTGCAGGAACTGGTTCCCGGCGGCAAGCCGTCCGAGGCCCTCATCAAGGCCGTCATCTCCATGCGCCTGATCAAGGAGCCGGTAGAGATCAAAGCCCTGGACGAAGCCTGCGACCTGGGTGTGGCCATGCACTCCGTAGCCCGCAACTGCATTACCCTGGGCATCATAGAGCAGGATATCGTGGGCAAAATGGAAGGCATTGCGCTGGCCAAGGGCTGGGGCGTATCTTTCCCCACCATCCTCACCCAGCACGGAGAAACCCTGCACAACCATCTGCACGACAAAGTCATCGAGCCCGGCAAACTGATGGTCATCGATGCCGGCGTGGAGAGCAACGAGCACTATGCCTCGGACTTCACCCGCACGTATCCCACCTCGGGCAAGTTCACCCCCAAGCAGCGGGATATCTACCAGATTGTCTACGAGTGCAACGAACTGGCCTTCAGCCTTACCAAGCCCGGCACCACTTACCGGGAAGTGCACCTGGCCGTAGCCCGTCATATGCTGGAATGCCTGAGTGCCCTGGACCTGGTGCACGGCAACATCGATGATATGATGGCCATCGGCCTGGCCGGCCTGTTCCAGCCGCACGGACTGGGCCACAATATGGGCCTGGACGTGCACGATATGGAAGACCTGGGAGAAAACCTGGTGGGTTATGACCCGGACCAGACCCGCGCCAAGCAGCTGGGCCTGGGCTCCCTCCGTATGGCCCGCCGCCTGGTGCCCGGCCACGTGATAACGGACGAACCTGGCATTTACTTCATTCCCGCCCTCATCGAGAAGTTCAAGAAAGAGGGAACCGGGGCCGAGTTCATCAACTTTGCCAAGCTGGAAACCTACTACGATTTCGGAGGCATCCGTCTGGAAGACGACGTGCTGGTAACGCCCGAAGGCGCCCGCCGTCTGGGCCACGCCCGCCTGCCCATCGCCCCCGACGATGTAGAAGCCGCTATGTAATCCCTGAAACTACCCAAAACTAACCAATTGTCCATATTATGAAACGAATCCTTATTCTGGTGGCCGCCGCAGCCCTGTTTGCCGCCTGCGAGAACAACCAACCCTCCGAGCTCTATGTCCCTAAGGGCACGGTAGAGTTTGCCGGAAACGCTTTCTCTTCCTTCAGCCTGGGCGCAGATGTGAAGCTTTACACCGTTCCTTCCCCCTCCAACTCCTCCGAGTGGACCGTTCAGGCCGTGGTGCCGGTCCGCAAGGAAACCGATGCCCAGCTGGAAGACCTCCAGATCAGCCTGGTTCCGTTGGACGACCACAACATCCGCGTGCGGGACGGCTTCGTGCTGGTGGGTGAAGACCTCCAGAGCCTCCTTCCCGTTTACAATGCCGGAAATGGCGTGGAGCGCACGGTGGTATTCTCCGCCGAAGACGGAAAGAAGTACTTCTCCAAGAAAGAGGCCGATGCCATCATTGCCAGGACCAAGGGTGTAAGAATCGATTTCAACGCCGTGGAGATGGTGAAGGAAGAAGCCCTGCCCACCAAGAAGGCCGCCATCGTTCCCCAGACGCCCCGCACGGTAGAAGACCTGTGCCGGAAATATGGTATTTACGGGATGATGTCCAAGTACGAGACCCTTATCAAGAACAAGGATAAGGATGCCGCCAAGAAGGTGGAAGATCAAATGTGGGCCATCGAAAAGAAGGTCAAAGCAGACGAGTCCCTCCCCAAAGACCTCCGCAAGAGCTTTGTCTCTTACGTGGAGAAACGGGAAGATGAGATAGAGAAAAAGTACAAGTAGGGAACTGGTTTCCTTTTAGGAAAAGCGCAAGGTTTTTACTAACTTTGCGCTTTCATTTTTAGTTAGTATGGCCAGTCATATCAAGGACATCAACTTATGGGAAAGCGGTGAGCTCAAACTGAGCTGGGTACGCTCCCATATGCCGCTTCTGGACGGCATCCAGAAAGATTTCGAGAAAACGCAGCCTTTCAAGGGTCTCAAGGTGGCTCTGAGCGTGCACCTGGAGGCCAAGACGGCCCACCTCTGCGAGGTTATGGCCGCCGGCGGTGCAGAGATGTATATCACGGGTTCCAACCCGCTGAGCACCCAGGACGACGTGGCCGCCGCCTTGGTTCACGAAGGACTCAATGTGTTTGCCATCCACGGCTGCAACGAGAAAGACTATTTTGAAGACATCAGAAAAGTGTTGGAAGTAGGTCCCAACATCATCATTGACGATGGCGGAGACCTGGTTACCACCCTGCACAACGAATATCCCCAGTTGCTTCCCAACGTAATTGGCGGCTGCGAGGAAACCACTACCGGCATCCTGCGCCTCAAGGCCATGGACGCCGCCGGCAAGCTGAAGTTCCCTATGATGCTGGTGAACGACGCAGACTGCAAGCACCTCTTTGACAACCGCTACGGCACGGGCCAGAGCGTGTGGGACGGAATCAACCGTACCACCAACCTCATCGTGGCCGGCAAGAACGTGGTGGTGGCCGGTTACGGCTGGTGCGGCAAGGGCGTGGCCATGCGTGCCAAGGGTTTGGGGGCCGAGGTAATCGTAACCGAGGTAGACCCCATCAAGGCTATGGAGGCCGTGATGGACGGTTTCAAGGTGATGCCTATGCGCCAGGCCGCCGCAGAGGGAGACTTCTTCATTACCGTTACCGGCTGTGAAGACGTCATCGGTCCGGAAGATTTCCTCCGGATGAAGGACGGCGCCATCTGCTGCAACGCCGGACACTTTGACGTGGAAGTGGCGGTGGCCAAGCTCAAGGAGATGGCCGTTAGCCACAAGCCCGCCCGCAACAACATCGAGGGCTATACCCTGGAAAACGGAAAAACAATTTATATCATTGCCGAAGGCCGTCTGGTGAACCTGGCCGCCGGAGACGGACATCCCGCCGAGATTATGGATATGTCCTTCGCCATCCAGGCCCTCAGCGCCCGCTACCTGGTAGAAAACAAGAACAAACTTACCTATAAACTTAACAATGTTCCCCGTGCCGTGGATATGGAAGTGGCCCACCGCAAACTGGCCGACTGGGGTATCCGTATCGACACGCTCACCAAGGAACAGCATCATTATCTATTCGGAGAATAAATGGCACTTATTCCTATTTACTGGTGGAACAAAGAAGTCCGCAACTTCAAGATTTCACAAGACAGCTTTAGAAAGCAGCCCTGGGCCAACGGTGTGATTCTGCTGGGCTGCGTGGCCCTGGCCATGTTGCTGGCCAACCTGCCCTTTACCAAAGAGATTTATCACAACTTCCTGCACACGGAGCTCACCATCCACGTGGCCTCTCCGGACGGGTTCATAGACTGGTTCTTCCCCAAGGATATGACCATGGAGAAGTTTATCAACGATATCCTGATGGTGGTCTTCTTCTTTACCGTGGGTCTGGAAATCAAGCGGGAAGTCGTTTGCGGTGAGCTTTCTTCCTTCAAGAAGGCCATCCTGCCGGTGATTGCCGCCGTGGGCGGCGTGGTGATGCCGGCCGTTATTTTCACCCTGATCAATCACGGTACCGAAGCCTCTTCCGGCTGGGGCATCCCCACCGCTACGGATATTGCCTTTGCCGTGGGTATCCTCTCCATCCTGGGAGACAAGGTGCCCGTTTCGCTCAAGGTATTCCTGACGGCCCTCGCCATTGCCGACGACCTCATAGCCATCCTGGTGGTGGCCCTCTTCTACGGCGGCAACATCAACCTGCCGCTGCTGGCCATTGCCATTGTGGTCATCATGTTTGTGGCCCTCATGAAAAAACTGGGAGAAAAACGTCTTGGTTATTATTTCGTCCCGGCCATCATCGTATGGGTGCTGTTCTACTACAGCGGCATTCATGCCACCATGTCTGGCGTTGTGATGGCCATGCTCATCCCCATGGAGGCCCGCTACAACAAGGCCAAGTTCCACCGCCGCGCCAAGATTCTGTGGGACGGCCTGCTGGAGGCCGAAGAGGTGCACACCTACGAGGAGTTCCCCAACGGACCCGAGCGTCATCACCTGCGCCGCCTGAGCAGCCTTACCAAGAAGACCATCCCGCCGTCTTACCGGCTGGAGCACAAGCTCAACCCCATCGTGAACTTTGCCATCATGCCCATCTTTGCCCTGGCCAATGCCGGTGTGGAAATCACGGACCCTTCGTATTTCAACATCTTCAAGGCCATTGATCCGGTGCTGGGCAGCGTGGGCCTAGGAATCTTCCTGGGTCTGGTGCTGGGTAAACCCCTGGGCATTACCCTGGCATCCTGGGCGGCCATCAAACTCAAGGTGGGAGCCATGCCTTCCCGCGCCACCTGGCCCATGCTCTTTGCCGTGGCCTGCTTGGGCGGTATCGGCTTTACTATGAGCATTTTTGTGGATACTTTGTCCTTCGCTGGTCCGGAAATTGCTCCGGAGGTAACGCAGCACCTGCGTGACGCCGGCAAGATTGCCATCCTCCTGGGATCCCTTACCGCCGGTGTACTGGGTTCGCTCCTTATCACAATTGTAGACTCAATTCAAAAGAAATTCTAAAATGGGACTTTTAGACGGAAAAGTCGCGCTCATTACGGGCGCAGCCCGCGGAATCGGCAAGGCCATTGCCCTTAAATTCGCCGCGGAAGGGGCCGATGTAGCCTTTACGGACCTGGTAATCAACGAAGCCGCCGAGCAGACGGTCTCCGAGATTGCCGCATTCGGCCACAAAGTGAAGGCCTATGCCTCCAACGCCGCCGATTTCGAACAGACCCAGACGGTAGTGGCTGAGATTGAGAAAGAGTTCGGCCGCATTGATATTCTGGTAAATAACGCCGGCATCACCAAGGACGGTCTGGTGATGCGTATGAGCGAACAGCAGTGGGACGCCGTCATTGACGTGAATATGAAGAGCGCCTTCAACTTCCTGCACGCCGTAGTTCCCGTGATGGCCCGCCAGAAGAGCGGCAGCATCATCAATATGGCCTCCATCGCCGGCCAGACCGGCAACCCGGGCCAGGTGAACTACTCCGCCTCCAAGGCCGGCCTCATTGCCATGGCCAAGTCCGTGGCCAAGGAGATGGGTCCCCGCGGCATCCGCGCCAACGCCATCGCCCCCGGCTACGTGATCACGGAAATGACCGAGGTCCTGCCCCAGGCCGTCAAGGACGAGTTCATCAAACTCATTCCGCTCAAGCGCGGAGCCACCGTGGAGGAAATTGCCAATACGGCTCTCTACTTGGGTTCCGACCTCTCTTCCTATGTGTCTGGTCAGGTAATTGCCGTCAATGGCGGTATGTATTGCTAAAGATAATTTGTTATATTTGCAAAAAAGGACCGCGATATGGAAAACGTAGATCTGGAAGTTTGGTGGTCGTCTCTTCCCGTAAGCGAGAAAGAGCGCATTGCCCGCAAGGGTCTGGCCAAGGCCGGTGACAAGGATGAATCCAAGGCCCAGTATCCCGCCTGCACCGTCTGGTGGAACGGCCTGGAAGAAGCCCGGAAAGAGTTTATCTACCAGCATTGCGTAGTTGCCCACGGAGACGAACTCCGTGAGTGGAAGGAACAGAACCCTTACGGAGACTAGTCCTTCCTATGTGGAAGGAATTGGCCGATGTGGTGATGCCGCGCACCTGCCTGGTGTGCGGAAAAAAGTTGGGTGCGCAGGAACAGCATCTCTGCATCTGGTGCGAGTCCGATTTACCCCTTACCTACTACTGGGAACAGGCTCACAACCCTATGGCCGACGAGTTCAACTCCGTGCTGGAGCGTCTGCGTCCCGCTGAGGGGCACTTGGACTACGCCTACGCCGCTGCCCTCCTTTTCTATCATCACGAAAACCCCTATAAGCGCATCCCCCAGGAGCTCAAGTACAAGCGCAATCTCCGGGCGGGGCGCTTTTTTAGTGCCCGGTTGGGCCGATTCCTGGCAGCATCGGCCCCTTTCTCCGATGTGGATACCGTCATTCCCGTTCCGCTTCACTGGCTTCGCCATTGGAGAAGGGGTTATAACCAGGCCGAGGTAATAGCGTCCGAACTGGCTCGGGCATTGGATGCCTCTTTGAGGACCGATGTCCTCCGCCGCACCCGCCGCACCCCAAGCCAGACCTCCCTTTCGGCCGAAGAACGCCTCCACAATGTCTCGGGCGTCTTTTCCCTGAAGCACATCCCTTCATCGGCCCGGCATATCCTTTTGGTGGACGATACCTTTACCACCGGGGCCACGCTGGCTTCCTGCCTGATGCTTCTTCGCAGCGTCCTGGACCCTTCCGTACGCATCTCCATAGCCACTTTGGCCGTGGTGGAGGCCTAACTATTCTGTAAAATTGTTATATTTGTAGGGATGGAACTGTTTTATGCATATGAGGTTAGCGGGCGGTTCTGCCGGCTGGACGCGGAAGAAAGCAGCCACTGTGTGCGGGTGCTCAGGCACCGTACCGGGGATGCCGTGGACGTGATTGACGGGCTGGGAACGCTGTACCACTGCCGCCTTACAGAGGACAGTCCCAAAGGGGCCGAGGCCGAAATTCTCTCGGAAGAGGCTGGCTGGGGAGCCCATCCCTATCATCTCACCATAGGCTGCTGCCCCACCAAGAACAACGAACGGTTCGAGTGGTTTGTAGAAAAGGCCACCGAACTGGGCGTAGACCGTATTGTTCCGCTCATAGGGGAGCACTCGGAGCGCAAGGTCTACAAGACCGAGCGGGCGCAGCGAATAGCCCTTTCGGCCACCAAACAGTCCCTGAAGGCCCGCATTCCGGAGATTGTAGAGCCTATGAGCGTGAAGGACTTTCTCGTCATGCCCGACTCCGATCGGGCATCTCTGAAACTCATCGCTTACTGCTTCGAGGATCCTTCCATCCCCCGCCAGAGCATCATGGATGTGCTTAAGATGGCCGGTCAGGCCGGCCATGACGGAGAGCCCGACATCACCATCCTCATCGGCCCGGAAGGGGATTTTTCTCAAGAGGAGGCCGCTCTGGCCCTTAAGAACGGGTATCAGCCCATCCATCTGGGCCCGTCCCGCCTGCGTACGGAAACCGCTGCCGTCACCTCCGTGGAGGCGGTCTATTTATACACGCTATGACAAAAAGACTCCCTATCCTCTTTTTCATTGTAGCCTGCCTGCTCAACCTGGCCGGCCTCATCTGGAATCCGGAACTGGCCAGCATCGTAAAGCCGGCTCTGATGCCCCTGTTGGCTGTCGCCGTCCTGACGGCCGCCGTTGAGAACGGTGCCAACCGCCATCAACTGTACCTTCTGATTGCCGCCGAACTCTTCGGCTGCGCGGGAGATACCTTCCTGCTCCGGGATGAGTTTGTGTTTTTCGCTGCAGGAATAGCCGCCTTCCTCATAGGCCATCTCTTCTATATCTCCCTTTTCGGACGGCAGTCCCTGAAGGGCATCAATCCTATGGGCTGGATTCTGAGCCTGATCGTGATGGGAGGACTGGTGTTCCTCCTGGTGCGCTTCCTCAAGATTGAAGGGGCCCTGCTGGCGCCTATGGCCGTTTATGGGATGACGTTGATGCTGCTCATCTTCAGCACCTTGTGCGGACTGCTGCGCTTCCGCCAGAAACTGACCTGGACGCTGCTCTTTATAGGCGCCGTGCTGTTTACCTTCTCTGACTGTCTCATTGCCGCCGGAACCTTCAAGGTGGTCCAGTTCGAGCAGTTGGGTTTTGCGATTATGGTCACTTATCTGCTGGCCCAGTCGCTGCTGGCTATCGGCGCCCTCCGCCTCTGCCGGAAGAAATAACCGGCTAGGCTTTCAGGGCGCGCATAGCGTTGAGAACGGCCAGAACCGTCACACCTACATCTGCGAAGACAGCCATCCACATAGTGGCCAGGCCCAGTACGGCCAGCACCAGCACCAGCACTTTGATACCGATGGCCAGGCCGATGTTCTCCTTGGCGATGCGGATGGTGCGGCGGGCGATGCGCACGGCGGTGGCAATCTTGGAGGGCTTGTCGTCCATCAGCACCACGTCGGCGGCCTCGATGGCGGCGTCAGAACCCAGGGCACCCATAGCAATACCTATATCGGAACGGGTAAGGACCGGGGCGTCGTTGATGCCGTCTCCCACAAAGGCCAGGGTTCCCTGAGCCAGGAGTTTTTCCACCTCTTTCACCTTGTCGGCCGGGAGGAGCTGGGCGTGGTATTCGTCCACCTGCAGCGTTTGGGCCACGGCGGCAGCCACGCTTTCCTGGTCTCCGGTGAGCATCACGGTCTTGTTCACGCCGGCGGCCTTGAGGGCCTGGATGCCTTCGGCGGCATCGGCCTTGATGCGGTCGCTGATCACGATGTGGCCAGCATATTCTCCATCAATGGCTATGTGGATGATGGTGCCGCTCTGCTCGCAGGGGCGCCATTGGGCGCCCACTTTTTCCATCAGTTTGCTGTTGCCCACGGCCACTTTCTTTCCGTTCACGGTGGCAATGATGCCGTGACCGGCGGTCTCCTCGATGCCTTCCACCTGGCAGTCATCGGCCTCGTTGGGGTAGGCGTTTCGGAGGGCCATGGCGATGGGGTGCGTGGAGTGGCGCTCCACGTGGGCGGCCAGGTGCAGCAGTTCGTTCTGGTCAATCACCTCCGGATGGACGGCGGTTACCTCGAACACGCCCTCGGTGAGGGTGCCGGTCTTGTCAAAGACCACGGTCTTGACCTGGGAAAGTTTGTCCAGCAGGTTGGAACCCTTGACCAGGATACCTTTGCGGGAGGCTCCGCCCAGACCGCCGAAGAAGGTCAGCGGAACGGAGATGACCAGGGCGCAAGGGCAGCTGACCACCAGGAAGAGGAGGCCTCTGTAGATCCAGGTGACCCACTCGCCGGTAATGAGGCTGGGAATCACCGCCACCAGCACGGCCAGGGCCACTACGATAGGGGTGTAAATGCGGGCAAACTTGGTAATGAAGCTTTCGCTCTTGGATTTGGCCGATGCGGCATTCTCCACCAGGTCCAGGATCTTGGAAGCCGTGGATTCGCCGAAGGCCTTGGTGGTCTTCACTTTGAGGACACCGCTCTGGTTTACGCAGCCGGACAGGATTTCATCCCCCTCGTGGACACTGCGGGGAACGCTTTCTCCGGTAAGGGCTACGGTATCCAGGCTGGATTTGCCATCCAGTACAATGCCGTCCATAGGCACTTTCTCGCCGGGCTGGATGAGGATAATCTCACCTACGGCCACCTCTTCGGGCTTGACCGTCTCCAGCTTGCCGTCCCGCTCTACGTGGGCGGCGTCAGGCCGGATGTCCATCAGGTGCGAGATGCTCTTGCGGGAGCGTCCTTCGGCCAGCTCTTCAAAGAGTTCGCCCACCTGGAAGAAAAGCATTACGAAGACGGCCTCGGGGAACTGCGTCTCGGCGCCCGGCATAAAGCCGATGCCCAGCGCACCCAGCGTGGCAATGCTCATCAGGAAATCTTCGCTGAGGGCTTCGCCTTCAAACAGGCCTTCGACAGCTTCCTTCAACGTTTCCCAGCCCACGATCAGATAGGGAACCAGGAACATCAGCAGATACTGCCAGGTGGCCCAGTTGGTCTTTTTCTCAATGATGACGGCAACGCCCAGAAGGACGGCGGCGACGATGATTTTGATCAGCCTTTCGCGGCTTTCTCCTTCTTCTCCGTGATTATGTTCGTGCTTGTGCTCGTGCCCATGATGCTCGTGGTGCTCATGGCAGTGCTCGCACTCGTTGGAATGGTTATGTTTTTCCATAGTCTTTAACATTTTACTGGTGCAAAGGTACGGACCGGCGCGTGCAACTGGGTTGCGAAGTTGACAATTATTTGGTACTTTTGTGAGTTAAAGAATAGAGCCATGGCCAGTTTGTTCAATTTTGGGTTTTTCGGCAACCAGCCGCACCGCGTGTTCAACTACAAGCCCCGCTATTACGATCCTGAAGAGGAAAAGCGGCGCCAGATGTTCGGAGACGTGGACGGCACCAACGAAAAGGCCCGCGCCTGCGAGGCGCCTTCCGCAACGGCAACTACCAGAAAACCCGCTCCTCGATGGGCAAGGCCCACGGCATCATCACCCTGGTAACCCTGATCCTCATCGTAGTGGTCCTGGTCTACATGACCAAATTCTTTGAGATGCTGTAATGGAATTAAAGATACTACCTAAAAATATTGCAGATATGATTGCTGCGGGGGAGGTTGTTCAGAGACCTGCCTCCGTGGTGAAAGAGCTGATGGAAAATGCGGTAGATGCGGGCGCACGGATGTGAAGGTAGTGGTGGCCGATGCCGGCCGCACGTTGATCCAAGTCATCGACAACGGCTGCGGAATGAATCCGGACGACGCCGTCCTGTGCTTTGAGCGGCACGCCACCAGCAAACTCGCATCGGCCGAAGACCTGCACCACATCCTTACCTTCGGCTTCCGCGGAGAGGCCCTGGCTTCCATCGTCGCCGTGGCCGAGGTAACCCTCCGCACCCGGCAGGCCGATGCCGAACTGGGCGTGGAAGTGACTGTGGCGGCTTCGGAAAACAAGGGCACGCGGGAAATATCCTGTCCGGTGGGCACCAACATCGCCGTTCGCAACCTGTTTTACAACATCCCGGCCCGCCGCAAGTTCCTCAAGAGCGACAACGTAGAGTTGAGGCACATCGTGGAAGAGTTCCAGCGCGTGGCGCTTACCCGGCCGGATGTGGCCTTCACCCTTACCCATAACGGAAAAGACATCCACGTGGTGAAACCGGCCCCCAGCTTCAAGTTCCGCATCCAGGACCTCCTGGGTCCCGCGGTGGTAGGGGAGTTGGTGGACATTGAAGCCAGCACCACGCTGGCCCAGGTGCAGGGCTATGTGGGCAAGCCCGAGAGCGCCCGCAAGGCCCTGGGCAACCAGTTCTTCTTCGTGAACGGCCGCTACTTCCGCAGCCCGCTGCTGCACAAGGCCGTGATGAAAGCCTACGAAAACCTGATTCCGGAAGGCTACACCCCGTCCTATTTCATCTATCTGGATGTGGATCCTGCCACGGTAGACGTAAACATTCACCCCACCAAGGCGGAGATCAAGTTCGAAGAAGACCAGATCCTCTTCCAGACGGTGTTTGCCGCCGTGAAGGAGGTGCTGGGCAAGGTGGGCGTGGCCGGCTCCATAGAGTTTGACAACCCCGAGGCCCGGGATATCCCCGTGATGGGAACCCGCTTCGAGGACTACCGTCCCTCCAGCGTTCCTTCCGGGGGCGTGGACCTCACCTTCAACCCGTTTGACCAGATGCCCGGTCAAGCCGGGCATGACGAAAAGTGGGCCGGGCATGACGAGGAGTGGGCCGGGCATGATGAAGAGTGGGCCGGATCCGATCAAGTCTGGGGTCAGGAGTCCCGTCATGGCCGACCTGATCGGCCATCTTATGCGTCTTTTGTTGACAAGAACGACAACTACGGAGCCCTGTTTGAGGACCGGACCCTTCCTACCACTCAGATCCTCATCGTTCAGGGCAAATACATCCTCTCGCAGAGTGCGGGAGGCGTTATGGCCGTGAACATCCGCCGTGCGCAGGAGCGCCTGCTGCACGACCGTTTCCTCAAGGCCCTGACGGCCAACGCACACGTCTCGCAGGCTGCGCTGTTCCCGGTACAGGTGCCCGTGGGCGTGGAAGGCCGGCTGCTCATAGAGGAGCACGCAGAGCTGCTGCGGAGCCTGGGCTTTGACATAGCCCCCTTCGGCAACGACACGGTGGTGGTGAGCGGCGTGCCCGAAGGCTACAGCGCCCAGCAGGGCGTGGTGGAAGGCCTTGTGGCGGATCTTCTGCTCATCCTCAAGGACGAGCATTCCGCCCTCCCGGGCGTGATGGAGCAGAACCTGGCGCAGCAGTTTGCGGTGCTGGGCGCCTGCAGTGCCAGCCCCATTACCTCCCCGCTGGAAGCCCAGCGCCTGCTGGATGCCCTCCTGCAGAGCGAGAACCCCGAATTTACATCGGCCGGAAAAAGAATCATAGCCATTATCCCGGTCGAAGACCTGGAAAAAAGATTTTAACTTATGACTGGCAATAACGGATTTTTGCAGAATATCCCTCCCGTAACCCGGAACCTCCTGATTGTGAACGTGATTATGTTTATAGCCACGCTCATCAATCCTGTTTTTATGAAAGGAACCTTCTCGATGGCCTTCCCGCTGTCTACGGAGTTCCGCTGGTGGCAGCCCCTCACGCATATGTTTATGCACGACGGCTTCTTCCACATCTTCTTCAACATGTACACCCTGGTCATGTTCGGTATGGTGGTGGAGCGCGTGCTGGGCTCCAAGCGGTTCCTGTGGTTCTACTTCATCACGGGCTTCGGCGCCGTGGCCCTGCACACCGGTGTAGAATTCTGGCAGGTACACGAACTCCTCCAGAAATATCCGCAGGTTCAGCCGCAGGCCATCTACAACAGCATCCCTGGTGTGCTGGGCGCTTCCGGTGCCATCTATGGCGTACTGGTGGCTTTTGCCATGCTGTATCCCGAGGCCAAGCTTACGCTCATCTTCCCGCCCATCACGCTCAATGCCAAATGGTGGGTCATCATCTTCATCGGCATTGAACTGGTTACCGGCATTACCGGTACGCAGATGGGTGTGGCTCATTTTGCCCACCTGGGCGGAGCCCTGTTTGGCTGGCTCCTCATCCGTTATTGGCAAAAGAAAGGACAACTGTACAGAAGCTGGTAAATGACCGACAACAAGAAACGGCATTGGCTGTCGCGCCTCTCCTTCGGCACCGTCTCGCTGGCGGTGTCGGGGCTGCTGGTGCTCAGCTATCTGTCCGTGGTGGTAGACCCCGCCAAGGCGTGGTTTTTCACCCTCTTCGGCCTGTTGTATCCCGTTTTTCTGCTCATTGCGCTGGTCCTTTTCGTCTGGTCCCTGTCCCGCCGTTCCTCGATGCGGGGCCTGCTGCTGGTCCTGCTGCCTTCCTTCTTTTTTGCGGGCCGATACTACCAGTTCCCCTGGAGAACCGTTGAGGGAACGCCCACCCTCAAGGTGATTTCTTACAACGTGGGCCTGTTCGCCCACGCCGACGATGCCGGGAAGGACCGTCTGGAAGTGGCCGATTCCATCTGCGCCTACCTCCTGAAGCAGGACGCCGACATCATCTGCCTGCAGGAGTTCTACCTGCCTTCCAAGGTCAAGATGGACCGCTGGCTCAAGGAGCATTTCCCGGGCTACAAGGCAGAGTACTATGTCCTCACCGGCAAAACCGGCAGCGCCGGCAATCTCACCCTGAGCCGCCGGCCCGTGGTCTCCCGCGGCAAGGAGGTCTTTGAAAAGTCCACCAATATGGCCATCTGGACCGACGTCAAGCTGGACAGCGGTACGGTGCGCATTTACAACTGCCATTTCGAAAGCTACAACATTTCCCTCCGCGCCCTGGTCAAAGGCGCCAGGGACGAGGTATTTCTGGAAGAGACCGGCCTCAAGATGCGTCGCTCCATCCGGGAGCGGCCGCGCCAGGTGGCCCACGTGCTGCAGAGTATGAACAAAGCCTCCATGCGCTCGCTGGCCGTGGGAGACTTCAACGACACGCCGCTCTCCTATACCTACTTCCGCCTGCTGCGCGGCCGCCAGGACTCGTTTGTGAAGGCGGGGAAGGGCTTTGGTGCCACGTTCCGCGCCCTCTGGCCGCTCCTCCGAATAGACTATATCCTTTACCCCAAGGACCTGAGTGCCGTTTCCTACACGGTGGGAGATGTAAAGTATTCAGACCATTACCCTGTAATATCCACGTATTATGAAGCCGCAAGAGATACAAAGTGAGGCCCTGCGCGTCCTGCGCGAAGGCGGAACCATCCTGTACCCCACGGACACCGTCTGGGGCCTGGGCTGTGACGCCACCAACCCCGAGGCCGTGGCCCGCATCTTCGAGATCAAGAAAAGGGCCGATTCCAAGTCCCTGGTCCTCCTGGCCTGTGACCTGGATATGGTGGCCAAGTACGTGAAGGAGGTCCCCTCCATTGCCGTGGACCTGGTGGAGGTGAACGACGCCCCTATGACCATCATCTACCCTCAGGCCATCTGCGGAGAGGCCGGTGCCCCCGGAGACCGCTGGCACCTGGCCCACAATACCGTGGCCGAAGACGGATCGGTGGGCATCCGCATCCCTCTGATGGACTGGTGCAAGGACCTGGTGTTCAAACTGGGCCGGCCCATCGTGAGCACATCGGCCAACATTTCCGGCGAACCCACTCCGCAGCGCTTTACCGATATCCCTCAGGAAATCAAGGACGCCGTGGATTTTGTGGTTCCGCCGTCCATCGATACCCAAAGTACCGGAAAGGCCTCCCAGATCCTGAAGGTGGGCCTCCGTGGAGAAATTGAAATCATTAGAAAATAACAGATATGAAACGACTTTTAGCTATTTCCCTGGGCCTTCTTATGGCCGTGAGCCTCTTTGCACAGGAGGAAGATTTGGATGCCAAGTATGCAGCCGACCTCCTGAAACCCGGTACGGCCGCCCCTGAATTCGTTCTGAACGACATCAACGGCAACACCGTAAAGATGAGCCAGTTCCGCGGAAAGACCGTGGTGCTCATTTTCTGGGCCTCCTGGTGCCCGGACTGCCGCGCCGAAGTTCCCGCCCTGAAGGAACTCCAGGCCAAGACCGATCCTAATAAAGTGGTTTTTGTCTCCATCTCCTCCGACCGCACCGTTGAGGCTTGGAAGAAATATGTGGCCGAAAACGACCTGAAAGGCGTTCAGCTGTACAGGGACAAATCCAAGGTAAGCGAAGACTACCACGTGAAGTGGATTCCTTCCCAGTATGTGATTGGACCGGACGGAAAGGTGGTTCTGGGCACGGTTGTGCTGGACAAAGTAGCCAAGGCTCTTAAGTAAAATGGCAACGGCGGTCAAGAAAACCAAGTCCGTGTGGTTCTGTTCCCACTGCGGCAACGAGTACTCCAAGTGGATGGGACGCTGCCCCGCCTGCGGGGAGTGGAACACCATGGTAGAAAAGGAAGTGGTGACGGGCAGTCCCAAGTCCGGCGCCATTTCCGTTCCCGGCGCCTCCCGCAAGCCTATGCCGCTCAAGGAGGTGTCCACCACCGTGGAAGACCGCGTGTCGCTGGGCTCGGCCGAGGTAGACCGCCTGCTGGGCGGCGGCATCGTGAAGGGCTCCCTGGTGCTGATGGGCGGTGAGCCCGGCATAGGAAAGAGTACCCTCTCGCTGCAGTTGCCGTTGCACAGACCCGAATTAAAGACGCTGTACGTCACCGGAGAAGAGTCCGTCAAGCAGGTAAAGATGAGGGCCGACCGCCTGGGCGGTTCCTGCGACAACTGCCTTATCTTCAGCGAGACGGATATGAGCTCCATCCTGGCCGAAGCCGAAGAAGTGGCCCCCGACCTGATGATCGTGGACTCCGTCCAGACTATGTATTGCCAGCACGTGGATTCCACGGCCGGCAGCGTGAGCCAGATCAAGGAGGTGGCGGCGCAGCTGTTGCGTTTTGCCAAGTCTTCCGGTATCCCGGTCATCCTCATCGGCCATATCACCAAGGAAGGCACCATCGCCGGCCCCAAGATTCTGGAGCATATCGTGGACGTGGTGCTGCAGTTTGAAGGAGAGAACCGCGGAGCCTACCGCGTGCTCCGCAGCATCAAGAACCGTTTTGGTTCCACCTCCGAACTGGCCGTTTTCGAGATGACGGGAACCGGCCTGAGGGAGGTGGCCAACCCTTCCGAAATGCTCATCCCTATGCACGAGGCAGGCCTGTCCGGAACGGCCATCAGCGCTATGCTGGACGGCAACCGGCCTTTCCTCTTCGAGGTGCAGGCGCTGGTTTCCAGTGCCGTGTACGGTACCGCGCAGCGCAGCGCCACGGGCTTCGACGTCCGTCGCCTGAATATGCTGCTGGCTGTGCTGGAGCGCCGGGCCGGTTTCAAGTTGGGTCAGAAGGACGTGTTCCTCAATATGGCCGGCGGCCTTCGCATTACGGACCCCGCCTGCGACCTCGCCGTCATCTGTGCCGTGCTTTCCTCCACCTTCGACTACGCCATCCCCTCCGACGTCTGCTTCGCCGGTGAGGTGGGTCTGAGCGGGGAAATTCGGCCCGTATCCCAGGCCGCGCGCCGCGCTGTGGAGGCTGCCCGTGTGGGCTTCAAACGCATCTTCGTAAGCTCCTACACCCACTTCGACCAAAAGCCGGAGGGCATAGAAGTAGTAAAGGTGGCCGATATCCCGGCCCTGGTAAGAGCCTTATTTAAATAGCGTCGTAGGCCTTGATGGCTTTGGAGAAACGCTGCTCTACGTCTGAGAGGAGGTAGAGTCCGTCGGCATTTTCCTTCAAACCGTTCAGCCGCAGGCGGACGGCCATAGGCGGATAGGAGTAAGACATCTTGCGCTCTTCGCGAAGCTGCGTGGTAGAAGCATAGACAAACCAAAGGTCTGCATATTCGGTTCCGTCTTTTGCCTTGAACTTCTCCACAATGATCTTGGAGCCAATGGGAACCTTCTTCTCAATGGATTGAGGAAGCTCGTAGGGTCTGGCTTCCAAGGAGGCCAGTACGCTGCCTATATTGGAATCGTGGCCGCAGAGGAAGGAGAAGCAGCGGTCTTTCATCTGCAGTTCGGAGAGCATGGTCTGCAGCAGCGGATGGGCCACGTTGACGGCTACCGGATAGCTCGAGAACAGCGCATCCTGATAACGTGCCACGACGAGAGCGACATCTGTCCAATCCACTTCTTGGAGTTCGTGTCCGAAGGCGGCTTTGCGCACGTCCGGTTCCTCGTAATACTGAAGAACCAGGGCGTCGGCCACCGAGCAGGCCATCTTGAGGCCGCCGGTCATATACGGCTCGGCATTCACCTTAAATCCAATGGCCGAAGGGAACTGGGAGAAGGAAGTGGTGTCCGGATAGGCCGGAGAGTGGGTGATATCTATAATGTTTTCGATGAGGCCAAACTGGTAGGAGGCACCGGCGTTGAGGTCCCCAATCATGGAGAAGATTTCCCGCTGTGCTTTTTCTTCAAATCCGGCCGATATTTTAGTAATCTGCGGATTGAATACGGGGTCCATGGTGTCATATTCCACCTTCATTTCCACTTCCGGATGGGATCCGGGCAGCAAGGCATCGGCAAAAGTGCGGGCTGTTTTCTGGCAGCGCTGTTTGGCGTTGGCATAAAAGCGATACGAGGCCGGGTTGGCACTGTATCGGCCAATGAAATCTTCATTCTGGAGCCACTCGTGGAAGAAGGCGCCCATATGGGCCTCCAGCCGTTCACCCTTGGCAGTAAGATGGCTGGCAGGGTCTTCCCACGGGAACCACTGGTATGCCGGATTGGTGAGCCGTGTAAGGACAGAGCCCTTTCCAACCATAGGCGTACGGATGTTGTGGCGGCTTAACACCACCAGCTGCTCCAGCTCGTACTTGTCCTGGAAGCCCTCCGTGCGCTCCAGCCAATCGGCCTGCCGTTCGGGGGTATTATCTTTATAACAGCCCCAAAGTACCAGGGCCGAAGCCAATACAAGAAATACTTTTTTCATAGTTACAGTCCTAAGAACAATGTAAAGATAACTAAAAAAAATTGTATCTTTGCATCGAATTAATTCAAAGCGATATGAATCTTAGAGACATTAAGAAAGACATTGAGTATGTAGTGGGTTCGTTCATTGACGACTGCACCCTGTTCCTCAATACCCATCCCGGCAAGCAGGCCGACGACATCACCAACCTCATTGACAAGGCCGTAGACGTATACAACGACCTCCGTGAGAAGGTAGTCAAGAGCGCCGGAGCAGAAAAACCCAAGGTCTGCTTCACCAGCATCCGCAAAGAGCTTCTGGAAAAGACGGACGCCCTCTACGACGAGCTGGCCGCCACGGTGAAGAAAGTCCTCGGAGACTAATACCCCTGGCACTTAAGAGACTCTCATTCAAAGAGATAACGAAGGAGACGGATACCGGTTCGGTACCCGTCTCTTTATTTAACCCGCAGCCAGTCAGGAGGTTATCTGCCAGACAGATATTCCTTGAAAGCGGGCCGATAGACTTCCCCCACAGGAAGGCGGGTGTCGTTGTCCAAGATGACCTCGCTGCGGTTGGCTTCCTTGATGTGCGAGAGGGAGATGATATAGGAGCGGTGGATGCGCATGAACTGGCCGGCCGGGAGCTGTTCCACCAGTTTTTTCAGGCTGTACAGGACCACCAGGGGCTGCGGCTGACTGTCAAGATACACTTTCACGTATTCGCTCATACTCTCGATGTAGCGGATTTCGGCCAGCTTTACCGGAGCGGTCTTGTAGTCTGTCTTGAAGTGAAGGACGGTAGGGACCTCCTGAGGGGCTTCGGCCTTCAGAACCCGGCTGCGGGCCTGCAGGGCGGCTATCTCCTGCCCGCGGCGCAGGGCCTCGAAGTAAGATTTGATCCCCAGATTAACGAGAAGAACCAGGAATCCCACCAGTATCCTAACCACTTCCGGAGGAAGAATCCGTTTGGGAGGACCTCCCGGGCCCGGGCCGAAGGGCGGCAGCGGCCTGGTGGTATCCGGAGCCACGCAGCCCACGGTAAAATCCAACGTAACGGTGAGCGGTGGCAACCAGATCTTTAATGGAATGGGCGTTGTAGGCGGAACGGTGAGCGGCGGCAGTAATGTCTCCCTGAGCACCTACTCCGGCGGCAACGGAGGCCCCGGCGGCGGCTTCCCCGGCCGGTGATAAGAGTATCTCACGAAAAATCACTAACTTTGTAAAATATGCCGGATTTCGCCCATATTTCATTTGCGGAGGATTTGGCCCATATGCAGCCTGTCACGCTGGAAGAGATGAAATCCGTCAAGCTGATGAACCGCATAGACGCCAAATACCTGACCAATGAAGCCACGCTGCGCAGTGTCCTTTCGGATGCTGCTGCAGCCGGATACAGGGTGCTGGTTACGGAAGGGGAAAGGCAGAGCCCGTACGACTCGGTCTATTTTGACACCCCTCAGCTCAAGAACTTCTACGACCACCGCAACAAGCACCTGGTGCGCCAGAAGGTGCGTACCCGCTGCTACGTGCGGTCGCAGGAGGCTTACTTGGAAATCAAGCGCAAGAACAATCACGGCCGTACCAGCAAGAAAAGGATCGGAATCCGTCCCTTCGAGCTGATGGAGTTTGCCGGTAACCCGGAGGCCTGCGAATACCTGGCCAGGCACTCCTGGTTCACCGCAGGTGACCTTCGGCCCGTATTGGAGACCCTGTTTACGCGCATCACGCTGGTGAATCCCAGCCTGACGGAGCGGCTCACCATTGACACCGACGTCCGTTTCAAGAACTTCCGGACGGGCCGGGATGCCAACCTGCTGGACGCCGTCATCATCGAACTCAAGCAGGACGGCCGAACCCAAAGCCGGATGCGGGACATTTTCCTGCAGCACCGGATCAAGCCCCTCCGCGTGAGCAAATACTGTACAGCCATCACCCTCACCGACGCCGAGGCCCGTCCCGGACGCTTCAAGGAAAAGGTGAGAGTGCTTGAAAAAACCATTGGAAATAAAATAGCAACCATATGATTGACAAACTCTTCCGTTTTGTTCAGGATGACCTGGCCTCCTTTGGGGACCTGGATGCCGGAGACGATCTTCTCCTGGATGTCCAGACCATTACGGATGCCATGATGACCACGGCACAGAAGGTGGCGGAACTGGGCATTCGCTTTGCCCTGAACCTGCTGGTGTGCTGGATTCTGGTGCACTGCTTCTATTACAAGAAGAGCCGGCGCCGTGACTACTATTTCACTTTTATGGTGTTCTCCTCGGCCATGCTTACCCTGCTCTATATTATGGGCAACGTGGAAGTGGGCGTGGGACTCACCCTGGGTCTGTTTGCCATCTTTGGCGTGATCCGTTACCGCACCGAGACCGTCCCCATCCGGGAAATGACCTACCTCTTCGTCATCATTGCCCTGGCTGCGGCCAACGGCCTGGCTCCCATCTATGAAGTCGTGGATGTAAGCACTGCGCCGCACTACGCCATCAATTGGGGCAACGTGGGCGTGATGGTGCTGGTCAACCTGCTGGTGGTGGCCCTGGTGGCCGTCCTGGAGAGCGAAAAACTGGTGGCCCATACCGCCACCAAGCTGGTGCTTTATGACAACATCGCCCTCATTGTCCCGGAAAAGCGGGAAGAGTTGAAGGCCGATTTGGAAAAGCGCCTGGGCTTCACCATCGAGAATCTGGAAATAGGCCATGTGGATTTCCTCAAGGATTCCGCCTTTATCAAAGTATATTATCACCTGCCCAAGGGGGAAAGCAATTCCGTCAATATGATTACCCGGGCCAAAGACTACGTTGAATAATGAAAAAGATTCTCATTGCCCTGACCTTGCTGCTGCCTCTGGCCGCCGCGGCACAAAGCACTACGGAAGGGGGCGCCCGCGCCTCTGCCGGGGTGGAAGTGAAAATCCGGAAAGGCCTTCACCTGAGCGTGGAGGAGGAAGTCCGTATGGATGGTGCGTTCAAGAGCCTGGACCGTTTCCAGACCAATGTGGAGTTGGAATACAAACCCGTGAAGTGGATGAAACTGGGGTTGGGCTATAGTCTTATCAATCCTTACGGCTATAGCAGCTTGAATTTCAAGAATCCCCGCCACCGTGTATTCTTTGACGCCGGTGCGCATTACAACTACTACGGCTTCTCCTTCTCCATCAAGGAGCGCTTACAGATGACGCACCGCACCGGTACCTTCAACACATACCAGACCACGCCCAACAAGCTGGAGCTGAAATCCCGCGTGGGTGTGGAGTACAAAGGCTGGACCTACTTTGAACCCGGCGTGTTTTTCGAGATGCGTACCGCCTTCAATGACCCCTGGGGAGTAGTGGACGGGACCATGCACTACAAGGACGACGGTACCACGTACTACAACTATACGCACACCGGCTATACGCATGTGTACAACAACCGTTACCGTGGCATCTTCCGCACAGATATCAAGCTGAGCAGCCACCATGTCCTGCAGCCCTATGCCCTCGTTGACTATATTACGGACTATGTGATAGATACCAACAGCGAGGGAACGCGCCTTTTCCAGGCCGAATATGACGATCACTTCAAGATAAGCATCGGCATCAGCTACACCTTCAAGTTCTAAACAATATGGATATCAGAATCGGTAACGGATACGACGTTCACGCCATAGCTCCCGGCCTTCCTATGTGGCTGGGAGGCATACAGATTCCCTCTGAAACGGGCTTTGTGGCCCACTCGGACGGAGATGTGGCCATCCACGCCCTGTGCGACGCCCTGCTGGGCTGCCTGGCGCTGGGAGACATCGGCCATCTCTTCCCCGACACCTCGGACGAGTGGAAGGGTGTGGACAGCAAACTGCTGCTGGCCAAAGTGGTGGACCTGGTGCACCGGCACGGCTACCAGGTGGGCAATGTAGACATTACCATTGCCCTGCAGAAGCCCAAACTGGCCCCCCACATCAATACTATGAGTGCCACCTTGGCGCCCATCCTCGGAATCTCGGAAGACCGGGTGTCCGTGAAGGCCACCACCACCGAAAAACTGGGTTTTGTGGGCCGATGCGAGGGCTGCGAGGTCTGGGCCTCGGCTCTGATAATGCAAAAATAAAGGAGGGTTACTTACCCTCCTTATTTTTTATCCGGATGTATTCGGCCTGTGCCTTGGCCATTTGTTTCTGGAACTCCTGTGAGATTTGCAGCCGGGCATAACCCATGCTGGCTATGGGACGGCTGGCGTCCACGTCGCTTTGCCAGTGGCAGCCGGAGATGACGCGGCTCACGCCGGATTCCCAAGCCCGGGCATAGACGGCCTCGGCCGTGCCGGGATGGATCTGGGCCATCAGGAGGGCACAGGCCCAGGCGCGGATGGTGTGACCGGAGGGATAGGAACCCTCTTTGGCCAGCCAGTCATCGTCCTGCGGGAAGATGGAAGGCTCCTTGAAATACGCGAAGGGGCGGGTGCGGAAGTAGTGGGCCTTGGGCTTGACGCGGATGGCCTCGATGGTGGTGACGCCACGGGTCAGGACTTCGTAAATGGCCGGAGTTCCCTCTTTGGAAATCTTAAGGCCGAAGGGCTCTCCCAGGATGACCAAGGTGGAGTCCAGATTCCAGACGGCATCCCGGATGGCCATTTCCAGGCGGAGGGAGTCCTTGCGCTGCTGCTTTCCCCACATATAGCGGAGGATGTCGTGGTCAAACTCGGTACTGGGGTCCTGCGGCGGGGCGGGAACGCAGAGAACGGCGTCGGGCAGTTCTTCTTCTGCGAGATAGGGGATAATCTTGTCCTGCGCAAAGGTGCCCAGTTGCAGGCACAGCAGGAGGGTAAGAATCAGAATCTTTTTCATGGGGGAGTCTCCTATTGGGCTATGTATTCGTACTGTTTGATGCCAATCAGTTTACCTTTGGCATTGTACGTATACTGGATTTTCTTTTTGCCCAGTTCGTTGAACTCGAACTTCTTGTAGGTCTGGAGGCGGTTGCGGTAATCGTACACCAGTTCGCGGGACACTTTGCCGTTCTGGTCATACTCAAAGCGCTTGCGCCACTTCTGGCCGTCGGTGGTGTATTCGATTTCTTCCACTTTCTTTCCTTCGGCGTTGAAAGTGGTGACGTGGTCCAGCACTTTGCGGTTGCCCTTGGCGTCCGTATTCCATTCCTTGACCACCAGGTTTCTCTTGTCCATTTTCGGGGTTTCCTGCTCCTGGGCGAAGGCGGCAGGAATGAGCAGCAAAGCGGCTGCAGTCAATATAATAAAGCGTTTCATATCGCAGCAAAGTTACAAATTATTTGCCATTGCCGTCGATTTTGTTCAGATTTTGCCGATTGGCCAAAAAAAATTATCTTTGTATTGGTAAAAAATTGCTTATGTTAATCGTTCTGAAACTTCTGGGCTCCATCGCCCTCCTGATATATGGCATGAAGGTGATGAGTGAGGCCCTGCAGAAGATGGCCGGCCCGCAACTCCGTCACTTGCTGGGAGCTATGACCACCAACCGTTTTTCCGGTATTCTTACAGGTGCCCTGGTTACCGTCGCCGTCCAGTCTTCGGCCGCCACCACGGTGATGACAGTTTCCTTCGTCAATGCCGCCCTCTTAACGTTACAACAAGCAATTTCCATCATTATGGGTGCCAATATCGGCACCACCATGAGCGCCTGGATCATGTCGGCCGGCTTCTCCTTCAACGTGACCAACCTGGTCTGGCCCGCCTTCCTGATAGCCATCATCCTTATCCAGACGGGAAAGCACCGCTATATTGGAGACTTCCTCTTCGGCCTGTCCTTCCTGCTCTTTGCACTGGGAATGCTCAAACAGACGGGAACGGAAATGGATTTGGCCAGCAACCAGGCCGTGGTAGACTTCTTCGCCAGCTTCAAGACCAATTACGGAACCATCCTGCTGTTCCTGCTCATAGGTTCCATCCTTACCGCCATGGTTCAGTCTTCGGCCGCCCTGATGGCCATTACCATGGTGCTTTGCTCTACGGGCGCCATCTCCATCTATCAGGGTATCGCCTTGGTGATGGGTGAGAACATCGGTACCACCCTTACCGCCAACCTGGCTGCTATGAATGCCAATGTGCAGGCCCGCCGTACGGCTCTGGCCCACCTGGTGTTCAACGTATTCGGTGTTATCTGGGTTCTCATTTTCTTCTTCCCCTTCGTAAGAATGGTCTGCGGCCTCGTGGGGCTGGATCCCAACGCCGAGAGCCAGTCGCCCGTCCAGCTTTCGTTTGCGCTGGCGGCCTTCCATACGGCCTTCAACCTCATCAACACCGCCATTCTGGTCTGGTTCATTCCTCAGATAGAGAAGCTGGTGTGCTTCCTCATCCCTCCCCGCAAGGAAGAGAAGGAGGACGAGTTCCGTCTGCAGTTTATCAAGAGCGGTATTATGAAGACGCCGGAAATCTCCATCCTGCAGGCGCAGAAGGAAATTGATGTCTTTGGCGAAAAGATGCAGCTTACCTTCGGCCTGGTCAAGGACCTTTCGCAGGCCCAGGAGGATGAAGACTTCAAGAAGATTTTCGACCGCATAGAGAAGAACGAAGACCTGAGCGACCGTATGGAGAAGGAGATTGGTCTGTACCTGGGACAGGTGGGAGACGCCCACCTCTCGGACGATTCCAAGGAAAAACTCCGCGCCATGCTCCGTCAGATTGGAGAACTGGAGTCTGTGGGTGACAGCTGCTTCAACCTGGCCCGCATCCTGGCCCGCAAGCGGGAGAACAAGGTAACCTTCACTGAGCAGCAGGAGCAGAACATCATCCAGATGTATGCTCTGGTAGATGAAGCTCTGACCCAGATGAACGTGGTTCTCAAGGGTCCCCGCGAAGAAAACAACTTCTCCAAGTCCGAAGAAATCGAGCTCAGGATCAACGGTCTGCGCAACCAGCTCAAGCGCCAGAACATCGTGGATCTGGACAACCATACGTACGATTACGAGAACGGTACCGTCTATATGGACCTCATCTCTGAGTTCGAAAAGACCGGAGACTACGTCATCAACGTGGTGGAAGCCCGTCTGGGCCTGGTCAGGAACAGCCTGCGCTTCAAGGGTGTCCAGCTGGATACGGACGGCAAGCGCGTGATGGTGGACGGTGAAACCATTCCCTTCACCAAGCCCGAGTTCGAGATGCTCCGCCTGTTTATGGAGAATCCCAACAAGGAGTGGGCCCGCCGCGATTTCCTGGAGGCCCTCTGGCCCGATGATGCCCTGGCCACTTCCCGCACGGTAGATGCCGCCGTTACCCGCATCCGCCGCAAGTTGGGTCCCTATGGCGAGGCTTTGGTCACCCGTGGTGCCGGATACGTCTTTGAAGAATAATTTGCAAGTTTTTTAGTTAAGTACTTGCGGATTCAGAAAAAAGTCGTACATTTGCAGTCCCGTTTTCGGGACTATCATTGAGATATGGTGTAATGGTAGCACTACAGATTCTGGCTCTGTCAGTGAGGGTTCGAGTCCTTCTATCTCAACTAAATTTTGGCGGGGTAGCTCAGCTGGTTAGAGCGTCGGATTCATAATCCGGAGGTCGTGGGATCGTGACCCACTCCCGCTACCACACCAATTTAACTCACTATATGCTTCCGGCGCTATGCTTAGCGGCGGTTTTTTTGTGCCCTATTACGACATAGATGGAGCAGGCTCCGAGGGGCAGGGGGTACTCCTCGCTCGGATGCCAAAAAAGGGGCTCACCCGGTCGCTTGACGGCTAACTCCTCCCTTTTAGCCACGCCTTCGGCGCGTCTAACGGTCGTCAAACACACGCCGTCATGCAAGCACCGCTCCCTGCACAACCCCACGCGCGGACCCTTTTTTGTCAAAGTCGCTTCGGAGCACCCCCTGCCTCCTTCTCCGCCTACTCCATCCCCCTCATCCCGGGCTTTGACCCGGGATATTCTGCCGACTGGCCGCCTTGACGGAAAATCGGCCTCTGGAGGCACCCTAGCTGTCGAGGCGGCAGCGAAAGTGGGAAAATCGGCCCATTTCCTGGCCGCCTTGACAAAAAATCCCCTCTAGAAGGCATTCTGGATGTCGAGGCGGCACTATGCCGAAAAATAGTGCTATCTTTGGTCTGTAAAACGAACTTTTAACACATGAAGCACTTGTTCTCTACTTTCATCGTTCTGCTTATGGGCACTTTCTTGTATGCCCAGGAGCACGACATCGAGTTTATTTCCAATCACATTTACCTGAAAGCGGACGTTAATGGGAAGCCTGCGCATCTGGTTTTCGATACAGGTTCCGCCGATGTGTATTTGGATAGTACATGGCTTGCTAAAAGCGGTATCAAGTATCCACAGATGGGTAAAGCCATGGTACGTGGTGCAGGAAATGAAGCCAGGAAAACAACGATTGTTTTCTCTGGAGTCAGCATCTCAATGGGCGGAAAACAATTCGCTCCCCAGATGGTGCCTGTTATTGACCTGCGTGCCATCCTTGGGGATGCTGCTGACGGCATTTTTGGCCTCAGGGACCTGAAGGGGAAAGTCATCACCGTGGATTACAAGAATCGTAAGCTAACGCAGTCAGATAAGGTTACGTCGGCCCAGACAGAGGGCTTCACTCGTATTCCGATACAGACCAGTCCGAACCATCCGGGGCAAATCCTCATCCCCATTGAGGTTACCGTTTCTCCGGGCAAGGTCATTTCCGGCAAGGCGTTACTGGATACCGGATCGGGTCAGGGCCTCGAATTTACCAGCAAAGCGGCCACCAAATATGGGTTGGACAAGATTGAAGACAAAGTCCGTTTCCACTATGAGCACGGTGGCGTAGGTGGAGAATCAGCCGGTTTCGAGTTTGGTATAGACAAAGTGACGGCAGGTAACATCCTGCTCTCCCAAGGCAAGGCTCGATACAGTACAGACAATGCCGGAGCTATGGCAAGCGAGGATTATATTGCCGTCATAGGAAATGGCATCTGGCAACATCTTACTCTCATCCTCGATTTGAGCAAGTCCGTTTTATACCTTAGGGAGAACCTGTGATTTGGCGCTATGCTTAGCGGCGGTTTTTTTGTGCGCGGGTGTGGAGTAGGCTCCGAGGGGCCTTCCAGGTCCGTTACTACTTCGCGTACTCCAGTTCTACGAAGTAGTCCGTATTCACGCGCAGTGTCGGGTTGTCGCCGATGATGTGCTTTTGGAAGGAGGTGAGGGGAGTGCCCGTGTAGCTGAATTCGTATCGGGTGCTTGTCGGCGAGGTAATGCGCGTCGGCAGGTTCTTGCTCAGGCCGTCAATCCCTTCGTAGTCGAAGATAATGCCTTTTTCCGGAAGAACGAGGAAAACGAAGCCATGGAGCGGGTTGACGGCCGTGCCGTATTCGTAGTCATACTGCGTCTCTACCACCTTGTCGCCTGTGTGCTCTGTACGGATGGTTCTGACGACGTTGCCGTCTTGCCAAGTATAGACGCGATCGGTCTTCCGGGAGATCTCCTCCTCGTCGGGGAGTTGGCTCCAATAATCCTCTTCAATGCGCTTCAGCAGACCGTTCTCCCAGGTATAGATGAGCGCCTGGGAGGAAATCAGCTTCCCGTTGTTATCCTTCAGCGTGCCTTCGCAGCGCGCAAGCAAACCTTCTTCGTCGTAGGTCAGGGTCCGGCTGTAATCCGCGTCGCTGTCGCATATGATGCGGATCACACGGCCGTATTCGTCGTAGTTGAACGAATAGAAACGGCCGAGATTGTGGTCCTCCATGCTTTCCAGGCGGTCTCCGACCCAGGTGAATTCATGCGCCAGGTGGCGGGCATTGTTTTTTTCTGCTATGACCTTCCATTCATGGGTGACAGGATTCAGCATTTCCGTCTTGAAGGTAGAGGTCTCGTAGATGTTTGTGATCTTCTGATCGGGGAGCGTGCCTGGATAATTCTTATTGTTATTGTCTTTGTTGCATGCAGACAGGAGAAGTATGGTCAGGGCCAGGAACATGGCCGCAATCTTTCTGTAATCCATAGTCAATAGTTTAAATTAATTCAATTTTGGGGCGCAAAATTAATTAATTGTTTGCAATATTCCAACGGAGAAAGCCCCGGCACAGACGAAAGACCCCTGTGCGCTGAATGGTCAGACGTACAGGGGTCTCTGTCTTCAGGTTCTGGTGGTTATTCCGCCACCCGTTTCATGGCGAAGGAGGCGGTGTATTTTTTCAGCGTGGCCTGCATGGTCTCGTAGTCGGCGGGGTCCCGCCAGTAGGAGGCGGGGAGGGTGACGGGCACGGCGGCGTAGGAGTCTTCAATCATACCGGGTTTGGTGCACCAGAGATATTTGAAGCGGATTCCGGCCAGGTGCGGACGCTCTCCCAGGCGGGTGAAGAAATTGAGGGTGACAACGCCTTCCAGGCGGGCCGGGAGGTCGTTCTGGTTGGAGAGGGCGTTGCCCAGGGAGTAGTAGACGGGCACGCCGTTGATATACTCCATATCCTGCACCACGTGGGGGTGGGAACCCACAATCACGTGTGCACCCTGCTGGACCAGCCAATGGGCCATCTCTTCCTGCTCGGCGTTATGGTTCAGGGCATATTCTACACCCCAGTGGGGGCAGACCAGAACAATATCGGCCTGTTCCCGGGCGCGGGCCATGATGGGCGCCAGGGCGGCCTTGTTCATCCGCTGCACCTTGGGCCAGCGGGCCGTGGCTCCCTGGTTGGTGCCGTAGGTGAAATTCACAATGGCCAGCCGAAGGCCTTTCACGTTGACAAAGAGGGGGTTGAGGAGGGTGTCGGCGGCTTCGTTGGCGGCCACGCCGGTGTACCGGAGCCCCCGGAGTTCCATTTGCTCGATGGTGCGGCTGAGGCCTGCGGAGCCTTTGTCCAGAACGTGGTTGTTGCCCAAAAGGAATACACCGAAACCTACCTCGGCAAGATATTCAGGGAAAGATTCCGGACCGGAGAAGACCGGATAGCCGGAGTAAGGCTTGCCGGCCAGGGGGAATTCCATATTGCAGATGGACAGATCGGCCCCTTGGATATCCTCTTCTACGTATTTGAAGAAACTGCGGTAGCCATATTGGGCCGAACTTTCCATAACCCGGCCGTGGCTGAGGACGTCTCCCACGATGAAAATGCGGACGGTGTCCGACTGCGGGGCCGGAGCCTTCCAGAACTCCATGGGGAAGCGGATTCCCTGGGCTGCTCCCGCCAGCGGGAGCGCGAGCCACAGAAGAAGCGTAACAATATGCCGCACAAAGTGTTTCACAGGGGCACAAAGATACGTAACTTACAGATTTATTTCAAATATTTGTGTATCTTTGCGAGTACCACAAAGATAGATTGTCCGATGAACAGAACAAACGCTAAAATCTTTTGCGCCGTTCTCCTCACAGCGGTTTTTTTCTCAGGAACCGCCGCAGCGCAAAAGATAACCTTTGTGCCACAGTGGACTGCGCAGGCTCAATTTGCCGGTTATTATGTGGCCGAGGACCTGGGCTTCTACAAAGATGCCGGTCTGGATGTAGAGATTGTCCACCCTTCCATTGCCCAGCCCGCCATGGACCGCGTGCTCAACGGCGAGTGCCAGGCCACCACCCTTCAGCTGTGCCAGGCCCTGGACGTAGTGGATTCCGGAACGCCCATCGTGAATATCCTGCAGACCTCCATGAACAACGGAATGGTCATAGCCAGTTCGCGCGGCGTGGATCCTCTCACCCAGAAGGGAGCCCGCGTGGGAATCTGGAGTGTGGGATTCGGCCAGATGGCCATCTGTATGAGCGTGAAGGAGCAGTTGAACTACGAATGGGTCCGCTTTGCCTCCAACGTGAATCTCTTTGTGGCGGGGGCGTTGGACGCTACCCTGGCCATGAGTTACAACGAGTTTTATCAGCTGTTGCAGGCCGGTATGCAAATCCCTGAAAAGAGTGTATACCGTTTCTGCGACCACGGCTATAACGTGCAGGAAGACGGCCTGTATATGACCCGCGAGTACTTTAACAAGCACAAGGACGAGGCCCATCGCTTTGCCCAGGCCAGCCGTCGCGGCTGGGAGTGGGCGGCCGAACATCCGGAAGAGACGCTGGATATTGTGATGAAGTATGTGGACCAGGCCCAGATTGCCACCAACCGCACCATGCAGCGCCTGATGCTGGCAGAGGTGCTCCGTCTTCAGGTAGACCGCGAATCCGGAGAGCGCGAATTCCGCCTCCGTCCCGATATGGTGAAACTGGCCAGCAGCCTTATGGTGGAGAACTTTATGCTGGGCCGGGAAATCGCTTACGAAGAACTGGTTGAACAATAGGAGGGGAGCGTATGCAAAACGATATTCAAGGATTTGTTCGCAAAAAACTCTCGGTCCGAGTGAGTTTGTGGGTGGTATTGTTTGCCGCCGTCATTTTCCTGGCAGCCCTCAGCTTCCTGTTTGTGCAGTCCCGTACGGCCGTCCGCCAGGAGGCCATCAGCCACGCTACGGAAATCCTGGACAAGACCTCCCTCCGTGTAACCGGTATTCTCAACCGGGTGGAGGTGGCTTCCAAAATGACCGAATGGCTGGTGAACCGCCATATCGACAACCCGGAATCGATGCTTCTGTACAGCCGGAGCATGCTGGAAAACAATCCGGATTTCTCCTCCTGTTCCATTGCTTTCGAACCCTATTATTTCAAGGAGTACGGGCGGTATTTTTCGGCCTATACCCGATACGACGCCGATACCCTCCGCACATCCCAGGGCGGTTCGGATGCCTACCAGTATTTCTATATGGACTGGTATCTGATGCCCAAGCTGCTGGACCGCGCCACGTGGACCGAGCCCTATATGGAGCTGGATGCAGCCTCGGGCCATCAGGAGATGGTGACTTCCTACAGCCGGCCCATTCTCAACAGCAAGGGAGACTATGTGGGAACCCTCAATACCGGCCTTTCGCTTAACTGGCTGTCCCAGACCATATCGGCCGTCAAGCCTTATCCGCACTCCTACAGTGTGATGATAGGTAAAGGCGGAACTTACTTTGTCCATCCCGACGAAAAGAAGCTCCTCAAGCAGACCATCTTTACGCCCACTATGGAGAAGCCCGATTCGGCCCTCGACTCCTTGGGCCACGCCATGCAGCGGGGAGAAGAAGGGATGACGGAGCTCAGCGTGGACGGCCAGCACTGCTATGTGTTCTACAAGCCCCTGGGCGTTACCGGCTGGAGTATGGCCATCGTGTGCCCGGAAAGCGATATCTTCCAGGGCTTCACCCGCCTTCGTACTACGGCCTTGATCATTGTGGCCGTGGGCCTGTTGCTGATGCTGTTCTTCTTCATCCGCATCATCACGCGGGAACTGCAGCCGCTGCGCCGCCTGGCCGACGAGGCCGAAACCATAGCCTCGGGACAGTTCCAGACGCAGTTGCCGGACTTTGGCCGAATTGATGAAATTGGCCAGCTGAGCCAGTCGTTCGGCAATATGCAGCATTCCCTGGTGAACTATATCAACGAGCTCAAGACCACCACGGCCCAGAAGGCCTCGCTGGAGAGTGAGCTCAACGTGGCCAGCAGCATCCAGATGTCCATGCTGCCCAGCGTGTTCCCGGAGCGTGAAGGCCTGGATATGTACGCCTCCATGTCCCCGGCCAAGGAAGTGGGCGGAGACCTGTACGGCTACCTCCTCGCCGAGAACTCCCTGTATTTCTGCGTGGGTGACGTTAGCGGCAAGGGTGTTCCGGCTTCCCTGTTCATGGCCCAGGTCACGCGCCTGTTCCGTACGCTGGCCGGCCAGCATCTGCTGCCCGCAGAAATCTGCCGCCAACTGAACGACGCCCTCTCCGGAGAGGAAAACCAGACCGATATGTTCGTAACCCTCTTCGTGGGCTTGGTAGACCTGACCACCGGTCACCTTTCCTTCTGCAACGCAGGCCACAACCCGCCCGTGATTGGCGGAGGAGAGAGCGGCGGCGAGTTCCTCAAGATGCTGTCCAACTTCCCCGTGGGCGTGCTGCCCGGCCTGGAGTTCCAGGGAGAGGAAGTCGAGTCCATCAAGAACCGTCCCCTGTTCATTTATACGGACGGTCTCAACGAGGCCGAAAACCGTGCCCACGAACAGTTTGGAGACGACCGCCTGCTGGACATCCTGCGCAATACCCGCTTCAATTCGGCCCGCCAGGTGGTGGAAACCCTCAGCGAGTGCATTGAGAAGCACAGGGACGGCGCAGATCCCAACGATGACTTAACCATGATGTGTCTGCGAGTAAGTTAGACTTAATACTAATGCGAAAAATCTTCACTACCCTTTGCTTGCTGGCCCTGTCTGCAAGTGCCGTTCTGGCCCAGACATCCCTCCAGCAACTTGTAGACCGCCAGGCCACCCAGGAACCTTTGAAAGGTTCGGCCTGGGGTATTTATGCCGTCGATGCCTCCGGTAAAGTTTTGGCCAGCCACAACGCCGGAACCCGCCTGCTGCCGGCCTCCAACCGCAAGCTGGTGACCACCGGCGTGGCCCTGCACGCCTTCGGCCCGGATTACCGTTTCCGGACCTCCCTGGGCTATACCGGCACCATCGAACCCGACGGCACCCTCAATGGAGACCTTTACATCATCGGCGGGGGAGACCCTACTTTAGGATCGGCCGACACGGCTTATGTCCTCAAGGCCGATGCCCTCTTCTGGAAATGGAAGACCCTCCTACGGGAAAAGGGCATAGAACGCATCCACGGCCGCATCATCGGAGACGGAAGCTCCTATGAAGGAGATTTGGAGCACGCCTCCTGGGATTACAACGACTCGGGCACGTACTACGGCACCGGCGGCAACGCCCTCTGTTTTTACGAGAACGCCATTGATATGCAGGTAAGCGCCACCCGCGTAGGGCAGCCCATCAACCTCACCCGCATTTACCCCGAGACCCCCTGGCTCAATGTGGTCAATTACGGCGTTACCGGTCCGGTGGGCAGCGGCAACAGCCTCTTCCTGTTCACAACGGACTTTTCGGAAAAGGCCGAAATGAGAGGCTACTTTGGAGTGGACCGCCGCCCCAAGATTGAAAGCACCTCCAACAAATACGGAGACCTCACCTGTGCCTATTACTTCTGGAAAAACCTCCGGGACACCGGCTGGGAAGTGACCGGCGGCTACGCCCACGTAAACCGTGGCGGCCATATCCAGGGCTCCGATTTCGTGGAAATGGAAAAGGCCGGCCAGCCTGTGGTGCTGGGTTACACGGAAGGCCCTCGTCTGGCCGATATCGCCCGCCTGACCAATGTCCGAAGCGATAATTTCTACGCCGAGGCCCTGCTTCGCGCGATGGGCGAGACCGCTACCGGCACGGCCGAGTACGACAGTTGCCTGGTGGCCGAGAGCGTGGTGCTCCGGGATTTGGGCCTCCAACTGGACCAGGTCAGTTTTGCCGACGGCAGCGGCCTGTCTTCGATGAATTTTGTAACGCCGGAGTGGCTGGTGAGCTACTTGCAGGCCATTCAGAAGAGCCCCGCCTTCCCCGCCTTCCTGGCTTCCATCCCGCAGCCCGGCGAGGGCACGCTGAGTATGATCCGTTTCCCCGGCAGTGACCGTGTGCGTATGAAGAGCGGCTCCATCACCGGTGCCCTCTGCTACTCTGGCTATATCCTGGATGCCAGCGGCAAGCCGGCCGTAACGTTCTCCATCCTGACCAACAACTCTCTGGCCGGCACTTCGGAAGTGCGTTCGGTGCTGGTTCAGCTCATCCGGCAGATGGTCCAATAGAGAAAAATTTGTATCTTTGTAAGATGATTAAAACAAAGATTCATATCTGTCTGCTGGTCCTTCTGGCCGCGGTTTCCTGCAAAACCGTAAACCACCTGCAGGATACGGCCACCGAGCTTTTCCGCGGAGAAGTGGTGGCCAAGGTGGGAGACCACCGTCTGCACCGGGCCGAACTGGAAAGCTACATTCCCGCCGGCGTATCGCCGGAGGACAGCGTCTCCCTGGCCCGCCAGTACATCCAGAGCTGGGCCGAGGATCTCCTGCTTATGGATATGGCCGAAACCCAACTGTCGGCCCAGGAGAAAGACGTAAAGGCCGAACTGGAAGCCTATCGCAAGAACCTCATCAAATACCGCTACGAGCAGCTTTACATCCAGCAGCGCCTGGACACCCTGGTCACCGAGGAGGAAGTGGTCCATTACTATGGGGACAACCCGGACCGTTTCCGCCTGGAGCGCCCCATCGTGAAGTCTCGCTATATGGTCATTCCGGCCGATGCCCGCAGCCTCAAGCTCATCAAGGCCAAGATGTCCTCGGATGACGAGATTGAGGTAGTGGAGGCCGACAGTCTGGCAGCATCCGTAGCGCTTAAGTACGCAGACGCGTCGGACATCTGGATGGATGCCCTGGTGCTGGCCCGCGAAGCCCAGGTGGACTACCGCACCCTGGTGGGCGGCCTCAAGAACCCCTTCATAGAGGTGACGGACGAAGCCGGCAACCTGCATCTGGTATACGTAGTGGAAATGGTTCCCGAGGGCCGGACCGCCCCCATCGAATACTGCGAGGGGCGCATAAGGGATCTCATTTTGAGTTCCAGAAAACATGCCCTGGAAGAGGGTCTGGCCCAAGACTTGCTGGAGAACGCCCGCAAGAATAACAAGTTTGTAGTCTATGATTATGAAAAATAGTGTCGTCATCGTGGCAGGACTCCTTCTGGCCTGCCTTCCCCTAAGCGCCCAGAAGTACAAGGGCGTAGTGGACAAAACCGTTGCCGTGGTGGGCGGAGAAACCATTCTCCTGTCCGATGTGGAGGCCGAGGTCCAGCAGCAGCGCGCCGCTGGCAGCTCCAGCGACCGGGATCTTCGCTGCGAGATTCTGGAGGCTATGATGGAGAGCAAGATTTTCCTTATGCAGGCCCGCATCGACTCCCTCACCGTGGGAATGGATATGGTGGAGAACAACCTGAGCCAGCGTATCGACTGGTTCCGTACCCAGCTGGGCGGTGACGAAGAAATGGAAAAATACTTTGGAAAACCCCTGTACAAACTCCGTCAGGAGTGGACCAAGGCCCTGGAAGAGCAGAGCCTTACGGAGCAGGCCCGCTACGACGTGGCCCGCAAGATTTCCGAGGTAACGCCCTACGACGTTCAGGAGTACATCAAGGCTACAGATCCCGAAGATCTTCCCGTGGTTCCCGTGAAATACCAGCTCAGCCAGATCTGCCTCTATCCGGACCGCGTGGCCGCCGCCACCGCCGTCCGTGAGAAGCTCTTGAGCCTCCGCGAGAGAATTATGAACGGAGAAAAGTTCGCCACCCTGGCCCGCATCTATTCCGAAGACCCGGGCAGCGCCCGCCGCGGCGGTGAACTGGGTATGGCATCCAAGTCCATCTTCTGGCCGGCCTTCTCCGATGCCGCCATGGCCCTGAGGCCCGGCACCATCTCCCAGATTGTGGAGACCCCGGACGGCTTCCACATCATTGAAGTGATTGAGAAGAAGGGAGATATGTTCAACGCCCGCCACATCCTTCTCAAGCCCCAGTATACGGTGGAAGACAAAGAAAAGGCCTTCGCCCGCCTGGACAGCCTCAAGAACGCCATCCAGAACGAAGAGATTCCGTTTGAACTGGCCGCCCGCTTCTACTCCGAAGACCTGCCCACCCGCACCAACGGCGGTCAGATGGCAGACCCTTCCACCGGTTCCTCCTACTTCGAAATCGACCAGCTCAAGCCGGCAGACTATGCCGCCATCAAGGACCTGGAGCCCGGCCAGATTTCCGAACCCGTGGAGTCCCAGGACAACGAGGGCTACCTGCAGGGCCGTCAGGGCAACCTGATTTACAAGATCATCCGCGTGGACAAGATACTTCCGGCCCACACCGCCACCTTCGAGAACGACTACAACCAGATTCTGGAAACCGTTCAGATGCTCAAGCAGAAAGAGGCTGTGGATGCCTTCCTGGACAAAAAGGTCAAGAGCACTTACATTGTGATTGACCCCTTGTTTGCCGAGTGCGACTTTTCCCGTGAAGCCTGGAACGCCCGCAAATAGTGCATCCTTTCCGGACTCATAAATGGCTTATGCCCGTGCTGCTACTGCTTTTCGCAGTGGCGGCTTTGGCTTATGAACCCCCGCAGGAGCCGGTCAAGGAAAAGGACGTCGTCCACCTCATCAGCGCCCAGAGCGCCCAACTCATAGAAAAAGATGGCGAGAGCTACCGCAAAGTGGTGGGTCCCGCCAAATTCCTGCATAACGACACGTATCTCCTCTGCGATACGGCCCTGTGGAATGTGACCACCAACATCATTGACGCCACGGGCAACGTGCAGATCATCCAGGACCGCACCAAACTGTCCAGCGCCACGCTCCAGTATGTGGTAGACGACAATATGGCCAAGTTCCGCGGAGACCTGGTGCAGCTGGAAGACAGCGACCACAACATCCTCCGCACCCGTTACCTGGACTACAACACCAAGGACTCCGTGGCCGTTTTCCAGAACGGCGCAGCTATGCGGGACAAGGACGGCCAGGTGATGGAGAGCCTGTTTGGAACCTATGACGCCAAGGCACATCTGTTTGTCTTCAACGACCAGGTGAATATGTATATGGACACCACGTTCGTGAAGACGTCCCGTATGGAGTACAGGAGTGACCTGTCCACGGCCTATTTCGGTTTCGGAACCGATATGTGGCAGGACGACCAGATGCTCAGCGCCGACGACGGCTGGTACGACCGCAACCAGGAACTGTACTTCTTCCGCCGCCGGGTCCACCTTCTCACCGAGGACCAGGAAATCTGGAGCGATTCGCTCTATTACCACCGCATCCCCGGAGACGTGGAGATGCTGGGCCACGTGGAAATTATGGACACCACCCGCAACGTCTTCGGCCTGGCCGGACGCATCGAGTATACGGACTCCCTCTCCCAAATCCGGATGACAAGGGACCCCGCCGTGATGTCCATCTCGGACGATAAAGGCCGCCGCGATACGGTTTATGTGGGGGGCGATATCCTCTTTTCGAGGGCCTACAAGCGCTGTGACATCCCCGAGCAGTGGAAGAAAGATGCCGAGAAGCGCCTGACGGACATCTCCGGAGACCCGGTGATGGAATACCGCAGGAAAGCCGCGGAAGAAGCGGCCAAGAAAGCGGCCGAGGCCTTGAAGAACGACCCTGCCAAGCAGGCCGAAGAAGCCGCCCGCAAACTGCGCGAGCAAAACCAGAAGGGCAAGGCCCAGGAAGAATCCGTTCCGGAACCTAAAGACACGGTTGCCGCACCGGCGCCTCCTCCCGTGACGGCTCCGGTGGACACGGTTCCCCCGCCGCCGGACACGTCCAAAGTGAACATTATCTGGGGCTCCAAGAATGTGCGTCTTTTCCGCCGCGATATGCAGATGGCGGGAGACTCCCTCTACTATACGGATCTGGATTCCCTCATCCGTCTCTACAAAGACCCCATCCTCTTCAACGCCGGCAACCGCCAGTATGTGGCCGACAGCATCTATATGGTCATCAAGGAGCGTCGGATGCAGCGGGCTCACCTGCTGTCCAATGCTTTCATCACCATTGAGGAGGCCCCGCACGCCTATGACCAGATCCGGGGAACCGAGATGGTGGCCTATTTCGACACCACCAACGCCCTTACGCGCTTCGACGCCCTGGGCGGCGCCTCTTCCCTGTTCTATCTGGAAGAGAACAACGCCCTGGCCACGGTGAACAAGGTGGAGGCCAAGATGATTTACGCCACCTTCCAGAACGACAGCCTCTCCAAGATGTACTACTACGACAATCCCAAGAACGACGGCTACCCCACGGTGCAGCTGCCGGAAGAGGACAAGACCCTCAAGGGATTCCGTTGGGAGCCGGAGAGAAGGCCCACGTCGCCGCTGGATGTGACGGAACTGGAGCCGCGCCCCAGTGAGCGCCTGGACTACCTGTCCCACCCGCACGCCCAGTTCGTGCAGACGGAGATTTACTTCCCCGGCTACATCAACAAACTGTACCGCGACATCGCCATCCGCGATTCCCTCACGGTGGTAAGGCAGCGGGAAAAGAAAGAAAGGGAAGAGCGCGAGAAAGAACTGGAAGCCCTGAAGGCCCAGGAGATGCCGGTAGATACGCTGGCGGTAGGGGCCGATTCCACCTTGGTAGCCCCGGCCGATACATTAAAAGCCGCTGTGGACAGTCTGGCAACCCCGCTGGACAGCCTTTCCAAGGCCCCTCTGGACAGTGTAACCACCGCTCCGCCGGTCAAGAAAGAACCTACGCCCCAGGAACTCCGCAAGGCCGAAAAGGCCCGCAAGGAGGCCGAGAAGGCCCGGATAAGGCAGAAGAAGGAAGAGGAGAGGAAGGCCCGTTGGGCCGAACTGGACCGCCGCGATGCGGAGAGGAAGGCCGCCAAGGAGCAGAAGAAGCTGGAGAAGCAGCGGGCCCGGAAACTGAAAGCCCTGCAGAAACTGGAGAAGAAGGCGCAGAAAGAAAGGAAGCGCTTTGAGAAGTACCTCCAGCGGGAGCAGGAGCGGGAACAAAGAAGACAAAACAAGCAAAAGAACTGATATGAAAAAGACCGTACTTGTATCGGGTGGTGCCGGTTTCATTGGCAGCCACGTAACCGTAGAGCTCATCAATGCCGGCTACGACGTTGTGGTAGCCGACAACTTCTCCAACTGCGACCGCACTTGCTATGAAGGGGTGAAAAAGATTACCGGCCGTGAGGATATTCCGCTGGAAATCGTGGATTTCTGCGATATGGCCGCCACCAACGCCCTCTTTGCCAAGTATCCCATTGACGCCGTCATCCACTTCGCCGCCTTCAAGGCCGTAGGCGAGTCGGTGGAGCAGCCGGTACGTTACTATAAGAACAACCTTTCCAGCTTCCTGAACGTGCTGGAGGCCGCCCAGAACAAGGGTGGCTGCAATGTGCTGTTCTCTTCTTCGGCCACCGTCTACGGAGAGCCCGACGTGGTTCCCGTGACGGAAAAGACCCCTCGTCAGCCTGCCACTTCCCCTTACGGCAACACCAAGACTATGTGCGAAGACATCCTTCGTGACACCGTCAAGGCCAACGGCGGCAAGATCAAGGGCATCCTCCTCCGCTACTTCAATCCCATCGGCGCCCATCCCAGCGCCCTCATCGGAGAACTCCCCCGCGGCGTTCCCAACAACCTGGTTCCCTATATCACCCAGACGGCCATTGGCAAGCGCGAGTGCCTGTCCATCTTCGGCAACGACTATCCCACTCCGGACGGAACCTGCCAGAGAGACTTCATTGACATCGTAGACCTGGCCAAGGCACACGTGTACGCCGTCACCCGTATGGTGGAAGGCAAGATGAAGCAGGACTGCGAAGTCTTCAACGTGGGCACCGGTCGTCCGCTGAGCGTGATGGAACTGGTCAATGCCTTCGAGAAGGTGAACGGAGTCAAGCTCAACTACAAGTTTGCCCCCCGCCGCGCCGGAGACATCACCGCCATCTGGGCCGATCCCACCCTGGCCGAAACCGAAATGGGCTGGAAGGCCACCCGAACCATTGAAGAAACCCTCAAGTCTGCCTGGGCTTGGGAGTGCCACCTGGCCGGAAAATAGAACTTGACGCTATATGGAAGAGAAAAAACAAGTCCAGCTGCCGGAAAACGCACACCGGGAGCTAAAGCCGGGAGAGGAGTATAAGCCCCTTCTGGATCCCCACACCAAGTACGCCGAGGCCACGCCCTATTCGGTTACCATCGGCCTGCTTATGGTGATTCTTTTCAGCGCTGCCGCTGCCTACCTGGGCCTCAAAGTGGGCCAGGTGTTCGAGGCGGCCATTCCCATTGCCATCATTGCCGTGGGTCTCACCGGCGCCCTGGGCCTCAAGCACGGCCTCAGCCAGAACGTGATCATCCAGTCCATCGGCGGCTGCTCCGGCGCCGTGGTGGCCGGCGCCATTTTCACCCTGCCCGCCATCTACATCCTGGGCGTTGAGGTGCAGTTCTGGCAGATGGTGCTGAGTTCGCTGCTGGGCGGCGTGCTGGGCATCCTGTTCCTCATTCCTTTCCGCAAATACTTTGTCAAGGAAATGCACGGGAAGTATCCCTTCCCGGAGGCTACCGCCACCACGCAGGTGCTCATCAGCGGCGAGGGCGGCGGCTCCAGCGCCAAGACGCTCATCACGGCCGGCCTCATCGGCGGTCTGTACGACTTTGCCGTAGCCACCTTCGGCACCTGGGCCGAGACGGTTTCCACTACGGTGATGGGCTGGGGCGCAGCCGTGGCCGACAAGGCCAAGCTGGTGCTCAAGATGAATACCGGTGCAGCCGTGCTGGGCCTGGGCTATATCATCGGCCTTAAATATTCCTTCATCATCTGCTGCGGCTCGCTGCTGGTCTGGCTGGTCATCATTCCCCTGATGAACCTCATCTGGGGGGCCGATGTCATTGACCTGATGGGCACCGGCATCACCACCACCGTCGGAGAGATGGCACCGGAAGAGATCTTCAAGACCTACGCCCGCCATATCGGCATCGGCGGCATCGCTACGGCCGGTATCATCGGCATCGTGAAGAGCTTCGGCGTCATCAAGAGCGCTGCCGGCCTGGCCGTGAAGGAGTTCAAGCGCAAGCCCGGCACCCTTACGGAAAAGGCCATCCGCACGGAGGAAGACCTCCCTATGAAGACCATCGTCTTCGGTGTGGTCATCGCCCTCCTCTGCATCTTCGCCTTCTTTGCCTTCGGCGGCGTGGTGAACAATGTATGGCAGGCCCTGGTGGGTCTGGTCATCGTGGCCATCGTGTCCTTCCTCTTCACAACCGTGGCCGCCAACGCCATTGCCATCGTGGGTTCCAACCCCGTTAGCGGAATGACGCTGATGACCCTCATCATCGCGTCCCTCATCCTGGTGGCCGTGGGCCTGAAGGGAAATACCGGAATGGCCGCCGCCCTCATCATCGGCGGCGTGGTCTGCACCGCCCTGTCGGTGGCCGGTTCCTTCATCACGGACCTCAAGATCGGTTACTGGATCGGCTCCACCCCCAAGGTGCAGGAAGGCTGGAAGTTCCTGGGCGTAGCGGTAAGTGCCGTTACGGTCTGCGGCGTGATGCTGGTCCTCAACAAGACTTACGGTTTCACCGGAGACAACGCCCTGGTGGCCCCTCAGGCCAACGCCATGGCGGCTGTGATCCAGCCGATGTTCTCCGGCGGCGGCGCTCCCTGGCTGCTGTACGGAATTGGCGCCGTGATAGCCCTGGTGCTCAATTTCTGCAAGGTTCCGGCCCTGCCGTTCGCCCTGGGTATGTTCATTCCCATCGACCTCAACCTGCCCCTGGTGGTAGGTGGTGCCATCTCCTGGTTTGTGAGCACCCGCTCCAAGGATGCCGCTGTCAATTCGGCCCGTATGGAGAAAGGCACCCTCATCGCTTCCGGTTTCATCGCCGGAGGTGCCCTGATGGGCGTGGTGAGTGCCATTCTCAAGTTCGCCAACGTGGACCTCTATCTCACGGACTGGGCCGCCAACTACGGCGAGGCCGTGGCCATTGTGCCCTTCATCGGCATTATAGTTTATATGATTTTAGCTTCAATGAAAGATGGAAAAGCTGTTAAATAGATTTTTGCGCTACGTCAGCGTAGACACGCAGTCCAACGAAGAGTCTGAGACCCAGCCTTCGGCCGCCAAGGAGTGGAACCTTCTCAAAATGCTGGAGGCCGAACTGAAGGACCTGGGCGTTGAGGTAACCCTGGATGAGTATGGCTATGTAATGGCCTCCATCCCGTCCAACCTGGACAAGGAAGTGCCGGCCGTGGGCTTCATCGCCCACGTGGATACGGCCCCCGATGCCAGCGGAGCCAACGTGAAGCCCCAGATCATTGAGAACTACGACGGAAAAGCCATCGACCTCAAGGGCGTTCCCGGCCTGCAACTGAAGCCGGAAGAGTTCCCGGAGATGCTGCATTTTGTGGGCCAGACCCTCATCACTACGGACGGTACCACCCTCCTGGGAGCCGACGACAAGGCCGGTGTGGCCGAGATTATGACCGCCGTGCAGTACCTGGTGGAGCATCCGGAGGTGAAGCACGGCAAAATCTGCATCGGCTTTACCCCCGACGAGGAGATTGGTCGGGGTGTGGTCAAGTTTGACGTTCCCCGCTTTGGGGCAGACTACGCCTACACCATGGACGGCGGAGAAATTGGAGAACTGGAGTTCGAGAACTTCAACGCTGCCAGCGCCAAGATCCATATCCAGGGCCGCAACGTGCATCCCGGCAGCGCCAAGGGCAAGATGAAAAACGCCATCCTCATTGGCCAGGAACTGGGTTCCCTGCTGCCGGTAGAGCAGCGTCCGGAGTATACGGAAGGCTATGAAGGCTTCTTCCACCTCATCTCCTTCAAGGGAACGGTTGAGGAGGCCGATTTCGCCTACATCATCCGCGACCACGACCGCGCCAAGTTCGAGGCCAAGAAGGTACTCATCCAGCAGGTAACGGATTTCATCAACACCAAGTACGGGGAAGGCACCGCCACGCTGGTGCTAAAAGACCAGTACTACAATATGCGCGAGCAGGTGGAGCCCCACTACTTCATCATCGAAAAGGCCATCAAGGCTATGGAGATGGCCGGCGTCAAGCCCAAGATCCAGCCCATCCGCGGCGGAACCGACGGCGCCAACCTCTCCTTCAAGGGCCTGCCTTGCCCCAACATCTTCGCCGGCGGTCTCAACTTCCACGGCAAGATGGAGTTCGTCCCCCTGGAAAGCATGGAAAAGGCTTCCCAGGTTATTCTGAACATTATTTCCCTCTTTGCAGACTAGAAACTGCCAAGGACGGAAGAGAAGCGTTGCCGGATTTGTTCCAGGCACAGATTGTTCACGGAGCCCTCATGCGTATGCTTGAGGGTTCCTTTGTAATGGAAGGTGCCGTTCTGGACGGCCTGTCCCACCTGCTTGTAGGCGTCGCGGAAAGGAACGCCGGCGGCCACCAGGCGGTTCACTTCCTCCACGCAGAAAGCGGTTTCGTAGAGCGGGCGGCTCATCAGGTCCTTGGTAACGGTGATGCCGGGAAGGGCAAAGATGAGGATGTCCAGGCAACTGTCCATCTCGTCAAACAGGGGCAGGTACAGTTCCTTCAGCAGCTGCATGTCGCGGGCATAGCCGGAAGGCAGGTTGCCGGTGATCAGGCGGATGTCGTTGGGGATACCCTGCAGGCGGTTGCAGTGGGCCCTCAGGAGTTCAAACACGTCCGGATTCTTCTTCTGCGGCATAATGCTGGAACCGGTGGTATAGGCGTCGGGCAGATGGATGAAGCCAAAGTTCTGGCTGGTGAACAGGCAGCAGTCCGTGGCAAACTTGCCCACGGTCTCGGCCAGGCACGCATAGGCAAAGGCAACCATCCTCTCGCAGCGGCCGCGACCCATCTGGGCATAGATGGAGTTGTAGGCCAGGCTCTCGAATCCCAGCAGGTTGGTGGTGCGCTTGCGGTTGAGGGGGGCCGATGAGCCATACCCCGCCGCCGAACCCAGCGGATTGCGTCCGTTCACGTCCCAGGCAGCCTTCAGCTGGACCAGGTCGTCGCAGAGGCTTTCGGCATAGGCGCCAAACCACAGGCCGAAGGAAGAGGGCATCGCCACCTGCATATGCGTATAGCCGGGCATCAGGACGTCCTTGAGTTCATCGGCCCTCTCAATGAAGAGGTCGAAGAGGCGGGAGACCTTCTCCAGCGTCCGGTTGATGCGCGCGCGGGTAAACAGTTTGATGTCAACGGCCACCTGGTCGTTGCGGGAGCGGCCGGTGTGCACCTTCTTGCCCAGGGGTCCCAGGCGGGCTTCCACCTCGGAATGCACGTCTTCTCCGTGAATCTCAAAGCGGCCTTCCCGGGCCTCCTGATGGAGTTTTTCCAGGGCGGGCTTGAGCTGGTCGTACTCTTCCGGAGCCAGCAGCCCCACCTCCTTGAGCATGGTGATATGGGCCAGCGTTCCCTCTATGTCGTAAGGGGCCAGCAGCAGGTCCAGCTCGCGGTCTTTTCCCACGGTGAAGGCATCTACCTCCGGGGCGTTGTCAAATCCTTTATCCCAAATTTTCATACTTTGAGTCCATCCAATAGTTGTACATAAATGTCGGTGGCCCTGTCAATGTCTGCCAGGTTCACATACTCGTCGGCCGTATGGGAGCGGACCGAATCTCCGGGTCCTATCTTGGCGGAGGGGAAGCGGCAGAGGGCCTGGTTGGAAAGGGTGGGCGACCCCACGGTGGGGATGCCCAGCTGCCGGGCGCGCTGCACCAGCGGGTGGTCTTCGGCTATGGAAGAGCCGCAGAGGCGGGTAGAGCGGGCTTCCAGCTCGCAGGGGGCTTCGGCCTTGATAATCTCCAGCAGTTCCTCGTTGGTGTACAGGCCGTTGGAGCGGATGTCCACCACAAAAGTGCAGATGTCGGGAATCACGTTGTGCTGCGTTCCGGCCTGGATCTGCGTCACGGTCATCTTGACGGGCCCCAGCAAGGGGGAAACCTTCTCGAACTGTTTGTTCCGGAACCAGTCGATGGCCGGAAGAGCCTCGTAGATGGCGTTGATGCCGGTGTTGCGGGCGGCGTGTCCGGCCTTTCCCTTCACCGAGCAGTCCAGCACCATCAGGCCTTTTTCGGCCACGGCCATTTCCAGGGAAGTGGGCTCCCCGAAAACCCCGAAGGCAATGGGCCCGCAGGCCGCCTCCATCTCCGCGAGGGAGATTTCCAGTCCCTTGCGGCCGCTGGTTTCTTCTTCGGCCGAAAGGGAAAGGATGAGGGTATAGGGCTGCGGCTTGGCGATGAGTTTTTTGTAGGCGGCAAGGAGGGCTACCACCGAGGCGCCGTCGTCGTTGCTGCCCAGGCCATACAGGCGGCCGTCTTCCACCGTGGGGGTGAAAGGATCCCGGGTCCAGCCGGCCACGGGCTTGACGGTGTCAATATGGGCGTCCAGGAGAACGGCAGGCCCGCTGCCGTGGCAACACCAGAGGTTGTTGCCGCAGCGGTGGGGGGCCAGGCCTTCTTCCGTGAGCAGGGACTGCAGGAAATCGGCCACGGCCGACTCGTCCCGGCTCAGGGAGGGAATGGCTATCAGTTGCTGAAGGAGCTGGGTCATAGGATCTCGTCCTCGTGCCGGTTGTAGTAGACGCGCAGCGGCGTGGACAGCACCTTGATGAATCCCTTGGCGTCTTCGGCCGTCCAGCCTTTCTGCATTTCGCCGTATTCTCCGAACTTGGTCTTGACCAGGTCGTTGGCGCTTTCTACGCCCACAGTCTCAAACTGCTTGGGACCGTAGTTCACAATCACGGTACCGGTCACGTTTCGCTGGCTGCTTTCCAGCATGGCCTCGATGTCGCGCATCACGGGCTCCAGGTACTGGCTTTCGTGCAGGAACATGCCGTACCAGGTACCCACCTGGTCTTTCCAGTACTGCTGCCACTTGGACAGGGTGTATTTCTCCAGATATTTGTGGGCGGCAATGATGAGCATGGGCGCAGCGGCCTCGAAGCCCACGCGGCCCTTGATACCGATGATGGTGTCTCCCACGTGGATGTCGCGGCCCAGGCCGTAACCCTCCACGGCGGCTTCCAGAGCCTGGATGGCGGCAACGGGAGATGCAAAAGTCTTTCCGTTCACGGAGACAATCTGGCCTTTCTCAAAGCCAATCTTCACGGTCTGGTTGCCCGTCTTGGTGCAGGGCTTGAGGTAGGCCGATTCGGGCAGACCCTGGGCCGAATCCAGCAGCTCGCCGCCGCAGATGGAGGTGCCCCAGAGGCCCACGTTGTAGGAATATTTGAGTTTGGCAAAATCGGCCGGGAAACCGTGCTGGTTCAGGTAGTCCACCTCTTCCTGGCGGGTGAGGGCCTTGTCGCGGGTGAGGGTGATGATTTCCATCTCCGGGCACATTACCTGGAAGGTCATATCAAAGCGCACCTGGTCGTTGCCGGCGCCGGTGGAGCCGTGGGCTATGGCATCGGCCCCTATCTCCTTGGCGTAGCGGGCGATGGCGATGGCCTGGAAGATACGCTCGGACGATACGGAGATGGGATAGGTTCCGCCGCGGAGGACGTTGCCGTATACCATATATTTAAGGCTCTTGGCATAATATTCATCTTTCACGTCCAGGGCCACGAAACCCTTTGCACCCAGTTTGTAGGCGTTCTGCTCGTTCTGGGCCAGCTGGGCGGGGGAGAAACCGCCGGTGTCTGCGCAGGCGGCATACACTTCGTGACCCTGGTTGGCCAGGTACATAACGGTATAGGAGGTATCCAGACCTCCGCTGTAGGCAACTACTATTTTCATATGATTACTCTGTTTTTAATTTCGGGGAAAAAGGGGACCAGCGCATCCAGGATGTCGCTCGGGCTGGCGTCTACACGGCCAATCAGGAGGATGGTGTCGTCTCCGGCCAGGGTTCCGATGATGGGGGAGAGCACCTGCGTGTCAATGAGGGCGGCCACGGCGCTGGCCATGCCGGGGCGCGTCTTGAGGACGGCCATCTGGCCGGAGAACTGGATCCGGAGCACGCCGGAAGACAGGTCGGTGGTGGGGAGGTGACTCTTGACAGGCACAACGTAGCCTTCTCCGGGTATCTTGGAGATTTTCAGGGAGTTGAGGTCGCGGGAAAGGGTAGCCTGCGTGGAAGAGATTCCGGCTTCGCGGAGCCGGCGGGCTAATTCTTCCTGGCTGTACACCGGTCCGGACTGGATGATTTCCAGGATGGCCTGCTGTCTGATTTTGGTACTTGTCTGCATTTTATGGTATAAATATCCAATTCGGGGGCAAATATATGAATATTTATCGAAAAAACTTGCATATCTTAATAAATATTTTGTATTTTTGTGCCCGAAAAGTTGATTGGACCTTATGGAATTCGAAGTGATGGTGGCGCAGGAGTGCCACACGGCCTATGCAGAGGCCATCTGTGAAGAGATTTATATATCTTCCCTGGAGAGGAAGACCGGTATAGCCAACCGTACGCCCGACTACATCAATGAAAAGATCCGGGCTGGCAAGGCGGTGATCGCCCTCACCGACGAGGGCGAGTTTGCCGGCTTCTCCTATATAGAATCGTGGGGCGGCAAGAGCTTTGTGGCCAACTCCGGTCTCATCGTGGCCCACAAGTTCCGCGGAATGGGCATTGCCAAGCGCATCAAGGAGCAGACCTTTATCCTGTCCCGCAAGCTTTTCCCGGACGCCAAGATTTTCTCCATCACCACCGGTTCGGCCGTGATGAAGATGAACTACGAGTTCGGTTTCCGCCCGGTTCCCTTTGCAGAACTCACGGACGACCCTGAGTTCTGGAAAGGCTGTGAAGGCTGCCGTCACTTTGGCATCCTCAAGGACCGCGACTACAAGATGTGCCTGTGCACCGGCCTCCTGTACGACCCCAAGGAACATCTGACCATCCATCATCCCGGAGAAGCATGATCAAAGTAGGAATCATAGGCGGCGCCGGCTATACGGCCGGAGAGCTGGTGAGGCTTCTGGTGAACCATCCGGAGGCTTCTGTTGTCTGGATCCATTCCGAGAGCCAGGCCGGCAAACCCGTGGCCGGCCATCATCCCGGTCTGGTGGGAGACACGGACCTGGTCTTTACGGATCAAGTGGATTTGTACGGCATCGATGTCCTGTTTATGTGCGGCGCCCACGGAAAGAGCCAGTCTTTCTGGGAGGAGCACACCTGCCCCGCCGGCCTCAAGGTCATTGACCTGGCCCAGGATTTCCGGGACGAGTCGGCCGGTTATGTATATGGTCTGACGGAACTCAACCGGGACCGCATCAAGGGCGCCACCAAGGTGGCCAATCCCGGCTGCTTTGCTACGGCGCTGCAGCTGGCCCTTCTGCCGCTGGCTAAGGCCGGTTTGCTGCAGGGAGATATCCACGTGCAGGCCGTCACCGGTTCTACCGGCGCCGGCGTCAAGCCGTCGGAAACTACGCACTTCAGTTGGCGCAGCAATAACTTATCGGCCTATAAAGTACTGACGCACCAGCATCTGGCCGAGATTCGCCGCAACCTGGGCGTGGGAGACAACCTCCACTTCATTCCCGTGCGCGGGGACTTTGCCCGCGGCATCTTTGCGGTGGCCCAGACGCCCTGCTCCCTTTCCCTCGAAGAGGTGCGGGCCCTGTATGAAAACTATTATGCGGAGGCTCCCTTTACCTGGGTGCTCCCCGGATCGGCCGACCTCAAGCAGGTGGTCAATACCAACAAGTGCCTGCTGTCGCTGGAACTGCACCAGGGGCAGCTGGTGGTTACCAGTGTCATAGACAATCTTCTCAAAGGCGCCTCCGGCCAGGCCGTGGAGAATATGAACCTGATGTTCTCCCTCCCCCAGACCACCGGTCTCCGCCTGAAGGCATCCGCTTTTTAGCGCCGTCATTCCCGGCTCGACCGGGAATCTAAATTAACAAGTTATGGATTTATTCAACGTATATAAGAGATGGGACATCGAGCCCGTCCGCGGCAGCGGCTCCAAGCTGTGGGACGCCAAGGGACAGGAATACCTGGACCTTTACGGCGGTCACGCCGTCATCAGCATCGGCCACAGCCATCCGCATTATGTAGAGGCCATTACCCAGCAGATTGCCAAGTTGGGCTTCTATTCCAACGCCGTGCAGAACGGCCTGCAGGACACCCTGGCTCAGAAACTGGGTCAGATCAGCGGCTACCAGAACTATCATCTTTTCCTTTGCAACAGCGGGGCCGAAGCCAACGAGAATGCCCTCAAACTGGCTTCCTTCCATACGGGCCGATCCAAGGTCCTCGCCTTCAGCGGGGCTTTCCACGGACGCACCGGCGGTGCCGTGAGCGTGACGGACAACCCCAAGATCCGCGCTCCCTTCAATGCCACCGAGAAGGTGACTTTCGTTCCCCTGGGAGACCTGGCGGCTGCTGAAAAGGAACTGTCCACCAAGGCTTACGCTGCCGTCATCATCGAAGGCATCCAGGGCGTAGCGGGCATCCGCGTTCCCTCCGACGCCTTCTTCAAGGACCTCCGCGCCCTCTGCGACCGTACCGGAACGCTCCTGGTGGCCGACGAAATCCAGTCCGGCTGCGGCCGTACGGGTAAGTTCTTCGCCCATCAGCATGCCGGTGTCGAGGCTCACCTCGTGACCATGGCCAAAGGCCTGGCCGGCGGCATTCCCATTGGCGCCGTCCTCATTTCCCCGGAGATTCAGGCTTCCTACGGCCTGCTGGGAACTACCTTTGGCGGCAATCACATTGCCTGCGCCGCGGCCATTGCCGTGCTGGAGGTGATTCAGGAGGAGAAGCTGGTGGAGCACGCCGCCAAACTGGGAACCTGGTTCGAGCAGCAGCTCAAGGGAGACCCCGCCCTGGTGGAATACCGCGGCAGAGGCCTTATGATCGGCCTGGAAATCAAGCCTGAGCTGGTGGGCCTTCGCGACCGCCTCCTTCAGGAGAAACATATCTTTACCGGCGCCTCCGGTGAGCGGGTGATCCGCCTGCTCCCTGCCTTGAACCTTCCCGAGGAAGGCGCCCGGACTTTTGTGGAAGCCTGGAAAGACCTGACCAAATGAAGCATTTTACCAGTATAAAACAGCTGGGCGACCTCAAGGAAGCCCTGGCCGCAGCGGCCGCCGTAAAGGCCAACCGCTTTGCCGACCAGCAGCTGGGCAAGAACAAGACCGCCCTGCTGGTCTTCTTCAACAACAGCCTGCGCACCCGCCTCAGCACCCAGAAGGCTGCGCTCAACCTGGGTATGAACGTGATTGTCCTGGACGTCAACCAAGGTGCCTGGAAGCTGGAAACCGGCCACGGCGTGGTGATGGACGGAGACAAGAGCGAGCACCTGCTGGAAGCCATTCCGGTGATGGGCAGCTACTGCGACGTCATCGGCATCCGTTCGTTTGCCCGTTTCGAGTCCCGCGAGGATGACTACAACGAGGTCATCCTGAACCAGTTCATCCAGTACTCCGGCCGTCCGGTCTTCAGTATGGAGGCCGCCACGCGCCACCCCCTGCAGACTTTTGCCGACATCATTACCATTGAGGAGCACAAGACCAAGGCCCGTCCCAAGGTGGTGATGACCTGGGCTCCGCACCCCAAGGCCCTGCCCCAGGCCGTTCCCAATTCCTTTGCCGAGGGTATGTCCATGACGGATTATGACTTTGTGATTGCCAACCCCGAGGGCTACGACCTGGCTCCCGAGTTCGTGGGCAATGCCAAGGTCTGCCATAACCAGGACGAGGCCCTCGCCGGAGCCGATTTTGTGTACGCCAAGAACTGGGCCCCGTACCAGGCCGACATTTACGGAAAAGTTGTGAACTATGATATGGGCTGGACAGTTACCAAGGAGAAGATGGCCCTGACCAACGATGCCTTCTTTATGCACTGTCTGCCGGTGCGCCGCAATATGATCGTGACGGACGAGGTCATTGAAAGCCCCCGTTCGCTGGTGATCCCCGAGGCGGCCAACCGGGAAATATCGGCCCAGACCGTTCTCAAGATGCTGCTTCAGTCGCTATGATTACCGTAGTCAAATGTGGCGGACAGGTCCTGGACGACGAACGCCTGCTGGAGGCGTTCTGCCGGGATTTTGCCGCTTTGGAAGGCCCCAAGGTGCTGGTCCACGGCGGAGGAGCCCTGGCCGGCCGTTTCCAGAAGGCCCTGGGTATGGAGCCCGTCAAGTTTGAGGGCCGAAGGGTAACGGACGCCGACACCCTGCAGGTGGTGACCATGGTGTACGCCGGCTGGTGCAACAAGCACGTGGTTTCCCTTTTGCAGGCCGATGGTTGCAACGCCATAGGGCTTTCCGGGTGCGACGGTTCGGTAATCACCGCCTCCAAGCGCGCTCCGCTCACGCTGTCCGACGGCCGGACGGTGGATTTTGGCTGGGTGGGAGACGTGACCCCCGCCAGTGTCCGGGCCGATTTCCTGAACCTCTTGTTGGAGCAGGGCCTCACCCCGGTGCTCTGCGCCATTAACCACGACGGCGCCGGCCATTTGCTCAATACCAACGCCGACACGGTAGCCTCTTCGGTGGCTGCCGCCCTGGGGGCCGCCCTGGTGACCTGCTTCGAGCAGCCCGGCGTCCTGCGGGACCGCGAAGACCCCGCCAGCGTCATCCCTATTATTAATAAGGAAACGTTCGAGGCGTTGAAGGCCGAAGGGATAGTGGCCGACGGAATGATTCCCAAGCTGGACCAGGCTTTTGATGCGCTGGACAAGGGCGCTCGCGAGGTCCGGATCTGCCACAGCTCCGCCCTTCTTACGGGAGGGGGAACGGTTGTCCGATAAACTTGCGAAAAAAGTCAAAAAAAATTTGCGATTCAAAAAATAATGTCTACCTTTGCAGTCCCGTTTGAAACGAGCGGGATTTTTTACGGCCTTTTGGCCAAGAAAAGAGTTCATTGACAATACTGAGAGAATAGATTAGAGGTAAAGCAAAAGATAGAGTTAGTCTGATAAAAGAAGTTATCAAAAACGGAATTTTCGGACTACAA
>ONCE01000015.1 GCA_900316245.1 uncultured Bacteroidales bacterium | reverse complement strand
TCCATTACGAGCGGGCCCAGCCAATGACCCTTGCAAATGATCTCAAAGTGTTCAATTTTCGATGGCAATCAGGTGTTCAGTTTTGGGTGGCAGTGGACAGCCATATGTGTGATTGTTTGTTTACTTGGGCTAATTTACGCAGAAATCTGTAAATTTGCGTATTATGAAACTCGAAGAAGCTATTGTATTCCTCCTGGCCAGTTCTGGCCACGGCATGAGAACCGAGCAGATCGCACGAGAAATCAATTCCCGCGGCCTCTATACCCGTCTGGATAAGGCTCCGGTGACTGATAAGCAGGTCTATGCCGTAATCATGTCACATCCAGACACCTTCGTCAAGTCTGAAGGACGGATTCGGCTAATCATCTAAGTTTTGTGACGGCAGCGGATTAGATGTACCACCTGTATCACTTTCAAATGTACCGGGCAAAGCGCACATATTCCGGAGCATACCCACCCAGTCTAAGGCTGTAAAAGCACAGTATTGGTAATAGGACTGCAGCAAAAAGGCACCTCATTATTTTTTAGCTTGTGCAGAGAGTTGGCACAAACTCTTTGTAACTTGCGCCCGTAAACTAAACAATTAGACTTATGGGAGGAACACTCATTTTTTTGCTGGCCATTTTTGCGGTATCCCTCGTGCTAAAGATTATCCTCATTATTCTCGCTGTTGCTAAGAGTATACTCGACGATCTCAAGCAAGGTTGAGGGCGATGTATTTAAGCAGCCGCATGAAACTCGAAGAAGCTATTGTATTCCTCCTGGCCAGTTCTGGCCACGGCATGAAGAACGAGCAGATTGCCCGGGAAATCAATGCCCGTGGCCTCTATACCCGTTTGGACAAAGCGCCAGTGACTGATAAGCAGGTCTACGCCGTAATCATGTCACATCCAGACACCTTCGTCAAGTCTGAAGGACGGATTCGGCTGATGATCTAACTTTTTTAAATTCCATATAGCACAACTATACAGATATGTCTGTGGCCATTGTGGCTACGAGATAGAAACTTGCAGGGGGCCCTATGATGCCTTGATGATTGATGAGTTTGTAACTGCAAGATGCAGCAAATGCAAAACTGTATCAAGGTATTTTCGTCGGTTTGATCTGCAAATCCCTGAGCCCTTTCCTTTTGAGGATGAGGGGATCTCGGCAGAGCAGATTCAGAACGTAAATACCGCGCTGGAACACTGCTACTGCAAGGAGTGCAGTTCAAAAGGCACACTCCAACTATGGAGCCCTGCATGTGGCTGCCCCAAATGCGGCAGGAAAAGAACGTTCAAAGCCTCCGACATCTACATCTTGGCCGACTGACTGTTTCATCTCCCAGCAGTCCAGCAGGGCCGATACCAACCAATGTGAGTGCTTGGCCATGTAAGGCCACGCAACACAACAGGAGAGTGCAGAAATTTTCCCGGAAATTCGGACCCGGTTCCTTGGTGTGAATCAGACGAACCTCCTTGCCCTTCTTAATCAGGTCGGCCAGCAGTCCCAGGAACGGCCTTTCCTCCACATAGAGGTCCTTGATGTCGGCCGTGCCTCTAAGCAGGACGTGGTTTACCGAATGCTTACGTATCCTTTGGCTGTTGCCCCCATCGCTTCACACCAACAAGAAGCATGATACCTCTGCGGTGGATCGAAATAGATATCGACTTCATCCTTGCTGTATTCATATTCGCAGACACGTCTTTGCAACTCTTGAGGGAGTATTGAGGCGAAATCAGCTTTCTCGTCCTTGTGAATGGGAACTATGACTTTGGGGTTGACCTGTTCGCAGAGCCTTACCAAATCCTGCTTGGAGGCATGACCGGATGTGTGAAGATCTTCTTTGATGGTAAATCCTTTTTTTCGGAATTGGTCTACAAAGTCATACAAATCTTGGTTGAAAGCAGTTCCTCCTTTTTTCTTATCTATGTATCCTTGATATTGTGAATAGACCAGGCACGTCTCCTCCGCCTTGCAGAAAGGAAGGATCTTGTCCAGATAGGACTGGAATTTCTCGCTGCGCCGAATCAGCATCACAAAACCATGGCGGCGCATCATATAGTCCATCTTTTCTACTTTCGGATCATAGCCATATATCTTGTATGGCCCGAAATGGTAGAGCCTTCTCCCTTCTTCTGCCTGCTGGGCGATAAGCCCTATTATTTCTTTCTGGTAGGTATCAACAATAAAGGGCCTCTGCACAGACTCTTTATTCGCACTATAGATGGATTCCAGGCGGTCCGCATCCGTGGATGAGCAGATGATGAAAGTGTTCTTGTACTGCTGGAATACACCCTTGAATTCTTCCTTCAGGACGGACTCGGGGCGCATTGATTTGCCGTTATTGTCCACGTTGGTGCCTTCGGTGATGAGAACATCGACTTGTCCGGCAATATGGTATTTGTCTATGACTTTATAGATGCCCTCGCCCATATAGCCGTGCCCCCGAAAGTCGCCAGTGTGCAGGATTGTCTTTCCGTCACACTTGATTTTGAGCATGTACGAATCGGCAGAGGAATGGCTGACCTGGAAAGGCGTGACGGTGATGTCGTCAATGGAGATGGGGCGCCCTTTCCAGTATGTCTTGAACGGCCCCAACTTCTTCAGGCATTTCAGGCTATTCTCTTTCAATTCATCGGCATGAGACATGTGGTCGTACTTGGCCCTCATAATCTTGAGCGCAAGCGGGCCGATGTACTGGTTAATGCCGTCCGGCACATACTGGAACAGTTCGACGTGATCGCCGTGCATGTGGGTGTAAAAGATGGCCTTGGCATCACCAATCAGGTCAGCAATGGCCTTCTCCGAGGCGTATTCGTCCTCGGACTCCTGGTCGCCCTTTGGCAGATTATGCCCCAAGTCGACGAAGATCCTTGTTCCCTTTGACGAAACTATTTCTGTAATGCAGCCGCCAATCTGGTTGCCACGGTGGATGGTTATCTTCATTTTTTTACTCGAGTCCAATGGCAATCAGGCAGAACTGGCTCGTATGATTCGTGGCCGTTTTTCTGCTCTTTGAAGCAATCAACATCGACATCAAGTGAATAACAATTAATGTCTTCAGGGAGTTCTGCTCCTCGGTGGTACAACCAATAATCCCAGTATGCCTTATTTGCAGCAATTATAAAGCGAGCATTGCTTGCTACATCCTTCCAATAAAAATGCTCGCCGTTTTTATGGTGGACGTTATCTTCTTCATCAAGGTCAATGAAATTATACTGAATATCTTTTTTATAACGCCTGATCTCAGTTGCTGCATCGTCAGGATTATCCGTGGCAGAATTGTCCCCAAATTTTAGTTCACAGATGACATAGCTACTTTTTGATCGGCCAATAAGATCCACACAACAGCTACGTGCTGTCCTATGACGATCAACTGGAAGTTCGATATCAAGCCATTCTATTGTTTCTCCATCAATCACAGATGGCCCATTAAGGATAATGGCTCTTTGAAAAGCAGTTTCATTTGTAGACTTGATGATAGTACTATAATTACCGGGATTTGTCTTCATAATTATTTGAATTAAATTGAGTTGATTTCTTTAAATCTATCCACCTCATTCCCGTCCTCATCCTTAACCTTACTAAAGAATATTTCGAATGGGCGTACCCAATACTTTTGCATGCCGTATAATTCTTGGTAAATCACCACATCCTCCTGTGTTTCGGTATCTTGGCCAAAGCCAATGAGTTTATACTTTCCGCCACGAAAATGCTGGAAATAACGTTCCTTTGTCATAAATCGCTCACTCAGCATCTTCCTCCAGGCCTTTTCCTGATCGTACGGGAATTCTCCACCGGCAGCAATCACGTCGGCCACGACCTTCTTCACGATAGGTTTGGTGAGGGAGGCGTTCTGGGTGCGGGCGTAATTCTCCAAGCGGTTCACCGCTTTCTCCATCGCTTTTATGAAATCGTTGATGGTACTGGATGCGGTATTCTTGTGGTTGTATGCGGCAGGAGTTACACGACATTCCTGCTCATTCCAAGCCTCCGGAGGAATGCTAAACCCCATCGTGGTCTGATACCGGTCCCCGTTGAAAGACCAAACAACCCTAATAGGGGCCTCTCCATAGCGGTTTTTGCGCTTATCAAGATAGAATCGAACGGGCATAAAAAACGGTTTTTACAAAGGTAGAAAATTGCTGGCATTTTTACAAGCGCCGCAGATGGGGCTACAACGCGGATTTTGAAAATTAATTTTCTGAAAAGTGCCATTTAGGGCCAAAAAACGCGGCTTTTTAAAATGCGACTTCGTATTAATAACTGGTTGCCATCGAGTCTTTGACAAGTCTGATATCCTCTGAAAAACCGCGGCCTCCGGTACCATGGCCGCCATATATTACGACAACAAAGTTAACAAAGTTTCAAATATGAGATTAGCAATCGTAGGATCAAGAGAATTCACCAACTACGACCTCCTCTGCAGCGAGGTCGCCAAAATCCAAGAAACACAGAAAATCGACCTTATTGTGTCGGGCGGAGCAACGGGAGCCGACACCCTTGCGAAGAAATACGCCGCCAAAAACCGAATTCCTCTGATGGAATTCCTCCCTGACTACTCGCGCTACGGTCGTGGCGCTCCTCTTCAGCGAAATTCGCTTATCGTTAAAAACGCCGATTGGGTTCTGGCCTTCGTGACGGTTCTGGCCTTCGTGACGGCAACGTCTAAGGGCACCTGGGACACCATCCGGAAGGCCGAACGGGCCAAGAAAAAAATCATTATCGTGAAAGTATAAACCAATGAATAAAAAACTCCTTCAAACACTTAACAGCGCCCTCGAGCGCACCAGAACCACTCACTACGCTCCGGTCACCATCGACGCCCTTCAGGCCCGCCTCACCGAGGAACTGGACTGGCTGGACGCCTGCCCCGGTCGCGAGTGCCTCATCCTCCTCCTGCAGGAACTGGCCGCCGCCATGCGCAGCGCCCGCATCGTGGTCAACCCTGGCTACAGCTTCCTTCCCGATTCTTATCTGCTCTTCCTGATCGGCGTGACCCGCGTCAATCCAGTTGAGTGGGACCTGCCCTTTAGCCGCTTCACCAAGTCCGTCCACGACGGCGCCGAAATTCCCTTCGAGGCCGGTTCCGGCTGCCTTGAAGTAGCCCGAAAAGTCCTCTCCGGCCGCGAGAGCGAGCTGGTCATCGAAACCGAGCCAGGCCTCTTTGAAATCACCTTCCTGGATGGGACGGAGCTCCATAACATCAAGCTCCGAATCACCACCTACGCCGCCCTGGATCAGTTCAGCCGCACGCTCAAAGACGGCTGGCACCCGCTGGACGAAGCGACTCTCCGACTCTTCACTCGCGGTGCCACGGACGGAGCCATCTTCTTCGAGTCCGACAAGATGCGTGAATGGCTCTTCGACTTCGGCCCTGAATCAATGTCCGACCTGGTCCTCCTGAACGCCCTCTACTGGCCCGGCCGCATCGGGCTCTTCCCGGAAATCCTTCGCCGGAAGCAGAGCGGAGACTACGGAAAAGAATTCCGCGACACCTACGGAGTCCCGGTCTACCAGGAACAGACTTCCGACCCCAGCCTTGCCCCCAAGGGCCACTTCATCGGCCGCACCATGATGGCGGTCGAGGCCCTGTGGCCCTATAGGAACAAAACCAAGCTGAAATGATGAAGCCCATCAAAGAAATTCCCTGGGAGTGCGGAAAAGGATGGTGGCCGCTGATCGAGAAAGTCGCAGCGGCCATCGATTCCTTCAACGCCGCACACTCAGACTCTCCCGTAGAAGTCTCCCAAATCAAACAGAAGTTTGGCGGACTTCGAATCTATCACAACAACGCTCCAGAGGATATCAGACTACTCATAGACGAGGCCGTCGAGGCCTCCTGGAGAACCTGCGAACGCTGTGGCACCACGGAAGGCGTCACCACCAACCTGGAAGGTTACAGGCTCACCCTCTGCCCGGAATGCCGAAAGGAAGTCAAACCGAGGGTAACTGTAAAACAAATTATTGTAATCCAAAGAAAACAAAGAAATTATGGTGACATTCATGATTGAGATACCCACTGAAGAATGTCTTCAGAGATGTATAAACGCAGCCAAGAAATACATCTCAGCGTATGATGATCTGGAAAAGCACGATGTCGGAATTAACGTTGTAATTCAAGCTGTTCAATCAGATAATGTTATGTCCCTTAGGACACAACATGGGCTCAAAGCAAATACCGTGGCAACACTACTTCACATGTCTCTCTCAGATTTGGTCGAGGACCGTCGAGTATACTATAAAATAGTGGTTGAGAATCTAACGCCACTCGTGGCGTCGCAAAAAAAAGAATCGTCACAACTGAATCCAACCCTCATCCTTGATAACTATAGAGAAACTGATAGTAATTCAGCAGCGTTACAAATGGCGAAGGAGGTCATTTATTCGCCTGGGAAGCGTGAACATAATCCTTTCTTGCTCGTTGGAGATTTCGGGTGTGGGAAAACGCACTTAGTGAACGCAATTGGGAATGCCCTTAAAAACAAGAACTTAGCCATGACAATCCTCTATGTTACGGGAGATGAGTTTAAGCGTCAGTATATGGATGCTGTTAAGTCGAACAAATTAGTTGAATTTAAGGACCGGTATGACAAGGTTGATGTTTTAATCCTGGACAATCTTCAGGACCTTGTAGGACCAGGGACACAGAACTGCTTCTTCCATGTCATGGATCAGATGTACCAAAAAGACAAGCAGATGGTACTGACATGCAATCAAGGACTCGGTGACTTAAAGGGCGTGCTCGAAGCAAAAATAATCGAGCATCTCCGTTGGGGAACAACGATTGAGATTGGCAAACTAGAATAATGACAACCCTAAAAACATCGTCCAAACGCCCTGTGACCGTGGACAATGGGCATGGACATTATCTACTTATTTCGTATCTTTGCATTACCCCCATTTTTACCAGATAGCGGTCACCCAATCATGCAAGATTTTAACATAAACATAACCCCAAGAGACTGGGGCCAAGAAAGCTCCCTCATCAAAGTAGTAGGCGTTGGAGGCGGTGGCTGCAACGCTGTAAACTACATGTACGGCCAGGGTACATATTCCGGAGCATACCCACCCAGCCTGAGACTGTAACCGTTAACAGGAAAAAACAGCAATACTGGTAAAGTGACGGCAGCGGATTAAATGTACCCCGCATATCACCTTAAAGTCATCGTAACATATTCATCATTTACACCATGAAACCTACAAATAAAAACATTCAGAAATTTAGAGACGATATTCAGCAGAAGACTCTCCAGGAGTTCGAGAAGGTGTTCGGCCCCATTGAAGAAATCAAGAAGAAATTCTCCCAGACGGAGTGGCGTGTCATAATGAACAGCGAGCGGTACAAAGGAGTCGAGGAAGCCGTGAAGGAGGCGGAGATTGCCATGGATATGCTGCTGGACAAGTGGGAAGACATCTGCACACTTACGGAGTATATGACTTCCGGCGAATGGCAGAAGGACTTCGAGGCGGACGAACGCGGCGAAATTCGCAAGGAACTTCCCCGAGGAGTTCTTGCAGAGGACTCTCTCTACAACACCCTTGACCGTTTCAAGGATGTCATCGGCCAGATGGCAGAGATCCTGGATCAGGTTGATTTTCCTGATGAAGAAGAGGAGCAGTCATAGCTGAGGCCCCGAATTGACGCTCGATCGGTACCCTTACAGCGCTACCCGCACTCAAGACAAAGATAGTTGTTTTTTTGTATCTTTGTTGCTGTATGAAAGACATCTTCCAGGGACTGAACAACAGGCAGGCGGAGGCCGTGAAGACTACCGAAGGGCGCATCCGCGTGGTGGCGGGCGCCGGGACGGGCAAGACCAAGGCTCTCACCCACCGCTACGCCTATATTGTCAACGTGCTGGGCATTGACCCGGCCAATATCCTCTGCCTCACTTTCACCAACAAGGCGGCGGCGGAGATGCGCAGCCGTATCTCCGAGATGGTCCAGAGCGGGGATTACAACGATTTCGTGTGCACGCTTCACGGATTCTGCGTGAAGTTCCTGAGGCAGGAGATTTATCGGCTGGGGTTCCCCAAGACTTTTACCATCCTGGATGAGGAGGACTCCAAGGCCATAGCCAAGCAGGCGATGGACGAGATGGGCCTGAAGCGCACGGACAAGACCGTCCGCCAGTTCCTCGAATCCGTAGCCAAGGACAAGGCCCTCAATGGCTACATCCAGACCTATATGCTCCCCGGGTGCAAGATAAGCGACGAGATGCGCCGCACTTCCCGCCTGGCGGGCTATGTATCCCGTCAGATGAAGCACTATGCGCTGGATTTTGACGACCTGATGAATGTCACCAAGTACATCCTGGACCACTTCCAGGACGCTGCCGAGCATTGGCAGAACACGCTCAACTACATTATGGTGGACGAGGCCCAGGACTGCAACCTGGACGACTGGGACCTGGTAGAGCGCCTGAGTGCCAAGCACCGGAACCTCTTTGTGGTCGGGGACCCGGACCAGGCCATCTACGAGTGGCGCGGCGCCCGGCCGGATCTTTTCGTAAACTTCGCGGCAGACAAAACCATCATCCTGGATGAGAACTACCGTTCCACGCCCCGCATCCTGGACGTAGCCAACTGCGTCATAGCCAATAACCAGAACCGCATCCCCAAGGATCTTTTCACGCGAAAGGCCGAAGGAAAAGCGGTCATCCACTTCCACGGCCGCAGCGAGAAGGAGGAGATGGAGTGGATTGTCTCCCAGATACGGATGCTCCTGGGAAACGGTGCCGGCATCAACGACATCGCCATCCTCTACCGCAGCACCCACCAGTCCCGGGCTATCGAGCAGGAGTTGCTGAACGCCCACCTCGAGTACACCATCTGGGGCGGAACGCGCTTTTTCGAGAGGAAGGAGATCAAGGATGCCCTCAGCTATCTCCGCCTGGTCTCCAACCAGGACGACGACCTCTCCTTCGAGCGCATCATCAATGTCCCTTCCCGGAAACTGGGAAAGAAGTTCCTGGACAGCGTCCGGGATACGGCCGAGCGGGAAGGCATCTCCCTTTACAGCGCCCTGCAGGTCTATTTCCCCGATAAGGCATCGGCCTTTATTGACCTCATTGAAGATGCCAAGCAGTTTGCCCGGGAGAACCGTGTGAGTGACCTCCTGAACCGCATCCTGGAAGGCTCCGGCTACAAGAGGATGGTCCGGGAAGACCAGGACGAAGACCGCCTGGAGAACCTGGACGAGCTCCTGAGTTCCATCCGCTTCTACGAGAGTGTCCGCACCCCGGATGAAAGCACCCTGGCAGATTACCTGCAGGACGTGGCGCTCTATACCAATGACGACCATCGGCGGGACACCCCTACCCTGAAACTTATGACCATCCACCAGGCGAAGGGCCTGGAGTTCCCGTTTGTCTTCATTATCGGCCTGAGTGAAGGGATCTTCCCCAATATGCGCACCATCCGCGAAGGCAAGAAGAACGGCGAGGAGGAGGAGCGGCGCCTTATGTACGTTGCCGTCACCCGGGCCGAAAAGGCTCTCTTCCTGACGGAGTCCGAGGGCTTCAACGTCTCCACCAAGACCAACAAGTACCCGTCACGCTTCCTGGCGGAGATCCGGCGGGAACTGGTAGTGACCGAAGGCGTCATTCCGCCGGACCTGTGGAAGGGAACGCGGAACCTCAGCCACGTCCTGGACGAAGAGGACTACTTCGAGAAGGAGAGAGCCGAATACGAGAGTCCCTTCAAGGTTGGGGACACTGTCCGGCATCCGGTCTTCGGGGAAGGGAAAATCGTCTCCGCTAACAAGGACTTCTCCAGTTTCGAGGTCCAGTTTGACAACGGCTCCACAAGGACCCTCCGCGCCGGGTTCCTTTCTCAGAATTAATTTTACTTGCGCAGCGTCTTGGCGCAAGCGGAGTGTATCTTTGCAGAAAAAGAACAAAGATATGCTTGAGATTTTCGTTACCGTGAGCCTGTACATCGGCGCTATCGCCCTTCTGGTCAAGGGTGCCATCACTTTCTGCGAAACCGCACACGAATAAACCCGCTGCCCTATGACTACCACCAGTATTGAAGACATCATCCGTATTGCCGTAGCGGCACACGACGGGCAAAAAGATATGGTTGGAAACCCCGCCATCTTACACGTTCTCTCCGTGGGCCTTATGGGAAAGACCGTGGAGGAAAAAAAGGCCGGCCTCCTGCACGATGTAGTGGAGGACACGGATCTGACTATTTCTGATCTGAGGGCACAAGGGGTTGAAGAGGATGTGCTGGAGGCAGTGGAGTTGCTCACTCACCGCTCCGGAATGAGCTATGAGGACTATGTCCGAAACATTGTCCTCTCCGGCAATGAAACGGCTATCCAGGTTAAGCTCAATGACTTGCACCACAATCTCTGGCGGGCAAAAGACGCCCTGGACACACTGGACACAAACAGCCAGGAGCGCCGTGAATTGCTAAGTGAGATTCTCCGAATCGCAGAAATCCACGACCGGGCAGAAAGGTTCATTCGGAACTCCATCAATAGGCAGCCGTATTGATACCGGTGCGCACAAAGACTAACGGGCACCGCCGCCGGAGTATGCGACATCCGGCGGCTACAGACTCCGTCTGTTGCCCGCTGTGAGGGAAAGGTAAAGGAACGGAAGGCACCGCCGCCGGAGTATGCGACATCCGGCGGCTACGGATCAACCCCTGCACGGGCTCCATTAAAGGGCCCATGCAGGGGTTGCCCGTTGCCCATCTTGGGCATGTGACGAACGTTGCCATTGGCACCGCTGGTGGGGTGTAGGTTAAAGAAAGGGCGCGGCGTTTGCCCTCAGGCAAACGAGGCGTAACCGCTGGCACAGGCTCTTGCACCGCACCCAAAGCTTTTCTGGGCGTTGCACTGCTTCTCGCGCTTCTTCTGACAAAACGGTCAGGTGCGGTAGACGTGCCGGAAAATGTCCTATCTACAGCGAAAAGGTACCCAAAACGCGGTAGACGGGACAAACAATGGCACGTCTACTGCGGTCACGATTTTGGAGGCTATAAGGATATTAGCAAAAAAGTCGTATATTGCGATTGGAAATCTTCAAAAGATTCCAATTGAATAAACTGATAACCACTTGTTTGATGAGAAGAATTTGTTTTCTGGTCGCCTGAAGATTGCCCAGGGAGAAATATACCTGCTTGCCGTCAGCTACTGTAAACTACTCACTAAGACCACCGGCGACAGAAACTGTCCAACCTTCAGGAATACCATCTTCACTATCAAGAGTCCAGCCTGTCATGGAAGGAGCCTTTATAAACGTCCCACTCACAGCCACCTTATATAGCCAACCACCTGTGCACCAAGCAGCAGAAATATCCGTAGCCAGACATGTCACGCTATTCAAGTTGCTGCAATTCTCAAACATATCATAATAACAACAATCCACCAGAGTCGGAGCGGGCAAAGTGGGCGCCGTAGCCAAGGAGGTGCAATTGGAGAACATATCTTGATAGCAACTGTCTGCCAGAGTGGTGGCGGGAAGATCTGGCGCAGATGATAATTGAGAGCACCTGGCGAACATTTCCTTATAACAGCCCCCTGCGAGTTCCATAGCAGGTAAATCAGGTGCACTGACCAAAGAAGTGCAGTATCTGAACATAGCTTTGTAACACATCTCAGCTAATGTTGTAGCAGGTAGAGCAGGTGCCGTTTGAAGACTGGTACAGCCACAAAACATATTGCCGTAACACCCACCAGCCAGTATTGTAGCAGGAAGAGCAGGTGCAGTTTGAAGACTGGTACAGTCATCAAACATACTGCCATAACACCAATCAGCCAGTGTTGTTGCAGGCAGAGCAGGTGCAGTTTGAAGACTTGTACAGCCCTCAAACATTTCATAATAACACCACTTAGCCAATGATGTTGCTGGCAGAGCAGGTGCCGTTTGAAGACTGGTACAGTCAGAAAACATACTTCTGTAACATTCCATGGCTAGTGTTGTTGCGGGCAAAGCTGGCGCAGTTTGAAGACTTGTACAGCCCTCAAACATTTCATTATAACACCCCTCAGCCAATGATGTTGCGGGCAGAATGAGTGCCTTTGAGGGATGGTTAAGGATGTGTTCATTCCCAACGAACAACCTCTTGAAAGCATTATCCGGAACGCTTGTCAACGTGTCAAAACCATCCTTACTAAGCAAACTCATGATATTGCCATAGAGGTAACAGTCTTTATCACAATAAAACCTACTCCCTGTAGAGCCATAGAATGCTCCATTTGTCGACTCGGCACGGAAAGAAACTTTGTCCCCCGCGTTTGTAAGAATGATATGGTCATAGAAATCTGTCCATGTTGTGCCGTCCGTGCTATACTGTAGAGTGATCCATGAGCCAGATTCTTTTATAAAACACACATTAGCCCCAGCCACCTTCGCCTCAAAAGTGAGCGGCGTGGAAAGCATACCAGGGTCTTGATCCGGGGCATCCCTTACCAGACGGACAGAACAACCGTAGAACCGGTCACTTCTATTTCCTGCAGGGGAATCATAAACATCGACAGAGAAAGGGTACGCGTAATCGTTGTTGCTTGCATCTCTGGAACTAGACCAGTAAGTCACCAGACGTCCAACACCATCAACAATTCTCCCATTCCTGCAGCCTGTAGCCGGAAGGAATACGCAACCGGCAGCCTCCAAGGTATTCCACCCCTCGGCGGTACATTTGGTTGAATAATCGCTTTTGTCATTGATAGTTCCCCAGGACAAGATATCGTTAATGTCTGATGTGGGGCCTGAGTAGTTGTCGGGGAATAAAATGACGCCGTTAACTCCGGAAGCGTCATCTATCAACGTTTTGTTGACGGTAGCCAGGGTGTAGCGGGAATTTGCGGTTCCCTTCAACGTAACGCCGGTGATACGGCTATTATAAAGATAGTCCCACTCATCTAAAGTCAATGTCCTCCACATGCCCGTTTGGTTTCCACCGTTGGTAATAGCGTTATAACCCCAATCGGCCTTGCCCTTGTTGGCACCTTCACCATCATACAGGTTTGTACTTGTGGAATTGTATGGATTATAATCTCCGTTATTAGTATTGCTGGTTCTCCAAGGCTCGTAAGCCGAGGCATGTCCTGTATATGCTATACCACTTGTTCCCCAGCCAAAGAGACTGACAGCTGTCTTGTCTGCATAATTATCAGAGCAGTAAAAGGATGGGGCGCTTTCAGTCTCCGCTATATCATACTGATGGTCCATGAAGCTCCAAGCCCAAGTACTCCATCCGTCTGTTGTGGTCGCTTGAAGGTTTCCCTGAGAGAAATAGACCTGCTTGGTGCTGCTTACGGATATCTTCCCACCCTTTATCCCAGGAAGCTGACCAATGGAAACATTCATCTTATATCCGTGCGCCCGGTTCAGGCCCACTCCATTACCAGAGGGCATGGCCATACGGCTGTCGCTGTTATTGACTACCTTAATCCCGGCTGTTGCGGTTCCGGTGGGGACGGGCAGGGTGATGTAGATGTAATTGCCAGATGCCGTCTCCGGCACATCCGTCACCGTTATCGTCTTTCCGGCATTCGTCAGATTGGCGGCCAGAATACCGTCATTTGTACCTGACGGAGTTGTGATGGCCGTCTCCAGAGTTCCCGTTACATTCGTGGGGAAGGTGAAGGTGAGAGTTCCGGCCGCTACATTGGTAACACGGAAACGAATCAGCGCCCCAGCCTGCTTGAGGGAGATGTCGCTTCCGCCCGTGTAGGTGCCAATCATCGGGACGGGCACCTTGGCAGCATCAGGATCAGAATTACCCACGGCCGCATACTCATAAGAAGTAGGCAAAGTAAAGACTACACCCTCGGCCGTGATATCATCCACCAGGCTCCCAGGGAAACCAGCATAACCACTTCCTCCCTCATTAAAACCGTCTCCCATAGCGAAAGACCCAGTGTTTTCGGTAGAGGTTGTGGCGCCAGATTTAACGGCCGCCCCATCGAATATCTTAATCACATCACCTTCGGAAAAACGGAAAGCCCCATCCGCCTCGGCAATAGTGGCCTTGGTTTCCGGATCCATCTTCACGGTAATACAGACGGTCCCGGGTTTGGGAGTATCATCAATGAATTTCTCAGTCTCTTTAACGCAAGAGGAGGCAAGTGCTACAACTCCTGCAAGAATGATGTACAGATTCTTTTTCATAACAATCATTTCTACAGGTTATCAATAGCCGCCACCCCAGTTAATGCCTTCATTGCCGGTCGTGTCCTGGCTTGAAGCGATAACACCTTCCAACTTGAGCTCCACCACTTCGATTGTGGGTGCTTCATAAGCAAGTCGAGTCGTTTGTTCCATAGATAAGTTCGTTTTTTTAGGGTACAAAGATTACAACTTTTTTTTAAAAAAGTTATTAATCTGAGTAAATTTTTGCAGTTGTTAACTCAGATTAACAAATATGCACTCGTTCCGGTGCAATTTTTCTAATTTCTTGCACTACTTTCAGTGCAAATAACTATCTCATCTGTATCATGGGACAGAAAGATAGTCGAAGACTCTTGGCTCCGCTACAAAAAAAGATCGGAGGCCGAAGGCCGACCGAAAGGGGACGGCGATAGCCGTGCGGGGGAATCCTTTCCCCCGTGCCCCTGGGGGCAGCCGCGAAGCGGCGGGGGATCAAACGAAGTGAGTCACAAAAAAACCCTGGAGACATCTCCAGGGTTTTTTTGTGACTCCAACAGGACTCAAACCTGTAACCTTTTGATCCGTAGTCAAATGCTCTATTCAATTGAGCTATGGAGCCAGTTAGGTGCCTTAATTAGGCTTCCTTATTCTCTACGTAGACTTTCTCGCGGATGCGGGCCTTCTTACCGGTGAGGTCTCTGAGGTAGAAGATACGGGCGCGGCGAACCTTACCGTACTTGTTTACCTCGATGCTGTCAATGAACGGGGACTGGAAAGGGAAAATTCTTTCAACACCCACGCCACTGGCGATTTTGCGCACCGTGAAGGTCTTGGTGAACGGGTCCATACCACTGACCTGGATCACGACACCGCGGAACTTCTGAAGTCTCTCTTTATCACCTTCCTTGATTCTGTAGGTAACGGTGATGGTGTCACCGGCCTTGAACTCGGGATAGGAAGCTACTTTCTCATTCTGGAAAGCCTGCTCTGCTACTTTAATCAAATCCATAATTTCTAAATCCTTTGTGCAACATTGCGGTTTGGCTCCTGACAAGAGGTTGCGTTAGTTTTTGGGACTGCAAAGATACAATCTTTTTAGTTTCCCGCAAAACTTTTTCCCAAAAAATTAGAAAATATTTTTCACTTTATCGAAGGTAGCCTTGTCTTCACGCGTAAGATCCGGGGTAAAGCTGGAACTGGAACGCATACTTTCCAGGGCTTCCTTCTCGCTCTTGGAGAGCTTGTGGGGAACCCAGACCTGGAACTTGACATAGAGGTCTCCGGTGCCGCGGCCGTAGCCCTGCACGCTGGGAAGTCCCTTTCCGCGCAGTTTGACCACCGTACCGCTTTGGGTACCGGGTTCTACCTTTACTTTATAGCTGCCGTCCAGGCAAGGGACAGACACCTCGCAGCCCAGCATAGCGTCCATTACGGAAATGATGCGGGTGTAGAAGAGGTTGTTGCCCTCTCTCTGCAACTGCGGGTGCTGGATCTCGTTGATGACCAGCAGGAGGTCTCCGTTGGTGCCGCCGTGGGGAGCGGCATGGCCCTCTCCGCGGATGGTAATTTGCATACCGTCCTCAACGCCGGCAGGGATGCGGACCTTCACCAGTTCCCGCTTGCGCTCGAGACCGGTGCCGTTGCATCTGCGGCAAGGATTGGTGATAATCTTGCCTTCTCCCTGGCACTGGGGGCATACGCCAATGGTGTAGCCTATGCCGCCAAACAGGCCGCGCGTTTGCTGACGCACACGGCCCTGACCGTTACAGGTGGGGCAGGTCTTGATATCGGAATCACTCTTGGCGCCCTTGCCGCCGCAGTCCGGGCAGGGACGGGCGCGCTCCAGGGAAATCTCTTTCTCGCAGCCGTTGGCAATCTCTTCTAAAGTGAGTTTGACGCTGGTGCGGATATCCCGGCCGCGGGCTACGCGGGGACCGGCATCGGCCCCTCCGAAGCCGCCGAAACCGCCGCCTCCGAAACCGCCGCCTCCGAAGCCGCCGAAATCAAAGCCGAAACTGCCTCCGAAGATGTTGCGGAGGAAATCGTTGATATCCATTCCGCCAAAGTCAAAGCCGCCGGCTCCGCCGCCCATTTGCTCGGCGGCAAAACCATACTGGTCGTACTTGGCTCGCTTGTCAGGGTCGCTCAGGATGGAGTAAGCCTCGGCCGCTTCTTTGAAGTGTTCTTCGGCCGTTTTCTTCTCTGCGTCCGTTCCGTTTACCCAACGGTCCGGATGCCATTTGAGCGCCAACTTGCGGTAGGCGCTCTTAATCTCGTCTGCGGAGGCTTTCTTGTCTACTCCCAGGACCTCGTAGTAATCTCTCTTGTTTGCCATAACTTACGCTCCTACAACTACTTTAGCATAACGGAGCACTTTGTCTCCCAAGGTGTATCCGGTTTGAACCACATCTATCACCTTGCCCTTGAGGTCTTCCGACGGGGCGGGGAAAGTGGTTACGGCTTCGTGGAGTTCCGTGTCGAAATCCTTTCCTTTGGCGTCTATTCTCTCCAGGCCTTTGCCCTTGAGGTAAGACGTGAGCTTGCCAAAGATCATCTGGGTGCCTTCCTTGGCGGCCTCGCTGTCCGTGCTCTTCTCCAGGTTGGCGAGAGCTATCTCACAGTCGTCCAGAATGGGGAGGAGTCCCTTGATGGTATCCGAAGCGGCGGAACCCACCAGAGCCAGTTTCTCTTCTGCTGTGCGGCGACGGAAGGTGTCGAACTCCGCCATCAGGCGAAGATAGTCTGCCTTTACGTCGGACGCTTTCTTCTCTTCTTCTTCGGCCTTTTTCTTGACCTCTTCCAACTGCTCTTTCAGGCCTTCAATGCGAGCCTCCAATGCCGCCAGCTTCTTGCCGTCGGGTGCTTCCTCTATATTCTTTTTCTTTTTGTCTGACATGATTCAATGGATCTTTCGGCCCTCATCCTATCAAAATGCCTGCCAGCAGATCCATTCTGCCATTCTGTCAGTTTACCATTCCAAGCGGTTTGTGGTAATACGGAATGCCGTTATCCCGGAAGAGCGTGGAGGCTGTGGCCATAGGCAGATAGAAGCCTTCTTCCCCCTGCTGGACCCATAGATCAAAGGCCTCGAAGGGAGCGGTGCGCTGCTGGGAGAACCACATACCCGTGATGTAAATGCCGCTGAGTTGGGGGATTACCTTCTCCAACAGGTTGTATATGGCGCTGATGCCGCGCTTATACAGTTCCGGGAGAACGACGGAATCTACGCCATTGGGCAGGCCGTCAAGATGAAAAGATTCGCCATCGTAAGTGAGATGGGCGTGTGCCTCGTGAAGAGGAAATAGATAATCGTTAAAAGAAGACATTAGTTCCTTTTTTTATGCAAGATACGGTATTCTGAGGGGAAAAACAAATTTTGGCAAGGCTTGCCAAGATTTGGTTTCTTGGAAAATTTTACTGGAATCATTAACTTTGAGCTACTAACGTTGAAATAATGAAAAAAATTTTTTTGCTTTTTGCAGGATTTCTTCCCTGTCTGTTGCTGCAAGCGCAGCAATATGATGTAGTAGAAAAGGTGACGGCCGACATCCGCAAAGCCTACGGTATGGAAGGCCCGCACCGGCTGGATGAGTTTGGGACCCTTTCCAAAGCCCCCAGCGGTTACAAGCCCTTCTATATCAGCCACTACGGTCGTCACGGTTCCCGTTATGCCTGGAACGACGAAACCTACACCCTTATCCGCGACGTCTTCAAGAAGGCGGAAGAAGAAGGTGTTCTCACTCCTTACGGAAAGGAATTCGCCAAAAAGTATATGGATTTCTGGGAAGTGCCCCACATCAACACCGGAGACCTGGTTCCTATGGGCTACGACCAGCACCTGGCCATTGGTACCTATGTTTATGAGCAGTTCCCGCAGGTGTTCAAGGGCCGCAAGAAAGTGGACGCCCTCTCCTCTACCGGCCAGCGCTGCATCGTGAGTATGGGCGCCTTCAATGCCGGCCTGCTGAGCGGCAACCCCAAGCTGCAGGTCCGTATGCAGTCGGACCATATGGGAATGGGCATCATAGCCCCTCCCAGCGCCCCCAGAGCCATCCGCAAAAAGTTCAAGGGCCAGGATGACAAGCCCGGCATTGAAAGCGTATCCTCTTTCTTCAAGCGTACCGTCAACTACGACGGCATTATGAAGAAACTGTTCACGGACTACAGTTTCCTGGACAAGATGGAAGACGGGGAGAACTTTATGAGCGAACTGTGGGAACTGCTGAGCGGTTACCACAACTACGTAAAAGAGCCTCTCTTTGACGACCTCATCCCCCAGGAAGAGATTGCAAAGGTATGGGAAGCCGCCAACTACTTCTCTTTCTACACCGACATTACGGCCCGCTACGGTATGATTCCCCTGCTGAAGGACATCATCGAAAAGGCCGAAGCCTCCTTTGGAGACCCCAACCGCGCCGCGCACCTGCGCTTTGGGCACGACTTTGTTCTGGAAGGCCTGCTCACGCTCCTGAACGTCAACAATCTGGGCGTGATTCCCGACAAGCCCGAAGAGGCTAAATACTGGTTCCAAAACTACAACATTCCTATGGCGGGTACCCTCCTGTTTGCCTTCTACAAGAATAAGGCAGGAGATATCCTCTTTAAGGTTGTACTCAACGAGAACGATGCTACGTTACCGGATCTCCAACCCGTCCAGGGCAACTTCTATCGCTGGAGCGATTTCAGAGCCTTTGCAGACAAGATTATCCAGGAGCATCCCGAATTATAAATAAGGTTGCAGGAATTCGGCTATCCGGTCCATCCAGGTGTAAGCACCGGTACCGGGAGCGGCCGAAACCATAAAACAATGATCACGCGTGGCCAGGGTGTGCAGTTCGCACTGGATACCCATGGCCCGCATCTTTTCCCAGGCCTTCACCGAGTTCATCGCGGCCCAGTTGTCTGCGTCTCCGTGGATGAACAGCATAGGGGCCGTATCCACGTCGAAGGAGAATTCCGGAGCCAGCACGGCGGAATCGTCGTTGCCGCCGGTGGTATTGTACTCATCCAGGCCGTCCGTTAACAGATAGGCGGGATAGATGCCAATCCCCCACTGCACCTTGCAGGAGAGTTTGTCAATCTTATCGATGGGCCGATAGGACTGATGGCGCGAAGAAGTGACGCCCATCATAGTCAGATGGCCGCCGGCCGAAGCACCCATTATGCCAATGCGGTCCGGGTCCAGGCCTCTCTGGGCGGCCTCGCTGCGCACCAGGCGGATGGCCCGCTGGAGATCCTGCCAGGCCGATGTATGTTTGGCCAGGCCTTCCGGACGGGGCGAGCGGTACTGCATAGTAACCACGGTTACGCCCATAGCATTGAGCACGCGGCGGACCGGGGCCACTTCAAAGCTCATAGGGCCGTTGCCCATATAGGAGCCGCCGGAATAGATGATCTGGATGGCTTTGGAGCGCTGCACGGCGGGGATATGCCATTCAATATAAGGAATGCCCTGGTTTTCTTGATAATTGGGAATCTTCCCTTCCGGCCATACGTCTTCCTTAATATAATCGGCCCGGTCTGCGTCGCTGGGGAAGCGGTCGAAGATTTCCTCTTCGGGCTGCAGGGGGCCCAGGAAGCCCATCTGGCGCATAAACTCAACGCCGCGGTCAAAGCCGTAGGCGCCGTGTCCCTTGCCGGGATACAGATGCAGTTCGGCCGGAATGCCGCGCTTTCTGAGTTCGCGGTACACCAGCGTGGAGCCGTTGGGAGAATAGATATCGGTGCCGCCGTGATGCAGGCTCAGGGGGCACGTCTTGCTGTCAAACTGGAAGACGGAACTCAGGTGCACGTCCGGGCCATAGCCGTCGCGCGTAGCGGGCGTTCCCTCCTCCGCATCCGTAGTGACATAGGCCGGAGCATTCAGGATTCCCCAGTTCACGTGGCAGGAAACGGTATCCAGCGCATCGATGGGGCTATAGGCCGATGTCTGGGAACTGGTAGCCAGCAGCAGCGCCAGGTGCGAACCGGCCGACATAGAGATGACACCGATCTTCTCCGGATCATAGCCTCGCTTGGCGGCCTGGCTCCTTACCAGACGCACGGCCCGCTGTCCGTCTTCCCAGGCCGACTGGTAGATGGGAAGGCCTTCGGGCCGAGGGGTGCGGTACACGAAGTTGACGCACTGGATGCCCAGGGCGGTGAGTTTCTTGTTCCAGTCCTTGATAAGGCCCACATCGCAGCAGTTCTGGTAGGAACCGCCGGAAATCAGAATCATACAGACATCCTTCCTGACAGCCGGATCCGGGGCCTCGAACCACTCCAGATAGGGGGTGCGGTGCTTTTCGGCCTTGAAGCCCGGGAGCTTGACCTCGTCGGTCATTGCGGCTATCTGATGCGCCTGGGGATGGGGCATCTTGCCTTTGGGCCAGATGGGTTCTCTTACCTGGCCTTGGAGGCTCAGCGTTGCTAAGAGAAGGAAAAAGGTTACAAGCTTTTTCATAGAGGTTCGTTTTTTCAGCCGCTAATTTAGCAAGAAATTGGACAAAATCTTCTTTTCATCAACAAGAATTGCTAACTTTAAGGTCACATTAAAACTACAATCCAATGACACAACTCATCGAATGTGTACCCAATTATAGCGAAGGGCGCGACAGGAGCGTTATTGACGCCATAGTGGCCGCCATCAGCACCGTAGAAGGCATCAAGGTGCTGGACGTAGACCCCGGAGAGGCCACCAACCGTACGGTGGTCACCTTTGTGGGAGAGCCCGGCCCGGTGTGCGAAGCCGCCTTCCGCGGCGCCGCCAAGGCCCAGGAACTCATTGATATGCGCCAGCATCACGGGGCCCATCCCCGCAGCGGCGCCACGGACGTACTGCCGCTCATTCCCGTAGCCGGCATCACGCTGGAAGAATGCGCCGCCCTGGCCCGGAAACTGGCCCAGAGGCTGTGGGAAGAGTTAGGAATCCCATGCTACTGCTACGAGGCCGCCGCCTTCCAGCCGGAGCGCAAGAACCTGGCCGTGTGCCGCGAGGGTGAGTACGAAGCCCTGCCGGAAAAGATGGCAGACCCGGCCCGCAAGCCGGACTTCGGCGGCAGCTGGGACCTCACCGCCCAGAAGGCCGGCGCCACCAATGTGGGCGCCCGCGGCTTCCTGGTGGCCGTGAACTTCAACCTCAACACCACCAGCACCCGCCGCGCGATGGCCGTGGCCTTTGACGTCCGCGAAAAGGGCCGAAAAGCCCGGGAAGGAGGCTCCCTCACCGGTAAACTCCTGAAGGACGCCCAGGGAAACCAGATCTGGATTCCCGGTACCCTGAAGGGCTGCAAGGCCATTGGCTGGTACATAGATGAGTACGGCATTGCCCAGGTGTCTATGAACATCACGGACATTGATGCCACTCCCCTGCACGTGGCCTACGAAGAAGTGTCCCGCGCCGCAGCCGCCCGCGGCCTGCGCGTCACCGGGGCCGAGATTGTGGGCCTGGTGCCCCGCCGCGTGCTCCTGGAAGCCGGCCGCTTCTATCTGGAAAAGCAGCAGCGTTCCGTGGGCATCAGCGAAGAGGAAATTGTGAAGATAGCCGTCCGGTCTATGTCCCTGGACGACCTGAAGCCCTTCAACCCCAAGGAGAAGGTAATCGAATATCTCATAGAAGGTGAAAAGAAGGGCCTGGCCCAGATGACGGTGGAAGGCTTCACCCGCGAGACAGCCAGCGAAAGCGCAGCCCCCGGCGGCGGGTCCGTATCGGCCTGTATGGGTGCCTTCGGCGCTGCCCTGGCCACTATGGTTGCCAACCTGAGCGCCCACAAGCGCGGCTGGGACGCCCGCTGGAAGGAGTTCTCGGACGTGGCCGAAGAAGGCCAGAACCTGGTGAACGAACTGCTGGCCCTCATTGACGAGGACACCGCGGCCTTCAACCGCATTATGGACTGCTTCTCTATGCCCAAGGGCACGGAGCAGGAGAAGGCCGCCCGCGCCGCAGCGCTGGAAGAGGCCACTTTATACGCCGCCCAGGTTCCGCTCCGCACGATGGAGGCCGCCCTCAAGGCCCTGCCGCTGGCCCTGGAGATGGCGCAGAAGGGCAATCCTGCATCGGCCTCCGATGCCGGCGTAGCCGCCCTCGCCGCCGTGGCCGGTATCCAGGGCGCCCGCCTCAACGTGCGCATCAACTGCGCCGGGCTCACGGACAAAGCCCCCGCCCAGCCCCTCCTGTCCCGAGCAGACGCCATAGTCTCCGAAGCCCTGGAACTGGAAAAGCAAGTATTAGAAGCCGTTAACAACCACATAGAACTATGACCTTCCAGGAAGAGATATTACAAGGCATTCCGGCTCAGTTGCCGGAGGCCCAGCCTTATGATACAGAGATCAACCACGCGCCCAGGCGGAAGGATATCCTGAAGCCGGAAGAGAAGGTGCTGGCCCTCAAGAACGCCCTGCGGTACTTCCCCAAAGAGCTGCACCAGGCCCTGGCGCCGGAATTTGCGGCGGAACTCAAGACGTACGGGCGCATCTATATGTACCGGTATCGGCCCTCTTATAAGATGTATGCCCGGCCGATAGACGAGTATCCAGCGCGCTCCCGGCAGGCGGCGGCCATTATGGCTATGATCCAGAACAACCTGGATCCCCGCGTGGCCCAGCATCCGCACGAGCTCATCATCTACGGCGGCAACGGGGCCATCTTCCAGAACTGGGCCCAGTACCGGCTGGTGATGCAGTACCTGGCCACGATGACCGACGAGCAGACACTGGTGATGTACTCCGGCCATCCGCTGGGTCTCTTTCCCAGCCACAAGGACGCCCCGCGCGTGATTGTGACCAACGGGATGGTCATTCCCAACTACTCAAAGCCCGACGACTGGGAGCGTTTCAACGCCCTGGGCGTCTCGCAATACGGCCAGATGACGGCCGGTTCCTATATGTACATTGGCCCGCAGGGCATTGTGCACGGCACCACCATTACGGTGATGAACGCCGCCCGCAAACAGGGCGGCAGCCCGGCCGGGAAGCTCTTTGTAACGGCGGGTCTGGGCGGTATGTCCGGGGCGCAGCCCAAGGCCGGTAACATTGCCGGTGTGGTGAGCGTCACGGCCGAGATTAATCCCAAGGCCGCGCAGAAGCGGTATGAGCAGGGCTGGGTGGACGAACTCCACACCAGTCTGGACGAACTAATTCCCCGCATCCAGAAGGCCGTGGCCTCCAAGGAAGTGGTGTCGCTGGCCTATGTGGGCAATGTGGTGGACCTGTGGGAACGCCTGGCTTCCGACCACATCCACGTGGACCTGGGCAGTGACCAGACCTCGCTCCACAACCCTTGGGCGGGCGGTTACTACCCCGTGGGCTATACCCTGGAGCAGTCCAAGGAAATGATGGCCGGAGACCCCGAGGCCTTCCGCGCCGCCGTGCAGGAGTCCCTCCGCCGGCAGGTGGCCGCCATCAACAAGCTCTCCGCCGAGGGGATGTATTTCTTCGACTACGGCAACGCCTTCCTCCTGGAAAGTTCCCGCGCCGGGGCCGATGTACTGAAGGCCGACGGCACCTTCCGCTATCCTTCCTACGTGCAGGACATTATGGGTCCCCTGTACTTTGACTATGGCTTCGGCCCGTTCCGTTGGGTGTGTATGAGCGAAAAGCCTTCCGATTTGCAGAAGACCGACGAACTGGCCATCAAAGTTCTTTCTGAGATGGCTGCCAATTCCCCCGAGGAGATTGCCGGCCAGATGCGGGACAACATCCACTGGATCCGGGAAGCCGGCCGCAACAACCTGGTGGTAGGCTCCCAGGCCCGCATCCTGTACGCAGACTGCGAGGGCCGCACCAAGATTGCCCTGGCCTTCAACGAGGCCATCCGCAAAGGTGAACTGGAAGGCCCGGTGGTACTGGGCCGAGACCACCACGACGTCTCCGGAACCGACTCCCCCTTCCGCGAAACCTCCAACATCTACGACGGCAGCCGCTTTACGGCCGATATGGCCGTCCAGAACGTGATTGGAGACGGTTTCCGCGGCGCCACGTGGGTGAGCATCCACAACGGCGGCGGCGTGGGCTGGGGCGAGGTAATCAACGGCGGCTTTGGGATGGTCATTGACGGTTCCGAGGACAGCGCCCGCCACATCCGCGAGATGTTGTTCTGGGACGTGAACAACGGCATAGCCCGCCGCTCCTGGGCCCGCAACCAGGCCGCCCGTTTTGCCATAGAACGCGAAATGGCCCGCACCCCCAACCTCAAGGTCACCCTCCCGAACGAGGCCGATGAAGAATTAATCCGAAAAAGCTTAATCTAATGCATTCCATATCCCACGCCCATCTCTCCCTGGAGAGAGTGAAAGAAATCATTGACAACCACGAAAAACTAACCCTGTCGCAGGAAGCCGTAGACGCCATTGTCAAATGCCGCGCTTACCTGGACCGCAAAATGGAAGACCTGGACCGCCCCATCTACGGCATTACCACGGGGTTCGGCTCCCTGTATAACGTAACCATTCCCAAGGAAGACCTGAGCAAACTGCAGCACAACCTGGTGGTGTCCCACGCCTGCGGCACCGGTGAGAAGGTGCGCCCGGCCATTGTGAAACTGATGCTGCTCCTGAAGGTGCAGAACCTTTCCTACGGTCATTCCGGCGTGCAGCTCATTACCGTGCAGCGCCTGGTGGATATGTTCAACGAAGACATCCTGCCCGTGGTGTACCAGCAGGGCTCCCTGGGGGCCTCCGGAGACCTGGCTCCGCTGGCCCATCTGAGCCTGCCGCTCATCGGCCTGGGAGAAGTCCTCTATAAAGGGGAAATACGCCAGGCGGCCGATGTCTGGAAGGAGAAAGGCTGGGAGCCCATCACCCTGCAGAGCAAGGAAGGCCTGGCCCTTCTGAACGGTACGCAGTTTATGAGCGCCCACGCCATCTGGAGCATCCTCAAGAGTATGCGCCTGAGCCGCTGGGCAGACCTCATTGGCGCTATGTCCCTGGATGCCTACGACGGCCGCATCGAGCCTTTCCTGCCCCTGACCCATCAGCTTCGGCCCCATACAGGACAAATCCTTACCGGGCAGAAGTTTATGGAGGTCCTGGAGGGCAGCGAACTCATTAACCGCGCTAAGGAGCACGTTCAGGATCCGTACAGTTTCCGCTGCATCCCGCAGGTGCACGGGGCCGTGAAGGACAATATTATGTATGTCAAGTCCGTGATTGAGAACGAGATCAACTCCGCCACGGACAACCCCAATATCTTCCCGGACGAGGATATGGTCATCAGCGCCGGCAACTTCCACGGAGAGCCCATCGCCATTCCTATGGACTCCCTGGCCATTGCGATGAGCGAACTGGCCAGCATCTCCGAGCGGCGCACCTATCAGCTCATCCACGGCCTCCGCGGCCTGCCCAAATACCTGGTCACCGAGCCCGGCCTCAACAGCGGATTTATGATTCCGCAGTACACGGCCGCCAGCATCGTGTCCCAGAACAAGGGGCTGTGCTGGCCCGCTTCCTGCGATTCCATCCCCTCTTCCCAGGGACAGGAAGACCACGTTTCGATGGGCTCCAACAGCGCCACCAAACTGGTGCGCGTGGTGGACAATGTGGAGACGGTGCTGGCCATCGAACTCTTCAACGCCGCCCAGGCCCTGGAGTTCCGCCGTCCGGCCAAGTCCTCCCCCATCCTGGAGCGCATCTTCGCCGACTATCGCAAGACGGTGCCCTTCGTGGTCACCGACACTTATATGAGTCCCCTCATTGCCCAATCCGTGGAATTCATCCGGAATGAAACTTATCTATAATATAGGTCTGCTGGCCGGCATCCAGCCGGAGGGCGTGCTGCGCGTAGAAGGCGCTGCCCAGGGGTCCACCGGCCTCCTGGAGAACGCCTGGCTGGCCATAGAAGACGGCCGCATCGTTGACTACGGAGAGATGGCCGATCAGGTCGGCCATGACGGTTTCGTCATTCCCGGCTCCGACCGGGAATCCATCGACGCCCACGGCGGTATGGTCATGCCGGGATTCTGCGACAGCCATACGCACGTGGTGTATGCCGGCAGCCGGGACGGCGAGTTCCTGGACAAGATCAACGGCCTCTCGTACGAAGAAATCGCAGCCCGGGGCGGCGGCATCCTGAATTCGGCCGACCTCCTGCACCGCACCTCCGAGGAAGACCTGCTGGAGCAGTCCCTGGTTCGCGTGAAAGAGATGATGGACAAAGGCACCGTGGCTATGGAAATCAAGAGCGGCTACGGCCTCAACAAGGCCGATGAACTCAAGATGCTGCGCGTGATCCGCCGCATCGGGGAAACCGTTCCCGCCAAGGTCAAGAGCACCTTCCTGGGGGCCCACGCCGTGGGGCGAGGTTTCACCCACGAGGCCTATGTCCAGGAAGTGATCGATATGATTCCGGAGGCGGCTGAATACGCAGACTTCATAGACGTCTTCTGCGACGAAGGCTTTTTTACCGTAGAGGATACGGACCGCATCCTCACGGCGGCGGAGCACCTCCTTACCCCCAAGATTCACGCCAACGAACTGGCCGTGAGCGGCGGCGTGCAGGTGGGCGTAAGGCACAAGGCGCTCTCCGTAGACCATCTGGAGCGCACCACGAATGCGGAGATTTTTGCCCTGGAAGATACCTGGACCATGCCCACGATGCTGCCGGGTTCTTCCTTCTTCCTGGGGCTCCCCTACGGCCAGGCCAAGGAATTCCTGAAGGCCGGTCTGGGCGTAGCCCTGGCCAGCGACTACAACCCCGGCTCATCGCCTTCCGGCGATATGCGCTTTGTGATGGCCCTGGGCTGCATCAAGATGCGCCTCACGCCCATCGAGGCCTTCAATGCCGTTACCCTCAACAGCGCTTATGCTATGGGCGTAAGTTCCGAATACGGCTCCATCACCCGCGGCAAGAAGGCCGCCCTCATCCTTACCCAGCCCGGCTGGGACCTTACCAAACTGGCCTACCAATACCAGACTCCTTTCATCCGTCAAGTTATCCTATGAAACGCATCCTTCCCATCCTGCTGCTGGCCGTAGCCTGCACTTCCCAACCCCAAGTCTTTCCCATCACCGACTTCGGCGCCCAGCCCGGCGCCGTCTGCACGGAGGCCATCCAGCAGGCCCTGGACCAGTGCGCCCAGGCCGGCGGAGGACAGGTGCTCATTCCGGAGGGAACTTTCCTTTCGGCCACCCTCTATCTTCACGACAACGTGGATCTGCACCTGGCCCAGGGAGCCCGGCTGCAGGGGGTGGAAGACCCGGACGCCTATGAGCCGTATATCCCGGAGAACGACCTAACCCGCTTTGACAGCGGCAACGGAACGGCCAATTCCAACTGCGTGAACGACCGCCAGTGGATGAAGGCTTTCCTCATCGGGGCCGGCGTGAAGAACGCCTCCATCACCGGGGAAGGCACCATTGACGGCGTGCACGTGTTTGACGAGCGGGGAGAAGAAAATATGCGCGGACCGCACACCATCATTGTGGCCGAAGCCCAGAACTTCCTTATGAGCGGCATCCACGTAACCCGGGCGGCCAACTACGCTTTCCTGGGCTATGCGCTGGAGAATCCCGTCTTTGAAGATTTGTTCATCACGGAAGGCTGGGACGGCATCCACATCCGCGGCTGCAACAACGGCGTCATCCGCCGCTGTAAGTTCCAAACCGGAGACGACTGCATAGCCGGCGGTTACTGGAACCATATGCTCATCGAGGGCTGCGACATCAACTCCTCCTGCAACGGCATCCGGATGATTATGCCGTCCGAGGACCTGGAGGTCCGCAGCAGCGTGTTCCACGGCCCGGGCGTGTACCCGCACCGCACCAGCGGAGAAGCCCGCCGCAGCAATATGCTCTTTGGCATTGAACTGGAACCAGGTGCCTGGGGCAAGGCCGAAGGAACGGCCCGCGGCATCTACCTGCACGACCTCAATATGTTTGGCCTGTCGTCGCCGGTTGCCACCTCCGTAAGAGAAGGATCGGTGGCCGAAGACCTTACGATGAAGGACATTGTGGCCACCGGTCTAACCGGAACCCTCTCTCCCCTGGTCTGTTGGAACGACCTGGGCTTCCAGAAGGTAACTGTTGAAAACTGTACGGTCTCGCGCTAGCTCAATAGGGACTTTGCCCTCTTTTTCTTATCTTTGCAGATTATGAGACGAAAACCTATCATAGGACTCATCTATGACTTTGACGGAACCCTCTCTCCCGGCAATATGCAGGAGTTTGGTTTCATCCAGGCAGTAGGGCAGACGCCGGAAGAGTTCTGGACCAAGAGCAACAACATAGCCATTGGACAGGACGCCTCCGACATTCTGGCCTATATGAAGATGATGTACGACGAAGCCAAGAAGAAGGGCATCAAGCTCACCCGTGAGCGGTTCCGTTCGTTCGGTTCCGGCATCAAACTTTACGAAGGCGTGCAGGAATGGTTCAAGAACGTTAACGACTATGGCCGGGAGCACGGAGTGGTGGTGGAGCACTACATCAACTCCTCCGGGCTTACGGAAATCATCGAGGGCTCTCCCATAGCCGGAGAGTTCAAGCACGTGTTTGCCGGAAGCTATATCTATGATGAGAACGGGGAGGCTGAGTGGCCCGGCATTGCCGTGGACTACACCGCCAAGACCCAGTACCTCTTCAAGATCCAGAAGGGCATCTTCTCTTCCCGCGATGCCCATAAGGTGAACGAGTCCCTGTCCGACGATGAGAAGCGTCTGCCTTTTACCAATATGATCTACTTCGGAGACGGAGAAACCGATATCCCGTCGATGAAGCTGGTAACTATGTTTGGCGGCAATGCCATTGCGGTGTTCGATCCCAATCGGCCCAAAAAGAAGGAGGTGGCCCGCAAGCTCCTCCGCCAGGGCCGCGTGAACTTTATCACGCCGGCGGAATATACCAAGGAAAGCCGCACTTTCCGGCTGGTGTGCGCCATCATAGACAAGATCAAGGCCGATAACGAACTACGTCAATTATCAAGGTACAAATAATGCGGAAAATCAAAGTAGGACTGGTGCAGCAGCACTGCACCGCAGACATTCCCCAAAACATCGCCAGCCTGCAAGGCTATATCCGGGAAGCTGCCACCAAGGGTGCGCAGCTGGTTGTGCTGCAGGAACTGCACAACAGTCTGTATTTCTGTCAGGAAGAGAACGCCAAACTCTGCGATTTGGCAGAACCCATCCCCGGCCCGTCCACCGAGACGTTCGGAGCCCTGGCCAAGGAACTGGGCATAGTCCTGGTGCTTTCCCTCTTTGAGCGCCGCACGGCCGGCATCTATCACAACACCGCCGTGGTGCTGGATACGGACGGCTCCATTGCCGGCAAGTACCGCAAGATGCACATCCCGGACGACCCTCTCTTCTACGAGAAGTTCTATTTCACGCCGGGAGACCTGGGCTTCAAGCCCATCAAGACCTCTCTGGGCACCCTGGGTGTGCTGGTCTGCTGGGACCAGTGGTATCCCGAGGCCGCCCGCGCCATGGCCCTGGCCGGAGCCGAGATGCTCATCTATCCCACGGCCATAGGCGGCGTCCCCACGGACCCGGATTGGGAGCAGGCCCAGCAGCGCCAGGCCTGGCAGCTGGTCCAGCGCGGACACAGCGTGGCCAACGGCCTGCCCGTCATCACGGTCAACCGTACGGGCGTGGAGCCGGATCCTACCGGTCACTCCACCGGCATCGATTTCTGGGGCCATTCCTTCGTCACCGGCGCCCAGGGCGAACTCCTGACCGAGTTTGATAAGGCCGAAGAAGGCGTCCACGTCGTTGAAATCGATATGGAACAGTGCGAGTACGTCCGCCGCGGCTGGCCTTTCCTGAGGGACCGCCGCATTGATGCCTATGATGTCCTATTGAAGAGATATGGCAAATAGACGATTACCGGCCGAATGGGAACCCCAGGGCTTTGTGCAGCTGACCTGGCCGCACAAAGACTCCCTATGGTATGAGGTAGAAAAGGTCCAGGCCTGCTATACACAGATTGTAACCGCCATCCTCCGCCATGAACCCGTTCTGATGGTCTGTAGGGACAAGGCCGAATGCGAAGAAGACCTTCGCAGAAACGGTCTCACGTCCCTGAACGGAATCCGCTTTGTAGAATGCCCTATCAACGATACCTGGGCCCGGGACCATGGTGCCATCTCGGTATGGGGAGATGCCGGAGAGAAATACATCCTGGATTTCGTGTTCAACGGCTGGGGCCTCAAGTTCGCGGCCGACCTGGACAACCAGATTACCCGTCAGGCCTTTGCGTGTGGTGCTTTCGGCCCGGATGTGCAGTATCAGGACATGCGCCCGTATGTCCTGGAAGGCGGCAGCATTGATTGCGACGGCGCCGGCACGCTGCTCACCACCCGGGAGTGCCTGTGCTCGCTCAACCGCAACGAATACCTAACCCAGGAGCAGATAGAAAGCCGCTTGAAAGAAGCTTTCGGCCTCCAGCGCATCCTTTGGCTGGACCATGGCGGCATTGTGGGAGACGATACCGACAGCCACGTAGATATCCTGGCCCGTTTCTGCGGGCCCGAAACCATTGCCTACACGGCCTGCGACGACGAATCCGATGAGAATTATGCGTCCCTCAAAGCCATGGAAATGCAGTTAAAGACGTTCCGCACCCTGGACGGGAAGCCTTACAACCTGGTTCCGCTCCCGCTGCCGGACGCCCTTTACCTGGATGACTACCGCCTCCCGGGTTCTTATGCCAATTTCCTGATTATCAACGGGGCCGTGCTGGTCCCCGGGGCCGATTCCCCCAAAGACGCCGTGGCCGCAGCCCGGCTGCAGAAGGTGTTCCCGGACCGGCAGGTAGAAATAATAGACTGCCGCGCCCTGCTATCAGGACACGGCGGTCTCCATTGCATTACTATGAATTACCCCAAGGGGTACTGATTACTTGAGGTAGGCGTCGGTTACCACTTTCTGGCTACGGGCAATAAAATCGCTCAGGGCCTTGCCTTTTAACATACCATTTCCCAGGAGAGCCAGGTCCACAATCTGGTGCAGGATTTCATTGCCGGTGGCGAAGGCTTCCACATCGGCCCTGTGGGCCTTGCGAACCGCCTCGCGGGCTTCGCGGGCCTTGGTCTTTTCTTCTTCGGAAGCGTTCTCGGGAGCCTCGGCGGGAAGTTCACCCTGCGGCTTTACATCGGCCTGCTTGGCCGCCCAAATCTTGGCCACCAGGGGGTTCTCCATGTTCACGGTGACGTTGTAGCTCTCCGGCATGGAACCGTAGAAGTTCATACCTCCGCCCAGGGCGCTCATTTCGCGGTAACGGCGCATGAACTCGTTCTGGGTGATGAGGATGGGGGCTGCATCGGCTCCCAGGTTGTCACCGGTGACAAAGTAGTCGTTGCCTTCCGGCATCACGGCCTTGAAGAGGTTCTCCAGGTCGTAACGCTCGTCTTCCTTCATCTCCAGTTTTACCTTGTCTTCCTTGGGGATGAGGTTTTCCACGGCGTCGGAGTCCACGCGGGCGAAACGGGTGTCCGTGAGTTTCTGCTCCAGGAGGTTCACATAGTGGGAATCCAGTTCGCAGTCCATCAGGAGCACGTCGTAACCCTTGTCCTTGGCGGCCTGGATAAAGGCGTACTGGTCTTCAGGCTTGGTGGCGTAGAGGTATACTTTCTTCTTGTCTTTGTCGGTCTGGTTGTCCTTGACGGCGTTCTCGTACTCCTCAAAGCTGAAGTACTTGCCGTCCGTGTTCTTCAGGAGGGCAAACTTGAGGGCGCGCTCGCAGAACTTCTCGTCGGAGAGCATACCGTACTCGATGAAGAGCTTGAGGTTGTCCCACTTGGCTTCCAGCTGGGCACGCTCGTCCTTGAAGATGCCTTCCAGGCGATCGGCCACTTTCTTGGTGATGTAAGTGGAGATCTTCTTGACGGCGGCGTCGCTCTGGAGGTAGGAACGGCTCACGTTCAGCGGGATGTCCGGGGAGTCGATAACACCGTGCAGCAGGGTCATAAAGTCCGGGACAATGTTGTCTACGTGGTCCGTCACGAACATCTGGTTGCAGTAGAGCGAGATTTTGTTGCGCTCCACGGCCACGCGGTCCTTGAGCTTGGGGAAGTAAAGGATGCCGGTGAGGTTGAACGGATAGTCCACATTGAGGTGGATGTAGAACAGCGGCTCTTCGTTCATAGGGAAGAGCGTACGGTAAAAGTTCAGGTAATCCTCCTCCTTGAGCTCGCTGGGGGCCTTGGTCCACAGGGGCTCTACGGCGTTGATAATCTTCTCCTTATCGGTATCTACATACTTGCCGTCCTTCCATTCCTGCTCCTTGCCAAAGACAATGGGAACGGGCATAAACTTGCAGTACTTCTGCAGGAGCATATCGATGCGGGCCTTCTCTGCGTATTCCTTGGAATCGTCGTCCAGGTAGAGGGTGATGACGGTTCCCCTATCGGCCTTTTCTATCTCCTCCATCTCATAGGACGGGGAGCCGTCGCAGCTCCACTTGACGGCCTTGGAGCCTTCCTTCCAGGAGAGGGTCTCGATGGTGACTTTCTTGGCCACCATAAAGGCGCTGTAGAAGCCCAGGCCGAAGTGGCCGATGATGTTGCCAATCTGATCTTTGTATTTTTCCAGGAATTCGCCGGCGCTGGAGAAAGCTATCTGGTTGATGTACTTGTCAACCTCCTCCTCCGTCATACCAATACCGTTGTCGATGATCTTGAGGGTTTTCTCCTTCTCGTCCAGCTCAATATGAACCTTGAGGTCTCCCAACTCCTCCTTGCAGTCTCCGGAGGCGGCCAGCGCCTTCATCTTCTGCGTGGCATCTACGGCATTGGCCACGAGTTCGCGCAGGAAAATCTCGTGGTCGCTGTACAAAAACTGCTTGATAACCGGGAATATGTTCTCGGTGGTTACTCCAATCTGTCCTTTGTTTGCCATAATATATTTCTCAATTTTACTATTCTTTTAGATTCTTCGCTTTGCTCAAAATGACACCGGAGAATAGTCAAATTACAAGCCAAATACTATCTGCTGACAAATTGGCAGACGTGAAGATGGCGAAAAATAAAAAAGTTTAATTATCTTCGCACCAACTTATTGATTGCTATATGAAAGGAACTTTCCCGGTAGAGAGGTTTAAGAACCTCCGTACTCCCTTCTACTACTATGATATGGAGCTTCTCCGGCGCACACTGGAGGAGATTCGCCATCAGTTGAAAGTGCTGGACTGGCCGGCCGCTCAGGTACACTATGCCATCAAGGCCAACCACAATCCCGTGATCCTCAACCACATTGCCCGCTTCGGTTTTGGAGCAGACTGTGTGAGCGGAGGCGAAGTGCAGGCAGCCCTGCAGGCGGGATTTGACCCCAAGACCATCTTCTATGCCGGGGTGGGTAAGGCCGACTGGGAAATCCAGCTGGGTCTGGATGCCGGGATAGGCCGCTTCAATGTGGAATCCGTAGCAGAACTGCGCGTGCTGGCGGACCTGGCCGCCAAGAAAGGTAAGGTGGCCCCCGTGAGCCTCCGCGTGAATCCGGATGTGGCCGCCCATACCCACAAGAACATCACCACCGGCCTGGCCGAGAACAAGTTTGGCATCCACTACTCCGTGCTGGAGGATGTCATCCGTGAGGCCCAGAACCTGCCTTCCATAGAGTTTATAGGCCTGCACTATCACATTGGTTCCCAAATCCTGGACCTGGAGGATTTCAAGAACCTCTGCCACAAGAACAACCAGATTGTCCACGGCCTGCAGGCGCATGGAATCGAGATTAAAGACATCAATGTGGGCGGCGGCCTGGGCATTGAGTACAACCACCCCAACCGCTACCTGATGGCAGACTTTGCCGGATACTTCCAGACCTACAGCGACGAACTCAACACCAACCTGCCCATCCACTTTGAGCTGGGCCGAAGCATTGTGGCTCCCTGCGGCTCCCTCATCTCCCGCGTTCTGTACGTGAAAGAAGGCCTGGAGCGCGAGTTTGCCATCCTGGATGCCGGCATGAACGACCTCCTTCGGCCTGCCCTGTACCACGCCCAGCACCGCATCGAGAACCTCACTTCCGAGGAAGACCTGGAGCCTTACGACGTAGTGGGCCCCGTGTGCGAGAGCTCCGATGTCTTTGGCGAGCAGGTCATGCTGAACAAGTGCCACCGGGGAGACCTCATCGCCATCCGTAGCGCCGGAGCCTACGGCCAGTCCATGGCCTCCGAGTACAACTGCCGGCCCCTGGCCCCAGCCGTCTTCTCCACCGAATACTAATAAAAAGGGGTGCACCGGTCGGTGCACCCCTTTTTATTATTTGTATAGGAATCGGCGGATGGACATCTTCGGGGTCTTTTCGAAGGGCTTGTCCATCAGTTCCACCTTGGCAATCTGGCTGTAATTGGGCAGCTGCCGGTTGGCACCCAGCTTGATGTTTTCGGGAATTTCGGCCTTGGCCTCGGGATCCAGGAGGGCCTTGGCGATGGCCTGCTCATCCAGGAATACCAGGGCGACCAGCTTGCCACCACGGTCTACCACCACGGATTCCATTACGTAATCCTGGTTGTTGACCACGGCTTCCAGTTCTTCCGGATAGATGTTCTGGCCGGAAGGTCCCAGAATCATATTCTTGGAGCGGCCACGGATGAAGATGTTGCCTTCTGCATCCATAATGCCCAGGTCACCGGTACGGAGCCAGCCGTCCTCGGTGAAGGCGTTGGCGGTGGCTTCTTCGTTCTTGTAGTAACCGATGGTGATGTTTTCACCGCGGGCCTGGATTTCACCTACCACGTGCTGAGGGTCTTCGGAATCGATGCGGACCTCGGCCACGTCAACGGCCTTGCCGCAGGAACCGGCCACATACTTGGTCCAGTGCTCATAGGCCAGCAGAGGGCAAGCCTCCGTCATACCATAGCCCACCAGATAAGGGAAGCCAATCTTCTTGAACAGACGCTCCACCTCCGGATTGAGGGCGGCGCCGCCCATAATGAATTCCTGCACGTTGCCGCCGAAAGCCTGTACCAGACCGTCCTTTACTTTCTTGTAAATGACGTTGTTAAGGCCGGGAATCTTGGTAAGGAACTTGATGAGGGGCTTGTCCAGAGTGGGCTTTACCTTGCTCTTGTAGATCTTCTCCATTACCAGCGGAACGGTGATGAGGAGGTAGGGCTTTACGTCGGCAAAGGCCTTGAGGAGCGTAGCCGGGGTGGGAGCCTTGCCCATCCAATAAATAGAGGTACCGTTGCACAGCGGATAGAGGAACTCGATCACCAGGCCGTACATATGGGCCATGGGCAGCATCGAGACCATCTTGTCACCGGCCGGCACATTGCGCTGGCTGAAGTCTACGTTGGCGGAGAAGTTGCGGTACGTGAGCATCACGCCCTTAGGGTCTCCGGTAGAGCCGGAAGTATAGTTGATGGTGGAGAGGTCGTCCCAGTTGTTTGTAGGGAATACGACATCTTCCGGGCCGAAGCCCTTGGGATATTTCTCCTTGAACAGGTTATCCAGATTGTCTACGGCTTCCTGAATCTTGGGGTCTCTGCAGAAGAGGACGTTCCAGTTGTCCACGTCAAAGACTACCCGGAGGGCGGGCATCTTCTCGGGGTCCATCTTGGCCCAGCGGGCAGCGTTGGTAAAGAGGGCGATGCTATCCGAGTGATTCACCAGACCCATCACGCTTTCGGGGGTGAAATCTGCCAGGATGGGAACAATCACCGTCTCGTACGTATTGACAGCCAGGTAGGCAAAACCCCACTTGGCGCCGTTGTTGGCACAGAGGGCAATCTTGTCACCCTTCTTGAAGCCGGCTTTTTCAAAAACAATGTGGAAACGGGCAATATCCGTTGCCATCTGGGCGTAAGTGAAGGAATCTCCGCCAATGGTGTTAAGGGCGGGCTTATCCCAGAATTTGCGGGTAGCATCTTGCAGACGCTTAAGGTAATGAGGATACACTTTTTCCATAACTAGGTTTGAGGTTTTGTAAAACATACAAATATAGGAAAAATACCCCACAAAAAAAAGAGACATCCCCGAAGGAATGTCTCTTTAAAGCTTGTGTAAGGTAACTTACTTAACCTCGATGGTAACAACGCGGTTCTTGTAAGCAGGAGTGTTGAAGATGTCAACACCACCGTTGGCCTTGCACTCGATGTTGCTCTCGGGCATGCCAGCCTTCTTGAGGAGGTCAACAACAGCCTTGGCGCGCTTCTCGGAGAGAATCTGGTTGGTCTTGGCGGAACCGGTGGCCTTGTCGGCGTAACCGTTAACCTCAACCTTGGTGTCGGCGGTGGCGATGTTGTTGGTGAAGTACTCGAGGTGAGCCTTTTCACGAGCGGAGATCTTAGCGGAGCCGAGATCGAAGTAGATGGAGACGGGGGCGCCGGCCTTTACGTCAACAGCGGTGAAGGTGCCATTCTCGTAGAGATAGGTCTGACCGTTCACGAGGTTGCGCAGAGGAGCAACTTCCTTCTCGAGGGCAGCGATCTTGTTCTTGAGGGCAGCGTTCTCCTTCTCGAGGGCAGCAACCTTATCCTTGAGGGCGTTGTACTGCTCGGTGGTGAAGGGCACGGGGATCACAACAGGAGTGATGGTGCTGTGACGGTCGAAGTTGGTCTTGCCAAGGTTGAAGGCGAAGCCGAGGTTGGCAGACATAGGGAAGAACAGACCGTGGTGATTGGGAGCGTACTGGCTCTCCTTGGTGATGAGGGCGGTGAGGTCGAGAACGAGGTTCACGCGGTCGGAGAGACGGAAGGTGTTGAACAGACCGATACCGGCAGCAAACTCGTTGTTACCGTTGGCGTTCTTAGCCTTGCTCCAGTAATCCCATACGAAGCCACCACGAGTGAGGACACCGGCGGTGAAGTACAGGGAAGGATTCCAGAAACGGGTCTCCTTGTAGCCGGAGAAAGAGTTCACGAAGTTCCACATAAAGTCAGCGTGCAGATACTGCTGGAGACTCTGCTTGTTGAACTCAACCTTACCTACGGAGTTGAAAACACCCTGATAACCGATACGGGCACCGATAGCAGGGGTGAACCACTTACCGAAATAGATCTGAGCGGAAAGACCACCCTTACCCTGGAGGTCGGTCCAGGCGAAGTCATCCATGAACTTCTTGCCGTTGAACCAGTTCCAGACACCAGCGTTCCAACCAGCACCTACGCCAATGAAAGTATTGTCAAAGGCCTTGTTGGTCTCATAAGCACCGCGAACGACGTTGCCGTTCTCGTCACGATTGTTGTTCTCCTGAGCGAAAGCGTTCACAGAGAAAAGGAGGCTTGCTGCAGCAAAAACTCCAATGATAGTTTTGATACCTTTCATGATTAAAGTATTAACATAAATAATTTGTTTCCTATTTCTTGATAGCTGCCTTCACGGCATTTATCAGTGCAAATTTAGGTATTTTTTCCATACCAACAAAATTTCTTCCAAAAATTTTTAATAATCTCGAAAGAATGTAACTTTGCAGAAAACCTTATATATAGATGAACTTCCGGCTCCAATCCAGTTACCAGCCTTCAGGCGACCAGCCCGAAGCCATTGACGCGTTGTGCGACGCATTGGGCCAAGGTGTTCAAAATGTGACACTTCTGGGCGTTACGGGCTCCGGAAAAACCTTTACGATGGCCAATGTCATTCAGCGGCTGCAGCGCCCCGCGCTCATCCTGAGTCACAACAAAACCCTGGCCGCCCAGCTCTATGGAGAATTTAAAGCATTCTTTCCGGACAACGCCGTAGAATACTTCGTTTCTTACTACGATTACTACCAGCCGGAGGCCTATATTCCCTCCACGGACACCTATATTGAGAAGGACCTCAGCATCAACGACAAGATAGACGAACTGCGCGTGAGCGCTGCATCGGCCCTTATGAGCGGCCGAAGGGACGTGATTGTGGTCTCCTCCGTCAGCTGCCTGTACGGCATTGGCAATCCGGACGACTTTCACGACCAGACGGTTACAGTTCGAAAGGGGGAACAGATGTCTATGACCCGTCTGCTCTACAAAATCGTGGATGCACTGTACTACAGGACCGAAACAGATTTTAAGCGAGGCAGTTTCCGCGTGCGCGGAGATACGGTGGACATCTTCCTGGGAGGGGCCGATTACGCCGCCCGCATCGAGTTCTTCGGGGACGAGGTAGACCGCATAGCGCTCATCGACCCGGTGAGCGGAGCCATCTTCGAGGAGATGGACAAGATTGACCTCTACCCTGCCAAGAACTTCGTCACCTCCAAGGAAAAGGGAGCCAAGGCAGTGAGCCAGATACAGGATGACCTCGTCAAACAGGTAGAATACTTCGAGTCCATTGGCAAATTCCTGGAAGCCAAACGCCTGAAGCAGCGCGTGGAATACGACATAGAAATGATCAAGGAGATGGGCTACTGCCCCGGCGTGGAGAACTACTCCCGCTATTTCGACGGCCGTAAACCCGGCCAGCGGCCCTTCACCCTCCTGGACTATTTCCCGGACGATTTCCTGGTATTCATAGACGAGAGCCACGTCACCCTCCCCCAGATCCGAGCGATGTACGGCGGAGACCACTCCCGCAAGGAGACGCTGGTGGAGTACGGCTTCCGGCTCCCCGCCGCCAGCGACAACCGTCCCCTCACCTTCGACGAATTTGAATCCGTCACGGGCCAGACGGTCTATGTGAGCGCCACCCCGGCCGATTACGAGCTGGAGAAGTCCGAGGGCCTGGTGGTGGAACAGATTGTGCGCCCCACGGGCCTCCTGGACCCGCCCATCGAGGTGCGCCCCACCCAGAATCAGGTAGACGACCTGATGGAGGAAATCCGCCAGAGGGCCGAAAAGGACGAGCGCGTGCTGGTAACCACCCTCACCAAGCGGATGGCCGAAGAGCTGGACAGCTATTTCACCCGCAACGGCGTCCGCTGCCGCTACATCCACTCCGACGTGGACACCGCCGAGCGGGTGGAAATCATCGAAGACTTCAAGAACGGCCTGTTTGACGTGCTCATTGGCGTCAACCTCCTGCGCGAAGGCCTGGACATCCCCACCGTATCCCTGGTGGCCATCCTGGATGCCGACAAGGAGGGCTTCCTCCGCAGCGGCCGCGCCCTCACCCAGACCGCCGGCCGCGCCGCCCGCAACGTCCACGGCCTGGTGATTATGTACGCCGACACAGTTACGCCCTCAATGGATGAGACCATCCGCGAAACCGCCCGCCGCCGCGCCAAGCAGCAGGAGTACAACAAGCTGCACGGCATTACGCCCACCCAGGTGCAGGTGCGTGCCAACGTCCTGATGAGCGAACTGGTGCGCTCCGGCGAGGACACCACCCACGTGAGCGGTTTCCTCAACCCCGTTCTCCAGAATTCCGTCACGGGTCACGTGAGTGCCAAGGACTCCGTCTCCCATCCCGAATACGTTCCTTCCGCCTCCGAACTGGGCAAGGGAGATGTCTCCGTGGGCCTGGGCCACGACGCCCGCCGCGAGGGCACATCGGCCTATGTGGATGGCTACATTGCCGCCGACCTGGCGGCCGTCCTGCAAGATCCCGTGATCCGCTCGATGTCCCGCGACCAGGTGGAAAAGGCTGCTTCCGAAGCCAAGCGCAAGATGCAGAAAGCGGCAGCCGATCTGGATTTCACGGCCGCCGCCAAATATCGCGACGAAATGTGGGCCCTGGAACAGTACCTCAAAGTCTGGAATTCTAACTCCTAAGTCCGGAGTACCTTACCCCTACCTTAGGAGCGAGTGACTTTGATGATGTGCTTGGCAGCACGAAGCTGGGACAGGACTTTGTCCAGTTCCAGGTTGGAGGGCACAGAAATCTTCAGAGATATTTCCGAGGTACCGGTCCGCTGGTTCTCATTCACGTTGAAACTGCGGACGGAGGCCTTGAACTGGCCCACAATCTCCATAATCCGGTTCAGGACGGAACTCTCCTGGTCGGCTATGATCTTCAGATCTACCTGGAAACTGCCGTTGGAGGGCGAAGTGGCCCACTTCACCTTCTGGATGCGATAGGGATACATCTCCAGCAGGCGGGCGGCGTTGGGACAGGTAATCCGGTGGATCTTGATGCCGTCTTCGCGGGTCACGAAGCCAAACACATCGTCTCCGAACACCGGATTGCAGCACTTGGCCATCTTGTAGTCTATGCCCTTGACGTTCTTGGCGTTGAGCACCAGGATGTCGTCCTTGGACTCGAAGTGGCGGGCGGCCTTGGCGCTGGCCTGGGCCGCTTCCGCTGCCTCCACCGAGGCGGCGCGCCTTTCGGCCTCTCCCAGGATGTAATCCTTTACCGTGTTCACGTCCAGGACGCCGTCACCGATGGCGGCGTAGAAGCCTGTGAGAGAAGGGTAATTGTATTTCTTGCGGAATTCCGTGCACATATCGTCCGGGAATTCCAGTTTCCAGTTCTTGAGGCGGCGTTCCAGGAGTTCCTTGCCGTCTACGGCGCGGTTCTGCTCCTGCACCTGCAGGGCCTGCTTCACCTTGGAACGGGCCTTGGAAGAGACCACCCAGTTCATCCAGTCCGTCGAAGGGCGCTGGTTCTTGGAGGTGAGAATCTCCACCACGTCTCCGGTCTGGAGTTTCTCGCGGATGGAGACGGCCTTGCCGTTGACGCGGGCTCCTACGCAGTGGGAGCCTATGTTGGTGTGAATGCCAAAGGCGAAGTCCAGGACGGTGGCATCGGCCTGAAGGATGCGCAGTTCTCCGGTGGGGGTAAAGACGAAGATCTCCTTGGACGGCGGCTGCGGAAGGTCTTCCGTATTCTCGTCCGGGTGCTCCAGGGCGTAGCGCACGGAGGTTAGCCAGCGGGACAGGGTTTCTTCCCGCTTGATGCCCTTGTAGGCCCAGTGGGAGGCGAAGCCGTTTTCGGCCACGTCGTCCATTCTCTTGGTGCGGATCTGCACCTCCACGTAAGCCCCTTCCCGGTTCTTGACCGTGATGTGCAGGCTCTCGTAGCCATTGGGCTTGGGGTTGGTGATCCAGTCCCTGAGGCGGTTGGTATCGGCCTCATATTCTTCCGTCACGAAGGAGTAAACACGCCAGCAGAGGTCCTTCTCCAGCTTGTGGTCTTCTCCGTCGCAGTCTATGATGAAGCGGATGGCAAAAACGTCGTACACACCCTCGAAAGGCACCTTCTGCTTGACCATCTTCTGCCAGATGGAGTAGGCGGCCTTGGTCCTCATCTTCAGTTTGTACACGATGCCGGCATCCGAAAGCTTGCGCTTGAGGGGCTCGATGAACTCTGCCATCAGCTTTTCGCGGTCCTTCTCCCCTGCCTTCAACTTATTGGTAATGAGGCGGTACTTTTCCGGATCCGAGTACTTGAGATAGATGTCCTCCATCTCCCGCTTCATATTGTACAGGCCCAGCTGGTGCGCCAGCGGAATGTACAGGAGCAGCGTTTCCAGGATTTTTTGGTCGCGGCCGGTCTTGGGGAACATCTTGAGGCTCCGCATCACCTCCAGACGGTCTGCCAGTTTGAGCACCGTCACGCGGGGGTCCGTGGAGTACTGGATAATGAGTTTCTTGTAGTTTTCGGCCTCCAGGCGGGTGTCCTTGGGCTTGATGGTGGAAATATGGTTGAGCCCCTGCACCATCGTGCAGATGTTCTCGTCCCAGTCTTTGCGCAGGACCTCCACCCCGCCCATCCGGCTGGCCTCGTGCAGGTACACGGCGGCCACGCACTCGGCGGGAAGACCAATCTCGTAGGCCACAATACGGGCCACGGCATCCGGATGGCCTATGAAAGGCGTCCCGTCGTGACGGGTCATATCTTTCAAGGCTTCCACAGCCAGGGTCCGGGCCTTCTCAATGAGGGCCTGGCCTTCGGGAGTATACTGCTCAAACGTAATCATTGGGCGGCTTTCTGTCTTTCGTTAAGGGCCTTCTGGAAGGCACGGGCATTCTGCAAATGCTCGGTATAGGTAACCGCAAAGCGGTGGCTTCCGTTGAAGGACGGGTCTGCGCAGAAATAGATGTAGCGGTGGCTCTCCGGATGGATGGCGGCTTCCAGGCAGCTCTTGGGCGGGCAGGAAATGGGCCCCGGAGGCAGGCCGGCATACATATAAGTATTATAGGGATTGTCCACCAGCAGCATCCAGCGGAGGATACGGTTGGGCTCGTAGTTGAAGCAGTAGGCCACGGTAGGATCGGCCTGCAGTTTCATACCCTCGTGGAGGCGGTTCAGGTACACACCGGCAATGGTGGGCTGCTCGGGGACATAACGCGTTTCCCCGTCCACAATGGAAGCCAGGGTGGAAGCCTCCTCGGGCGTAAGGCCCTGGGCCTTGGCAGCCTCCACACGCTCCGGAGTCCACCAGGCGTCCCGCTCCTTGAAGAGCCGGGCAAAAATATCCTTCACCGGAGCCGTCCAGGTCATCTGGTAGGTATCCGGGATAATGCGGGTAAAGAGCAGGGCAGGATCCAGGCCGATGGAATCAGCGTAGCAGGCAAAGTCCGCCACGGCGGCCGAATCCACCATCATCTGGGCGCCAATCTTGCGGGCCAGGATGCCGGGGGTGCGGATGGAGCCGGACAGCGTCAGGTTGACGGGGGTCTGCCAACCCAGATGCAGCATACGGGTAACGTAGATGCTGGTGCAGGTAGAATCGATGACATAGTGCCCGGGCTGGATGCTTTTCACATCCTGGAACACGCGCATCAGGCTGGAGGGCTTCTTCACAATGTCGCTGGCCAGGATGACGTCACAGACTTCACTGGCTTCCATACCAGGGTATACGTAAAGGTCCATTTTCCCGGTAAAGTTGGGAACCTTGCGGTCGTAATACATCTGATAGGCGAAGTAGCCCCCAATGATAACGGCGGCTATCAGGACCCCTCTAAGGAATCTCCATAGGATCGTTTTCGCTTCCATAGCACTATCTCAGTTTAATCTCGTCCCCTTCCGTGAGGAACGGAGCCTTTTTCCAGCCGTTCAGTTTGAGGATGGATTTCTCCTTCACGGCAAAGCGTTGGCAGATGGCGTGGAAGTTTTCCCCGTCCTCTTCTACAATATACTTGTCCAGACCGGGCTGGGTATGCGTTTTCTTGAAGGACAGATACACCACCGTTCCGGGCAGGAGCGGCTGGTCTTTCTTAAGGTCGTTGAAACCCAGGATCTCTCTATGGAACAGATGGTAGTACTTGGCTATGGACTTGTAAGTCTCCCCTTCCAGGGAATACACGAAGGGAACCCCGTTCTTGGAGAAAAGTTCCCTGGTGAGCGGGAAGTGGAATTCCTCATTGGACATAGCCACCACGGGGGCCTCTATCCGGTGGGGGGAAAGGGGCACTTCCACTTCTTCGGCCTTTTGCAGCACGTCAAAGCGGGAGAGGTTGTAGTCCTCGATGTATTTGATGAGTTTGGCCGGGTAGTTGGGGTCCGTGGCATAGCCGGCTTTCTTGAGGCCGTAGGCCCAGCCCTTGTAGTCCGTCCGTTCCAGGTCAAAGAGGAACTTGTAACGGTCCCTGTAGCGGAGGAAGTCCGAATGGTCCTTGTAACTGTCCGCTACGCTAGGGTACACGCGGAAGCACTCGTTGCGGGCGTCGTCGTCCTGGCGCATACTCTTTCCCTCCCAACCCTTGTGGCACTTGATGCCAAAGTGGTTGTTGCCCTTGGTGGCCAGTTTGGAAAGGCCGTTGCCGGACTCCAGCATACCCTGAGCCAGGGTGATGCTGGCCGGAACGCCGCTGCGGATCATCTCCTGCACGGCCATCTGGGAATACTTCTTAACATAGCGCTCCTGGGGCGTATCATCCCCCGCCGCCAGGCACAGCAGCGCCGGCAGCAGGCAAAGGGCTATGAGGAATTGCTTCATAGCGCTAAGTTACGCAAAATATTTAAATATCGAAGGTGTCGCCGTCGGAAGTGGCGTAAGTTTCCGGGAAAACGGTGCGGCATTCGGCCTGATAGTGAGACACTTCTATGCTGCGGGAAGAATAATGGCCGATCAGGAGCTTCTGCACGCCGGCCTCCTTGGCAACCGTTGCCGCCTGCAGGGTGGTAGTATGGTGGCGCTGGGCACCCTGGTCTTCGAATTCCTGCAGATAGGTGGCCTCGTGATAGAGGACCGTGGTTCCCTTGAGCCACTGCGCCTCCTCCGGGAAGGGAGCGGTGTCGGAGCAGTAGGCGTAGCTCCGGGGCACGAAGGGCTTGTAAGCGGCCTCGGCGGCGGGGATTACGCTGCCATCGGCCCTTAAGACATCCTCTCCGCGCTTGAGGGTTCCAATCTCGGTGAGGGTGAGTCCGTATTTTGAAATGGCTTCCTTGTGTACGTTGAACGGGGGTTCTTTCTCCTGGAACAGGAAGCCGAAGGTCTCGATGCCGTGGTTGAGCGGGAAGGCCTGCACACGGATGGACTTGGTTTCCAGGATGGTCTCCGGCTCCTTCATCTTGAGCGGCGTAAAACGGATTTCATAGCCAATGCCGTCTCCGTAATAGCTCAGGAAGAATTTCAGGATAGGGCCGAAGTTGACCGGGGCAAAGATGTTGAGCGGGGTCTGGCGTCCCTTCATTCCCAGGGTGGAGAGCAGGCCGAAAAAGCCGAACACGTGGTCTCCGTGGATATGGGAAAGGAAGAGGGAGTCCAGTTTCATCATAGGGATGCGGTGCTCCACCAGGCTGTACTGCACGCCTTCGCCACAGTCTAAAAGGAACAAGCGCCCGTGCACTTGCAGTGCCTGGGCGCTTTGGTTCCGGCCCCTTACGGGCATGGCCGATGCCGTGCCCAGTAAGGTAACCTTAAAAGTATTGGGAGTATTACTCACCCTTTTCCATCTTGTCCTTCAGGGCAGCGAGGGCGGAGATGTCACCGAGGGTGGTCTTCTCTACATTGCTCTGAACCTTCTTGATGGCCTTCTTGGCGGTCTCGACCTCAGCGGTCTCGCGGGCAGCCTTGGCCTCAGAATAGGTGCGGACGTGGGAAACGCGGATGGTACGGGTGCTGCGACGGAGGTCGATCACCTTCACGGGGAGGGTCTCGCCTACCAGGGCGTTCTTACCGTCTTCCTTCACGAGTTCGCGGTTGAAGGCGCTTACCTCGGTACCGTCGGCCAGGGTGAGGGTGGTGTTCTTGTCACCGATCACGCTCACGGTAGCGTCCACAACGGTGCCCACAGGGTACTTGGCCTCGAGCTCGTCCCAAGGGTTGGGGGTGAGCTGCTTGTGACCCAGGCTCAGCTTGTGGCTGTTCTCGTCGAAGTCAAGGATGACCACGTCGATCACGTCACCGCTCTGAACCATCTCGGCGGGATGCTTGATCTTGTTCCAGGAGAGGTCGGAGATGTGGATGAGACCTTCAACACCGTCCTCGAGTTCGGCGAACACACCGAAGTTGGTGATGTTGCGAACGGTAGCCTTGTGCTGGGAGCCCACGGGATACTTCTCGCGGATGCTCTCCCAAGGATTGGCGGTGAGCTGCTTGATGCCCAGGGACATCTTGCGGGCCTCGCGGTCCAGGGTGAGGATCTGAGCCTCAACCTCGTCACCCATCTTCAGGAATTCCTGAGCGCTGTGCAGACGGGGGCTCCAGCTCATTTCGCTAACGTGAACCAGACCTTCCACGCCGGGCTCTACCTCTACGAAGGCGCCGTAGTCGGCCACGGCAACCACCTTACCCTTCACGGTGTCACCCACCTTGAGGTCTGCGGAGAGAGCCTCCCACGGGTGAGGAGTGAGCTGCTTGAGACCCAGAGCAATGCGCTTCTGCTGCTCGTTGAAGTCAAGCACGACCACGTTGATCTTCTGGTTGAGGGCAACCACCTCTTCGGGATGAGAGATGCGGCCCCAGCTGAGGTCGGTGATGTGGATGAGACCGTCCACACCGCCCAGGTCTACGAATACACCGTAGTTGGTGATGTTCTTGACCTCGCCCTCGAGCACCTGGCCCTTCTCCAGCTTGGAGATGAGTTCGGCACGCTTGAGCTCCTGCTCGGCCTCCAGGAGAGCCTTGTGGCTTACGACCACATTGCGGAATTCCTGGTTGATCTTCACAATCTTGAAGTCCATGGTGGTGTCCACGAACACATCGTAATCCTTGATGGGACGGATGTCGATCTGGGAGCCGGGGAGGAAGGCCTCGATACCGAACACATCCACGATCATACCGCCCTTGGTGCGGGTCTTCACATAACCCTTCACCACTTCACCGCTCTCATAAGCGGCGTTAACCATATCCCAAGATTTCAGCTGACGGGCTTTCTTGTGGGAGATCACGAGCTGACCCTTGCGGTCCTCGGCGCTCTCAACAAGAACTTCCACTTTGTCACCCACTTTGAGGTCCGGATTGTAACGGAACTCAGGGGCAGAGATAACACCTTCGCTCTTGGCGCCGATGTTCACAACCACCTCACGCTTGTTGATGGAGGTAACAACGCCTTCCACAACTTCGTTCTCGGTGACTTTGGAGAGGGTCTGCTCGTACTTGGCAAGGGTTTCTTCCTTGGAGCCGGCATCTACGCCCTCATTCTCAAATGCATCCCAGTTGAACTCCTCAGGAGCAACGGAAGCATTCAGGACAGCCTTCTTGGCTTCTTTGTTCATTTCTTCAGACATAATAATTAGATCGAAAAAACTAGTAGTTAAACATTATTTCTTGAGCTTTTGCCATTGCGCAAAAATGCGCGCCGGAAAAAAAGCGCGCAAATATAGTGATAATTATTTGATTTTACAACTATTCAGCCTCGTCGTCATCGGCCTGTTCTCCGTTTTTCTTCTTCAGGGTGCGGAGTTCGTCCAGGTAACTGGCGGTGATGACGCCGGAAGGAAGGGCGATGATGGCCACGCCGAACAGGGACGAGAGCATACTTACGAATCGGCCCAAATCCGTCACGGGGGTCAAATCTCCGTAGCCCACGGTGGTGAGGGTCACGGTGGCCCAGTACAGGGCGTCAAAGAAGGAATCGAAAGTGGCCTTGCCATCTACCGGATCCCAGTGCGGCTCTGCATTGAACATAATGAGGGCCGTCAGGAACACGTAGAAAACGGAGATGCCCAGCACGCCCAGCAGAACGCTTCTTTCCTTGTAGAGCACCTTGCCGAAGACCTGGATTTTCTCCGAGTAGCGGACCAGTTTGAAGAGTCTCAGGATTCGGAGCATTCGCGTGACCCTGAAGATCTTGAAGCCCTGGCCCATAATGCTCAGTCCCGGCAGGATGGACAGAAGGTCAATGATGGCCCATCCCGTGAAGGGATAGATGAGGAAGGACCATCCTCTTCGGCCCACTTTGTAATCGGCCGTCATCCAGCGCAGCAGGTAATCGATGATGAAGATGGTGATGGTCACCACCTCCAACGTGTGGAAGATGGGATAATCCCGGACAAACATCAGCGGAACAATGCTGACAATGATGATAATCAGCATCGCCAGGTCGTAAACGAGGCTGACTTTATCTCCGTCCTTGGACTGCTCGATAATTTCGAAGATTCTCCTTCTCACCTTATTTAAGGTGACTGATAGTTTGGCCATTTAATGATATTTTGTTTTTGAAAGTGGTTCTGCCTTTATAATACACCACATCCAGCGTGGTGCCGTCGTTCTCGAAATAGATGGAACGGATGTATCGGTCCGTCTTCTTGTCTTTGCAAACGGGTTCGCACCAGACCAGCGAATACTCCCCTCCCTTGTGGGAAACGGAGCAGAGCACGGTATAGCCCCGGATGTCGAACTGGGCCACACTGGCGTTCTTGCCCCTTTCCTTCTTGGCGGCCTTGCAGGCCTGGGCTATGGAAGATTCGGGATCCAGGCGGCCGAAGGAAAGCCTGGAAGCCGTATCGGCCTTGGGGTTCTTGGAGAGCCACCAGCGGATGGATTCGTCCGTGAGGAGGTCTGCCTTGGAGAGCTGGACCAGGGCGGGATTCTCTTTGAATCGGCCCACTAACCAGGCCACTTCTGCCGGGGGGATGGTGCCTTCCAGCATCTCCGGGCTCTGTCCCTCGATGCGGCCTTCTCCCAGCGGCTTGCCATAGAAAAGGGCCTGGAAGATGTGGTCTTCGGCCGGCAGATAAAGGGCTTCCACATACTCCTTGTCCCCGTTTCTGTAGCCAAAGTGGATATAATTCTGACTGCCTCCAAGAGGAGAAATCATCTCCATAGGGATAACCAGGTTAATCTGGGGCGCGCCCTCCTCCATCGTATAGACGGGAAGGGTCCGCGTCTCCACCAGCGTTCCGTCCGGAGACAGAACGCGGAGTGTCAGGTCCGGATCCAGGGCCAGCACCCTTTCCACGCCGTCCTTCTTCCATCCAAGGGCAGAAAGGGCCTTCCCACCGGCCAGGCTGAGGGCCTGCTCAGGGGTAATCTTGGTGGTATTGGCCTCCAGGTACTCGGCCAGAAGGAGGGAGTCCTTCATCTGGAGAATTCTGGGAGCATAGACGGACTTGGGATATTTCTTGAGGAACTTATCGGCCGATTTCACGGAGAAGCTCTCCACCGTCTTTCCATACAGCTTCTTCTCTGCCTTGGACTGCGCGCTGCCTTCCAGCGACAGCAGCAGGAGGAGCCCCACCGCTAATACTATTCTTAAAACTTTCATAGTTGATTTACAGGAGTTTCTTGCGGCGGAACAGAATCCAGACCAGCAGGCAGCTCAGGATCATGATGCCCAGGATGATGACCCAGTTCCAGAAGTTGGCGTTGGGATCATCTGCGTTGATCATAGGCAGGCGCACGTTCATTCCGTAGAAACCGGCAATGAGGGTGGGCGGCATCAGGAACACGCTCACCACGGCCAGGATCTTCATAATCTTGTTCTGCTCAAGGTTGATAAGACCCACCACGGTATCCTGGAGGTATTCCAGACGCTCGAAGCAGAAGTTGGTATGGCTGAGCAGGGAACTGATATCCTGCAGCAATACGTTCAGGCGGTTTTCCAGGTTGCGGGGCACCTTGGTGGAGCGCATCAGGTTGGAAATGAGACGCTGCTTATCCACCACGTTCTCACGCACGATCATCGTATTCTCCTGCATCTGGGAAATATCAATGAGGAGTTCCTGGTCAATGTCTTCCTGGTCGTTGATCTGTTTGGCGTATTGGGAGATTTCCTTGGACAGGAGCTCAATCATATCTGCATCCAGGTCTACACGTTGATCCAATATGCTGGCAAACACGCTGAAACCGGAAGGATACTGCTTGGGATTAACCTGCAGGCGGCGCTGAAGTTCCGTGAACGAACGCAGCGGAACCTCGCGTACGGTGGCCAGGGTGTCGTCCATAATGGTGAACGATACCGCCTGCATCATATACTCATCCGGTCCCGGGGTGAGGAAGTTGGTGTTGGCAAAGATGGCGTCATCCGTCTCGAAATAACGGGATGAAGACTCAATTTCCTCCGCTTGCGCACGGCTCTGGATTTCCGTTCCCATAAAGCTCTCTACCACACGCTTCTCGTCTCCGGTGGGTTGCACCAGATCGATCCACACTACGTCCTCCAGTTTGAGCTTCGGGAAGTCTTTCTCCGACTGGGAGAGGAGAATTTTTCCGTTTTCCTTGTAGAAGATACTCAGCATATCTCTTTCTGTTTTTAGTTCCGGGCCAGTCGCTCCGGATGGATTAAAATATACAGTAACCAGCTGACGTTACGGAAAAGTCAGCCTGCAAAAGTACGCAAAATTCCCGAAAGTGCAAGGCTTTTTTTCACCTTTCTCCCAGAAGGCCGCTTACAATCTGTAATTAAATTTTTAAAAAATTCCTTTTCTTTTTGAAAAAAAGGGCGTAAATTTGCAGCCAGATAATTAGTAGTGTTCGTTTATAAAAGTGTTAAAACTATGAAGAAAGTATTCATGTTCGTTGCTGTTGCAGCCATGATGATGACTGCCGTAGCTTGTGGTAACAACAACTCCAAGAAGGAGAAGGCCGCTGAGAAAGATGCTCAGGAGCAGGTAGAAGAAGCTGCTGAGGATGTAAAGGACGCCGTTAAGGATGCAGCCGAGGCTGTGCAGGAAGCCGCCGAGGATGTTAAAGAGGCTGTGAAGAACGACTAAGTTCTTCTTTTCCTCAGAAAGAAAATCGACCCCCGTTCTGGAGGTCGTTTTTTGTTAGATAACGCCCTGCTCGCGGGCCTGGAAGATGAGTTCGGGGGTGTTGGCCACATCGAACTTCTCGAGGAGGCGCTTGCGGTACCAGCGGATGGTCTCAGGGCTGAGAGACAGGGCTTCGGCAATCTGCGTGGCCGTATATCCTTTGGCCAGCAGGTCCAGGATCTCTTTATCACGGGACGTGAGTTCCGGCGCAGTGGCCGCAACGGGGGCCGGTTCTTTCGAAGACGTTTCCTTTTCTTCCTTCCCTTTCTTTCGGCCCACGACAACACCCGCCGCTATCAGTGCCAGGGCCACGAGAGCTCCGGCCAGAATGCCCAGCTGCCTCTTCTGTCGGCCCAATACTTCTTTCATATAATCCAGATTCTCCGTCCGGAAGGTAGGGGCGTAATCCGGGTGGGCGGCGTAGTAGGCATCGGCCTTTCTCAAATAAGGGAGGGACTTCCAGGTTCTGCCCTGTTCCATATACAGGCGGCCGTAGCCTTTCCATACTTCAACCATTATGAGCGAATCCCCGGAGGCCTGGGCATATTCCATAGCCCGGTCGTACTCTTTCCGTGCCTTTTTCAGTTCGCCCTCGTCCACCCAGGTTTCACCCATATTATAATGGAGAACGGAATTGCTCTCGTTCCAGCCATATTGTTCAAAGATTTCACCGGCCTTGGCGTACCACTCCATAGCCTGGGGAACATCTCCCATCATATTATAAAGATTGCCGATGGTGCCATACAGGGCCGACCGGGCGTTGTCCACATCCAACTGGGAATACCCTTCCGGCCTTAAAGGAGACGTGGCGCCGGAGGCCATCTTTTCAACGCTGGCGAGGGCCGCCTGGTAATAAACCATTGCGCTGTCGTACTGCTCCCGGCCATAATACTGCTGGCCGATATTACGGTAAGCGTCTGCATTGGCCTCCTCCCAGCCACGGGGATGGCTGATGGACAGAGCCTTCCGGCCGTAGAAAATGCACTTTTCCCCATTGATGACGGCATATCCCAGCATCAGGTCCCGGTAGGCCCGGTTCAATTCCAGCAACTCCTGCTCCGACGCGCGGTCCACGGCATCCGGAGTCCACCGGGCGACTACCCGTTCCAAAGAATCCAAGTTATGGCCGCGATGGTCATTGTAGGCTTCCAGCGGAAGGAACGCCAGAAATAGCAGAAAATTTAGGACAGTACGTTTCATACTACAAAAATAAGAATTTCTTCCATCATTACCCTTCTGGATGGTACCAGCCCCACCACTTCCACCCTTTTGGGTGGTGCTTTTTGATGGTAAAAAAACGATCTTTGCTCACTACTAAGGGCCAATACTTAAACACTTATGATATGAAACGATTACTTCTGTCTGTTGCGATGCTGTCCATCCTGTGCAGCAGCGCACAAGCCCAGAGTTTTCTGGAGAGACTGGGCGAAAGAGCCAAGAACGCCGCCGAGCAGAACATCGGCCAAAAAGTAGAAAAGGGCGTAAACGACGTCCTGGACGGAAAAATCGGCAAAAAGGGAAAGAAGGAGGCCGATGCGGAAAAACCTGCAGCCCCCGCCACCCCTGCCACTGAACCCGCCGCCCAAAAGAAGCCGGTAAACACGGCCTACGCCAAGAGCGACTTTGTCCCCGGCGACGAGATTTTCTTCGAAGATGACTTTGCCAATGAGCAGATGGGTGAGTTCCCGTCCCGATGGGACCTCATCAGCGGTTATGCGGAGGTAGGATCCATCGAAGGCCGAAAGATCATCGCCTTCACGGACGACGGAAGCGGAGCCGTGATTCCCCTGATGAAAGAGCCGCGCTCTTTCCTTCCGGACGTATTCACCCTGGAATATGACGTCTTCCTGGGAACTCCCGGAGATTACGAAGACGAACGGGAAAGCGGCAGCAATAACCTCATCCTGGTTTTTGCCAGCGCCGATGACGAAAACAAGTCCAGCAATATCGATTTCTATTACAGAGGTGACGGCTCTTCCAGCCTCTCCTGGAACGTCCTGAAGCCGGATGGCGCTTCTACCATCCTAGGCAAAAAGGAAATGGGCCTGAACGACGGCCTATCGGATTATAACGGTAAAGACAATCCCCTCAAACCCGGAGATTGGAACCACTTTGCCTTCTCCTTCAACAAGAGGGCCCTCAAGGGCTACGTCAACGGCCAGCGCGTCATCAACATTCCCCTGGCCCTGGCTCCCCAATGCTTCTGGTTCAGCCATTCCGGAAATTACATCTACAGCGGCATTTCCAACGTCCGCCTGGCCCAGGGAGCCGTTCCCCTCTACGACCGCCTGTCCTCCGACGGAAAGATCATCACCTACGCCATCACCTTTGAAGTAGGAAAGGCCGATCTTAAACCCGAATCGATGGTGGAGATAAACCGCATTGCCAAACTGATGCAGGAGAATCCCAATCTGGAATTCGAGGTACAGGGTCACTGCGACAGCAGCGGCTCCGACAAAGTGAACGATCCCCTGTCCCAGAAGCGTGCAGAAGCCATTGTAGCCGCTCTGGTAGAAGAAGGGATTGCCGAATCCCGCCTCACGCCCGTGGGCAAGGGTTCCCACGAGCCCATCGCTTCCAACGGCACCGAAGAAGGCCGTGCCAAGAACCGCCGTGTGGAATTCGTAAAGAAGTAGGTTATGAAAAAGTTATTCGTTACCCTCTTTGCCCTGGCTATGCTGCTGCCAGCCCGGGCCCAGATGACCCCTGAAGCCGTGATGGCGATGACACCCGATTTACCGTCATCGGCCCAACTGCTCAGACACTGGAATGAGCACAACGACCCCAACCGGAAGGAGGCCCCGGATTCCGACATCCTGAACGAGTTTATGGAAGCTTGGAGAGATGCCCAGCAGCAAATCAACGATATGCAGGCCAAAAGTCTTGCCCCGGGTGTCCGTCACGATGTGATGGCCGGGAAAGTGGGTGGAACCAAGAAGACCGCCAGTCAGGCTTCACAGATGAGTGAATCAGAGGCCAAGGCGTTGGCAATGTCCACTATGAAAGGGCGCCTGAGCAGTATGGGACTGAGCCAGGCCGATGTAGCCAAAATGCAGAGCGGCAACCTCTCAGAGGCCGAGCAGAAAGCGCTGGCCGACAAAATGATGGCGGCCCAGACCGGCGGACTCACCACCAAAGATGTGGAGGCTATGGAAAATATGTCGGACGAACAGCGGAAGGAATTTATGGAGCAATCCGGCCTGGGAGCCTCTGTGACCAAGAAAATGAATGCCGACAAGGGTAAACGCGCAGCGTCCCAGAAGCAGTATCAGCTGGTAACCAAGATGACCGGGCTCGCTCAGGATGAGTACAGTCTCCAGCAAAAGGCTTATGGGATGATAGAGACCGCCCGAAAGGAAGGGATGGACCTTTTCAATAGAAAATACGGGAAGGCCGATGCTTCCTATCTGGCCGAAATGCAGGCTTTAGCAGGGCCGGCAGAGGAAGATGATGCAGCGGCTGCGCGTTTGCGGGCCACGTGGACGGCCTGGTTCACAAACAGGAGCCGTTTCTATGCGGAATTCATTCCTATGTACCGGGACGCCGTTGTCGGTGCCATGGACTGCAGCCGTGCACAGATTCTTCCGCTCAAACGGCAGCGGAAAGAGGTGATGGAGCAGCTCTATGCGCTTACCGGCAGCGCGGAATACGCGCTCTCGGAAACGGTCCCGTTCGAGGCGTCCTATATGTATTTCGAACTCTCGGAAAAGATTGTAGATTTTGAACTGGAACTGCCCTAGTCCTTAATCTTCATATACCGTAGGATCGAAGCCCGCAAGGGCTTCTTTTCGTTCTACGCAGGTGCCGCACTTGCCGCAGTGCTTTTCGCCGCCTTTGTAGCAGGAGTAAGTTAAAGAGTAATCCAGGCCGAGGGCTTTGCCACGAAGGGCAATGTCCCGCTTGGTGATGTTGCAGTAGGGGGATACCACCTGGATGCCTTCGTAGGTGCCGGCCTTGACGGCGGCGGAGAAGGCGTCTATGAATTCCGGGCGGCAGTCCGGGTAGATGGCGTGGTCTCCGCTGTGGTTGGCCAGCAGCACGGTATCCAGGCTATAACTCTCTGCCAGGCCGGCCGCCACCGCCAGCATAATGCCGTTGCGGAAGGGCACCACGGTGCTTTTCATATTCTCATCGGCATAGGAGCCTTCGGGAATCTCTCCCCCGCTCTGCAGGAGGTCGCTCTTGAAATACTGGCCGATAAAGCCCAGCGGAATGATCAGATGCCTGATTCCCAGCCGCTGGCAGTTCTCCTTGGCACAGGCTATCTCTTTGGCGTTGTGCTTGGAGCCATAGTCAAAGGTAACGGCCAGGTCAATGCTGTCCTTGTATTCGTAAAGCAGCGTGGTACTGTCCAGGCCGCCGGAGTAAATCAGGAGTCCTTTCATATTTTAGTCTTCATTGCTTCCAGAGCCTCCCGGGCACTGGCCACGGCTTCCACCACGGTCTTGGGACCGGTCAGGAAGTCTCCGGCCAGGAACACGTTCTCATAGCCCTGAGCCGCTTCCAGCAGTTCGGAATCCGGCTTCTCGCTGATGGCCGTCAGGAGGGTGTCACATTCTACAAAGTGGTCCGTTCCTTCGATGATGCGGGTAACCACGCGGCCACCGTCCTCCGGCTCCACGTTCTCGCAGTCGCGGAACACCACGCCGCCTTCCTTCACCTCCACCGGCGCCTGGAATACCTTGAACTGGACTCCATCGGCCTTTGCTTCTTCCACCTCCATAGGGTTGGCGGGCATATTTTCAAAGGTCTTGCGGTAGTAGACCCACGTTTCGGCTCCCTGGCGCACGGCGGTACGGCAGGCGTCCATAGCCACATTGCCGCCGCCAATCACAATCACCTTCTTGCCCAGTTTATAGGCCGAAGGGTTCTTGAGGAAAGGCAGGGCCTGCACGGCACGCTCGTCTCCGGGGATGTGCAGGGAGGAGGGTTCTTCGGCCCCGATGGCCAGCAGCACGGCATCGTAGGAGGCCGATAATTCCTTAACGGTGATGTCCTTTCCCAGCTCTACCCCGCCGCGGAATTCCACGCCGGCTTCTGTGAGAATTTTCTCGTAGGAATCACAGTATTTCTTGTCAAGACGGAAGGCGGGAATGCCATAGCGCAGCACGCCGCCCATCCGGGGATTGGCATCAAAAAGCGTTACCTCTCCGCCGGCCTGGTACAGCCATACGGCAGCGGCAATGCCGGCCGGGCCGGCGCCTACAATGGCGATGCGCTTGCCGCCGAATTCCTCCGACTGGCGTTCCAGGCGGCAGGTCTCCAGATATTGGCCCGAGATTTCTTGTTCAATCTCGTACCAGCGGATGGGAATCATCTTCACGTTGAGCACGCAGTGGCCGTAGCAGAACTGCTTCCAGTCGCACACCTGGGAGGTGACGGCCGTAAGCGGGTTGTTCTGGAACAGCATCTTGCCCGCCTCCTCCAGGAGGCCTTGGCGGTACAGCTGCATACACTCCGGGACGGGCGTATGCACGGGGCATCCCTGCATGGCACATTTCGGTTTCTTGCACAAAAGGCAACGCGAAGCTTCAGGGTTCATGGTTTAAAGATTTGTCGGTTAATTATGGATCGGCCAAGGGTTAGTGTGTCGGCGTACTCCAGGTCGTCTCCAAAGCCCAGTCCACGGGCCAGGGACGACACTTTGACGCCCAGGTTTTCTACTTGGCGGTAAATGTAGAAGGCTGTGGTTTCCCCTTCCACGTCTCCGCTAAGGGCCAGGATAATCTCTGCATCGGCCGGGTTTTCGATGGCTTTTACGCGGTCCACCAGTTCCTGAATGGTCAGGTCCGACGGACCCACCCCGGCCAGGGGAGAAATGATGCCGCCCAGTACGTGGTACACGCCGTGGTACTGGCCGGTAGCTTCAATGCTCATCACGTCCCGGACGCTGGCCACCACGCAGATGAGGTTCTGGTTGCGGCTGCGGTCCGAGCAGATGGAACAGATTTCTTCGTCCGAAATCATACGGCAACGGCGGCAATAGCACACGTTGTCCCGCAGATTGTCTATGGCCGAAGTAAAATGATGGACGTTCTGCGCCGGCTGCTTGAGAAGGTGCAGGGCCAGGCGCAGCGCACTTCTTCGGCCTACGCCGGGAAGCGAGCTGATGGCCTCCACCGCTTCTGAAAGGAGGGCCGACGGATACGTCTCTTTATAAGGCATGGTATTCTGCAAGACCCTCGTTGGGGGTGCTCATAAAACGGGAGAAAGTGACACCGTATTCCTTGCCCATCCGGGCCAGGATGTCTTTGCAGGCATAGCCGAAGCCGCCCACGACACCCACGGGAAGGTCTTTCTTGTATTGGCTGAGCGTGCGCTCGAAAAGGTGGCGGAAGTTGCTTTCCACCAGTTCCTGGGCATATTCGCTCTTGTCATAGTGAGCCAGCACGAAGGGGGCGAAACTGCCCAGATAACGGGCCGGGGCCTGGCTGCCATACACATTCTTGACCACGGTGATATAGTCCAGTTTGTACTGCTCCTGGAACTCGTCATAGATGTCCTGGGGCATATAACTCTTGAGATAGTCTGTGATGAACAACTTGCCCAGCACGGCGCCGGAGCCTTCATCTCCCAGGATGAAGCCGCCGCAGTTCACCTTCCAGACTATGTCTTTTCCGTCAAATTCACAGGTGTTTGCACCGGTTCCCAGAATGGCTGCCACGCCGGGACCGTGACCGCAGACGGCACGGGCGGCGCCCAGCATATCGGAGGCGTACTCGATGGGGGCTCCGGGGAACCATTTGCCCAGGTCTACGGGAGACTCCCCTACCAGACCGGCTGCATAAAAATGCACTTCCTCAACGCCGGGACCAATCTCCTTAGCCGCCTGATTCAGGATGGCGTTCAGGGTTTCTTCCGGCGTTTGAACGAGGTTAAATCCGGGCGTACGGACGCTGCGGACCACTTTTCCTGCTTCCACAATGCCCCAATCCGTCTTGGTGGCACCACAGTCTACGATTAATTGCATTCTGTTATTAGTTTTAATCCCTCAAATTTACATATTCTCCGTGGTTTTTCCAATGGAAATAGCCATAGACTGCACTGGCAATATAGGCCAGGTACATAGCGGCCATCCAGTACTGCCCAGTAGTGAGGCAGATGGCCGTATTCAGGAGATCGGCCAGTATCCAGAGCATCCACTGCTCCAAGTAGCTCTGTGCGAGCCACCAAGTGGCAATGACGCTGAGGGTAACGGCCAGGCCGTCCAGGACGGGGGCGGCATCTCCGGTGTTTTTGAGAATGGGGGTAAGGACGGAAATACCCACCACCAGGATGCCCAGACTTATCATCCGGACCCGGTGGGTCATCATATTCAGGTGGATGGTATGCTCCCCCACCTCCGTACTGGCCTTCTTCCATTGGATCAGGCCCAATACGGACATTCCCACATAATAGATATTCAGGCCCATAGAGGCCCACACGTGCTGGGTGGCAAACTCAAATGCACAGGCGGCACCCGAAAGGATGCCTACCCACCACATGGCGTTCTTCTGCAGGATTTCCAGAATCACATACACGACTCCGGTAACCGCCGCAAAAATCTCTATGGCCTGAATGACAGTGTCCATCCCCTCATCCCGGGCTTGACCCGGGATCCCTTATCTTACCTCGATAAGTTCCACCACAAACTTGAGGGCGCTGCACGGAGGAATTCCGTGGGTGCCGGACTCGCCGTAAGCCAGGTGGTACGGGAGATAGAGTTCGTACTTGGCGCCTTCGCTCATCAGCTGCAGACCCTCGGTCCAACCCTTGATAACCTGATTGAGGCCAAACTCGATGGGCTCTCCGCGCTTGTAGGAGCTGTCGAACACCTTTCCGTCCGGGAAGCTGCCCTCGTAGTGGCAGTATACCTTGTCGGTAGCCTTGGGCTTCTTGCCGGTACCTTCCTTGATCACCTTGTACATAAGGCCGCTTCCGGTGGCTTTCACCTGAGGATCCTTGGCCATCTGGGCCAGGAATTTCTCACCTTCGGCCTTTGCGGCGGCGCCGGCTGCTGCGGCCCGCTCGGAAGTTTCCTCTTCCAGTTCCTTATAGAAGGCTTCCAGGGCTGCACCGGCCTCATCCATAGTGAGATCCAGCTTACCGCCGGTAAGCATATCCTTGAGACCTTTCAAAAAATCGTCTACGTTAGCCACGTGGATTCCCTGCTGATAGAAGCTGGAAGCCACGCTCATTCCAAATGCATAACTTTTCTTGTCCATATTATTTGATGTTGTTTGATCGAAGGTACTTAATAAAGCCGGCCGGAGGCCGCGGGGGATAATAGGGGGCAGAGCCCCCTCAGACTATTATTTATTGTGCGGGGGCCTGTGCTATAGCTTTTGCTGCTGATTCACCTGCGAGATAACCGGTGCTGAAGGCCAGCTGGAGATTGTAGCCGCCGGTATCGGCATCCATATCCAGGACCTCTCCGGCAAAGAAGAGACCGGGCTGCTTCTTGGATTCCAGCGTCTTGGCTGTGATTTCACCGGTAGAGACGCCGCCGGCGGTAATGACACAGCGCTCAAAGCCCACGAAGCCGGCAATGTCCATCTTCCAGTCCTTAAGGGCCGATGCCAGGCTGTCCACGCTCACCTTGGGGTTCATCTTAAGGAAAGCCAGGGTGAGGTTCCAGGGGATGAGCTTGCCCAGCATAATGCGGAACAGGCGCTGGAAGCTCTGGCCCTTGGAGCGCTCGTCGTTGATGACTTCCTCCCACTTCTGGTGGATGTCGGCGTCCAGTTTCTCCAGTTCCACGGCGGGCTTCAGATCAATGGCAACGCTCACTTTCTGACCGTCGTTCAGGGCCTTGACGGCACGGCGGCTCACCATAAAGCCCAGCGGGCCTTCCAGGCCTCCGTCCGTGAACTCGATGTCTCCAAACTCCTGCTGCACCAGGTCCCCGTTCACGTACAGGCTCAGCTGCACGTTGTCCAGGTTGTTGCCGTTGAACAGTTCTCCCAGCTCAGAGAGCGGAGTCACGCGTTCAATGTGCTTTTCAAAGGTGGGATACCACTTGGGCAGCGGGGCAATCTTGCGTTCCTTGGTCTTGCCATATACCGTGCGGCCGCGGAAGGCCTGCTTGATTTCTCCGGCCAGGGAGGGATCCTGCTTGTAGCCCACCGGCACCAGGGCCGTCAGGGACGGGAAGCAGGCGTCTACGCTGTGGCCCAGTTCCTCGGCCCACATATAGCCGTCGCCGGTGCTGCCGGTGCCGGGATAGGACAGGCCGCCGGTGGCCACGATGAGTTTCTTGCAGGTGTACTCCACCGGTTCGATGGTAAGTTCCTCCCGGGTAGGGACGGGTTTTCCGGGCCGAAGCTTGCGGGGATCCTCCACCGGGATGCGCACCTGCTTGCGGCTGGTCTGCACGCAGTCCAGGCTGAAGCCGCGGGGCGTCACGTCGATGGTCTTGACCTCACAGTCCGTCACCACCTTTACTCCGCACAGGGTGCAGGCCCGCAGAAGGGTATCCACCACGTCTCCCGCCATATGGGAAGCCGGGTACGCACGGTCTCCGCGTTCCACGACGCTTCTGAGGCCGAATTCCTTCAGGAAGTCCACCATTCCCTGAGGGGTAAGATTGTGCCAGGAGGGGCTTATGAAGTTGGCGTCTGTCCGGATATGGGAGCTGAAATCTCCCCAGTCCTTGACGTTGGTGAAGTTGCATCGGCCCTTGCCGGTGATCATTACTTTTCGGCCTGCTTTGGGCATCTTTTCCAGAACGGTTACCGTGCCTCCGTCTTCTTTTTGGGCTAAAACTTTTGCTGCCCCAACGGCGGCCATCAGACCGGCGGCTCCTCCGCCAACGACAATAATATCAGAACGCATAGAATCAATTTTGTTGCAAAAATACAAAAAAAGATTGTATATTTGCAGTCCCGATCCACCACAATCGGTTCAAGCCACTTTAGCTCAGTCGGTAGAGCAGCGCATTCGTAACGCGCAGGTCGTCAGTTCGAGCCTGATGAGTGGCTCGAAAAAAGCTTCAGCCATCGCTGAAGCTTTTTTCGTATGCCACGGAGAATCTTCTATATTCGTGCCCTACAGGGAGAGCCTCCGGCCGGTACGGACCTTCGGTCCTATCCCTCCCACCGCTTCGCGGCGGGCCCCTCCCATTCACGGAGCCATGGGCGGCTACGCCGTCCAGAGGCTCTCCCTTCCGGTCACTTCTCTTCTCATCCCGGGCTCTGACCCGGGATCTGCAGTCAAGAGCGCGGTAGACGTGCCATTTCTTGTCCCGTCTACCTCGAAAACCCATGTTTTTCGACCCTAACGTGCCTCGTTTTGTCCCGTCTACCGCACCTGACCGTCAATCTTGACGCCGCAGCCAGCAAAAACGCCAAAAGTGCCGGCTGTCAGGTTATGGTTCGGTGGAGATATAAGGATCAGAAGAAGCGCGGGAGACAGTGCAACGCCCCCCACCACGTATGGTGCCATGCGGGGGCAGGTGCCAGCGGTTACGCCTCGTTTGCCTGTGGGCAAACGCCGCGCCCTTTTAAAGAACCTACACCCCCGCAGCAGTGCCAAGGGAAGGGTTCATCACATGCCCATGGGTTCAAAGGTTGGCACACATTTATTCGAGGGTCGGGTGCCGGGCCTACGGCCCAGAAAGGAAAATACCGTAAGATGGGTCAGGGACCGCTGGCGCTTAAGTAAATGATTGTGTGACCATTAGCCACTCGAACCCTATGTCGAAAGCAGTGGGTCCACATACCTATTTCGCTGATATAATGCATGTTAAGCGCCAGCGGATTTGTCGTCATGCCCGGCACCGACCGGGCATCTCATTTTGCGCCCCAAGTGGGCAACGGGCAAGCCCTGCATGGGCCCTTTAATGGAGCCCGTGCAGGGCTTGTTCCGTAGCAGCCGGAGGTCGTATACTCCGGCTGCGGTGCCTTCCGTTCCCTTTCCTTTCCACTACACCGGGCAACAGACGAAGTCTGTAGCCGCCGAGCCTCGTTCCCGAGGCGGCGGTGCCCGTTCCTCCATCGGCCCGTATTGTACATACCAGGTATGTGCAGACCCTGGGGAGAGGTTCCCGAGCACGAAAAGGGCCTCATTGGTGCTCGGGGCCACCAAAACCACCTTCCCGAGCACGGAAAGGGCCTTCCTGGTGCGCGGGGACCTATGAATCCGGAGGATGGTAGGACGGAGAACCGGGAGAGGGTGTTTTGCAAACCGGACTGATCAATCCGGAGGAGGGTGGGTTATCTGAAGAAAATCAGTGCATCTTCACAGGGGCTATCTTGCCGTCGGGGGTGAAGAGGAGGGGGTCGATGCAGACGACCCGGTGGTTGCCGTCGTCGTCGTTGAGCGGGTGGCGGTGATAGACAATCAGGTACCCGTCGGAGCGGGGATCCTTTACCACGCTGTGGTGACCGGCACCGGTTCCGATGGTTTCATCAGTCTGAAGGATGGTCTCCTCCCGGTGGAAGGGGCCGAAGGGAGAGTCGGAGATAGCGTAGGCGACGTGATAGTCGGGACGGGTCCACGTACCCTCACTCCACATAAAGTAGTACTTGCCCTCCCTATAGAGCATAAAGGGGCCCTCAACGTACCCTTCAGGGGTAATTTCCTTGAACATTTCGCCATCCTCGAAAGGGATGAGGGACTTGAAATCCGGGGCCAGACGAACCACATTGCAGTGCCTCCAACCCCCGTAATACATATACCAGTCTCCGCTGACAGGGTCGTTGAAGACGAACTGGTCAATAGGCTGGGCGCCGTTCACGATTTCCTGAATAAGCGGCTTTCCAAGCATATCCTCGAAGGGCCCTTCCGGTCTTTCGGAACAGGCAACCCCAATGCCGCCCACTTCCCCTTCGTGAACGTCGTTTCCAGCGAAGAAGAGGTAGTACATCCCATCCTTTTTCACGATGGAGGGGGCCCATAGGGCCTGCCAGACCCATTTCACCTGCTTGTTGGTGATAATGTCAGGATGTTTTTCCCAGTTCACAAGATCCGTGGTGGAATAGGCATCCAGATAGGTCTGTTCCCCATAAGGAAGGGAACTCGTGGGATACACCCAGAGCTTGTCTCCGTCCACGAACCCCTCGGGATCTGCATACCAACCCTCAAATACGGGATTGGTCCAAGTCACGGCATTATTCTCACAGGCACACAAAAGAGCGGCCAGAACGGGGAGTAGGAATTTTTTCATAACTAGCGGATATTGAGAAGCTTATGAGTCTGTAAAGATAAGCGCCAAATGGGGTGCGCCTGGATGTAGGAGATGGTTTCGGCGGTGTTCATTTGGCCGGCGGTATCGCAGGGCTGGAGGAAGTGCCAGGTGGCGGGAAAGGCTTCCCAGGCCGAAGGATCCACGCCCGGGGCCAGCACCAGCTTGAGCTCATCGGCCCGCTCCAAAACTACGGTTCCGTTGCCGGTGAGGCCGGCTACCTGGTCCTTCGGGCTCAGGGTGACCCAGTCCACGCCGGCAGGGACAGGGCGGGTGCCGTTGGTTTCCATATGCACCGTGTACCCAGCGTCGTGGAAGGCGGTGAGCAGAGCGGCATCGGCCTGCAGGCAGGGTTCTCCTCCGGTGAGGCAGATGCGGGTGCAGGGACCGCCGCAGGAACGGACCTGGGACACAATCTCCGAGGCCGACATTTCCGTATAGGCAAAATGGTCCGTATCGCAGAAGGGGCACTTGAGGTTGCAGCCGGACAGGCGCACGAAAACCATAGGCGTTCCCGTCCAGAAGCCCTCCCCCTGCAGGGAGTAGAATATCTCGTTGACGCGATACATTTTAGCGCTCGTAGGCGGCCATATTCATTTCGGACTCCCACACTTCCACCTTGTAGGCGTTGTCCACGTGGTCGCAGATCCAGCGGGCAATGTTCTCGGCGGTGGGGTTGAAATCGAACACCTCGTTGAGGTTCTTATGGTCCAGGGCGGTGGTAATGTCCTTCTTGATGTGGGTGAAGTCCGTCACCATTCCGTCTTCGTTGAGCGTCTCGCTCTTGCAGTAGATCTTAACGATCCAGTTGTGACCGTGCAGGGCCTCGCACTTGCTCTCGTAAGAAAGGTTCAGGGCGTGGGCCGATGATATCTCGAGTCGTTTGCAAACGTAATACATAGCAGCAAAATTTTGGCAAAGATACGCAATTTATTGCAACTCCAGGCCCCGCTTCTTGAGGGCCGATTTGAGGGCACTGGTCGCGCGCATCTTTCTCACCGGTCCCTGGGCCACCTGGAAGCCGGCCATCAGGGTCTTGAGGTCTTCCCCGCTGTAGCTGGGATACAGTTTGGCCACCTCGGTGGCAAAGAACTGGAGCTGGTCTCCCACGGAGAGCGGATAGTCGTCGTCTCCGAAGAAGTCCTCGGTCCATTTGAGCAGTTCAATCTTCTCCTTCACCTTGCGGTCCCCTTCCATAGGGTCCGTGGAAGCATCCGGCGCCTGCCACTCCAGCCGGCCCCTCCACACGTTGCGGACCGGGTTCACCGCGGCGCAGGAGAATACTGTAGGAAGGGTGTCCAGGGTGCCATCGGCCTTGAAAACAGCCTTGGAGCGGAGGGTGGCCGTCCGGAAGATGAAGGAAGACAGCGGTGCCGGCACCTCTCCCAATACAGACAGCTTGAACAGCTCCTTGGTCTTGGTTTTGCGCGGGAAAGCCTTCTCCCCCGTCAGGTTCACGTGATAGACGTCAAAGCCCGGATGGCGCCGGACAGCCTTGGCAATGCGGCCCACGAAATCGGGACCGGGCAAAGCGCCCGGCTCCAGGATGCACACCACTTCTTCCTGCACCTGCGACCAGCTGCCGTGCTGCACTTCCAGGATGGGATATTCCTCCACCTCGCCGGAAGTCAAATACACCTTGAAATCCTTGCATTTCTGGAAACTGAGGGCCGACAGGATTCTGTCATCGGCCTTGGTGAGAACAATTGCTATCATAGGATATCTTGAACATTTTTAAGCCACGTACCCCGGTACAGACGGATCAGGAAGAGGAGGCCGCGGAAGCTCAGTTCCACTGCCATACACACCCAGAAGCCCACCAGGCCATAGACAGGGGTGATGAAGATGGCCGGAAGGATGCGGACAATCCACATAGAGCCAAAGTTCATCACGCTGGGCCACTTGGTGTCTCCGGCACCCACGCAGGAGCCGTAGATGACCATAGCGGCCGCATAGCCCACCTCCGCAAAGGCTTCTATCCGCAGCACGCGGGCGCCCAGGTCTATCACCTCCCTATCGGGCGAGAGGAGTCCCATCATCTCAGGGGCGAAAAAATACATCAGAATGGCCAGGAAGCCCATAATGCCCATACCCAGGAAGGCCGTGATCCACGCAAAGCGCGTGGCCAGTTCCTTGCGGCCGGCCCCGATGGACTGGCCCACCAGGCTGGTGGCCGCATCGGCAATGCCGGCGCCGGGCATATAGCAGAGGCTTTCGGCTGTAATGGCAAAGGTGTTGGCGGCGATGGCTATGGTGCCCAGCGGGGCCACAATCACGGTGGCGGCAATGTAACCGCCCCTCAGCAGCAGGTTCTGGAACGCCATGGGACCGCCTATCCGGAGCCCCTTTTTCACCACCTTCTCCGTGGGCCGAAAACTGCCTTTCTCCTGCGTCAGGCGCATCTCCGGACTCTTGAAGGCCAGGAAGGAGAACATAGCCACGCCGGTGATGATCTCCGCCAGGCCGCTGCCCAGCGCGGCGCCCACCACACCCATTTCCAACTTATAGATAAAGAGGTAGTTGAAGATCACGTCCAGCACGCACATTCCTATGCTCAGGAGGCTGGGAACCTTCATATTGCCGGTGGCCTGCAGCATGGCGGCACACATCCAGTCCAGCTGCATCGCCGGCATAAACAGGGCCATAATGAGGAAATACTTTCCGGCATCTCCCACAATGTCCGGTCCGCCTCCCAGCCAGTAAGGCAGCACCTGCGAGACGGACGCTCCTATGAGCGCCAGGGCCACGCTGAAGGACATAGCCACCGTAAGGGCCTGCCGCAGGACGGCACGGGCACCCTTGAAATCGTTGGCGCCAATCAGGTGCGCCACCTGCACCGAGAAACCGGTGGAAGCGGCAAAGCAGAAGCCGCCCCAGAGCCACAGGCAGGTAGATACCAGGCCGATGGAAGCGCCCTGGGCCGCCCCAAGATGGCCCACCATCGAGGTGTCGATGTACTGCATCATCACCGACGACAGCTGGGCCAGGATGGCCGGATAGCTGAGCATCAGGCACAGACGGATCTGCGCCCCCGTGGAGAGGGTGCCGCCATTGCGGATGCGCTGCAGCAATATATCTTTGGTTTCGGCCATACTTATTCTTGATAAGGCGGTACTTCTTTTTTGTCTATCAGGTCCCGGAGGGTCTCCAGGTAAGTTTCTTCCAGGGTGCCGAAGGCGGTTCTGACCTCTGTGAGCGTGTAGGTTCCCTTTCGGCCCTCAATCCAGGCCTTGAGGCGGCCCCGGAGGTCTTCCGGACGGGCTTTGGCGGCGCGGCAGATGTCGCACTTGCCGCAAGGGGCGCTCTCCTCCTGGCCAAAATATCTTAGCAGGTACTGCGAGCGGCACTCGCTGTCTTCCTCCACATACTCAATGATGGCCTTCACCCGCTCCGCATAGGTACTGCGAAGCATCTGGTAGCGCTGGGGGCTCAGCTGCACGTTCCCGGGCCTGAGGCGATTGTGCTGCAGATAGAGCACCGTGGCGTGGTCGGCCGGAATGTACCGGATTACGTGGTTGACGCTGAGGCCGTACAGAAGCTGCCTGAGGGCCGATACGCCCACCCCGCAGCGGCTGGCCACCGCCTCCTCGTCGATGGACACCGGATAGGAGAAGATGCCGGTATACAGGCGCATCAGCACCTCCAGCACCTGCGGCATCACAGGGTCCGGAAGGTCGATATTATAAAGGGCCGACCGCTCCACGTCAATCTTGATGCGGGTGGGGATGTCCATATCTTCGGCCAGGGTCCAGTGGCCCTCCCTTTCCATATATTTGACGGCGTAATACACCGGTGCCTGCTGCAGGTGATAGTGCTTGCAGAACTCCACCATATCCCATTTGAGCATACGGCCTTCGCCTTCGTCGTAGGGAACCTGGAAGAAGATGTGCAGTTTCTGGTACAGGTCTTCCATACTCTCCAGGCTGGGGAAAGACACCTCTTCCAGCTGCTTGAGGCGGGCGGTGTCCGTTCCGTTCCACAGGAGCACGGCAAAGGACGGTTTGCCGTCTCGGCCCGCGCGGCCCGCTTCCTGGAAATAGGCTTCGGGGCTGTCGGGGACATCGGCGTGCACCACGAAGCGCACGTCCGGCTTGTCGATACCCATCCCAAAGGCATTGGTGCACACCATCACGCGGGTGGTGCCGTCTTTCCAGGCTTTCTGCCGGTCGGCCCTGGTCTGGGCGCCCAGTCCGGCGTGGTAGCAGGAGGCCGATACGCCCCCCGCCTTGAGGAACTCTGCCAGTTCCTGGGTGCGGGCGCGGCTTCTCACGTACACGATGCCGCTGCCGGCCACCCCCTCGCAGATGCTGCGGATCTGGCCCATCTTGTCCTGGGTCTTGCGCACTATGTAGCTCAAGTTGGGCCGCTCGAAACCGGAACGGAGGAGGTTCTTCTCCTTGAAGCCCAGGCGGTCCATAATGTCGCCGGCCACCAGCGGCGTGGCGGTGGCGGTAAGCGCTATCACCGGAGCGTCCGTCCTCTCCCGCAGTTTGCCAATCTCCAGATAGGAAGGCCGAAAATCGTACCCCCACTGGGAAATACAGTGGGCCTCGTCCACCACGATGTAGGAGATTTTGAGCACGTCCAGGTAGGACTGGAACAGGCGGGTCTGGAGGCGTTCCGGGCTCAGGTACAGG
>ONCE01000002.1 GCA_900316245.1 uncultured Bacteroidales bacterium | reverse complement strand
TGTGTTAAGCCTGCCGCTAGCGTTCATCCTGAGCCAGGATCAAACTCTTCATTGTATATTTTTATAATGCTTAGCTTGTCCTGACGCTGTTTCTATAAAGAAACTGACGCTCGTTTAAAGATAAAAAGTGTTACACTTTCTCTCGGTACTTGCTTGTACTTTTAGTCTTTCAATATTGTCAATGAGCCGTAAAAAATCCCGTTCTTGTCAAACGGGACTGCAAAGGTAGTAACTATTTTTGAACTGGCAAATTTTTTTGAAAGAAAATTCACAAAAAATGAGTTAACTTTGCAACCTATGGAAAAGAGAGTATCGCTGTGGCAAATTTTCGGGGTGTTCGCCAAGATTGGGGCGTTCACCATAGGCGGCGGATACGCTATGATTCCGCTCATCCAGGCGGAGATGTCCAAGCGCGGATGGATCTCGGACGACGAACTTCCGGACATCGTAGCCCTCTCCCAGAGCGCCCCGGGTGTGATGGCCGTCAACATCTCCATCTTTGCCGGGCACAGGCTCCGCGGTTTCAAGGGCAGCCTCGTCGCCACCCTGGGCAGCATTCTCCCCTCTTTCCTGGCCATCCTGGCCATCGCGATGTTTTTCACCGCCTTCAAGGACAACCCCTGGGTGGAACGTGCCTTCAAGGGAATTCGGCCCGTAGTCATTTCCCTCATTGCCATTCCTATGGTCAATATGGCCCGGAAATCCTGCAAGAACGTCTGGCACTGGCTGCTGGCCATCGGCTCCCTGCTGCTGGTAGCCTTCCTCAACGTGTCGCCCATTTATATTATATTGTGCGTTCTGGTGCTGGGATTCAGCTTCACTTATTTCAGAATGAACAAAGATTCCCGGTCAAGCCGGGAATGACGGATATGGACATCCTCTCCCTCATATTGCAGTTGGCCTGGACCTTCTTCGTGATCGGCGCTTTCACCATCGGCGGCGGCTATGCCATGCTGTCTCTCATCCAGAACCAGGTGGTGGTGGAGCATTCCTGGATCAGCGAATCGGCCTTTACGGACATTGTGGCCATTTCCCAGATGACACCGGGGCCCATTGGCATCAACAGCGCCACCTATGTGGGGTATGAGGTGCTATTTAACGCCACCGGAAGCCACCTTCTGGGCGTTTGCGGGTCCCTCGCCGCTACCCTGGCCCTGATCCTGCCCTCGTTCATCATTATGCTGCTCATTGTCAAGTTTTACCTCAAGTTCAAGAGCAGCCGCCTGTATGCCGGCACCATGGACTGGCTCAAACCCAGCGTGGTGGGCCTCATTGGCGCCGCGGCCATTATCCTTATCATAAAAACCACCTGGACGGGCGGTGTGCCAAACGTCCAAGTGGTTTCCGATAACTTCCCCGATTGGAAAAGCTGGGTACTGCTGGGCGGCGCCTTTGTAGCCGGCTACTGGGGAAAAATAAACCCCATCTATCTCATTCTGGCCGGCGCCGCACTGGGTTTGCTGCTTTACTGATTACCAGCTGCGGGGATTCTCTTTCAAATACTGCTCCAGCTCCTCAGGGGTGCGGGCGGGCTCACGGTCCAGGCCGATGAGGCCGCGGTTGTCCATACAGTAGGTCAAGCCCATCGCGTCAAACATCTCGAAACTGTGGTCGATGGAGGCGTCAAAGCGGGCGTAGTCCTTCTTGTCGGCTGCGCACCACTGAATCTCTGACAGGGCGCACATACGGGGCAGAAGCATATACTCCAGGTGCTCGGGAGTGGCGATGTATTCCGTCCAGAGGTTGGCCTGCACACCCAGGATGTGCTTCTGGGCAGCGGGAGTAAGGCCCTCAAACGGCTCATAGGAATAGACTTTCTCTACAGGGAGATAGCCGCCGATGCCGAAGGGTTCCTTGTCACGCTCGTGGCTCTGATAGTAGTCAAAGTACAGGTAGCTGTTGGGAGTCATAATGGCGTCGAAGCCCTTGTTGGCCGCCTCGATACCGCCCTTGACACCGCGCCAGCTCATAACCGTAGCACCGGGGGCCAGGTTGCCTTCCAGAACCTCATCCCAGCCGATAATCTTGCGACCGTGCTGATTCAGGAAATCCTGCATGCGGGCGGTTACGTAGTTCTGCAGATAGTGCTTGGCCATAGGGCCTTTCTTGATGCCCAGCTCGCGCATCTTGGCGGCGCACTTGGGGCAGTGGTCCCACGGAATGCCCATTTCCTCGTTGAAGGCCTCGTCTCCGCCAATGTGGATGTACTCGGAGGGGAAGATTTCCATAGCCTCGGTGAGAACGGTCTCCAGGAACTTGTAGACTTCTTCGTTACCGGCGCAGAGGATATCGGGAGCCACACCCCAGCGGGTCCAGACCTCGTAGGGACCGCCGGTGCAGCCCAGCTCCGGATAGGCGGCCAGGGCAGCCACCATGTGGCCGGGGAGATCGATCTCGGGGATCACGGTAATGCCCCGTTCAGCGGCGTAGGCCACAATCTCCTTCATCTCTTCCTGGGTGTAGAAACCGCCGTAGCGGATGCCATCGTTGGAACCCCAGTCCTTCTTGATGACGGTACCGTTGCGCCAAGCGCCGATCTCAGTAAGTCTGGGATAGGCCTTCACCTCCATACGCCAGCCCTGGTCCTCGGTGAGGTGCCAGTGGAAGCGGTTGAGCTTGTAGGCCGTCATCACATCCAGATAGCGCTTGGTCTCCTCGATGGAGAAGAAGTGGCGGCAGGGATCCAGGTGCATGCCGCGATAGGCAAAGCGGGGCTGGTCCTCGATATGGGCGCAAGGAAGCACCCAATCGGCCTTGACAGCCTTGTCACCATAAATGGCGGCCGGCAGCATCTGCTTGAGGGTCTCGCAGGCATACACAAAGCCATTGAGGGCCGATGCCTGAACGCGCACGGCCTCGGGGGTGATGTCAATCACGTACTGCTCGGGAGCCAGGGAGTGGTTCTTGGCAAAGCTGATGCCACCCTCTGCGAGTTTGCACTTCTTGCCGGTAGCCGTCTCCAGGCTGTTCACAAAACGAAGGACCGCGTTTACAGAGGCCTCGTCCATGTTTTCGTCACAATTTACGGCAGCGCCCTTCACGCAGAAAGTGCCGTCGGAAAGATTTACCGTAGCGGGCATGGGGATCACGTGGAATTCCTGCGGAGTGGGGTTGGCGCAGGCGCCCAGCAGGGTAAGGGCAGATAATATTCGTATCAGTTTTTTCATAGATGTGGGAAATAAATTATTGATTATTATTGTTAGTTGCTTTTACAGGTCTTTGGCGGAGCAAGAGCCAGGCCGCGCCAAGATAGGTGCCAATAAGCGCTGTGTTCACCAGCAGGCGGATGGGCATCGCATCGGCCCTCATATCGCAGAAAAAGATTCCCGCATACGCCAGGCCCATCAGGCCGAAGATGGCTCCGATGCGCTTCCAGCTGTACGGGATGGGATAGTACTTGGACCCCAGCCAGGCGCTCAGGATGAACATCACCAGATAACTGGCCAGATGACCGAAGGCCGATGCCCAATAGCTGAAGCGCGGCATAAAGACCACGTTCACGACGGCGGTGACCACAAGGCCCGCCAGGGTAATCCAGATGGCCATATTGGTTTTGCCGGAGAGCTTGTACCACATAGATACGTTGAAGAGCATACCCAGCAGCATATAGCTTAGCAGCATAATGGGAACCACTCCCACGCCCACGCGGAAGTCCCGGCCCAGGAAGAGCGAAATGATATCGATGTAACCCACCACGGCCAGGAACACCAATCCGCAGAAAGCCGTGAAGTATTCCATAACCACGGCGTAGAGCTCCTTGGAGCCCTTGTCCCGGGCGCGCTGGAAGAAGAACGGCTCGGCCGCATACCGGAACATCTGGATGAAGAGGTTCATAATGACCGCCAGCTTGACGGCCGCCTGGTACACGCCCAGCGAGGCCCGCCAGGCTTCGGAGGAGGTGTCAAAGTAGCGGAACAGAATACGGTCCAGGAAATCGTTGGCCACACCGGGCAGGGCCGCCACCATCAGGGGCAGCGAGTAAATGAGCATCCGGCGCACCACGTCGGAGTCCCACACCAGTTTAAGCCGGATGATGTCCGGAATGAAGAGCACCAGGCACAGCACGCAGCTGATGAAGATGGCAATGATGGGATAGGTAAAGTCCGGCTGGGCGGGCCACACGAAAAAGAGCACCAGGTTGGCACCCGTCTCCGTAAGGATCTTGATGGTCTTGAAAACGGCAAACTTCACGGCCTTGTGCTCCTGCCGCAGTTTGGCAAAGAGGATGGCGGTGATGGAATCGCAGAAGAGGATGGAGGCCACATAGATGATGAGGCTGCGGTAACCGGCATAGCCCAGCGCGGCCGAAATGGGGTCCGAAAACGCCACCATACAGGCCAGGAAAGCCAGATTAAGGCCGAAGACCGTGAGCAGCGCACCGGAATACACCCGCCGGGGGTCCTCCCCTTCTTTGTTGGCAAAACGGAAACAGCCTGTCTCCAGGCCCAGCACCAGCACCACCTGAAGGATGGCAATGTAGGCCATGAACTCCGTAACCACTCCGTACTGCACCTGCGTAAGCATACGGGTGTAGATGGGGACGAAAAGGAAATTGAGAACCCTCGCCAGAATGGAACTGAGGCCGTAGATGGCGGTTTCGCCGGCCAATTGTTTCAACGGATTTGCCATAGATTACACAAAATTAGCTATTTTTGCGGAAAAGAAGAAAGATATGAAAAAGTTTGTCTTAGCCGTTCTTACTGTGGGCCTTCTGGCCTTTTCCTGCAAAACCCGCCCCAATCAGGAAGTTACCGTCAATCTGAGCACCAAGGACAGCCTGGCTGCCGTCAAGGCCGCACAGGCCCTGCCGGAAGAACCCGTATTTGACATTGTCACCAATATGGGCACCATCCGCGTGCGCCTGTTCAAGGATACGCCCAAACACCGGGACAACTTTGTCCACCTTGCCCTGGGCGGCTATTACGACAATACCCTCTTCCACCGCGTCATCAACGGTTTCGTGATCCAGGGCGGAGACCCCTTCACCCGCGACACCTCCCTGGTGGAGAAGTGGGGAGAAGGAGGCCCGGACTACACCATCCCGGCCGAAATGAGAAACGAAGCCGGCGAGCCCCTGCACACGCACGTAAAGGGAGCGCTGGCCGCCGCCCGTCAGGGAGACGTGGCCAACCCCTTCAAGGAGTCTTCCGGATCCCAGTTCTACCTGGTCCAGGACCCTGTCAACTGCCAGCATCTGGACGGTGAATACACCGTTTTTGGAGAGACCATAGCCGGCCTTCACGTGATTGACGAGATTGCCGCCGTAGACACCGACCGAATGGACCGTCCCGTCCAGGAAGTAAGAATTTTAGCAATAAAACCTAATAAAGAACTTAATTAGAGCAATTTCGGCACAGAACTTGCAGATTGTTTTGTCGAATAGTTTTTTAATAGGTTAAGTTTTTAGGTTAGAATGGAAACGGGTTCTGCTGAGACAGCAAAACCCGTTTTTTTGTCCCTTTCCTACTTTTATATCCCTCTGGCTCCGGCTCTTAAACCGGTTTTTGCCCATATTGTGGTGAAGATCCGGAAAAGGCCCGCTCTTAACTCGATTTTTGCCCGTATTGTGGCGAAGAGCCGGCGCGGCACCGGAGGGAGGGTGAAGTGTCTACATCTCCGAAGGATACAGCTTTCCGTGGAATTTCAGGCCGCTCAGAAGCGTGTTGAAGTCCGATTTGGAGAGATAGGCAACCCGCTCGTAACCATCCCGTTCGATGACAAACTGGAGCTGGTTGGTAAGAAGGGGCTTATACTTAAAGACCTGGATGGTTTCCAGGTTCTCTCCCGGGAAGAAGGGCTTGAAACTGCCCTGGATTTCCCGCTTGGTGCCTTTGGGCTCCTTGAAGAGGGTCTTCAACTCTTCCATATAGGCAACTGCGTCCGTGATGTTGTCTCCAAGGGGAATATAGAGCTGGTAAACAGGGTCCAGTTCTACCTGAATCACCTTGTTGCCGATGCCCATATTTCCCACGTGAAGCCAGTAGTGGTTGATTCCATCGACGGGGATATTGACGATTTGTACCGCCTGATTGACATTCTCGTTTTCAACGGAAACAATCTCCTTGACGGTAGGAATCTTGTTGGTCTGGGCAAACAGACCCGCAGTACAAAGGACTGCAAAGAAAAGGAAAACGATTTTTTTCATAGCGGTATAAATGATTTAAGGGGTTCTATTCCGCCAGGCAGCTGTCCATTAACTGCTCCAGGGCCTTCTTGTCCAGGTTCTGGCCAATGAACACAATCTTCTGCATGCGGTCTCCGTACTCGGGATCCCAGTCCTGACGGAGCTTACGGTCGCGGTTCATCATATCGGCCAGTTCTTCCTCATCCATGGTGGCAAACCAGAGGCCGCAGTCCTTGAGGCTCTTCTGCTTGCCGGCCTGCTCAAAGAGGAAGCACTTGTCAATGTCGTTGGAGAAATAGCACAGACCCTTGGCGCGGATGATGTTCTTGGGCCATTTGGTGGCCACCATATGGTCGAACTTGTTCAGGTCCAGAGCCGGACGGCGGGTGTACACATAGGTGTCAATGCCGTACTCCAGGGCTTCGCCTTCGGCCTCTTCTTCCTCATCCTCACCCTCAATGGCGGCAATCCAGGCGGCCGAAGTGGCCACTACGTCAAAGTTGAACATCCCGGTGTAGATGAGTTCGTCCAGGTCCACGTCTCCGTAGTTGCACTCCAGCACTTTGGCGCCGGGGTTGATGGACTTGACAATGCCCTTGAGCTTGCCCAGTTCCTCGGGGGTTACATCGGCCGCCTTGTTCAGCAGCACGATATTGCAGAACTCGATCTGCTCGATGACCAGGCGCTCGAGGTCGTCCTCGCCGATGTCTTCCTTCTCCAGGGCGGAGCCGCCTTCAAACTCGTCCTTCATACGGAGGGCGTCCACCACGGTGGCAATGCAGTCCACGTACGGGCAACCGTCCTTGACGGACTGGGGGGCCAGTGCCGGCATGGTGCTGATGGTCTGCGCAATGGGAGCCGGCTCACAGATGCCGCTGGCTTCAATCACGATATAATCAAATTTACGGGCCGATGTGAGATCTGCCAGCTGGGCCACCAGGTCCATCTTGAGGGTGCAGCATATACAGCCGTTCTGCAGCGCAACCAGACTGTCGTCCGTGGAACCCACGATGCCGCCCTTTTCCACCAGGTCTGCATCAATGTTCACTTCGCCGATGTCGTTCACGATGACGGCGAACTTAATACCTTTCTTATTGGTAAGAATACGGTTCAGTAGCGTGGTCTTGCCGCTTCCCAGATAACCGGTCAGAAGAAGGACCGGGATGTCTTTTCTATCAAGAGTGATGTTCATTTTTTGCTTCGTTTCAAAACGGTGCAAAGGTACGAAAAATTTGACTATCTTTACAAAGTAGCCCCCATAATCCGTGCCCCGCATCATCTTCCATATCGATGTCAATTCGGCCTTCCTTTCCTGGATAGCAACCAAGCTTGTTTTGGAGGGGAAGCCGGATATCCGCCTGGTTCCGTCCGTCGTCTCCGGAGACCCCTCGGACCGCCGGAGCATCATATCGGCAGCCTCTATCCCGGCCAAGAAGATTGGGATCAAGGCCGCCATGCCCGTCTCCATGGCCCTTCGGATTGATCCGTCCCTTGTGATTGTCCAGGGAGACTGGGAATGGTATAAACGCTGCTCGGAGAGTTTCATTGCCCTTTGCCGCAGCTACTCACCCGTCCTCCAGCAGTTCTCCATCGATGAGTGCTTCCTTGACATGAGCCTTCGCTGCACTCCGGAGAATGCCGTCGAGGTAGCCACTCGCCTGAAGGATGAAGTAAAGCAGCAACTTGGTTTCACCGTGAACGTGGGTGTGGGCTCCAACAAGCTCCTGGCCAAGATGGCGTCGGATTTCGAGAAACCGGACAAGGTGCACATTCTCTGGGAGAACGAGGTGCCCGACAAAATGTGGCCGCTTCCGGTAGGAGACCTTCTCTGGTGCGGCAAAAAGACCCAGGAGCGGCTGAATGCATATGGAATCAAGACCATCGGCCAGCTGGCGGCTCTGGGGATGGGCTCCCTCACGCGCCTTGTGGGCCAGAAGTTCGCCCAGCAACTCCACGAGAATGCCAACGGCCGGGACGAGTCCCCCGTAGAGACAGAGATTCAGGAGGCCAAGAGTTACAGCGCCGAAAGAACCTTCCCGCAAGACCTCGTTAAGCCTGCGGATATAGACCGGGCCCTCTTCTATGTGGCCAGCATCGTGGCCCACCGGATCCGGAGGGACGATTTTCGCGCATCCACCGTCTCCATGTTCGTCAAATACAAGGATTTCTCCATGGCCCAGAAGCAGTGCACCCTGGACCAGCCCTCGGATGTGACAGCCGTTATCCTCAACGCCGCCAGAAGGATGCTCTCAGAGACCTGGGACGGGGTAACGCCTCTTCGTCAGGTGGGCATTGGAGTATCCAAGCTTACCCATGAATCCGCCATCCAGATGAGCCTGTTCGAGGACCCCAAGATGGAATACTACCGTGAGTGGGACCGCCAGTACGACGAACAGGCCGCCCGGGCCGAAGATGCTCGGCTACTAGCCTATGAAAGGAAAAAACAGCCCAATCAGGATCCAGTATATGTTGTCCTCCGGGAAGTGAAATCCGGAAAAAAAAGCCCGCCAGAATAGGCGGGCTTTTGGGGCGGAGAGACCGAGATTCCGTCGCTTCGCTCCGGCATCTCTGATAACTCCTTAAGGTAGACCAAAACTATATTCCACAGCCGTCAGTCCTTCGGACTTTCTGCCTCTTTTGGCCGTCTGGGACCTTTGAAAGCAAGCTTTCAAGGCCCCAGACAACCAAAACAGCCAACTGCTGTGCAGTCGGCTGTGGAATAACGTTTTGCGGAGAGACCGAGATTCGAACTCGGGATACCCTTTTGGAGTATACACGCTTTCCAGGCGTGCCTCTTAAGCCACTCGAGCATCTCTCCAGACTTAAGTCCCGAAAAATCGGGACTGCAAAGATAAGAACTTTTTCAGAAATCACAAAAATTTTTATTGCTGCTGCATCAGGGGGGCGCCTTCCCATTCGGCCTTGAAGGTGTAGCCGTTGGAGAGGGCGAAATCAGCCACGATGCTGAAGGTGGCGTTGCCGGTCTTGGTCACCGTCAGGAGGCCTTTGGTGAGGGTGAGGTCGGTGTCTCCCCAGTCGGCCAGTTTCACCACCGGGCGGCCCTGGTCTTCGCTGTAGTAGGGGATGCAGTAGCCGTCTTCGTTGTTGTTCAGCTGGACCGAGACCATCGTCTCCTTCATATCCTGCAGGAAATCGATGGTCTGTCCCAGGTTTTCACACTTCATCCAGAGCCAGAAGTTCTGGGTGTCTTCGTTGGGCAGGTTGTTGGTGAGGGTGATTTCCATCTCCTGGGGAGAGGATTCGCCCATCGTGTAATAATAGCCGGTGGCTATATCCACGCCGAATTTCCTGTCCCCTTTGGTGAACCAGCCGGAATAGACGGTGATGTCGGCCGAGGCCTTGGCCTCACCGCAGACGGCCGTGAGAGAGGTATAACCGCCCGCCTTGGCCACCAGTTTTCCGTTTTCAAACGTGGCCACGGAGGGGTTGGAATTGAGGATGACGAGGTCTTCCAGGTTGGTGGCCGAAGAGGGCGTGCAGTTGACTGTGAACGTCTGCTCCTCCCCTATGAAGAGTTTGGCGAACCCGGGGTTGAACTCGATCTTTTGAACCGGGATGGACGCTTGACGGCACCCGGAGAGCAGGAGCACAATGGCCCCTAAACCCATAACGAATAGTTTTTTCATATCTGATATTGATCCCTAAAATTCTTGTCGGAGATAAAGGGGTTTGCCGTCGGCTGTAAGCCCTTCTACCTGGAGCACCAGGCCTTCATCGGCCTTTATAATGGGCAGCAGGAGGGTCTCTCCGGGCTGGATGTCCAGCAGCGGCTGCCACAGGAGCGTCTCCCTTTGGCCAGGGTAACGAGGGTCTTCGGAAGGCGTGAAGGCCAAAGGATAGCCGGCGCCGGAGAAGCTCAGGATGCGCACGTTGTCGCCGAAGCGGATGCCGCCCAAATCTCCCTTGAACGTTACAAAATTGGCCACGCCGCTATACATCACGCGGCCGAAGGTGCAGTAATACGGGAAAACCTCCACGCGCTGGATCAGGGCCGGATCCATGGCATAGACCAGCGAATGGTTGAAGACCGGAACGCCGTCCACCAGGATAAGGGACGGCAGGTCCCTGAAGGCGGCAACGCCGTTCTGCGTCCGCAAGGTACGCACCTGCATCTCCAGGTCCTCTCCCCTGCCGCGGGTGCGGATGTCGGAGAGATACTCCACAAACACTTCCCGCAGGGTGGCAAAACGGGTATAATCGTCCAGAACGTACGTGATATACTTGTCCGAGAGGAAGGCGAGGGAACGGGTGGGAAGCCGCTGATACAGGGTATCGGCTTCAAAGGCCGATGTCACCTGCATACGCGCGCCCAGGCGGGTAATCACATCGGCCTGGGAAGGATCCAGCACCAGGTTGGGAATGTCCTGGGGAGCCAGGTTGCGGTAAGGGCTTTCCATCTCCACCTTGAAGGCGGGGGCGCCTTTTTCAAGCGTCACCACCAGGTCTCCGGGGCCGAAGAAATTGCCGGTGAAGAAGCGCACGCTTCCGTCGGGCTGCAGCTGGCCGGAGTAAATGTCTTCCAGATGGCCGGGGCGGGAGATGAACACTTCCCAGGATTCCAGATCTCTTAGCGGCTCGCCATCGGCCCGGGTCAAATGCAGGGTGAGGATTTCTCCGTCGTACTCCGGAACCACGTCCCGGGTGGCGGGATAAGCCGGCGTATCCAAAACCTGTCCCAGCGTAGCCGTTCCGTACCGGGCCAGGGGCTCGTTGCGGAAAACGGAAACCGAAAGGCTGGCAGGGGCCTCGGAGGAAAGGCTGATTTGTCCGTCAGGAGTGAGCTGGGCACGGAGGGCCGATGAATGGGGCAGGGCCTCGGGAGCGGCCGGAGCCTTTTCCACCACCACGGCATCGGTCATGCGGGCCGTGGACAGGGTGTTATAGACGGAGAGGATGCGGGAACCCTTGCGGGCATCATAGTCCCCTTCCCTTCTGGAAAGGGCCGTATAGGCGCTTAAGCGGTAGTTGCCGGTAGGAAGGCTCCGGGGGAGCACCAGGGTACCGGCACCCCGGCCGTGAAGCAGTGCCACCTTGCCGCTCACCGCCATTCCTTCGGCCGAAGTGAGTTCCAGATAAGCCACGGAACTGACCTCGGACAGGCTCACGCCATCCGACACATCCACACAGAAGGCCGACAGATAGACCGTCTCACCGGCGGCGTACCAACTGCGGTCGGTGGTTACATACGTACGCTCTGCCCGCTGGGCAAAGGCCGGGCAAAACATCCCGGCGGCCAGTATGATTAAAAAGAATCGTTTCATTTCCTATCCTCCTATTCGGGCCAGTCCTTGGGTTTTACCACGGTTCCGCCCAGCGTGCGGCAATCCATACAACCCTCCAGAATCCAGACATAAAAGGGGTTGTCGCCCACGGCATCCATCATCCAGGGACGGTATCCCTGTGCATAGCGCTGGGCCATTTCAAAGATCTTCACGCCCATCTCGTCTCCACTTCCTATGGTGGCCTTCATCAGGTTATCATAGAAACCGCTGGGCTGCTTGTAAACACGGGCATCCTGGTGCTTGATGAAGATGTCTTTGGTTACCAGTTCGGAGACTCCGATATAGCCTATGACCTGGGCGGCGGGATTGTCTTCGTTGACGATGTTGCCGCGCAGGATGCTGGGGATGGGAGAGAACAGGTCTCCCGTCTGGGTGGAAGCGCTCTCAATGCTCTCCCAGTAGGCGTAGCTCTCCTTGGAGATCATCCGCAGGGACACGATGGAATGATACATTACGCTGATCCGGCGGTCGTGCTGATCCAGGGTACGGTATACATAATCCACCATCTTGTTGGACTCCATGGCGCCGGTAGTAATGATTGTGGTCACGCCCTTGATGGTACTGTCCCAGCAAGTATAGTTGGGATAGTTCCCGCGAACGTCAAAGATGCGGCCGTAGGTGTCTTTATAATGGGAATCCATAGAGGGGAAAATCTGTATACCCTCTTCGGGTTCTTTCCCTCCCCTGGGGATATACCGGAACGTAGTGGTGGTATTGGCGTGATATTCCCACTCTTCGTCCTGGGCCAGGCAATAGTAGGGTGTAGTGCCATCGGAGTGGAAGGTGACCCGCACATCCAGATGGTCTTCGGCGGCCTTGTAGGATAGGCTGTCAATGACGGGGCCTCCCTGTACGGTTTCCCAACTGCTCACGTAATGGTGATTCTGCTCCAGATCGTGCACGCGCAGGCGATAACGGACATCGGGCCGGAGGAAACGGGTATCTATGGAACAGGACCCCCAGGAGGCCTCTCCCTCCACAAGGGTACCGTCTTCTCCTTCCACCTGGGCGGTGAAACTGACCGGGATTCCCCAACCGGGGTCGCCTGGGTACAAAGCCTTGGTCTGCTCGTTCTGCTTTCCCTCCAGAACCTCGGGGTTCAGGCGGGTAAAATTGACAGTGGTAGTGCCACCCACCATAATATCCCCTTCGATAACCACCGTGTACTGGTCTCCGGTCAATTCTGCCTCAAAGTCGTAGACGCAGCCTCCTAAAAGGGGCAGCAGGGCTGCAAGGATGATAAGCTGCTTTTTCATTAGAACTTCAGGTTAAGATTGATGTAAGGGATCTGGGAAGCAAACACGGAAACCATATGGCCTTTGGGCTTATCCGTAGGACCGTCCACCGTATAGTACACGGAATAGACGTTCTTTCGGCCTGTAACGTTGTAAACGCCGATGGTAAAGGACAGATGGGTAAGCCGTTTGAGGTAGTGGCTGGGCTCTACGTTGATGGCCAGGTCCAGGCGGAAGTAATCCGGGATGCGCAGGGCGTTTCGCTCGGAATAGGCCAGCCGGCGGACGCCGCCGTAGTAGAACACGCCCACGGGCACCGTCACGGGACGGCCGGTGGAATAATCCAGATTGGCCGATATGCTGTAGCGGTGCGTAAACTTGTAATTGGCCACCATCTTCACGGTGTGGGGCCTGTCGTGCGGGGTATTGTACCATTCCCCGTTGTTGATGGGGAAAGGATCATCGGCCTGGGTCTCCTTCATACGCGAACGGGCATATGTGTAGGATACCCAGCCATTGAGGCGGCCGGTGGATTTGCGGATCATAAGCTCTGCTCCGTAGGCGCGGGCCGTGGTGGTGAGGAGGTCGTCGGGCAGGTTCTCATTCATCACCAGCATGGCGCCCGAACGGTAGTCCACGCTGTTGTAACTGCGCTTGTAGTAACCCTCCAGGGAGATATCTACAGGGCCCACCGTCCAGTACAGGCCCGCCGCCGCCTGCCAGCCGTCCTGCGGCTTGATGCGGTCCGAGGCCATCACCCAAACGTCCATAGGAGACACCGTGGAAGAGTTGGTGATCATATGGATGTTCTGGCGGAAACTGTTGACGCCGGCCTTCACCGTCAGGCTGGGCAGGATGGAGAATTTGGCCGAAAGGCGCAGTTCCGGCATAAAGTAGAACTTACTCTTGCCCAGGGGCAGGAAGCCACCCAGACGCACGCCGCCGTCCAGGGAGAAGCGGTCGCTCACCGTCCAGTTGTCACTGAAGTAGAGAGAAGGTTCCAAGCCCATCTGAAGGCCCAGGTCGCGGTCTTTGATACCCGAGGCCTCTCCCAGCGGCATCATATGGCCGGAATGGAAATTGAGGACATTGGTCTGGAGACCGTAAGAGAGCGTATGGGCCTGCGAGACGGTAGACTTGAACTTGAGTTTCAGGAATTCCTGGCCCAGGGCGTGTTTGTACCGGTAGGCACCGTAATCGTAGCTCTGGTCTCCGTCAATGGTGGTCCGGTACGAGTCGTAGCCGGCGCTCACTTCCATATTGTTGCTGGCGTTCATAATATGGCGCCAACGGACCGATGCATTGAGGTTGGAATAATGGAAGGACGTATCGGCCGCAAAGGAGAACTTGTCGCGGGACCAGTAACCAAAGACCTGGAAGGTATTCTTGTCGTTGGGCTTATGGGTAATGGAAGCGTTTACGTCCTGGAAGGAGGTTTTGCCGCCGTGGTAGTTGCTGTTCTTGGGCAGCAGGCCCAGGATCCAGTTGGAATAGGTGGTACGGCCGCCCAGCGTGAAGGTGGTCTTGTCCTTGACCAGCGGGCCTTCCAGGTGGACGCGGCTGGTCAGCAGGCCCAGGCCCAGGGAGCCGGTAATTTTCTTGGCATTTCCTTCCCTGGTGCGGATATCCAGCACCGAGGAGATGCGGCCGCCGTATTCGGCCGGGATGGAACTCTTGTACAGTTCGGCCTCCGAGATCAGGTCCGGATTGAAGGAGGAGAGGATGCCGAACATATGGTTGGGGTTGAAGACCGTTCCGTCGTTGTAGAGGATGAGGTTCTGGTCCACCGAGCCGCCGCGGACGTTGAAGCCCGAGGAGGCCTCGCCCACCGACTGTACGCCCGGCAGGGCCAGCACGGCCTTGATGATATCGGCCTCACCGAAGGCGGTGGGAATCTTCTGGAGGCGGTCGGCCTGGATCTTTTCTACGCCTATCCGGGCCGTGCGGTGGAGGGAGACGCTTTCGGCCGATATGGAAGCGGCCTTGAGGGTGACCACTTTTTCCGTCATCTCAATGTCCAGACCGCCGTCATCGAAGATGCGCACTTCCAGGCGCACGTCTTCCATAGGGTAGCCGCTGAAATTGAGGTGGTTTTCGCCGGTGGGCACCTGCATACGCCAGAAGCCGTAACTGTCGGTCATGGCGTAGTTGGAGGATTTCTCGTCATAGACGGTGATGCCCACTACGGGTTCCGAGGTGGCCTTGTCGCGCACATAGCCGTGGATGACGGCCTTGCCGCCCTTCCGCATACGCTTCTCGTCTCCAATCTCGTAGACTTTGTTCAGATAGGTAGCTGCCACGTTCTGCTCCTGCAGCACTTCCTGCTGCTGCGTCCGGCCCAGTTTGAACCAGTCGGTGCCCAGGTTGGAGCGAAGAGAATGGCCGTGGATGATATACAGGCTGCCTTCCCACTCGGAAGCCGTATAACCGGCTGAAAGGAGTTTTTTCAGGGCCTGGTCCAGGAACTGGGCACGGGGAGCCGCCACGCTGTAGGTGGCAGGGTCGTCCCCGGCACGGGCAATGAAGAGGCTGCTTCCCGACACCCGGCGCATCACCTGCACCAGGGAATCGGCCGACACCATACGGACGCTTACCGTATCGTTTTGGGCGTAGGCGGCCAACGGCAGCAACAGGACCGCCAGAAGGATACTAATGCGTCTCATGGGCATTAACAGATTGAATGGCGTTGCGGACTTTCCGCTTGCTGCGGAGACGTTGGACCGTTCCATCCTCCTTGACCCAGTACCAGCTTTCCTTGTACTGGAAGTAGTTCACCAAATTGAAACGGTAATTGGGATCATTGTAACCGATATAGGCCGACGCATCCCGATTGAGGTCCATCAGGTGGTTCAGGGATTTGTCCACCCTTTTGTACACGGCGCCCCGGCCGCTGACCACTTGCTCGTAGAAGCCGGCCGGCACGTTGTAGCCCTGGGAAGCCAGGTTCACATAGGTCCGGCTCCCGCGGGTAAAGTACTCTACCCGTTCCAATCCCAGGTCCAGGATGATGGGAGAGCCTTCCTGCTGCATCAGGACGTGCTGGAGGACGGCATCCAGCTGAAAGCTTAGGTTTTGGTAGGTTTTGCCTTCGAAACGGATCTCACCGGGCTTGAAACCCAGGGTATCCACCAGATACGTTCCGTTGAAGTTATTGCCGTAAACATCGGCTACGCGGGCCCTGAAAAGGGGTAAATCTATCCCGGCAGCCTGTGCATAGGGTTGATAATCAGCATCCTGTGCCCTTAGCAGGCCCGGTGCGCATAAAAGCAGCGCAGCGAGGAGAATGGAATGAATGTTTTTCACATCGATAAAGTTACTTCATTTTCCCGAAAAAACCTAGTTCCCACAAAAAAACCAGGCGGCCCGGGGAGGGTCGCCTGGAATGGTGTTTAGCTTGACGGATTACTTCTGGTCGGAATCCCACCATACGGGGATGGTCCAAGCATCGTCGGCGCGGTTCCAGTTGTCCAGCGAGTTGTCAGCACCGGGAACCTCCAGGCCGATGGCAATGAGGTTCTTGGAGTTGTAGTTGTACTCGTGGGAGCACTGGCGCCAGCGGCGATAAGCCTTGCCAGCAGGAATAGCCTTCTCGGCAGCAGCCACCTTGAAGTGGTATGCGGGGATGTCCCAACCGAGGAAGATATTCTTGTTGAAATCGTAACGGCGCATATCGTTCCAGTTTTCAACGGAGAACTGGAGGGCCAGACGCTTCTGGGTCATGATACGGCCCAGGGTAATGTCAGCTGCGGTACCGATACCGTTGGCCAGGAAGTACTGGATGTCGATTTCAGACATAGGAGTGAAGGACGGGCAGGCAGCCAGGGTGGGATCTTCGGAAACCCAAACTTTGAGCTTATCGTTCATAAGTTCGATGGCAGCCTTGATACCTTCCTTGTAGGCAGCGTAGGCACCGGCCTTGTCATTCTTGTTGAACAGGACCTCAGCCTTGATGAAGCAAGCCTCCATATAGGTACCCACATAGGTAGGAGAGGAAACGCGGCTGTAGAAGGAGCCGGACTCGGCAGATGCGTCCACATTGGCGCCACCACGGCGGTAGAGGAGGTCCTTCTTGGCTGCGTAGCCCTTGGACTCGCTGGTGCACTCCACATACACGGTGTCACCCAGACGGAGATTGTTGTCGCTGTCAATGTAGAAATGGTTGGCTTTGGAATCCCAGGCAGCACGGAGAGGACCGCCTTCGCTGTTGATGTTGGACAGCATATCCACACCCAGGGAACGACGCCAGAGGCCGTCGTCAGACCACTTGATTTCGGCAGGGGTATCAGCACCCTTGACGGAACGGGCCCAAGGGATGAGGTGGTCGGCACGGGGATCTTCCACACCCAGACCATCAAAGTCGGTCAGGTTGTCATAGAGCATCTTGGTTACCATGTAACCGGCGTTCATACCGCAAACGGAGTAGAGCGGGGAATAGTCCACGGGCTCGTCCCAACCCAGGAAGTCGTGGGTGGTTCCGTTGTCGTCAGTGTGGTTGATGACGGTGTTGTCGGCATTGCTCTGCATGGCCTTGCTCAGGCACTCCAGGATGGTAGACTCATCATACTTGCCTTCCAGATAGCTGCCGGCGCCCTTCTTGTTGAGCTTGTTGATCCAGCGGGCCTTGAGGAGGTAGCAGAGTTTGAGCCACTTGCCCGTATCGCCGTTGTTCCAGAAATCGCCCACGGAGAGCGGAGGGAGGGAGACGTCAATGGGTTTCTGAAGGAGCTCGATGGCCTCGTCCAGCTGGTCAAAGCAACCCAGATAGATGGTCTTGCCGGTGGAGTACACGGGAAGAGCGTTCTGGGACAGACCATCCTCGTAAGGCATTTCGCCATAGAGGTCCGTCATAAGCATATAACCATAAGCCAACAGGGCCTGGGCCACACCGGCGTAGTGCCAGTTCTCTGCGGCCATAGCCTTGGTATACAGATCCTTCAGGGTAGGACCAGCGCCTACGAAGAACCACTGGTAAGGAGTGGTCACCTGACCATCTACGGGATACCAGTAGGAGACATTCCAGTAGTTACCGCCCCCGTTGTAACGGGTCCAGTCACCCATAGCCATGCCGGTACGCCAGGCTGCGAACTGGGTGGCGCTGTTGGTGTAGAACTCACAGTGGGCCAGTTCGAGCTGATACTCAGCGGCGTCCAGAGTGGGATTTTCAGGGTCCGTGTTAACATCCAGCCACTTGCTGCAGGAAACGGCAGAGAAGGCTGCAATCACAAGACCGCTAACCAGTATAGATTTGAAAAGTTTCATAATCATTGATGCAATTAAGTTCGACGGTCAGTTTAGAAGGTGAGGTTGATACCGAAGGTAAAGCTGGAAGTAGCAGGAGTACCCAGGTAGTCGAAACCGACAGAGGAGGAACCACCACTACCGGCACCGGAGGCAGCCACCTCGGGATCACCGTCGTAGTTGGTGAACAGGAGCACGTTGTTGGCCGTAGCGGCGATGGAGGCGCGCTTGATCACACGGGTCTTCTGCAGGAGCTTCTTGGGAAGATCGTAGCTGATGGAGAGGGTGCGCAGACGCAGGGAGTTCACCTTGGTGAGCCAGTTGGCAACCTCAGAATTGTAAGCGCCCGTGTAGTAGTTCTTGATGATGTTGTAACCGCTGGTCTGCTTGTTGTTGTAATCGTACACACCGTCGGGAGCCCAGTTGTGGGTTTCTACAGCACCGTAGACAGGGTTGCCCTTGGCATCCTTGCCGGTCTGCTGAACACCGGTGATGGTGAGGGTCTGATTACGAACGTCGGCAGAGAACTGGCTGGTACCGGCAGTGGTCATGGCATACTTGGTGCCGTTGAACACATCACCGCCCACGCGGAATTCCCACAGCATGTTGAAGGTAAAGCCCTTGAAGCTGAGGGTGTTGTTCCAACCACCGGTGAAGGTAGCTTCACGGTTACCGATCTCGTAGGAGTAAACACCGTCGGAGGTAGGGAAGCCGTTCTTGTCAATGACGAGCTGGCCCTGGAGGTCACCGTAATCGGCGATGCAGTTGCCGTCCTTGTCATAGATATTCTCAACACGGGTCCACTTGGTACCGGTGATGGCCATGAAGTGACCGCCGGACACGGTGGCTGCGCGGGCGCCGCCATACTGGACATCCGTTACGTACATAATTTCCATGCCTTCCGGAAGACCGGTCATGGTACCGCGGTTGCCGGCCATGTTCAGGCTGCTTTCCCAAACGAAATCCTTGGTCTCGATAGGAGTACCGCTGATGGAGAGTTCAAGACCCTTGTTGTAAACATTACCTGCATTGATGGAGCAGAAGATGTAACCGGTGGACTGAGGGCCACGGGGGCTCAGAATCTGGTTGAAGGAGTCGTTGGTATAGTAAGCGAGGTCAAAGTTGAGTCTGTGCTTGAAGAAGTGCAGTTCGAGACCTATTTCGGAGGACTTGGACATTTCAGGGAGCAGTCCGGGGTTACCGCGGGTCCAGGTGGCACCTACGCCGGTCTTGCCCAGCAGATAGGAACCAACGGGCCACAGCTGGGTGTTGGTCTCATAAGCACCGGTATCCTTACCTACCTTGGCCCAGGATGCGCGGATCTTACCGAAGGTGAGGATGTCGTCGCTCATCCAACCCTGATCCTGCAGGAACTGGGTGAAGACGATGGCGCCGCTCACGGAAGGATAGAAGTAGCTGCGGTTCTCGATAGGAAGGGTGGACGTCCAGTCGTTACGGCCGGTAGCGGAGAGGAAGATGGTGTTCTTCCAGTCCAGGCGAACTTCACCGAACACACCGATCAGGCGCTTCTTGGTGGCGGAGTGGGAGAATTTGCGGTTGTTCTCTGTAGCGTTGGCATAGGAGAAGAACTCGGGCACCTCAAAGTTCCAGGCCATCTTGTAGTTGCGGTCGGTGGAAGTGTCGTCGGTCTGCATACCCAGCATGAAGTTACCGGAGAAGTCGCCGATCTTGGCGTTCCAGTTGGACATCACGTTGTGGGACATATAGGTGTATTTGAGGATGTTGTCACTCATCATACCCTTCTGCCACACCTGCTTCACAACACCGTTGGAAGCCACGCGGGAGGAGTTGGTCTGATTGTAGGTATCAACACCGACACGGTAGTTGATGAACCACCACTTGGTAATGTCTGCACGGACATTGATGGCACCGGTGAAACGCTCGGTCTTGTCAAAATAGTGGTCTTTGTTGATGATCCAGTAAGGGTTGTTCTTTTCATCCCAAGGATCCAGCTGGTCACCTACACCGTCCAGTTTGTAACGGCTGCCGTCGGCGTTGGCCCAGTGGGTCATGTCGTCGCTGGGAGCCCAGGTGTAAACGGAAGCCAGGGTACCGGAACCGGAGGAGTTGTAAAGACCGCCGGAGGTGAGGGTACGGTCCGTATTGGCTACGGAGTAAGCTACATTGGCGCTCACCGTGAAGATGTCCAGGAACTTCTGCTCACCGTTGAAACGGAAGGTGGTCTTGTCGTAACCGGTGCCGGGAACGATACCCTTCTGGGCATAGTTGGAGGCAGAGAGGAAGAAGTTGCTGTTCTTGGTACCGCCGGATACGCTGAGGTTGTTGTCCCAGGTGCCGGCAGCCTTGAAGAAGTTGCGGACGTTGTCATAGTAGGGACCGCTGTATCTCTCGCCCCAGGAGCTGTAAGATTTGTCGTTCTGGGTGGAGCTGATCAGTTTACCGGTGGCATCGTTCACATCCTCGATGTAACCTCTCTTGAACTCGTTCTGGACAGCCGGGAGGGTGCGGGCCCAGGAGGTGGTGTACTTGCTGTTGAAGTTCACCTCTACGGCACCGTCCTTACCCTTCTTGGTGGTGATGAGGATCACACCGTTAGCAGCCTTGGAACCATACAGAGCGGAGGCAGCAGGGCCTTTCAGGATGGACATGGACTCGATATCCTCGGGGTTGATATCCATCACACGGTTGGAGGAAGTGGTGTAAGCGGAGCCGCTGCCGTCGAAGGCGGAGTTACCTACAACCTGGGTGGAGTTATCGTAGATGATACCGTCCACCACAAACAGAGGCTGGTTGTCACGGCTTTCGGAACCGGAGGTACCACCACGCAGGATGATGGAAGCACCGGCACCGGCAGCACCGGAAGACTGGGTAACGTTAACGCCGGCAATCTTACCGGAGAGGGAGTTGATGGCGTTGGCCGTCTTGTTGCGCATCAGTTCTTCAGAATTGATGTCCTCAACAGCATAGCCCAGGGATTTGCGCTCACGCTTGATACCGAGAGCGGTAACAACGGACTCCTCCAGGAATTCATTGTCTTCCTTCATAGTAACCACCATGTTGGCTTCGGCAGCCTGATCCACAGTGGTGTAACCGATGCAGGAGAACTCCAGGGCGGCACCGGGACGGACGCTGACGGTAAATTTACCATTTGCGTCGGTCATGGTACCGGTAGAGGTTCCCTTGACGATGACACTGGCACCCGGAACGGGTTCTCCTTGAGCATCAACAACAGTACCCGTGATGCGGACCTGCTGCTGATCGGCCACAACCTCAGACGAGGAAGCGGCGGCATACGCAACACCCGAGCCCATAAGCAGGAGAGCTGTTGCACATGCAGCGAAAAGCTTTGTCATTTTCATAAGTTAGTTAATAATTAGGTAGTGTGTGTCTTGGTTGTTGGTTTTGGTGTATGCCATTTGGGCACAAAACAGCACAAATATAATTGGTTTACGGCAAAGCGACAAGGAAAATTTAAACTTTTTATAAACGTTAATAAATCATTTTATTAAGTTGCCGCCCCTATTGTAAAGAAACTAGCAAAGCGTTCAAATCTTCGTAACGGTTAAAATCTACCGGTGTCTCCTGCAAGTAAGCCTCTATGGCCTCTTTCTTGGCAGGAAACAGCTTTTGGACAGAACGCTTGGAGGGTACGATCAGGCGTCCTTTCTTATAAAAGAAGGGCGTTTCCTTCAATTCGTACTTGACATTGGAAAAGCGGAACGTGGTGCCGGTGTCCGTAGACGTTCCCCCCACCGTTCGGATGCTGCTTGTAGCCGAAGACGTGCCGTAGGCCCCAGCCTTGCGGTCGTCGAAGACCATCCGTTTCTCCACACACAGAAGGACATCGCCACAATCGGCCACCACCCCCAGATACTTGTCCTGGACGTGCAGGAACAGCACGTTGGAGATGGAAACGCTCTCCACCTGAGAAGGGTCGGCCAGGGTTTTCTCAGACCCGTCCGTATCCAGGAAGCGAAGTGTCTGGTCCAAGGTAGAGATATTGAAGGTTCCCCTGGAATACCCGCCGTCCTTGTAAAGGAGACTTCCCGGGCCGAAGGAGGGCATCACATACCGGACGCTGTCCGGCAAAGTGGCTTCGAACTGGGCCTGGGCCGATTGGGCCGAAGCCAGGGGAAGCGCCAGGGCAAAAGCCAGAAGGGAAAAGAAAAGCTTTTTCATCTTGGTTCATAAAAAAGGGAGGGTTCGAAAACCGAGCCCTCCCCTATCAAACAATTATTCAGAAATGACTATTACCAACCGGGGTTCTGGGTAATGGTGTATCCCTTTTCTGCATACTGGTTGATCACGTCGGTGCAGATAGGTTCCAGATAGTTGCGGACATCCACGTTACGGGCGTCGCGGTCTGCAATCTTCTGAGGACGGAGGAAACCGCGCATCACGGATACATCTTCCACCTTGTTGCTCCAGAACTGAGGCTCACCCAGCTTGATGGTGCCGTCGGCATTGGAGTTGGCGATAGGATACACGGCCACAATGTCAAAGTTGGCGGCGGTGAGGAGGTTGTAACCTACGTTGGCCTTGGTCTTCTTCAGGTTGGTGTTCTGGGCGTGACGGTTGCCGGGGAGGTCGGCAGCCTGCTCAGCCGTCAGCGTAGCGGCGAGGTCAAGCTCTACCCAGCCACCTACACCGAGGTCGGGGTTGTTGGCAATGAGCATAAGCTCCAGCTGGCCCCAACGGCGGATATCCTGAGGACGATATTGCTCCAGGAAGAACTCCATACGGCGCTCGCGGCGGATTTCCCAAAGGAGCTTGGAGGTGGCGCCGGCGGTCTTGTAACCCAGGGTGGTCTTGATAGGATCACCAAGACGCTCGGGATCGTCGGGCAGGTTGCTCAGCTGAAGATGGGCAGTCTTCTTGACACCCTTGTCAATGGCGGTCTGGTCCAGCGGACGCTCACGGATGGCGTTGATGGACTTGTCCAGATCGGCCTGGGAGACGGCGGGGCCACCGAAGTGGTCGGCCAGTTCGGCCTTGGCCTCAATCCAGTTAAGGACGGTCTCGGCGTAACGGACGCAAGGGTAACCGTTTTCGTTGGTATCGGAAGCGTAGCAGGTAGGGCAGGTCTTGCCGTTGTAGGCATACTGCACACCGATACGGTCGATGAACTTCTCGGAATACAGACCGGTGGAACCGGAGAGAACGGGCTCATCCACGAAGGAAGCTTCGAAGCGAGGGTCACGGGTCTTCACCATATCCTGCATTCTCCAGCTGTCGGCGCCGGCAACGTTGGTCTTGGAATAAGGCTGACCGTCGTTGCAGATCCAGGCCTTGAGGGTGGAGAGGTTACCGGAAGTGATCTGGCTCTCGTAACCGCCGTTACCGCCGGAATAGGAGGCAATGCAGTGCTGGGCCGAAGAGTTCACGCTCTTGTTGTACTCACGGAAAAGGATGATCTCCTTGCTGGCGGGAGTGGTGTAAAGGGTTCCGAAGAGGGTGCGGAAGTCGGTATCGAAGGCGAAGTTGCCGGAATCGATAACCACTGCGGCAAAGTCGCGGGCGGCCTCGAGGAATTTCTTGGCGTTGGCGTCAATGTCGGAGCAGGTCTTCATGGCCTCGTCGTTCTTGTGATAGACGTACCAGGTACCTTCGAACAGCATGCAACGGGAAGCGATGGTTCCTACCACATACTTGTTGATGTAGTTCTTGCCGTCGTTTTCGCGGACGTTGGCAATGGCGAACTTGAAGTCTTCCAGGGCATTGTTCATAACCATGGAACGAGGGTCGCGGTCCTTGAACTGCGTATCGAAGTCGTCGGTAGCCACCTCGTCATCATAGTAAGGAACGTCACCGAAGGTTTCCACCAGACGGCTGTATTCCCAGCCACGGAGGAAACGGGCCACGCCCATCCAGTGATTGTATTCGGACTCGGTCAGATAACCGCCTTCCTTCATGGTCTCCAGACGGTTGATCAGGAGGTTCCACTTACGGACATAAGCAAAGTTCCAGGCAGAACCGGCACGGCGGGCCAGCCATACACCACGGTAGGGAGTGGATTCGGCACGGTACCAGTTGTCGGCGGGAACGGAGAGCAGGATGTTGCGCTGCACACCGGAGGAGGTGTAATCATCACTATATTCACCGGCAGAGTACACACCGGGGGCGTTTACCTGACCCCAGTTGTCGGAATAGCCGCTGAAATAGTTACCATAGGCGCCGTTCACAAAGAGACGGACATTTTCTTCGGTCCTCCAGTAGGTAACGTCGTCCAGAGAGGTCAGGTTGTCCCTGGTCAGGAACGTCTGGCACGCGGTGAACGAAAGCGTAAGAGCGGCCGCGAAAAGGATATTGATATACTTTTTCATATGCTTATACAATTAGAAGGTAACCTGAATACCGAAAGAAGCACTCTTGTAAGCAGGGGCACCTACACCGGCAAAGCTGGAGTTGTAGTTGCTGCTGTTGAAGGAGGAGTAACCGGTGATTTCTTCCGGATCGATAGGCAGTCCACGGAGGTGATCAAAGGTGAAGAAGTTCTCCAGGGATACGTACACACGGGCTTTCTGCATATTGATCTTGCTCGTGAGCTTCTTGGGAAGGGTGTAACCCAGGGTGATGTTCTTGATGCGCATGTAAGCCATGTTCAGCATATAACGGTCACTGGGAACCATGTTGAAGATGAGGTTACGGCCGCAGTTGGCTGCTCTGGGATAGAAAGCGTCGTAGTTGGCGTCAATCACCTTTCCGTTCTCAACCGTCTCATACCAGAAGTCGTTGGCAAAGGTTGCAGCCATACCACCGTCGCCGGAGCTGAAGCCGGGGATGGAGGTCCAGGAGGAACCTACCATGTCACGCTTGCCAACACCCTGCAGGAAGATGGAGAAGTCGAAGCCCTTGTAGTCGAGGTCTACGCGGAAACCGTACTCGTAACGAGGAGTGGTGTTACCAATCACATCCAGGTCTCCGTGACGGGACTTGCCCCAAAGTTCGGGCTTGTCGGGAGCGTTTTCTTCGTTATAGGTACCGATGAGTCTCTCACCGTCGCTGATGAGGCCGTCACCGTCGAGGTCCACGAACTTCACATCACCAGGACCGGAGATGAGGCTACCGTTGGCGATACGGCCCTGGGTAGCGTAGTTCTTACCGTCGGCGTACTGATAGTAGGCACCGTATTTATCGGCCTGCTTGATCAGGTTGCCATTGGCGTCGCGGGCGAAGTCATCGTTCTGGAAGAGGCGGTCTACACGGTAACCCCAAATCTCACCGTCCACCTTGCCGTTGTACCAACCGTCCACGGACTGGGAATTACTACCGTATCTGGTGATGACGGTCTGGGCGTCGGCCAGCGTTGCGGTAGCGGATACGCTGAGGCCGTTGGAGAAGGTCTTGCCGTAGCTGACCTCGAGTTCCCAACCACGGGTTCTCAGGTCACCGTAGTTACCCTTGGGAGCCGTAGCACCGATGTTGTAACCGAGGCCTTCCATAGGAACAATCATGTTCTTGGTGTCACGCTGATACCAGTCGAAGGTCACGTTGACCTGGTTGAACAGGGAGAAGTCGAGACCGAAGTCCAGGGTGGTGATATCCTGCCAGGTGATGTCGGAAGCCACCAGGCCGGGCGTTGCATAAGCAGAATCCTTGACTCCGCTGTGCATCCAGTAAGTGGTCTGGGCAGACATCAGAGGAATGTACAGGGAGGAGGCGACGGTCTGGTCACCGATCATACCCCAGGAAGCGCGGAGCTTCATAGAGGAGAGAACGTTCTTGGCAGAAGCCATCCAAGGCTCTTCCGTCACACGCCAACCGGCGGAGAAGGAAGGGAACCAACGCCATTTCAGAGCGGACGGGAACTTGGAGGAGCCGTCGTAACGGAGGTTGGCCTCCAGGAGGTAACGCTCCTTGTAGTTGTAGTTGATACGGCCGAAGAAACCGACGGTGGAACTCCAGGTGTTGTTTCCGTCAACGGTCTCGGTACCGGTAGCCAGCTTGAACTGAGGGTTGGAGATATCCATCAGGTCCTTCTTCTGAGCCCATACGTAGGTGTAGTCGTAACCCACGATGTTGGAACCCAGCATAAAGTTGAACTGGTTCTCACCAAGCTTGAGGTCATAGGAAGTGGTGATGTTCCAGGTCTGACGCTGAGAAGTGCCGGAATCCTGGTTGATGAGGTTGTAAGAGGAAGGCTGGTACATTTCCACGGGCAGGCCGTAAGCGGTGATGGCAGAGCCCAGGCCGTTGAACTCGTTCCATTCGTTCTCTACCGTGTAGATGGAACCGTTCTTGAGGAGCGGCTTGGCGGAGCCCCAGGTGTTGGCACCGTAAATGGTGAAACCGGGCTTGAAGGTCTGGGTGTTGTTGTTGGCATAGGTGTAGTCAACATTGATGTTCCAGTTCTTCAGAGGGGTGATGGTGGTACCTACGTTCACGCTCTGGTAGAGGGTCTTGGTCTTGGCCTGGTGGGCGATGGAGGTTTCATAAGCCATCGTACGGAGGTCGTTGCCGCTCTCGTCCTTGGGTACGAGCGGATAGTTGGACGGCCAACGGAAGAGGTAGTACCACTGGTCGGCGGTGGTGGAAGTGGTGGACAATGCCCAGGACTTGGTGGAGTGGGTCATCATCATACCGGCGTGTACATTGAGCCAATTGTTGATCTGGGTGCTGATACGCACATTGGCATTGTAACGGCGATAGAAGTCGTAGTTCGTATTCTTCATCATACCCTTCTGGTCCAGATAACCCAGGCTGATGTTGTAGTCGGTTCTTCCCTTGTTACCGGCAACGGAGATGTTGTGGGTCATGGACGGAGCGGACTTGCGAACGTTGTAATAGTAAGGATCGTAGGTACGGACACCGATCTTACGGCCGGAACCGTCTACATACCAGTCACGGCCATAGGTCATGGGAGAGTCGGGATCCAGCTTGCCGTTACCGTACTTCTCTTTCCAAGCCACAGCGGCGTTGTAACCGGCGCGGTCGATGAGCCAGAAAGCGCCCACGGGGTTGTAGTTACCCGTACGCTCGGCGGACTCTACCCAGTAGTGGAGACCTTCGACATCGGCCATCTCATACTTCTGAGCCATGCTCTGGAAGGCTACGTTGCCGGAATAGGTGATGTTCACGCGGTCGGCTTCCTTGGCACCCTTCTTGGTGGTGATCAGGATAACACCGAAAGCAGCCTTAGCACCGTAGATGGAGGCGGAGGCAGCATCCTTCAGGATGGATACGGACTCTACGTCATCGGGGTTCACGAGGTTGAGGGAAGGAATCTCAACGTTATCCAGGAGGATAAGCGGGGAGGAGGAACCTTCGATGGAACCACGCTGGCCACGGATGCGGAGGATGGCGTCGGAACCCACTTCCGTGGAACCCACGCGCACGTTCAGACCGGGAGCCATACCCTGCAGGCCACGGGCCACGTCAGGAATAGGACGGCTCTCGAGGGCCTTGTCCACATTGACGGAAGTAACGGCACCGGTCAGGTTCACTTTCTTCTGTGCACCGTAACCTACCACAACCGTCTCTGCAAGGAGTTCGGCATCGTCTTCCAGAACAACTTTCACATTGTCCTTGGCGGCTACCTCAACGGTAACATAGCCGATGCAGGAAACTTCCAGCGTAGCACCGGGACGGACGCTCAGGGAGAAAACACCCTTGGCGTCGGTCATGGTACCCGTGCTGGTTCCCTTGAGGATGACACTGGCGCCCGGAACGGGAACGCCCTGAGCATCAACGACAGTTCCGGTGATGCGGACCTGCTGTTGATCTGCTACCACCTCATACGAGGAAGCAGCGGCAAATGCGTTGCCACTTCCGAGCAGAAGGAAGGCAGCCGCAAATGCAGCAAGAAAATTTGTCATTTTCATAGAAAAACAACGATTAGTTAATAAATAGGTAGTGTGTGTTAACTAGTAGTTAAAGTTATAGGTTTTAGACGTAACGCAGAACAAAGATACGCTCTTTTAACAAAACAGACAAGAAAAATTTATTATTATTTAATATCCCCCGCCCTTCCTTATCTTTTTTAGAAAGTCGGAAGGACGGGGGATAATATTTAATTATATGTAACTGAGCCTATTTCAACGCTTCAGCCAGGGCTTCCCAGTGCTCGGGAGTCATGCTTCCAGGGGTGAAGAGGCAGATGCCGGCGGCTCCGGCGTCGCGGGCGCCCTTGACGGCTGTTCCCATTTCGGACGGGATGAGACCGCTCTGCTCGGGGTCTTCCAGCTCCACTTTGCGCTTCCACTCGCGGCAGATGAACAGGCCGCTCATCACGGGCTTGTCCGGAACGGCGGCCACTTCTTCGGCCGTCACCTCCCCTACCCACTCGGCGGGCTGGAGGTAGAAGTCGTTGTAGTTCATAGGGAAGACCATATCAATGTCCCACTTGTTCCACTCCTGGCGCACCATCCAGTAGGCGTGGCTCTTGGGGCCGGGGAACACATCGGCGCTCACCTTCTTGCCCGTAGCGTGGACGGCGGCGCAGATATCGTTCACCAGGTCAGTAACCTGGTCGCAGCGGAACTGGGCCCATTCGGCCACCTTGGAAGGATCCTCCACAGCCTTGATGTCAATGCCGGTGAGTTCCTTGAAGGCGGCTACGCAGTCGTCGCAGTAGCAATAGTCTGCCGGGGCGTATTCCTCGTCCATCACCAGACCGTACTTGTCCCACAGGCCGCGGGAAAGGATCACGTCCGGATAACGGATGTAGTCCAGCTGCACGTAATCCACGTCCGGAATCTGGGCAATGGCCACCATCTGGTCTACCAGCAGTTTGTGGACATTGGGGTTGCGGGGATCCAGTGCCTTATAATAAGAGACATAGGCGGGATACTCGTCAGCGCTCTGGCCCAGGCGGTTCACGGCATACCACTCGTGGGGCTTGTCGGCCCGCAGCATACAGGGAATCCAGGCGTGGTATTCCAGGCCTTCGGCGTGGGCACGGGCCGATGCCTCCGCCACCACGGCGGGGTTGCTGTTTTCCAGGCATACGCCCACAACGCCCTGGGACTTCCAGAAGCGCATCTGCTCCTGCAGCTCGTCCATATTGGTTTTCTCGTTGATGCCCTGCCACACATAGATGGGGAAGGCGGCTTTTTGCTGCGTGCAGGCGCACAGAAGAGCCACGGCAGCCAGAAGAATCAAAGTAAATTTACGCATGGGTTAAAAGTTTCGGTTACACAAAGATAGGAAAACTTACTGAATATCCACCACCTGCTGCTCTTCTCCTCCCAGCAAACGCACCCAGGTGCGGAAGCCGGGTTTTCCTTTTGTGAACCGGAATACGCGGCAGCCGGAGACCTTCTCTGGCGAGACACCGCTGCGTCCCAGGTGGTTGTACACCGTATCGCAACCGCTGAATCGGCCATAAATAAAGTTAATGCCCGTTTCCCCGCGGAGCACATAGTCGCAGTCGTGGTCGTGACCGGTGACAATGGCCTGCACGTCCCCTCTTTCCAGGAACAGGCCAAAGAGACCGCTGTTCACCCGGGAAGGGCAAGGCTCCTCGCAGTTATTGCCCACCAGGAAGCGGTTGGGGGCCTCCAAAAGAGCCCTTTCTATCTCCCGGAGCGGGATGTGGAAAAAGGCCAGGGCCGGAACCGGCACGTTGTTGTTCCCGGCCTGGAGCTTTTCGCTATGGGCCTTGTACCAGTTGAGCTGGCTCACGCGGATGTAGTCGTAGCAGTGCTGCTCCTCCATTCCCTTGAGGATGACGGCATCCATGGAGTCAAAGAGATAGAAAGCCCTCTCCGCCCCCTGGTCTCCCTGGAGGAGAATCACATCGTTGGAGCAGCCGTAGATGCCTTCCTTGGGGGCCGTATTCACGCAGCCCGGAAGGCTCCGGATAAGGGAAAACATATCCTCGCGTGTGGAGCCAAACTGGGAATCGTGGTTGCCCAAGGCCACAGCCCAGGGAATCCCGCTGTTGGCCAAAGGGGTCAGGATCTCCCGTGCGCTATCCAGATCCGGCCTGCCAAAGACAATGTCTCCAGTATGAATGATCAGATCCGGTTTCACGCCCTCGATGGCGTCTTTTACACAGGCCAGGGCCCGTTCCGAGCGGGGGTCTCCGGCAATGTAGTGCGTATCCGTGAACTGCACCAGGGTAAAGGTGCCGTCGGCCCGGAAGGGCAGCCGGGCGGCAATGCGCTCAAGGTCGGCCGATTCGGAGGCCGACGGGGAAGAGCAGGAAGGCAGGGCCGGAGCCACCGAGGCAAAGACGGTAGCCCACGCGGCATCTTTGAGGAAAGTTCTTCTTTTCATATCATTCTGGCAATTGAACCCAAGTTTCGTTGGACCAGCCCACGGTGCGGCCGACACCCCGGACAGTCCCCCGGACGCCGGCCTCCTGCAACTCCCGGAAACCGGGATCGGAGGGCTTCAGATCCAGGAAAGGAAGGAGATAGCAGCCGTGGTCCAACAGCATGTCCTGCACTTCGCCGGCGGGCACTTCGTGCGGATGGCGGCCGGTTGCAACAGCCCGGGCGGCCAGCGCCCCGGCCGCCTGGCCCACACCCATCACAACCGGCTGCAGGCGCGTTCCACCGTTCATCTCCCAGCTGGACGACATGGCTTTATCGGCCACTAAAAAATCTTCTGTCTCAACGGGAATCACCACGCCCAGCGGCACGCTGAAGGAAGGGATCTTCCCAAACCACAGGTGCGAGAGCTCTTCCCGGCGGGGGTTCTGGTTGTGGTGGTGGTCCACGGGATAGTCACCCACGGCAATGGCGCGGGTGTAAAGGTCAAAATCGTAGGGATGACGGGCCGCTTCCACGGTCATGGTGTCCCGTCCGGCAATACGCCGCGCCTCCCGGAAGTAAGGGAAAAACGGAAGACCGTCCTCCGTGGGATAGACGTCATCGGCCACGCCCAGCTTGGTGTAGCCCAATTCCGTCTGCAGATAATAGAGATAGCCCAGCGTGCGCTGTTTGGCCTCTTCGTAGGCCCGGGTCCGCTCCGAGGGCGTCATGTCCAGGTATTCGGCAAAATAGTCGTTCCCGCTCTGGGGCCAGTTGAGCATGATATGCCCGTCCGGCAGGCGGCCGTAGGAGAGCATCATATCCTTATCCCAGGTATCGCAGCAGTGGCGGAACAGCTGAGGGTCGTACCCTTCCGGTTTTACCGGGGCCACCGGATGGTCATATTCCTTGACGATGGCCACGTAGGTAAGGTCCTGCACCGTCACGCGGTCTTTCAGTTCTGCCACACCCAGGGCAGCCGCGACGTCTCCCAGTTCCGTTCCATCGATAAGAATGCGGGCATGGATGCGGGTGCCGTCACTGAGGGTGAGTTTCCACGGAGACTTTCCGCGGCGCTCGGAATGACAGAGAGAGGTGCCCATCCGCAGTTCCACACCGGCCTGATTGGCCATGTTGCGGAGCACTTGTGCCCCCACACGCGGGTTAAAGAGGATGTTGGACACCCAGCCGGACTTGAGCGCTTCATAGCTGCCGTAGCGGGCCGCCAGGGAATCCGTGAACTCCCCAAACAGTCCGCCCCGGAGCCGATAGTTCCCGTCGATGGCGCTGACGCCGGCCGATGTGAGCATCCCGCCCAGCCAGGGCGTCTGCTCCACCACCAGCACCCGGGCTCCGCCACGCGCCGCCTCAATGGCCGCGCATGTGCCGCCGGCCCCGCCTCCTATCACCACCACATCATAGTGCCGGGTGCAGCCCAGCAGAAGAAGGGCCAGTATGACGGGCCAGCGCTTCACTTGTTGCTCCAGTAGGCTTCAATCTCTTCCAGGGTCTTACCGGTGGTGTCCGGCACGTGCTTGTACATAATCCAGAGGTAAGGGAAGCACATAAAGGCAAACAGGAAGAACGTGCCGGCGGGCGTCAGGTTCTCCAGCATCCAGGGCGTGAGCTGGCCAATGAGGTAGGTGCCAATCCAAAGCGCAAAGCCGGCAATGGACATGGCCAGGCCGCGAACCCGGTTGGGATACATCTCGCTGAGCAGCACAAACACCACGGCGCTGATACTGATGGCCGTGCAGAACACGTACAGCAGGAAGAAGGTGAGCATAAACCAGTTGGGCAGGTTGGTGGAAGGCAGGAAATACAGGCCTATCATCAGCAGGCACACGATCATACCGCCTACGCCCCACCACACCAATTGTTTCCGCCCTACTTTGTCAATGATGGCAAGGGCTATGACGGTGGTAACCATATTCACCACCCCCACCAGTACGGTGGAAAAGAGCGGATCGGGGAAGCCGGCATCGGCAAAAATCTTGGGACCATAGTACAGTACGGCATTCACGCCCATGAACTGCCCCAGGATGGCGATGGCGCTGCCAATGAGCACGGCCTTCAGGATGCCGGGCTCACGGAGAGCCGCCCACGCCTCGCTGTTGTCTTTCCGCTGCCCGCGGACTTGCAGCCAGCGGGGACTCTCCGGGATGAAGAAGATGAGTACCAGGAACAGCAGGTCGGGAATGGCTTCGGCCCCCAGCATGGGACGCCAGTAATCCTCCATGGTGGTCCCTTTCAGGATCAGGTAATTGGCCAGGTAGGCCAGCAGGAAGCCGATGGTGATGAACAGCTGGTACAGGCTCACCATGGCCCCTCTCACTTCTGCCGGGGACACCTCGGAGATATACACCGGCGAAACGATGGACACGATGCCAATGCCGAAACCGCCGATCATGCGGTAAATGACCAGCTGCGTAAAGTCTGCGCTGAAGGCACAGCCGATGGCCGATATGGAGAACAACACGGCCGATATGAGCATGGTCTTCTTGCGGCCCAGGAAGTCGGACAGCATACCGGCGATGAGCACGCCGGCGATGGAGCCGATCAGGGCACATCCCACGTACCAGCCCTCGCCGCCGGTAGTAAGGCCAAACTGCATCTTCACCACCTCGGTGGTGCCGGAAATGACCGCCGTGTCATACCCGAACAGGATGCCCCCCAGGGCAGCGACAATGGCCAGGAAGACAATACGGGCCGAAACAGTCTTGTTTTTCATAAATGTCAGATCTTGAGCTTAATTCCCAGTTTGGTAAGGATCCAGGCCAGGCCTATGACCACGGCGGTGTAAACCGCGCATTTGGCCACCCCCACCCAGCCGCAAAGCCAGCTGGGGATGGACGGTGACACAAGGACCCAGCCCGCCACAAACAGATAAGGAATCATATAAACGGTAAGGGTAGCGGTGCCGGCCGTCCGGAGGGGTTTGAACCACCCCGTCCAGCCTTTGCCTTCCAAAACACGCAGAAGGGTGTAAAGGGCTACGGAGAGGGACGATACAAACAAGCACCAGGGCAGCGTTCCAATGTTCTTGGAAATGATCCAGCCCTGATGAGCAGCCATACCCAGCACGGCCAGAACGGCCGCGGCGGCCAGGCCTATGCCCACCTTGGCGGTTTTGAGCTTTCTTTCCGTCAGGGTAAGGAGCATACCGCCCAGGGCCATGATGCCAATGCTGCCGTTCCCAAGATGAAGCGCCCGCGTTAAATCGCCCACCACATTATCGCCGATGAGAAAATCCCCACCCCGCATGCGTACCACGGAGAGATTGACAAGGCACAGGGCCACCCACACCAGGTAGAGCGGCCATTCCCGGCCCCGACAAAGCAGATAGGCCAGGGCGCAGAAAAGATAGGCCCAGCCAATTTGCCCCAGGATACCCCACCAAAGGGCTTCAAAATAGCCCCCATCCGGCGTACGATAATAAACAGCCAGGCCGATGAGAAGAAGAACGCCCACCCACTTGAGCCATTTGGCAGGTTTGAAAGTGGCTTTGTACTGATTCCACACCAGGAAAAAGCCCGCCACAAAAAGGAGAATCCACAGCCACCGGCAACCAGCCATTTCCCGGGACTCCTGGTTACAGATAAACGTTCCCATCACAAGGAGGGCCAGCGTGCGGCTGAAGATATGCCCCAGCGTGCTTTCCGTAGAGAGCCCCTTTTCGTAACGCCGGTCTATGGCATAGGGAATGGACATACCCACGGCAAAGAGGAACATAGGGAAGATGATGTCCGAAAGACCCATCCCATCCTCCATGGTGGCATAATGCTCCAGGAAATGAGGGACGTCCAGGACGGTCCAGAAGTCGTTCACAAAAACCATGAGCACCATGGTAAGGCCTCTGAACATGTCTATGGTCAGATTTCTTTTATTCATTATCTCTGTCTGCTATTTCCTGAAGGATGGTACCCATCTGATACAGGCCGCGGGGCACGTGGAAGCAGCCCTTCCACTTGCCGCCCTTCAGGGGCAGCAGCACCCCGCCCTGGCGGTTCAGATAACCGAACCATTCGGGGTAATCCGGGTCCTTGAAATGAGTCCAGAGGTAGTTATCCAACCGCAGGAACCACTCCAGGGACTTTTCGTTGCCTGTGAGCTGATAACCCTTGATCATGCAGATGGCACTTTCCAGGTGCACCCACCACAGCTTCTGGTCCCATTCCAGTTCCTGGGTGGGATATCCCTTGCGGTCCATGAAGTAGAAGATGCCGCCGTACAGCTTATCCCAGCCGTATTCTATCACGCGGAGGGAAATCTCTACGCTCTTTTCAATGATATCCGGCCGGTTCAGGCGCAGGCCCAGGTTCATCATGAACCAGAGGGCCTCCAAGTCGTGGCCGGGGTTGATGCGGCGGCCTTCAAAACAGTCAATCAGGCTGCCGTCCGGGGCCAGGTTTTCCACCATCACGCCCAGGTCGGGCTGGTAAAAGACGTCAAACACCTCGTGGAGGGCCTCCTCGATGGTCTTGTCCAGCAGAGTCTTGTCCTCGATGATGGGTTCTATCTCCAGGGCCATGTTGCAGATGATCATGGGAAGGGCAAAGTCCTTCATGGGACGGGTGCCGGGAACGGCCTTCTGCCACTTCCCTTTGGGATTGGAACGGCGGTCCAGGATGCGCTGGAAGGTTTTCCTGGCCAGATCGGCCCAATGTTCCTCTCCGGTGGCTACGGCCAGCTGGGCAAAGCCCATACAGGCAAAGGTGTTGGAGAAGATGTTGTAAGGGGCAATGATGGGTTTTCCTTCCCGCGTGAGGGAGAAATAGAAGTCAAAGTTGCCGTCGTGGCCGTATTTTTCCAGGAATTCTGCTCCCTGGCGGGCACAGGCAAGCCACTCGGGGTTCTTCTCCACCTTGTTGTAAAGCATGGCGAACATCCATACCTCGCGGCCCTGCAACCAGACAAATTTATCCGTGTCGAAGACGCTTCCGTCCCGGTTGAGGCAGGTGAAATAGCCTCCGAATTCCTTGTCTTGTGAGTTTTCCAGCCAGAAAGGAAGGACGCTTCCATAGAGTTCCTTTCTGTATCTTTCCGCCATTGCGGCGAATTCCGATGAGTTCATGGTTATGAAGTTTAGTTTAGCTTAACAAATTTAACTATATTTGTGTGATTAACCTCAGAATTTATGGAAAACCGTCGTTCATTTTTAAAAAAGGGAGCGCTGGCGGCTGTAGCCGCACCGCTCCTGACATCGGCCTGCAAGCCCTCTCCTGAAAAAGACAAGTATGGAATTGAGCTGGACCCTTCCATAGAATCCAAGCTCATTGTGCCCAAAGGCAAGGCCCTGCCCATCACCGGAACCTTCCTGGACGAGATTTCACACGACATCCCCCATCAAAACTGGGGAGAAGCAGAGTGGGACCGGGACTTCCGCTATATGAAGGATATGGGCATCGACACCGTTATCGATATCCGCTGCGGCTACCGTAAATTCATTACCTACCCCAGTCCTTACCTCCTGAAGAAAGGCTGCTATATGCCTTCCGTAGACCTCATAGACATGTTCTGCCGCCTGGCCCAGAAGTACGGCATGAAGTTCTGGCTGGGCCTGTACGACTCCGGAAAATACTGGGACACCGGAGATATGAGCTACGAGGTGGAAGCCAATCAATTTGTCATTGACGAGATCTGGGAACGCTACGGCTCCAAGTACAAGAGTTTTGGCGGCTGGTACATTTCCGGAGAAATCTCCCGGGCCACCAAGGGCGCCATCGAGAGTTTCCGCACCATGGGACGCCAGTGCAAGGAAGTCTCCGGCGGCCTGCCCACCTTCATTTCTCCCTGGATAGACGGCAAAAAGGCGGTGGACGCCGCCAGCGGAAGCCTGACCAGAGACCAGGCCGTGTCCGTAGAGCAGCACGAGCGCGAATGGAACGAGATTTTTGACGGCATCCACGAATACGTGGACGCCTGCGCCTTCCAGGACGGCCATATTGACTACGACGAACTGGATGCCTTCTTCAGCGTCAATAAAAAGCTGGCCGAAAAATACGGCATGCAGTGCTGGACCAACGCCGAAAGCTTTGACCGCGATATGCCCATCCGCTTCCTTCCCATCAAGTTTGACAAGCTCCGTATGAAACTGGAAGCCGCCGGACGCTGCAACTACGACAAGGCCATTACCTTTGAATTCAGCCACTTCATGAGCCCGCAAAGCGCCTACGCGCAGGCCGGTCACCTCTACGACCGGTACCGGGAGTATTTCGGCATCTAATATTTCTCCATAAAAAAAGCCGGCGGCTCGAAAGAGTCGCCGGCAAATTTATGCAACGGATCTACTAGAAGTGGTTGACAGGGGCTTCAGCGGCTTTCAGCACACCGTTTTCACCCTTCAGGCTCCAGAAGATACCTTTCTCCATATTCTTGGCGTTGTAATCCTTGTAGGCGTCAGGAATGTTCGTAGCGTTGGTGTTATACTCGTTCTGAGGATAAGGGATACGCTGGATGACGTTTCCTACGGACACACCGGAACTGGCGCTCACCTGAGGATAGGTAAGAACACCGCTGAAGTAATCCGGATAACCGGTGCGGCGCTGCTCGGCCCAAGCCTCAACAGAGTTGGGATACAGGGCAACCCATTTCTGGATCATGATGGAACGGAGCTGCATTTCCTTGTTGGCGCCGAAAGGAGGCAGGGCGGCGATGTAAGCATCGGCTTCGGCAGTGCTGATGGTCGCCTTACCGCCGGAACGGGTGACGAAAGTGCTGATTTCGTCCATGGAAGCCTTGATGGCAGCCTTCCAGATGGCCTCGGCGTCGCCACTGATCCAGCCACGGAGAACAGCCTCGGCCTTCAGGAACAGAGCCTCGGAATAGGAGCTGTAGCACCAGGAGAGGTTCTCATTACCAGCCTTGCTGTAGTGGAAGAAACCATCCTTCTCGTACATATTCAGACGGGCATAGGACTTCTCACCACCGTGATCCTTGATCATCTTGGCCTTGTTATCCGTGGTGTAGTCGAAAGGATAACCATCCCAGTTGCTGTTACCGGCCGTTGCGGCATCGGTACCGGGCAGGAAGAAGAAGGCACGACGAGGATCCACGACACCGGTCATATAACCGATGTTGGTACCATTCATCATATCCATGAAGTCGCAGTTGGTGAAGGTGTTGGACCAGTCGTTGAAGGTACGGTCGTAATAGTCACCCCAAACACCGGTATCGCAGCTGATGCGGGCATAGTCGGAAGGGCTGTCGAAGCAGGCGGCAGAAGCCGTGATGAAATCCTGCTTGAAGTTGTCCCAGACATTGGCAAAACGCATGGACAGACGCATGATGAGGGTGTTGGCGAACTTCTTCCACTGGTTCCAGTTGTTCTGGAAGAGGAAGTCATAGGCACCGAAATCTACCTGGCCACTGGTGTTGCCAAGGAGAGCGACATCATTCTTCAGACGCTTGATGAGGTCTGCATAGATATCTTCCACATTGCTGTAAGGAAGGGTGGTACCCTTACCGGCGGCGTAGTTGCCTTCGGCGTCAAAGTAAGGAGCATCTCCGTGACGGTCAATCACGCGGAGCCAGAGAACAACATTCCAGATGTCGTTGGCGGCACGGACGCAGGTATACATATCCTGGCCTTCGGTGATTTCGTTGATGAGCCAGTACTCCTGGAGACGGTCGGTATAGAAGTCACGCCAGTAAATATCACCCCAACCGGCGTTGTAACGCCAGTAGTCGGTCCAGCCAAGACCATCGGCGAAGTAGTGGGCGTACATATCATCATTCAGGTTGAAGTTACGCTGGTGGTCATTGGAGGAACCGTTGTACAGCGTACGGCCGAAGATGTACATGGGCTGTGCAGACTCTGCGGTAAGGCCAGTGGTAGGCTTGTTCATTTCGTCGAACTTAGCCGTGCAGGAAGCCAGGGCGAGGAGAGCCAGAACAGGTATGATAAACTTTTTCATATTCACTTTCTCCCTTTAAATTAGAAACCAATATTGATGGCGAAACCGAAGTTGCGGGTGGCCGGGTAAGGGCACAGGTCAAAGGCGGTAGCCATGAGAGAGTTCTCAGTGAGAGCACCGTCAGGAGTGGTACCTGGGGTGTTCTTGAGGAAGTAGAAGAGGTTGGAACCCACAGCAGAAACGCGGACATTGTCCACATAGCCGTTGAAGGCCTTCTCCAGCCATTTCTTGGGCAGGCTGTAGCTGATGGAGAGCTCGGAGAGTTTCAGGTAGGAAGCGTCGTATACGCACTCTTCCATAGGGATGTTGTTCCAGAAGTTCTGGGCGGTCACAGGAACGGTGTTCTTGGCGCCAGACTCGGTAACACCTTCAATCACGCGGTCTTGACGATCTGCCGTGCGCAGGCCGGTACCGCTGTGCAGAGTCATATACTCAGTAGCGGAATACAGGCTGCCACCCTTCTGGAAGGAGAACAGAGCGTTCACGCCCAGGCCCTTCCAAGCGAAGTTGAGGCCGAAGGAACCGGTGAAATCCGGAGCCACGCTGGCGATCTCCTTGTTGGATTCGATCACGGGCAGGCCGTTTTCACCGATAATCTTGTTGCCCTTCTCGTCATACTTGTAACCGGTGCCGTAGAGGGTGCCGATCTGACGGCCCTCGATGGCGTACACGGTACCGTCGCCGGAGGAGGAGAAGTTGATGTTACCCAGGGAGTAGCGGTCCATATCGATGCCCATTTCGGCATTGTGATACAGTTCTACAACCTTGTTCCAGTTCTTGGCGAAGTTGAAGGTGGCGCCGAAGGTGACGTCGCGGGTGCGGATGAAGTCACCGTTGAGCTGGAGCTCAATACCCTGGTTCTGGATGTTACCAGCGTTGATCCACTGGTTCTGAACACCGGAGGAGTAAGGAAGGGCGATCTTCATCACCTGGTTCCGGGTGTTGGAACGATAGTAGGTGAGATCGATACCCAGACGGTTCTTGAAGAAGTGCCACTCGGTACCTACTTCCCAGGAAGTCACCATTTCGGGCTTCAGGTTGGCATTGGCGCGGGTGGTAGGATAGGTGATGTACTGGAGACCGTTGATGCCGCTGGTGGTACCCAGCAGGGTCTGCAGCTGATAAGGATCGGTATCCTTACCTACCTTGGCCCAGGAAGCGCGGATCTTACCATAGTCCACAAAATCCTTGTTGTAGTCTACGCCAATCTCATCCAGCATACCGGTGATGAGCCAGGAGGCGCTCACGGAAGGATAGAAGTAGCTGCGGTTAGCGGCAGGGAGGGTGGAAGACCAGTCGTTACGGGCGGTCAGGTCCAGGAAGAGGAAGTTCTTCCAACCCAGGTTGGCGAATGCATAGACAGACTGGATTTCCTTCTCGTAGATGGAGTTCCAGGTGTCACCGTCCAGGGAACCGGCGGCCACATAGAAAGCGCCGTTGAAGGGGATATCCTTGGAGATGGCGCGGAGAACTTCGTTCTTGTAGTGCATCAGGTTACCACCGACGCTCACACCCAGTTCGAAGTCACCAAAGCTGTTGTTGTAGCTGAGGAGGCCTTCCAGGTTGTTCTCATAAGTGGTGCTCTTGCGCATATCGAAGCTGGGCACGCGGAAACCGGCGTTCTTGTAGAGCATGGATTCCTTCTCGGTGGAACCGGCCCAGGTAATACCGTCCTTCACCTTGAGGGTGAGGTTCTTCATCAGGTTGATGGTGAGGCCGGCCATTCCGAAGAACTTGTGCTGTACGTCACCATTCACACGGGTGTTCTGGATGAAGTAGGGGTTCTGGCAGTTAGGGCTGACCTTGTGCCAGTTGATCTGACCTTCACCGCCGGCAGCAACCACAGTCTCGTCCAGCCAGTGCTCGGCCAGGTCGGACATACGGATGCTACGGGGCATGGTGAGGATGTTGAAGGAGGAACCGTAGGCACCACGGGCCTGACGGTTGGCACCGGAAGTATTCACGTAGTTGGCCTTCACGTCCAGCTTGAGCCAGTCGGTGAGCTTGTTGCTGGATACGAAATCCACGCTGGCGCGCTTGATGTTGGAGGTCTTCACCACGGAGTTGGTGTTGTCATAACCCAGGGTAAGACGGAAAGGATTGTCCTTGCTGCCACCGGCGAGGGTTACGTTGTTGCTCTGGCTGTTACCGGTGCGGTAGAATTCCTTCCAGGGGTTCTCGGTGCCCTGATAAGGAATGGTAGTGGTACCATCCCACCAGTTGGCTACAGGAGCGATGGAGCCCATCTGGGGGCCCCAGGAACCGGATTCCTCGGGATCGTACACGCCCAGGGAGCCCTGGCCATAAACGTTCTGGAGAGCCGGGAAGTAGGCAACGGGGGACCAGGTGAACTTGCCGCTGTAGCTGACACCGATCTTTTCCTGACCCTTGCCACCCTTCTTGGTGGTGATGAGGATAACACCGTTACCGGCGCGGGAACCGTACAGAGCGGCAGCCGTAGCGCCCTTCAGCACGGAAACGCTCTCGATGTCCTCGGGGTTGATGTCGAAAGCACCGCCCTGGTGGTCCTTGGAACCCCAAAGGCCGGCCTGGTCGGCACCGGGCATACCGCCGTTATCGTAGGGAACACCGTCCACCACGTACAGAGGAGAGTTGTTGTCGGACAGAGAGGAGTTACCACGCAGAACCACACGGGTGGAACCGCCGGCACCGGTGGCGGAATTGTTGATGGACAGACCGGCCACCTTGCCCATCAGGGCGTCGGTGAGGGTCACGCCACCGCCACGGGTGAGTTCTTCCGCCTTCACGTCCTGCACGGCATAACCGAGGGACTTCTTTTCACGGGAGATACCGAGGGCGGTCACAACAACCTCGTCCAGAAGTTCACTGTCTTCGCGAAGGGTCACATTCACGGTCTGGCCGTTGAACACGACCTCTACGGTCTCGTAACCGATGCAGCTGACCATAAGGGTAGCACCCATCGGCACGTTGTTAAGAGTAAAGGAACCGTTTGCATCGGTGATAGCACCGTTGTTGGTTCCGGCTACAACTACGCCAGCACCGACGACGGGTCCAACGTTGTCTACGACAACACCCTTAGCCGTACGGTTCTGAGCAGAGGCCACCCAGGACACGGAGACCAGGATGAACATCAGTAAAACTGATTGAAGCTTTTCGAACATAATTAATTGGTTAATAATTAGTTTTAAAAAACGGTTTAGGAATTCAAACAAAAAGCCTGTCCCTTTTAATCAAAAGGGGCAGGAAATATCAAAGTCTTACAATGGTTTCTTTTCATTTGAAGACACAAAGATGGCCATTATTTATGAAATCTCAAAGAGAAACCCGAACTTCTTTTGTTTTTAAAACTTTTTAATATCTATTCTTTCATTTCTGTTATAAAAAACATATATTTGTATCTAAAACGATAACATCATGATTAAAAGAATCCTTCTCACACTCGGCTTCAGCTTTCTGGCTCTGGCAGCATCGGCCCAGGACAACAGTTTTGTACACGAGCAGAGTGACGGCTACGAGTGGCCCACAGACCCTGCCGTGCTGGAAAAACTGGACGCCTGGCAGGACCTCAAGTTCGGTGTTCTGATGCACTGGGGTCTGTACAGCGTCCCCGGCATCGTGGAATCCTGGAGCATCTGCAACGAAGACTGGATTACCCGTCCGGAAGGTTCCACCTACGAAGGCTACAAACAGTGGTACTGGGGCCTGTCCAAGGAGTTCAACCCCGTGGACTTCAACCCCGAGCAGTGGGCCCAGGTGTTCAAGGATGCCGGTATGAAGTATATGATCTTCACCACCAAGCACCACGACGGCTTCTGTCTGTTTGACTCGGAGTACACGGACTTCTCCATTGCCAAGGCCGGTCCCTTTGCCGGCAACCCCAAGGCAGACGCCGCCCGTTATGTCTTTGACGCTTTCCGCAACGAGGACTTCTGGATTGGCGCCTATTTCTCCAAGCCCGACTGGCACTGCGAGTGGTTCTGGAACCCCTACTACGCCACCCCGCGCCGCGGCATCAACTACAACGTGAAGCAGCACCCGGACTGGTGGCAGAACTATGTGGATTTCACCCAGAACCAGTTGCGTGAGATTACCGGAGGCCGATACGGCCAGCTGGACATCCTCTGGCTGGACGGCGGCTGGATCACCGGAGACCAGGTGGGCCTCAACGAAGTGCTGGTAGATGCCCGCCGCGTAAGCCCCGGCCTCATCAGCGTAGACCGCACCATCCAGGGCCCCAACGAGAACTACCAGACCCCCGAGCGCAGCATTCCCGACCGGCAGATCGCCCATCCCTGGGAATCCTGCATCACCCTTTCCAACGACTGGGGCTGGGTACCCAACGCACCTTATAAATCGGCCCGCAGAGTCATTGGCATCCTCTCGGAGATTGTGGCCAAGGGCGGCTGCTTCGTGCTGGGCGTAGGTCCTACTCCCACCGGCATCATCGAAGGCCCCGCCGTTGCCATCCTGGAGGTCATCGGAGATTGGATGGGCCGATGCGGAGAAGCCATCTACAATACCCGCATCACCTCCAACTACAACTGCGGCAAGACTTGGTTCAACGCCTCCAAGGACGGCAAGACCCTCTATGCCGTTTACGCCCTGGAAGACGGCGAAGAGCTTCCTGCAGAAATTACCTGGACCGGCAACCTCCCCAAGGGCGGCAAGGTCACCATCCTCAACAACGGCAAGAAAGTAAAGGCCACCGTCAAGGGTGACCAGGTTACCGTAAAACTCCCCGCCAAGGGCCTCAAGCAGGAGCCCATAGCGCTGAAGTTTAGTCTGTAGTAAGTTCAGACATTAACTCTTCGGGGGTGAAAAACCGGATTTGACGGTCTTCACCCTCGTATCTTTTACGGAATTTTTGATCGTTGGTTACAATAGCAACACACGCAGTATCCTTTGCCCTGGCATACAATGCATCATCTTCAAAATCTACAGAGGATTGCCTGCAGGCATACTCTATATCAAAAGAAGAAATATAGTCTTCGTTGATATAATTGTAAAAGGACAAAACGGACTCTCTGAATGCCTGTAAAGCACCTTCACCATATTTTCTAAGAGCGTAAGAAGCATCCACTATGCTCTGAGTCACAATCAATCCCTCCAATTGGCCGGATTGAATACAATCAAATATGAATCGGGAGGCCGGACTGGAAGGACGGGTTCCCAACAAAACGTCCATTAGGACATTGGTATCAATCAACACTTTAGGCTTCATACTTCAACTCATCAATAACCAAGAATAGCCGCCAAACGAGGATCCTCCTCCAACTCCTCCCTGGAGGGCTCCTTCCAATTCTTCACACATTGCAAATTCAGGATTTCCTGAGAAACCTTGTAATCCTTGGGCAGCTTGGGCCACTCAATCTCCGTTTCTTTATCAAGGATATCTACCACATAAGCATTGACAGATGTACCTCTCCTTTTTGCCTCTCTTTTGATCCTTGCAAGAAGATCTTCCGGAATCCGGAAGGCTGTCTGGATACTGGGGCTTTTTCTTTCTGTTACGGCACTCATTTGTATAACATTTTTTGCAAATATATAACATATTACTTAAACCTGCAACAGAAGGATACAAAAAGGGCGGCCCCGATGGGTCGCCCTAATCTAGTAGGATGAATCAATATTAGTTGACGTTGTTCATCAGAGGCGTAGCCCAGAACAGCACGGTGCTATTGTCATCCTTGAAGGTGGCGGTGATAGCGTTGTAGTTCTCCGTATTGTTGTTCTTTTCCGTGAGCGGATAGAGCACGCGCTGGATGATATTGGGGTTGCGCTGAGCATCGGTATCGGTAGGATAGGCCAGCTTGGGATAGCCGGTACGACGGATGTCGGTGAAGCTCTCGTGAGCACCCATAATGCCCATATGCAGCCACTTCTGGGTCATGATGGCCTCCAGCTTGTTGTCGTATTTTGCCCAAACTGCGTTGGCATAAGCGGTAGCTTCCAGTGCAGTGGGAGCCTTATCGGCCTTGTAGTGGGTCTTGAAGCCATAGGAACCTACATCCTGAGCCGTCATGTTGCGGTCGAACCACTCCTCGATGGAGAGAACGACAGCCTTTACGAAAGCTTCCTTGGCGTTACCGCTAGCATAATTCTGCTGATAAGCCTCAGCCAGCAGGAAGTAGTTCTCGGCAGGGGTGAAGATGGGGCTCTTCATGAGACCGTTGGCGATGAAGGTCACGGAGTCGAGGGTGGCATAGTGACGCTTGTCCCAATCGGTGATATTATCATACTTGGCCTGGTCTGCAGAACTCTCGTTGACGCTCTTGCCAACGAACTTGCCTTCGGCGTTGGGGTTGTAGATGATCTTCAGACGAGGATCGTCCACACCGGTGATCCGCATAGCGTCAATCATAGCCTGGGAAGCCGTGCGGTTCTTACCGTCTCCGGAGAAGCCATCCTTATACCACTCATAGAACTTACCGTCGCCGGTGTTCTCGCTGCTGACTTCACCAAAGATACCATTGTCCATGCTGTCAACCATATCACGCTGGGCGCATTCCTTGATGGCAGCCTGAGCCTTGGAGGTGAGGCTACCCTTGGCAGCTACGTGCGTAGCCAGACGGAGGCGCAGGGAGTTGGCGTAGCGGGCCCACTTCTTGAGGTCGCCCTTGTTGATGAAATCCTGTGCTACGAGAGCGGACTTCACCATAGGGGAGCTGTTGGTGTTGTACTTGAGGATGGACTGGTACAGTTCGCCCAGTTCATCGATCATCATGCCATACAGCGTTTCGTCACTGTCATAAGCCGGATAGGAACCTGCCAGGTCACTGGTAACGCCCAGATAGCCAGCCTTGGAGAAAGGAACGGGGCCGAAGGCGTCGCAGAGCTGAGAGAGGTGGTCATACAGGAACACCTTGGTTAGAGCCAGGAACACGGCGTCGTTCTCCTTGTCACTATCGGACTCGGCCTCATAGGTGGCTTCCATCAGACGATACTGGGCAAGAATCTTATAGAAGTTATCCCAACGATCGCTGGCCCAACCATCCTGGATGAAATATACGCTACCAGAATTGTTGTTGAAGCCGCGCTGCTGATTAATCTGGGAGAAGAAACCTTCCCAAGTGTACAGGCGCCAGTAGGTGTTATATCCGAAACCCTTGTAGGTATCGCAACCCACGAAGAAAGCACCGGTCATCAGCTTGGCGCAGGTAACCGTAGTGGTCTTGGACGGATCGGCGTATTTGCTGTCGAAGTCTTGCTTTGAGCAGGAGAATACGGACATCAGAACCGTGAGACCCAGAGTAAGTGCAAATATCTTTTTCATTGTCATAATCATTTAGAGGTTCACGTCCAGGTTTAGAAGTTGGCACGCAGGGAGAAACCGAAGGTGCGGCTAGCATTGGTGGAACCCTCAAGGAATGCCTGGTTGGTCCAACCGGTGGAGTCGGAGGCTTCAGCATCCCAGATGGGGAGGTTCTTGTAGATGTAGAACGGGTTGCGAGCGAAGACGGAAAGCTTCAGGCCCTGGCACCAGCCCTTGGTGAGTTTCTCAGGAAGAGCATAGGTGAGGGTGATTTCACGGCACTTCAGGTAAGTGTTCTTGAAGATAGCGTCGGCGTAGTGCGTAGGCTCGTCAACACCCCAGTTGTAGGTCCAGTGGTAGTACTTGTCGGCGTTGATGATGGTAGTATTGGGCTGACCATTCTCGTTCACGCCGGGCAGGATGAGACCGTTGTCCCAGACACGCTCGCCGTTAGGACCGGCGGAAGCGGTGGTAGGAACGCACTGGCCATCCTTGAAGTAATAGGTAACACCACCGTGGGCGGCATCACGACCGTGGAGGGACTCTACAAGAGTACCGCGGCCCATCATATATTCGTAAGGAGTGTTCACCACATCACCGCCAATCTGGAAGTTGAAGTTGGCATCCAGGGTGAAGCGCTTGTAGCTCACGGAGAAGGAGAAGCCACCAATGAGGTCGGGCAGGGCGTTACCTACCTTGACGGGCTCGGCGGTGAGCTTGTAGAAACCGTCGGCACCTACGATACGGTTGCCGTTGGCGTCGGTCTGAGGTGCATAGGAATAGAGGTCGCCCATCTTCTTACCCACATCGGAATAGAGGAATACGGCGCCACCATCCAGGCTGCGGTGCTGCAGACGATCCAGGCCGTCGGCGAGCTTCAGAACCTTGTTGGTGTTCCAGGCAAGGTTGCCGCTGAGGTCTACACGCCAGTCGCGGGTCTCAACCACGGTGCCGTACAGATTGAATTCGATACCCTGATTCTGGAGTTCACCTACGTTCATCCAGATGGAGGAACCACCGGAGCTCATAGGAGCCGTGGTCTGCAGGATCTGGTCCTTGATGCGCTTGTTATAGTAAGCCAGGTCGAAGCCCAGGCGGTTCTTGAAGAACTTGCCTTCCAAACCAACCTCAAATTCGTAGGTGGTCTCAGGACGCAGGGCGTTGTTGTTCAGGCTGGCATCGATCATATTGTAGGTGTAGGTCTCGGGCTGGTTGATGGTCTTCTGGGTGTAAACCATAGCGGCCTTGTACATAGCCGGAGCATTACCCACGACACCGTAGGAAGCGCGGAGCTTGAAGAAATCAACCGCTGCGGGCATATTGAACAGCTCGGACATAATGATGGAGCCGTTCACGGAAGGATACCAGTAGGAGTTGTTGCCAACGGCCAGGGTGGAAACCGTCTCATTACGGATGGTACCTTCGAGGAAGGCCCAGTCGTCATAGGAGAAGGAAACCGTACCGAAGATAGCCTGCTTGAGGAACTCGGACTTGGACATATTGGCGTTGGTCTTGTTCTTACTTGCGTTCAGGTGGAACCAGTTCTCAACGGTGAGGCCACCGTCGGTGCCCACGGAAGAGTTGAGAACCTTCTCGGAACGGGCAGAGTAACCGGCAACTACATCCAGGCCGAACTTCTCAGCGAACTTGGTGCTGTAGGTGGCCATGATATCACCATATATGGTGGTGTAGGTGTTGTTGGTCAGGCCATAGTAACCGGAATAACCAAGGGCCAGAGGACGGTCGTTGGGTTCCTTGTTCTCGATGGTCTGGGCGGTGTAGTCGGTAGCGATGTTGCCCTTGAGGGTGAGACCCTTCACGATTTCCCAGCTGGGGGTCACGCTGGCGATGAGGCGCTGGTTGTTTTCCAGCTGCTCCCAGGCCAGGACGCGCCACAGATAGTCACCGGAGATATCACCGAAGGGAAGACCATAAGCCCAACCTACGGAAGGCTCGGACTGCTGGTTGTCGGAATAGACACGGTTGCGGTAACCGTTGGGAGTGACAGCGTGCTCACGGACGTACTTGATGTCATCGAAGGCACCGAACATACCGGAGAAGTTGTTGGTCAGACGGGAAATACGGTAAGGACGGTTCTTCACGTTCTGGTTCATGTAGTTGATGGAGTAGCCCAGCTTGACAGCGCCGTTGGCGGTGATGTTCTGGCTACCGGAGAGCGCGAAGTTGTGCTTGCCGATATGGGAGTTATACTGGTTGGGCAGGTTGTCGAAGAAGGTGTAGGAGAAACGGGTGCTACCCTTTTCGGTACCTGCGGTGATGGCCACGTTGTACTGCTGGGTGAAACCGGTGCGGAAGAGGTCTGCCCACGGGTTGTCAGTGATGGCGTTGTAAGCGCGCATCTTGCCATCGAAGTAGTACACCTGACGACCGTCGTACTTGGGACCGAAGTACATATTGGTAGCATCTACGCCCAGCACATCGTTGCCGTTCATGTCTTTACGCATGAGGAAGCCTTCGTCGGTATAACCCTTGGTAGCCCACTGGTCGTTACGGCCACCAGGACCGAAGATGGTCTGGTACTTGGGCATATAAGCCACAAAGTCTCCCTGGACGGAAGCACCGAATTCTACGTGGATACCGCTGTTGCGCTTACCCTGCTTCATGGTGATGAGAACAACACCGTTAGCACCTTCGGAACCGTACAGGGAAGTAGCGGAAGCGCCCTTCAGGATGGTCAGATTCTCGATATCCTCAACGTTGATATCGGCCAGACCGTTGGACTGGATGCGCTGCATAGCCCAGTAGTCACCGTTGTTGGCATCACCGTTACGGATAGGAACGCCGTCAACAATGATCAGAGGCTGGTTGGAACCGGTAATGGTAGAAATACCACGAACCTGGATGGAGATAGCGCCCGTTGCGCCGCCGGGGGCGGTGCTGATGCGGACACCGGAGGCCTTACCGTAGAGGGCGGAACCCAGGGACGGGGCCACGGTGGCGTTCAGGCTCTCAGCCGAAACGGAGGATACTGCATAACCCACCTTCTTCTCATCCTTGCGGATACCGAGGGCGGTTACCACAGTACCTTCCAGTAACTCGGCGTCTTCTTCCAAAACGAAGTTGACCACGCCGCCATTCCAAGTGATGGTCTGGCCGGCATAACCGATGCAGGAAACCTCCAGCTTGTCGCCTTGATAGACGCCCGGGAGGGTGAAGGAACCGTCGATGTCCGTTACGGCACCATTGTGGGTTCCGGCTACCTGCACAGCTGCTCCGATGATGGCTTCACCGGAAGCATCTTTCACAGTACCTTTGACTGTACTCTGAGCAAAGGCCGTAAAGCCCATTGCTACAAAAGCCAGCGTCATGGCTACTCTTAAAAAGAGATTTTTCATGTGCGATTGGTTTTAAGTTAATAATAATTATGGTTAGGTTTAGTGTACGACAAAAGAAGCTTATATCAAAAAGCAGGCAACAGTTATTAAATAAATTTAGTTTCCGGTTTCAATATATCGGCAAATATAAATAAATAAATGGGAACCCGCAAATAATTCTTTAATAATTACCACCCTGTTTTAATGCGAAATTATTATTTCTCCCGCTTTCATATTAGAAGATTTCCATTATTGCCCAAACAACCAAAAAATGCTACTATTTTTTACTTTTTCGACGGTATTAAAATATTATTTTAAATATTTATTTGGCGCTTTGATGGAAAGCCACTATCTTTGTCCGTGTTTTTGATGAAAAGATACTAGTTTTCTTCCCCGAAACTAAACCTAACCAATACCTATTTTCAATTAACCCAAAAACCAAAGCACATGAAAAATCTCTTTTTAAGAGTAGCCATGACCTTTGCTTTGCTTGCCGTCGGCTTCAACGCCTTCGCACAGAGCACGGTTACTGGCACTGTGAAAGATGCTTCCGGTGAACCTGTCATCGGAGCAGCCGTTCAGGTGCAAGGAACCCAGAACGGTGCCATCGTCAACGTAGACGGCACCTTCTCCCTCCCCGGTGTCAACCGTGGTGCGGTTCTGGTATTCTCCTGCATCGGTTACGCCAACCAGGAAATTACCTGGAACAACGGTCCCGTCAATGTGATTCTCCAGGAAGACACCGAAATGCTGGAAGGCACGGTGGTCACCGCCCTGGGTATCAAGCGTGCCGCCAAGGCCCTCGGTTACGCCATGACCGAGATCAAGGCCGAGGAACTCAACGGTAACCTCATCAACCCCGTCTCTGCCCTGCAGGGTAAGGTGGCCGGTGTGGAAATCAACGGTTCCGACGGTGGTATGTTCGGTCGTAACAAGATCCTCATCCGTGGCGCTTCCACCCTGGGCAAGAACAACCAGCCTATCTTCGTGGTGGACGGCATCATCCTGGACAACGACGTGGTGGATCCTTCCGCCGACTGGGATTCCGACAACCTGGACTATGGTAACCAGCTCAAGAACCTGAACCCGGACGACTTCGAGTCTGTGTCCGTGCTGAAAGGTGCTGCCGCTACCGCCCTGTACGGTTCCCGCGGTCTGAACGGTGCCATCATCATCACCACCAAGAACGGTCGTGGTTCCCGCGGCCTGGGTCTTTCCTTCACCCAGACCTTCGGTTTCGACAAGGTAACTTCCGGTCCTACTTTCCAGAACGTGTTCATGGAAGGTTACTTCAACGGTTACGGCCAGTATTTTGACGCCGCTTCCCGTTGGGATATCCACCGTGGTAACATCTGGGCCGAAGGCAAGGAAGGCGAGGTCTACTCCCTGAAGCGCATGTACAGCGACATCGGCGCATGGGGTCTCTCCTTCGGTAACCGCTTCGACGCCCAGCCTTCCCTGGAATGGGTAGATGGTTCCATCATCCCCTCCAAGGCCAAGGAAAACAACTTTGTAGATGCCTTCAACACCGGCTTCAACACCAACACCAACATCACCCTCTCCGGCGGTAACGAGAAGAGCTCCATCTATGCTTCCCTCTCCGAGAAGTACAGCACCGGTACCCTTCCCAACAACAGCTTCAACCGTTTCAACGCCCTCCTCAAGGCTACGCACAAGCTGAACAACGCCATCGAGGTGGAAGGTTCCGTAACCTTCACCAACTCTACCGCCCGCAACGCCCAGCCTAACATCGGCCAGTACTTCATCGGTGAAGGCGAATTCGACCGCACCTACGATGCCAAGTACTTCCGCGACAAGTACAAGGGCGAGCACGGTGGTCTTGCCCAGACCGCCTATGGCGACAAGTGGGGCAACATCCCCGGCCGTAGCGTATGGTGGAGCATCTGGGAGAACAACACCGCCCAGAAGGAAACCGTAGTACGTCCCAACCTGAAGGTCACCATCCAGTTCACTCCTTGGTTCAAATGGGTCACCGACGGCTCCTTCAACTACTATTACACCCGTCAGGAGACCAAGCGCCCGGATCCCGGTTACGCCAACTCCGGTAACAACGGTTACTACGGCCTGTCCAACAGCACCCAGGAGCAGACCAACCTGAACACCAACTTCATCTTCGATTACAAGATCAACGAAGACTGGCAGATTGGCGGTTTCCTCCGCGGTGAATACTACAACAACTACAGAGAGGCCACTGCCGCCTGGACCGATGGCGGTCTGGTGGTTCCCAACCGTTACTTCCTGGACAACTCCAAGAACCCCATCAAGGGTAGCGGTTCCATCAGCGGCACCAAGACCATGCTTTCCATCGTAGGTCAGGCCACCGCTTCCTTCCGCGACCAGGTGTTCCTCGAGCTCACCGGCCGTAACGACTGGTCCTCCGCCCTTGTCTACGCCGACAAGCACGGTAACTACTCCTACTTCTATCCGTCCTTCAGCGCTTCCTGGCTGCTGCACGAGACGTTCGATATGCCCAAGAGCATTTCCTTCTTCAAGGTTCGCGGTTCCATTGCCCAGGTGGGTAACGACACCGATCCTTATACCATCAACACCGCCTACAGCATCAACAGCTTCCGTCACGACAGCGAGAATGGTACCAACTATATGACCATCCCCGACTCCGTGTACGACCAGAACCTCAAGCCTGAGCGCAAGACCTCCTGGGAAATCGGTGTCGACTACCGTATGTTCAACAACCGCATCGGCCTGGACGCCACCTTCTATAAGGAGAATACCCGCAACCAGATTATGAGAGTTCCCCTGCCCGGTGCCTCCGGTGTTTCCAACGCTTTCATCAACGCCGGTAACATCCAGAACACCGGTATTGAGATTGCCCTCAACACCATCCCCGTGGAAACCAAGAATTTCTCCTGGGATTTGAACTTTACCTTCACCAAGAACTGGTCCAAGATTGTGGAACTGAGCGACCTCGTGGCTGACTACATCAAGCTCCAGGGTGATGCCGACTATGGTAACTACCGTATCGGTTCCGTTGCCAAGGTGGGTGGCACCTATGGTATCCTGATGTCCGACTCCGCCCCCTTGAAGGACTACACCTATGATGATGAAGGCAATATCACCGGCGGTTCCGGTCTCCCGGTTCTGTACAACTGGCAGACCAACAACGGCACCACGCTGTATCGCCGCAGCGGTAAGGTGGAAGAGGTTGGTAACTCCGTTCCGGACTTCCTGGGTTCCCTGAACACCGGCATCCGCTTCAAGAGAGTGACCCTGCGTGCTTCCTTCGACGCCCGCTTCGGTGGCTATGTGGCTTCCTATCCTTCCCACTACGGTACCGCTTACGGCTATATGGCTACCGCTCTCGAGGGTGCTGACGCCGCTCACGGTGGTGTAACCTACACTTCCCGTTGGGACGGTATCACCTACGACGACGGTATCATCCCCGAAGGTATCTTCCCTAAGGGCACCAAAATCCCTCAGCCCGACGGCAGCACCTACGAGGTACTTGGCGGTCAGTTTGGCACCGGTGAAACCTTCGCCGAGGTTTATGCCAAGGACAAAGTGGATCCTTGCCACGCTTCTGCATGGACCTATTACACCAACAGCTGGAGCTACTTCGTCGTAAAGGACAACTGGTTCCGCAAGCTCAACTACATCGCCTTCCGTGATGTTTCCATCGCCTGGGCCATTCCTGAAAAGTGGGCCAACGCCATCAAGTGCCAGGGTATCACCCTCCAGGCCAACGCCCACAACCTGGGTTACCTGCTCAACTCCATGCCCAACAAGGAGAATCCGGAATCCGTCCGCGGTACCGCCGCTTCCGAGTTCCGTATCCGTAACCTCCAGGGCGTGACTACGTACTTCACCTTCACCATCAATGCAAGATTCTAATTCGGGCAAGTACTATGAAAGCAAATAAAATATTCATTGCATTATCTCTGCTCGCGGTGGTAGGTCTTTCTTCTTGCCGCGACCAGTTCGCCGAACTCAACAAGAAGCCGGATGCCGTTACCGACCCCGAACCGTCCTTCCTGGCCACCCGCGCCCAGACGCTGTTCGAGACCAACGACTATCTCTTCTGGTTCTACAACCATTCTCTCTACTTCAGATGGAGCCAGATGGGTAACTCCGGAGTCTTCTCCGAGGGTTCCTATGGTATGGATGCCTCCACGGTTCACCGCCAGACGGCATACATCACCATGCTCACCTACAGAAACGACATCAACCAGTTTATCGAGAAGTATGAGCGTCCCGACGCCAAGGCTTATGCTGCCATGTGCGGTGTGCTGGCCGTCTACAGCGCCATCTACGCCATCGATATCAACGGTGATATCCAGTACACGGAAGCTGCCCAGTACCGCTACGGCGGAGAGCTGAAGCCCAAGTACGACCACGTGGCTGAACTCTATGACCTCTTCATCAAGGAACTGGACGAGTACATTGACACCTTCCAGGACGACACCCAGGTTGTAGTGGCCAAGCAGGACATCATCTACAACGGCAACATGGCCAAGTGGGCCAAACTGGCCAACTCCCTGAAGCTCAAGATCGCCGTCCGTCTGTATGCCAACGACGCCACCAAGGCCAGCCAGATCGCTCAGTCCGTGGTGAACAGCGAAGAAGGCTATATCGACAGCCTGGACGAAGCCTTCATCTTCCACAAGGCCGATGCCGCTACCGGTGGTGACATTGCTTACCAGACCGAAAACAGCATCTCCATGATTGGCGGCAGCGAGAACGTGATTGACTACATGGTAGCCTCCCTCGACCCTCGCGTGCGTTTCTTCTACACCAAGAACGGTTTCAACTCCAAGATCATCCAGGAGTTCATCACCGAAGGAAAGGCCGACAAGCTTCCTCCTTTCGTGACGGACAACATCAACGTGGATGCAGAAGGCAACTTCGTTTCCTACAAGCTGGGAGAACCTTGGTGCCGTTATCAGGGCCGTCCCGTGGTTTGGGAAATGTCTCCCGAGTACGAAGCCTACAAGGGCATCTACTTTGACTACACGGACCGCTACCAGCTCACCGTTGGTGAAGCCACCAAGTCCTATGGCCTCTTCTCCTCTCTCTCCGAAGAGATGGTCCGCGGCCGTTGCGGCTACTCCGTTCCTACCATCCCCGGCGGTCCTGTGATCCAGGACAACACCCAGATGCCTTGGTGGGGTATGTACCTGGGTGCCGGTGAAACCAACCTCTACCTGGCCGAACTGGCCCAGCTCGGTGCCATCAGCGGCAGCGCAAAGGCCTACTATGAGAAAGGCGTAGAACTCTCCGTGAAAGAGTGGGACTACGTGGCCGGCAAGAACAAGATTCCTTACTACGGAACCACTTATGGTTACGATCCGCTGGAGGCCAGCATCGAGCTGAAGGAAGGCGAAATCGCCGCCATGCTCAATACGGACGCCGTGAAGTGGGACGGTTCCATGGAGAAGATCTATCTGCAGCAGCTGATGAACTTCACCATGCTTCCCAACGAGCTGTATGTCACCGCCCGTCGTTCCGGTTATCCCAAGGTGGGTTCCACGCTCCTTCCTTACGTGAAGTTCGAGAAATTTGAATTGGCCGGTGTTCCCCGCCGCTTCGAATTCAACGAGCCTTCTCCTACCGACATCATGCACGATATCCGTATGGAGAACCTGAAAGAGCAGGGCCTTACCCCTGGAAAGAACCAGTCCGGTATGGGTTACGCCACCACCACGCTGCTCAACACCGAGCGCCTGTGGCAGGACAAGAACGCTCCCCAGTGGGGCACGCCCAAAAAATAATCGGCCTGTTTTTTGAATGAATCGTGGCGCCGCCTTTGTGACGGCGCCACTTTTTAACCCAATTCTTATGAAACGCACCTTATCGGCCCTTTTTATCAGCCTCTTTTCGGCCTTCTCCCTCCTGGCCCAGCAGCCTGTCTTCCTTTTCCCCGAATTCCAGCCCGGGACCCTTTCTTTCCAGGGCTTCGAGCGGAAGGAAGAGGTGCTCCTGAACATTGACGCCATGGGCCAGCGCGTCTTTTACCTGCAGGGAGAGACGCTGATGGAGCTCACCAATATGTACCTGATTGACACGCTCCTTGTAAGCGGGAAGCGCTTTGTGATGAAGGAGGGGCTCCTGTGCGAACAACTGGCCTGGCCGGGAGATACCGTCTACGTGAACTGGAAGTTCAAGAACGTGAACAAGGGCTCCAAAGGAGCACTGGGAGCCACTACGCAGAACAAAGTGGACGTCCTGTGGACCAGTCTCGCTCCCGGCGAACCGGTGAAAGGAGACGGAATGTTTGCCCAAAGGGGAGATTATGTGCAGGAGGTATGGCAGCGGAAGGGCAACAATACCTACATCTTCAAGATAGGGGGCGTGCAGTACAAGGCCCAACGGCTCAAGGATTTGTATAAAGCCTTCCCGGACCAGGCGCCCGCCCTCAAAGCTTACGTGAAAGAAAAGAAATACACTTTGGAGAACGCCCAGCAGGCCCTGCAGGTTATTTCTTATCTCAAACAATTGTTTTAGTCCCTTAGGGCGACCCTCCCGGGCCGCCCTTTTTTCTGTATTACCAAAGGAATAAACAAGAATTTGTGCTAAATTTGTAGACCACATACAAATGTTCTTATGAAGCGTATACTTATTCCTATTCTCCTGCTTGTGGCCGCGTGCGCGCCCAAAGCCAACCTTCCCAAGGTCCCCATACGTACCTATAACGCTCCCCAGGCCACCGGCCCCATTGTGATTGACGGCATCCTGGACGAGCCCGACTGGCAGAACGCCCCGCTGAGCGAGCCTTTCGCAGACATCCGCGGCGTTGACTTTGAGCCCAAACCCACCAAGAACACGCAGATGAAGATGCTCTGGGATAAGGACCACCTCTACATTGCCGGCCTCATCGAGGAAGACAATGTGACGGGCAGCCTCACGGAACGGGACGCCATCATCTACCACGACAACGACTGGGAGGTGTTCATAGATCCGGACTCCGACTGCCGCTTCTACTTTGAAATTGAACTCAACGCCCTCAACACGGTGATGGATCTCCTGATGGACAAGCCGTACCGCGACGGCGGCAAGTTCTACCTGCCCTGGGATCTCCGCGGCCTCCAGACCGCTGTTCAGATCAACGGCACCCTCAACGACGATTCCGACGTGGACAAGGGCTGGACGGTGGAAATGGCCATCCCCATTGCCTCGCTCTGCGTAGAGTTCCAGACGCCCGAAGAACTCCGGGCCAAGGACTGGAAGATTGGCTTCTCCCGCGTTGAGTGGCTGGTGGCCGGCGGCCCGGAAGAGAACTGGGTCTGGAACCCCACCGGCGTTGTAGATATGCACCAGCCGGAGAACTGGGGCGTGCTTCGTTTTGTCAAATAAAAACTTACCTATATGAAAAAGCTTATCCTTGCTGCCGCCGCGGCTCTGATGGCCGCCTGCAGCGCCCCCCTGGCCAATAATGACCCTGCCGCCTTCGTCAATCCCAAGATTGGCACCGGTGGCCACGGCCACGTGTTCGTGGGCGCCAACGTTCCCTTCGGCCTGGTTCAGCTGGGTCCCACCAGCATTCCCCAGGAATGGGACTGGTGCTCCGGCTACCACGACAGCGATTCCACCGTCATCGGTTTCAGCCATATGCACCTGAGCGGAACCGGCATCGGAGACCTCTTTGACATCACCGTAATGCCCGTGATTGGCCCCACCACGCCTGCCCGCGGTACGGAGGATGATCCCAACAGCGGAGCCTGGAGCTATGCAGACCGCACCAAGGAAGTGACCGAGCCCGGTTACTACAGCGTTCCCCTGCTGCGCTACGGCATTACGGCCGAACTCACCGCCACCGCCCGCGTAGGTATGCACCGCTATACCTTCCCGGAGGCCGATGACGCCGCCATCCTCTTTGACCTGCAGAACGGCGGTTGCTGGGACACCGTCTACGACGCCGATATGGACGTAATCACCAACGACGGCGGAGACGTGATTGCCCTGAGCGGTCACCGTTACTCCCACGGCTGGGCCAAGAACCAGAAGGTCTTCTTCTGGGCCGCCTTTGACAAGCCCATCTCCGGAGTGGAATTCGAAAAAGGAAAGCTCTATGGCCGCTGCAAGATTGGCCACACCAATGCAGGCGACCAGATTATGCTCAAGGTGGCCCTCTCCCCCGTTTCGGTAGAAGGCGCCAAGGCCAATATGAAGGCCGAACTCCCCGGCTGGGACTTTGAAGCCGTGAAGAAAGACGCCCGCAGTGCCTGGAACGAGGAACTGAGCAAGATTTCCGTAGAGACCCAGGACAAAGACGCCAGAACCGTCTTCTACACCGCTCTCTACCACACTATGATTGCCCCCAGCGTCTTCAACGATGTGGACGGCCAGTACCGTGGCAGCGACGACGGCGTCCGTCAGGGAGACTTCCGCAACTTCACCACCTTCTCCCTCTGGGACACCTACCGTGCCGCCCATCCGCTGATGAGCCTCATCCACCACGATATGATGGATGACGTGGTAGCCACCTTCTACCACATTTACAAGGAGCAGGGAGACCTGCCGGTCTGGCACCTGATGGGCAACGAGACCGACTGTATGGTGGGCAACCCCGGCCTGATTGTCTTTGCCGACGCCATCGTAAAAGGCTACAACGCCCGCCTGACCGACCAGGAGATCCTGGACGCCATGGTAACCACCGCCAATATGCCCGACCGCGGACAGAACTTCCGTATGACCTACGGTTACATTCCCGCAGACCTCTATGCCGAGTCCGTGGCCAACGATATGGAATACGCCATTGCAGACGCCGCCCTGGCCAACGCAGCCTCCTTCCTGGGACACGAGAGCCTGGCCGCCCAGTTCACCGAGCGCAGCCACTCCTGGAGACATTTCTGGGATCCCAAGACCCAGTTCCTCCGCGGCCGCAAGGTAGACGGCACCTTCACCGAGCCCTTCGACCCCATCTACTCCCGCCACGAGACCTCCGACTACACCGAGGGTACGGCCTGGCAGTACCTCTGGCTGGTTCCCCAGGACGTAGACGGCCTGGTAGAGCTCTTCGGTTCCGAGGAAGCTACCCTGGCCAAGCTGGACGGCCTGTTTGAGGCTCCTGACCACGTGGAGGGCGAAAACGCCAGCCCGGACATCTCCGGTCTCATTGGCCAGTATGCCCACGGCAACGAGCCCAGCCACCACACCATTTACCTGTACTCGATGCTGGGCCAGCCCGACAAGGCCGCCGACCGCCTCCGCCAGGTATACAAGGAGATGTATTTCAACGATCCCGAGGGCCTGGCCGGCAACGAGGACGTGGGGCAGATGAGTGCCTGGTACGTACTTTCCGCCATGGGCTTCTACCAGGTGGAACCCGCCCGTCCGCGCTTCTGGTTCGGCGCGCCCCTGTTTGACAAGATGACGGTGAAGATGCCCGGCGGAGAGCTGACCATCCTTGCCAAGGGAGCCGGCGAGAACAAGCCCCACATCAAGAGCGTCAAGTTCAACGGCAAGCCCTACACCCTCCCCTACATCCAGTACGAAGACCTGATCCAGGGAGGTACCTTAGAATTTGTAATGGGAAAGTAAAAACGTATGACTCCTCTGAAATTTGAACCTATCCTCAAGACCATTGTATGGGGTGGTGAAAAGATTGCCCCGTACAAAGGCATAGAAACCGACCAGAAGCACATTGGCGAAAGCTGGGAACTCTCCGGCGTGGCCGGCAACGAGAGCGTAGTGGCCGAAGGTCCCTTCAAGGGCAAGACCATAGCCGAACTGGTAAAAGAATACAAGGGAGAGCTGGTGGGAGAGCACGTGTATGCCAACACCGGGGACGAATTCCCCCTCCTGATCAAGTTCATCGACGCCCTCACGGACCTCTCCATCCAGGTGCATCCCAACGACGAACTGGCCGCCAAGCGCCACAACGGCTCCAAGGGAAAGACCGAGATGTGGTATGTGGTAGCGGCCGATAAGGGAGCCCACCTGCTGGCCGGCCTCACCAAGAAGATTACCCCGGAAGAGTACGCCGCCAAAGTGGCCGACGGCACCATCACCGATGTGCTGGCCCGCTATGACGTGCATCCCGGAGACGTGTTCTTCCTGCCCGCCGGACGCATCCACGCCATCTGCGGCGGCTGCTTCATCGCAGAGATCCAGCAGACGTCCAACATCACCTACCGCATCTACGACTACGGCCGCCTGGGCCTGGACGGCAAACCCCGCGAGGTTCACACGGAACTGGCCAAGGACGCCATTGACTACACGGTATACCCGGACTACCGCACCCACTACAGCCCGGAAAAGGACGAAGAACAGGAAGTGGTGAGCTGCCCGTATTTCACCACCAGCATCTACGACCTCACCCTGCCCTTTGCCAAGGACCTCTCCGGCATCGATTCCTTTATGGTAGTGATGTGCCTGGATGGTGAAGGCACCCTGGAGGTAGACGGAGAAGAAGTCCCTGTCCACCAGGGAGAGACCGTCTTAATACCAGCTACCGCCGACGACCTTTGTTTTGTCCCCGGCGGCAGCATGAAGGTATTGACCTCGTATATCCGTTAGTTCAGTCCACGTGCTCTCATCAATGCAGAGGGGTCGGGTTCGGCTCCTCTGAATTGTTTGTAGAGGACCATAGGCTCTTCGGAACCGCCCTTCTCCAGGAAGGTCTTGCGGAAAGCCTTGGCGGTGGCGGGGTTGAAGATGCCGTCGGCCTTGAACTTCTCCCAGGCGTCTACGGCCAGCACTTCGCTCCAGAGGTAGCCGTAATAACCGGCGCTGTAACCGCTGCCCATAATGTGGTTGAAGTAGGTGGTGCGGTAACGGGGGATGATGATGTCAATCAGGCCCATTTCCTTGCATACCTTGGTCTCGAAGTCACGGACGCTCTGGGCGTCGGTGAACTGAGCCAGCTGGGCGGCGGAAAGTTCGTGCCACTTCATATCCAGGATAGAGGCGGCGCAGAGTTCGCCGGTCATGAAGCCCTGGTTGAACTTGAGGCCCTTCTGGATCTTCTCCACAAGGGCAGGAGAGATGGGCTCGCCGGTTTCCCAATTGTTGGCATAGTTGGCCAGAATCTCGGGCACAAAGGCAAAGTTCTCGTTGAACTGGGAGAACATTTCCACAAAGTCGCGGGCCACATTGGTTCCGGACACCGACACATAGTTGCCCTGGCTCAGGAAGCCGTGCAGGGCATGTCCAAACTCATGGAAGGCGGTCTGCACGTTGTCAATGGTAAGGAGGCTGGGCTGCGGTTCGGTGGGATCTGCGCCGGGGGCCGGGAAGTTGCAGACGTTCACAATGATGGGACGCACACCGGTCTTCTGCTCGCGGAAGTTGTTCATCCATGCGCCGCCGCGCTTGGTGGGACGCACATAGTAGTCTCGGTAGAAGATGCCAATCAGGGAACCGTCGGCGTCGGTAATCTTGTAGGCCTTGACGGAGGGCTGGTACACCTCAACCTCGCCGGTCACTTCCTCAAACTGGAGGCCGTAGACCTTGGAAGCGGCGGTGAACACACCCTTCATCACGCTGTCGGCCTGGAAATAAGGCTTGGTCTGGCTCTCGTCCAGGGCGTACTTCTGGGCACGCACCTTCTCGGCGTAGTAGCTCCAGTCCCAGGCTTCAATCTTGTGACCGGCTATCTTCTCCATCTCCTTGAGCTGGGCCTTGGCGCTGCGCATGGCGGCATCCATGATGGGCTGCAGGAACTGGTCCACGGTCTCGGGATTGCCGGCCATCTTGTTGGAAAGCTGGTAGGCCGCAAAGTTGGGATAGCCCAGGAGTTCGGCCATTTCGGCCCTAAGGCGCAGGGTCTCCAGCACAATGGCGTTGTTGTCGTGCTCGTCGCCGTGGTTGCCGCGGGAGCTGTAGGCCTTGAACACCTGCTCACGCTTGGCGCGGTCGGGGCAGGAACCCATGAAGTCGTAGTACTCGCTCACGGTGATGCCGGTGGCCTCCTTGAAGGCATTGTTCTCGGCCAGGAGATTCTGGCCAAATTTCTGGCTCAGCATGGCCAGGCGGGTGTTGATCTCCGCAAAGCGCTTCTTGGCCTCGGGAGCCAGGCCCACGCCGTTGCGCTCGAAGCTTTCGTAGATTTTCTTGACCAGCATCTGCTGCTCGCGGGTGAGGCTGGCCGAATTCTCATACACGGCCTTCACGCGGGCATAGAGGTCTTCGTTCATCATGATCTCGTTGGACGCCTCGGTGATCAGGGGCATCACTTCCTCTTCGATGGCCTGCATCTCGGGGGTGGAATCACTCTCGGAAAGGTTGAAGAACACGCCCTGAACCTTGTCCAGGATGGGGCTGGCGTTCTCATAGGCCAGGATGGTATTCTCGAAGGTAGGGGCCTCGGTATTGGCCAGAATGGCCTCGATGTTGGCCTTCTGCTCCTCCAGGCCGGCCTTGAAGGCGGGCATATACTGGTCGGTGGTAATCTTGGAGAAGGGGGCCGTCCCGTAAGGGGTGTCCCACTCCTGCAGGAAGATGTTGGCGGGTTTCTCCGTGTTGCAAGCGGTAAGCATAGCCATGGCTGCAAAAAAGACTAATGTTTTTTTCATAGGTTTATAGAAATACAATTATATCCGGCAGAAAATACGGGCCGAAAAACGCGGCGCAGGAGTCCCGTCGCCAAAGTACGGGCGGAAGCCCAGGGCCACGCCCAGCTGGCGCCTTTTATCAAAGGTCCAGGTTTTACCGGCCGATGTATCAATCATGTGATACGGCCTGTTGTACAGATAGCCGGCATCGGCAAACCAGCCCTTGTTGTTCCAGGACACACCGCCGTAGGCAACGGCGCATTCGAAGCGGTCTCCCTCCCCAAAATGCCCGGCCGTCACCTGCCCCTGCAGGGACACGTTGGGAATCACAAACACCGGCACCTTGAAGCCAAACTCCAGGCCGGCGTGGATATCGTCCGTCCCTATATAACGCTCATAAAAACCCGTCAGCTTCATATTGATGCCGTTGGTATTGAAGGCCACGTTCACATCGGAAGCAAAGGTCTTGGGCAAAAAGGGACTATACTTGTAAAGACCCGTATTGGCCGACAACAGCCAGTTGTGGCCCAGGGTATACTGCAACCCCGCCTTGGCGGAATAAATGGCGCCACGACCCAGGGAAGAGGTCATATAGCCGCCTCTTCCACCCAGGTGAAAGCCCCATTTCCCCAAGGTGAACAGGCCGCTCAGCCAGGCTTCGGCCCGGTTCTCGGAGTTCATGTCCTGCATGCCTTTGCGGCCGTCGACGCCGCCGCTCAGGCGCAGAAGGCGACCGGTCTTCCAGCTGAAAGCCGCCGCCGCATGCAGCGCGGGGTTATCCTGGCCAAACCGGCCCAACACCGTAGCATAGGCCTGGAAATTCCGGGAAGGGGTAAAATCGTAGCGAAGGAAGGTGACCGGCTCCTGGTCCCGCAGGAAAGCCGCGCTCAGCTGATGCTTTTCCCCAAAGGACTTTCCTACGCCCACATACACGGCGTAAGGGTCATAGGCGGTCTTGTTCCAGCCAATCCCCGCCACGTTGGCCGCCAGCGACCAGCCGCCGGGGAGTTGCCCGAAGCCGTAGGCGGCATCGGCCCTTAAACCATAATTAGCCGTATCGTTCCAGAGGGAGCCGTAAAAGCCGGTGCGGAGGTGCGAGGCCGTGGCCGATATCTCCGCCACGCCGTTGAAACCGCCCAGGGCCGTCTCTGAAAGCCCGCCGCCGGAAACGAACTTATTCTCTCGCAGGGCCTCGGAAAGAAAACCGGAAGCCGTGGGGTCCACCTCGTCCATACGGACGCCGGCCAACAGGATCTCCGCATCCATCAGATGGGCGTCTCCCAGATCCGAGTCATTGCCAGGCCTGAGGTAATCTTTCATGTTCCGGTGAATATCCGTGGAGCCGTAGGGCACGTCCAGCCAGCTGTCTCCGGCCCTGTTAATCTCGGAAAGCAGAATGTTGAACACATTCTTGAGCTTACCCTCCGTCACAACCACGGGAACGCGGTTCTCCAGGTAGCCCGTAGCCAGGAAAACGAGGGTATAGTCGCCGGCGGGAATCTCTTCCATCCGGAAGTTGCCGTTGGCATCGGCCCTTACTTCCACCACCTTTTCGGTGCCCTTCATCAGGCGCACACGGGCGTGCTCAATGGGGTAACGGTCCGTCTTGGACAGCACGCGTCCCTTGACGCCGCCGTTAAGGGAGGCGGCCAGCAGGGCGACCGTCCACAGCAGGGCAGTCAGGGCACAGAGTAAACGCTTCACGCTATCTTGAGATTTCTATAAACGTGGGATAATGGTCGGAATAGCCCTTGATGAACTTGCCGTTGGAGAAGGTGCGGAAAGGCTGGCCTTTGTACTGGCCGCTCTGCTGGGTCATATAAGGCTTGGAATAGACCACGCCGTAGTATTTTCCCATCTTGTCAATGCGGAAGCCCTTGCCGTTCACCAGGGAATTGCTCACCAGGATGCAGTCGAAGATGTTGGGGTCTCCCCTGTAATAAAGGGAGCCTATGCCGTCGTCCAACATCTCCCAGAAAGGGTTGAAGAAATCTCCGGATTTTACCTCTGCCAGGTTGCGGCGGCCGTGGAGGTACTGCGACAGGGAGGCATCGGCCGGATTGTCGTTCATATCTCCCATCACCACGCACTTGATGCCGGCATACTTCTGCTGCATCTGACGGGCGTGGGCGTAGGCGATTTCCGCTGCACGGGCCCTCAGATCCTGGCCCTTGTCTCCCCTGCGGGAAGGGAAATGGCACACATAGAAGACGAAGTGCTCTCCGTCAATGGTGCCGTGCACCATCAGGATGTCACGGGTACGGAAGTCTTCCTGCTCCTGTTTATTATAGGTGGTAATGGGAATCTTCGTATTGAAATCGTACGGAAGGGCGGCACACTCGATGAATTTGAAGCGGGCGGGGTTGTACAGCAGGGCGCAGTCTATGCCGCGGCGGTCCGGGCCCTCCATATGTACAATCTTATAGTTGGCATTGGCAATGGCCGGCTCTTTCACCAGGTCTTCCAGCACGTGGCGGTTCTCCACCTCTGCGAGGCCCAGCACCGTATGCCAGATACCATTGTCCTGGCGCATATCCGCAATCACGCGGGCCATGTTCTGCAACTTGACGGCGTACTTGTCGGCCGTCCATTCGTTGGCGCCGTCGGGCAGGTACTCGTAGTCATTCTTGCCTTGGTCGTGCACCGTGTCAAAGAGGTTCTCCACATTGTAGAACCCGATGATGTGCCGGTGGTTTTTCTTCTTGGCGCTTCCCTGGGCGGGGAGCAGCAGCAACAGCGCTGCCAGCAGGAGGATATAGCGTTTCATATTACTTCAGGTTCCAGAAGGAGTTGTTCTTGGGATCTTCGGCCTTGATGGCGGCAGCCTTGTCGGAGGGCAGGTTCACGAAGAACGTCATACCGGTCTTCTGCTCCAGTTCCTTGACGGACAGGGCAAACTCTTTATATTCCTTGGTGGTATTCTCGTGTTTGAGATAGAAGCCGGCGGCAATATAGTTACCACCTTTCAGGCGCAGGAGGGCCTTGTAATAAGCCTTGGGAACGGCCACGGCCTTTCCGTCGTGGTCCTTGACGGTTTCGCAGGTATTGTCGGCTATGCAGCCCGTAACTACGTACATAGTGTCGGAGGAGGCGCTCCAGGTGCGGACGGCGCTCTCCAGTTTCTCCCACACGCCGCTGTTAAAATCGTGCAGCTGGGGCGTGACATTGCTGCAGTAGAAGGTGTGCTGGTTGGTCATAGCGCCGCCCAGACGGTCTCCGGAAGGAATCTGGTGGCCACGGTCATAACCCTTGGTGGAGAACTCGTAAGAGCCGCCGGAAGAGACATTGGACTGGGTCTTGAGGAAGGGATCCTTCTCCCAATTGGAGTTGCTGCGGTTGACGCGGTTCTTGGTGAACTGCTCGTACAGGGGATAAGCCACCCAGTCGGATACCAGGCAGGGCTCGTTGTAAGAGAAGGAATAGTCCCTTACGCGGTCGAAGCGCAGGATGGTGGTATGGGCGTGCCAGGCCGATGCATCCTTGACCTGAGGCAGTTCCATCCATCCGGAAACACTCTTGTACTGATCTCCGGCATCGTCCGGAAGAAGTTCCTGGCGCTCGGTGGAGACGGTCAGGTTGGTAATCTCCCAGGTGGGGGCAAACTCAGTGGTGCTCTTGTAAACAAAGGCTATCTTGATTTTCTTGCCCTTGAAAAGACCCAGGGGAATATTGCCGGACTGGGCCAGCTCAAAGTAACTGTAGGGAACCAGCCACTTGGGAAGTTCGCGGTCTACCCACGTAGCGCCGTTGTCTTCCGAAACCTTTACAAAGAAATGCTTTTCCGGAGAGGAGACTTTGCTGCCGTCACTCTTGGAAAGATAAGCAAAGGCGTGATTGAAGTAAAGATAGACATCCGATTTGTAATTGGTAAGGTCAATCTCCGGAGAGATGAGCCAGCTCTCTGCCTGGTAGCACTTCTGGCCGTTGTTCTCGGAAGCGGCGGCCTGTGCACCGTACTTGGCATTGTCTCCGGTTTCCACCTTCCAGATGGCCTTGGTGAAACCCCCTTTTTCCTTATCCTGAACGGTGAAGCCGCCCAGACCCTTGGTAAAGTCCTGGGAAAGGATCAGGGCAGGAAGGGTTCCGCCGCCACCCGGTTCGGGCTGCGGGTCCGGTTTGGGATTGTCTTTGCCACAGGAGGTTAAAAGAGTGGCCGAAAAAGCTAACAGCGTTACTAGAATATACGTGGTGTTTTTCATACTTCTTTGTTTTTGTACAAAGTACAAAGTTAGAAAACTTTTTGCGACAAAAAAAGGCGCGGCCCGGGATAGGGTCGCGCCTTCAGAATCAGGATCCTTTCAGATTATTCGGCGTCGGCAGGTACGTGACTTACGTACATGGCACCGCCAATCTGGAGGAGCGTGTAGTCACCCTTTGTATAGGAGGTACGATAACCGATAACGGTGAGAATGTCGCCTTCCTTGACACCCAGGGTTCCGAACTGCTTGGTGGCGCCGTTCCAACCGGTGGAAACGCCGTACACATAGATTTCGCCGGACTCGTCCTGAAGGCTCAGATTGCCGTAGGTCTCGAGATCAAACTTGGTGTTGGGCTCTTCGGACTTCACCACCTTACCAGTAACCATGAAGTAAGTGTTTTTGTCGTCTTCCAGGGCGCGGAGTTCGGCCACGGTCTTGGTGGCAACCACCTTGTCAAGGCTCTCAAACGTGGTAGTACCCATCTGAGGAGTCTCCTTGTAAGAGGTGCGCTTACCGGTGACGGTTACGATATCACCAACCTTGGCGCCGGCGGTATCGAAGCCTTCTGCACGATACACGAGCACATTGCCGGAGTAATCCTGGATGTAGAAGCTCTTACCCTGTTTGTCAGAGGTATAAAGGGCGGTAATGATACCCTGGAGGCGATAGACGGTGTCATCTTCCTTGGCTGCCAGGAACTCGGCTACCGTAGCGGAAACCACTGCACCCTTCTGGGTGATCGTGAGTTCGCAGGTGTAGGCTTCGTTACCCTGGTTGGTGCCGAAGGTCACAGTGGTCTCGCGGTCACCACCCTCGTTGGGCAGGGCCTTGAGAGTTACCTTATTACCATCCAGGCTGGAGATGGAGAGCCAGGACTTGGCATCCTCGGGGATAACCACCTTGAGGGATTCGCCCTTGTTAACAAGGGTAACCTCTGCTTCGCCACCGGCAACCGGGAGATACTCGGGAGCAGGGAGAAGGTGCTCAGGGTTGGGATACACCACTTCGTCCACCTTGATGAGAGACTTGACAATCTTGATGACGGTCACGTCCACAAGCTCGATGGTGCCGTTGTACTCCTTGCTGGGTCCTTCGACGGTGATCTTGTCACCTACTTCGAGGCCCCAATAAGAGAAGTTCTTGGTGTTGCCCTTGTTGTCCAGGGTACCATAGATATACAGACCGGCCTTGTTATCAGCAGTGGCACCAGAATAATCATAGGTGCCGTCGTCCATATTCCAGTTACCATAAACGGTGTTAGCAATTCTGGTAACAGTACCAGTAACACGATAGGTTTTGCCGGGGTTCTTCATAACCTCTGCGCAAGTAACCTCGGAAACGCTCTTTACACCCTGGATTACATTGATGAACTGAGTCTTGTCGCCGCAGGAAACAGTGAGCTCCGCGGTACGGCCACCTTCATAAGCGGGAGCAGTGAAGGTAACGGTAGTCTCACCAGCGCTGCCGGACAGGGGACTCACTGTGAGCCACTTGGCAACGTCATCACTCATCACGATGTTCCAATTGTTCGTTGCAGTGAGGGTGATAGAGGTATTGGCACCAACGCCAGTGCTGAGGGAGACGTAGGAAGTAGAAAGTTTAACCTCGTCAAGATAATGATCGGCCTCTTTCTCGCAGCTCACGGCCAGAGCCAAAGTGGCAACGATGGAAGCAAAAATATACTTGAGTTTCATAAGATATGCCGATTTTGATTAGTTGAACAGATACTTGATACCGATAGAGGCATACCAGCACTGACCGAGGCTGTGGACAGGAGTCCAGAGCTGGGTGCTACCGGAGATAGCCTTAGGAGTGGAGAAGGTAGCATAACCATCCTTATCAACGCCTTCGTACTTAAGAACGCGAGCGTCGGAACCAATGGCGGAATTCAGAGCCTTGGAAACGCCCCAGCTGGAGTTGAAGAGGTTGAGGATGTTTTTCATATCGAAGCTCAGCTGCAGGGTGTTCTTGGTCTTGCCAATCATCACGGTGAAGTCGTGCTTGTAGCTGAAGTCCAGACGATGCACCCAAGGGTTGTAAAGGCTGTAACCTTCTGCATACTGACCCTGATGCTTGGAGAGGTAAGCGTCGTTGTGAACGAAGTCCATGAAGCGGGTGGCATCGTCAGCGGAGACGAAGCGGAAGTCACCGTTGGCAACCTGCTCATCCGTAGGGATGTAGAGGGCGTCGTAGTTGTAACCGTCACCGTTCATATCATTGGCCATCATGTAGGAGTAGTTGTAACCACCTCTCCAGGCCTCATAGATGAGGGAATAGTGGTTACCGCTCTTGTCGTGATGGGTTGCGGAAGCAACAACACGATCCGGGGTCACGTACTGGGAGTTATGCAGCTTGATGTAGTTGGGACCTTCGTTCGTGGGAACATAGGTGAAAGCAGACTCAGCTGCCGAACCGGGCATACCGGTGATTTCCTTGCTCACGGTGTGGGTGTAAGCGGCCATGAGGCTCAGGCTCTCGATGGGCTGCATGTTGAGGGTAACGTTGGCGCTCCAGCCATAACCCTTGGAGGTGTTCTCCAGCACAAAGGCGGAGACTTCCTTGGACTTGCCGCTCACGATGTTGGCTACGCGGAAAGATTCGGGATAGATGGGACGGTTGTCGGCGCCGTTGAAGCGGGCGAAACCACCTACATTCTTAATGCTCCAGTCGGAGATAGCAACGGCGTTGATGGTCTTGTTGAAGATACCCTCAGCCGTAATGCTGAACGGGAAGGAGGTGGGGAAGGTATAGTCAAAGGCCAGGGAGGTCTTCCAAACCTGCGGCATCTTGAACTTGGGATCCACAGCGTTCACTGCGGAAGGAACAACACCGGATTCAGGAGATACGGTGGTGGGATATCCAAGCTTCTGGAGCTTATTCAGGAGAGCGGAAATGGTAGCCTTGCCGTTCTCGTCGGTCACGAGACCACCGGCGAACTCATCCATGGTGAAGCCCATCTGTTTGGCCTTGTCGGCATTAATCTGGGCCTGATACTGAACCAGACCTCCGTTGGTGGGCATGTTGGTGAAGAACACCAGGGGCAGACGGCCGCTGAACAGACCGGTACCACCACGAACCTTCAGGCTCTTGTTGCCAAATACATCCCAGGTGAAACCAACGCGCGGGGAGAAAGTCACCTTGGCGGTAGGCCACTTACCGGTGTCGATATGGGTTTCCTCATAGTTGTTAGCCTTGGGATAGAAGGAGAGCTCCTTGATGGCGGCATTGGTGATAAGGTCACCGTTGTTGAAGAACAGACCGTCCATACGGAGGCCGTAGGTAAGTTTGAAGTTATCGGTGGCGTTCCACTCATCCTGGGCATAGAGGCCGGCCTTGTAGAACTGTACACGGGCAGCAGGGTTCTGCTCTCCGTCGTAACCGTAGGTGAGGTTCACAATCTCAGGATTGGCACCGTTGATAAACTCGGTCACGGAGTTGTAACGATAGTAACCGGTACCGTTACGCATATAGGCGTTGTCGGCCATCTGGTACTCGAAGTTGATACCTCCGGTGATCTTGTGCTTACCAAGGTACCAGGTGAGGTCGTCCTTTACGTTGGCAACGGTGTTGTGCACAGCGTTGTTCCAGGTGAAGAGCTCATAACCCAGAGCCATGTAGATGTTAGGATCTGCACCCTCTTCGCGCACGTCACCATCCAGAATGTCGATGTGCGGGAACTGCTCGGAATTGGAACCGCGGATATCATCCAGCTTGGAGAAGGTAGCCAGGAACTGGTTGGAAAGGTTATCGGTAAGACGGCTGTTCAAATCCAGAGACCAGGTATGCACAATGTTCTGCATGGAATACATGGAGTTGACAAAGGACATGGAGCTCTTGGACATACGGGCATCTACCATACGGCTACCAGCATCCATGGAGGAAGCGTTGGGAGACTGCCAGTACTTGTTGACCGTGTAGTTGTAACGCAGGGCCAGGTGATGCTTCTGGCTGATGTTCCAGTCCAGGCGGGCCAGGATCTTGGCGTTGCTCTCGTTGGCCGGGAAATTGCTCCAGGATCCGGTTTCATAACCATACTTTTCCTTAACGTAGTCAGAAACTCTCTTGAGGTCTGCATTGGTGGTGCGGGAAACGTAATTGTCGGGATCTGCCTTACCGTTATCGGAAGCCCTCCAGCGGTTTACGATGGAAGGAATCTTGGACATTTCAGCATTTACGAAGAAGAAGAGCTTGTTCTTGACAATGGGGCCGCCGAAGGTGAAACCATAGGTGGTGGTGCGGTCTTTGTCACGAGCGCCGGAAATCTGCTCACCGTAGATGGTGTCACCACGCAGGAACTCATTCTTGTGATATACATAAGCCGTACCCTTGAAGGTGTTGGTACCGGACTTGGTGATAGCGTTGACACCACCACCGATGAAGTTGGTCTGGCGAACATCGTAGGGGCTGATCACAACCTGGAGTTCTTCGATGGCGTCGATGGAGATGGGGTTGCCACCACCAGGGAGATTATCGTTAAGACCGAAGTTGTTGTTGAAGTTGGCGCCGTCAACCGTGAAGTTGGCGGTACGACCATCGGCGCCGGCGAAGCTCATACCGTTACCGCCGTAAGGGGAAAGGCGGGTAACATCGGTAATGCTGCGGTTCACCGTGGGGATGGCCGTGATCTGGGCATTGTTGATGTTGGTCACAGCGCCCGTGCGCTCCTGGGCGGCGAACTTGGAGGTAGCGTCTGCTACGATCACCGTTCCCTCAAGGAACTCAGAAGACTCGGCGATTTTGGCATTCAGGCTGAACGTCTCGGCCAGCTGGAGGGTAATGCCAGTGTAGGTGGCGTCCTGGTAGCCCAGGCAGGTGAAGTCCACCTTGTAGGGACCGCCGGTACGCATACCCTGGATGGTGTAGCGGCCATCGGCGTTGGTTACTGCGCCATAGACGGTACCGGAGGGCTCGTGGAGGGCCACAACGGCAGCGCCGATGACAGGTTCGCCGTTCTGGTCTACCACGCTACCGGAAAGGGAGGACGTGGTCACCTGAGCAAAGGCGACAATACCCGCAAACATGGTAATGAATGCGAGAGAAAGGCTTTTAAAAGCTTGTTTCATAAATGTTTGAAAAATAAATATTGATACTAACAGTATTTCCCAACCAATCAAAGTGCAAAGATACGAAGAATTCAGATAATAAAAAAGCGAACTCCTAAGAATTCGCTGTAAGTCAATCTAAAGATTGAAAGCCTTTTGGATGGCAGGAACGCTGTCCAGCAGTTCCCAGCCAAAGAATTGGACAATTTTCTCTTTTCCCTGCACCTTCACCATCTTTTGGAAAGGCTTCCGGCCCATGTGGCCATAGGCGGCCGTGGGGGCATAAATGGGATTCTTGAGCTGGAACTTTTTGATGATAGCGGCGGGCCGAAGGTCAAACAGTTCCTGCACCTTGGCGGCAATCTCACCGTCGGACAGGCCCTTGGCTGCGGTGCCGTAAGTATCTACGAAAACGCTCACGGGCCGGGCCACGCCGATGGCGTAGGCCAGCTGGACCAGGCACTCGGAAGCCACACCGGCGGCCACCAGGTTCTTGGCAATATAACGGGCGGCATAAGCGGCGCTGCGGTCCACCTTGGACGGGTCCTTTCCGGAGAAAGCTCCGCCGCCGTGGGCACCCTTGCCGCCGTAGGTGTCTACGATGATCTTTCGGCCTGTAAGACCGGTATCGCCGTGGGGGCCTCCAATCACGAACTTGCCCGTGGGGTTCACGTGCAGCACATAGTCGTGGATGAGCGCGGCCGTCTGCTCCGGGAGTTCGGCCTTCAGGCGGGGAATGAGGATGGTCTCCACATCCTGGCGGATCTTGTTCTGCATAGCCTCGTCCACCTTGGCCTGGCCGTACTGGGCCACGGCTTCCTCATAGGTCATCTTGCCCAGGCTCTCGGGCACGAACTCGTCGTGCTGGGTGCTCAGGACTATGGTGTGGACCTTCACCGGCTGGTGGGTCTCGCCGTCATATTCGATGGTGAACTGGCTCTTGGCGTCGGGTCTCAGATAGGGCATCAGGGACAGTTCGTTGTGGCGGATATCGGCCAGAATCTCAAGGGCTTTGTGGCTCAGATACAGCGGGAGGGGCATATAATCCTCGGTGTCCTGGCAGGCGTAACCGAACATCATACCCTGGTCGCCGGCGCCCTGCTCCTCTTCCGTGGCGCGCTCTACGCCGCGGTTGATGTCGGCGCTCTGCTCGTGCAGCGCGCTCAGCACGCCGCAGCTGCTGGCGTCAAACATATAGTCGGCCTTGGTATATCCGATTTTGCGGATGGTGTTGCGGACGGTGTTCTGGATATCTACGTAAGCTTCGGCCTTAACCTCTCCCATCACCACCACCATACCGGTGGAGCAGAAGCTCTCGCAGGCCACTTTGGCCTCCGGGTCCTGCTTCAGGAATTCGTCCAGGATAGCATCGGAAATCTGGTCTGCCACTTTGTCGGGGTGACCTTCGCTAACCGACTCACTAGTAAATAGATAATTCTTTACCATAGATACAAAAAAATTAGCCCCGAGCATATGCGGAGGCTAAAAACACAAAACACTGATATGAAATGTAATTTTAGCATTTTTTAACGTGGTTGCAAGCAGCCAAATCTATCCACATATGTTTTTGGGGCTGCAAAGGTAGTAAAAGTTTTTCGCTTTGCAAAAAAATTTTACGGTCGCACCCAATGAATTTGCACTCCATCTCGTTCCATACCGCGGAACCAGGTCATCTGGCGCTTGGCAAACTGATGGATGGCATTACCCAGGGCCACCACCATATCTTCGTAGGACAACTGGCCCAGCACATACTGGGTAACGAACTTATATTCAAGGCCGTAATAGAGAAGGTCTTCCGGCGGAACGGTCTTTAGCAGGGTGCGGATTTCCTCCACCAGGCCTTCCTGCAGGCGCTCTTCCAGGCGGCGGTCGATGCGGGCCACCCGCTCCTCCCGGGTTACGAGCGTCCCTATATAATAAGGTTTGCGCGGGAGGGCGTCGTCCGGTAACCCGTTCTGTTTCTCGAACTTATACGCCCGGGTCACGGATTCTATGTACAGGCCGGAGCCTCCGCAGAGGATGGGAATGGCGCCGCGGCTCCGGATATCGGCATACGCCTTGGCAAAGGCCTCCTGGTACTGGTAAATGTTGAATTTGCTGCCGGCCGGCACAATGTCAATCAGGTGATAGGGCACGTCTCCGTACTCCCTGAGGTCCTTCCCCGTGCCGATGTCCATACCGGTATATACCTGGCGGGAATCGGCCGAAAGAATTTCTGCCGGGGCCAAGGCCTTAGCCAACTGCACGGCATAGCGGGTTTTGCCGGAAGCCGTGGGCCCCACCACGCAGATGAGGTCTATGTCCCCGGCATCATACGCCCGGGCCAGGGCGGCGGGATCCACCACCTCGGGGTCTGGCAGTTTGGCCATGGGCGGAATGCCCGGACGGTCCGGAAGTAACTCGGTTTTGTTCACGGAGGCGAAATTACGAAAAAAGTGCTACCTTTGCAATCCTATGCCCAAAGCCAAGAGCACCATACAGATCAAAAACCGCCGGGCCTCGTTCGATTTCGAGTTCCTGGAGACCTATACCGCCGGCATCCAGCTGGTGGGAACGGAGATCAAATCCATCCGCGCCGGCAAGTGCTCGCTGCAGGATGCATACTGCTTCTTCGTGGGCAACGAACTCTTTGTAAGGGGTATGAACATAGCCCTGTACCACTGGGGCAGCTGGGGCCAGCACGAACCCGTGAGGGACCGCCGCCTCCTCCTCAACCGCAAGGAGCTCAGGCATTTGCAGCAGGCCGATAAACAGAAAGGCCTCACCATCGTGGCCGTGAAACTCTTCATCGCGGACAACGGCTTTGCCAAGCTGGTGATTGCCCTGGCCAAGGGTAAGAAAGAATACGACAAGCGCCAGTCCATCAAGGACAAAGATCTGAGGCGCGAAATGGATAGATCCGGGTATTAGTCCATGGACTGGCTGGTCTTGGCAGCCATAATCCTCATTCGGGAATAGTCCTCCGGGGAAAGGGAGGAGAAGAAGAAGTCAATGGGATCCTTGACTTCTCCGTTGTGGTATACCTCGAAGTGGAGGTGAGGGGCTGTAACGAACGTGGACACGCCCACCGTACCCAGCACCTGACCCACTTTAACCATTTTTCCCTGGGATACGGAGATGTCTCCCAGAAGGCTGTACTTGGTCACATAGCCATTTCCGTGATCGATCACCACCTCGTTGCCCAGGCCCTTGCGGGAACGGGTCACGTTGGTTACGCGGCCGGAAGCGGCGGCCAGCACAGGGTCTCCCTGCGGGGCAATGAGATCCAGGCCGTCGTGCTGCACCTGAAGGTTATAGATGGGATTGTGCTTGAGGCCCACGGAGGCACCCACCTGCACATAAGACATATTGTTGAGCGGCAGGGAAAGCGGGGGTATGCTGTCTGTCTTCTCCTGAAGAATGCGGAAAACTTCCGCAAAGTTTTCGTCAATTGCGCGGGCCGTCTGAAGGAGGCTGTCGGACTGGCTGGAAGCCTTCTTGACATAATAGCGCTCCGGCATATTTTCGCTCCCGTTCATACCTATGCCGCGGTAGCCGCCCACTTCTTCCAGGGACGGCGGCGGGGTATCGAAGAGTTCTTCGTAGATGGCGTCGTCCCTTTCCATAAGCCCCTCCAGCACGTCTCCTATGAGCTCTTCCTTGGCTTTCATACCGGAGTACATATTGCTGTAAAGGCGGTTTTCCCTCTCCAGACGGCGTTCTTCCTTGGTGGAGAAGAACAGGGCAAAGAGCATATAGAGCACAATGCCCGTGGAAACCGATGCCACCGTATACCGCAGGATGGCCATCAGAATCTGCTTGGTTTTGCTGTCTTTCTTCTTGGCGGCCATCAGCTGTTGGGTTTTTTAACCATTTCGGCGTAGTCTTCGGCCGAGATGGTGAGGTCCATATATAAGGCGGGGTTGACGTACTCCTTACGGTACATCACCTCGTAGTGCAGGTGCGGTCCGGAAACCAGGCCCGTTCGGCCCGTCAAACCTAGGCAATCCCCTCTGGTTACCCGCTGGCCCAGGGTTACGTCGATGCGGGACATATGGGCGTAACGCGTCTTGTAACCGAAACCGTGGTCCACTTCCACGTGGGTGCCGTAGCCGCCGCGCTCGCGTGCCACCTTTACCACTACACCGTCACCGGTGGCGTAAATGGGATTGCCGGGCGGGCAGGCGAAGTCCATGCCGGTATGGCGTTTTCTATAGCCCAAAACGGGGTGCACGCGATAGCCGAAGGGGCTGGACATCCGGTATGTGGAAGGATCCGTATTCACGGGAGAGATGGCGGGAATGTGGGAGGCCAGGTCACCGGCAGTGCGCTGGAGGGTGGACACGTCGTCAAACGACTTGGACTGGATGTATACGCGTTTTTCCAGCTGGTCCAGGCGGCGGGCAATGTCCAGGACGGCCGTCCCTTCCAGTTCCCGGTAGCGGTTTTCCCCGCCAAAACCGGAGCGGCGGATGGCCTCCGGAATCTCGTCCAGGCCGTAGACGGAACGGTACACACGGTCGTCCCTTTCTTCCATCATGGAGAGCAGTTCCTCATAGCGGTCCAACTGCTGGGACATCTGGTCTATGCGGGTGTTCCACTCCGCGTTCTGGTGCCGGAGTATGGAGGTTTTGGGAAGGTCCTGCTTCATTACAGAGACCCTGGCCCACATAAAGAGCAGGAACAGAAACAGGCCCGCGACGCCCACCACCAGAACCTGCCAGCCCTGGATACGGGTCTCCTCCTGGACATCCACCATAAGGGTCTCCGGGTTCATCACGTATTTCTTCTTGCTCTTCGCCATCTTTTGCAGTAGAGTCCGCAAATTTAACAATTTTCTTTCAATCCCGGGTTGTCTTGCATATTCTGTGCCCCCATTCAAGGATTTTCGTGGAAATTTGTGTAATTTTGCAAGTTATATCTTATAGATAATAGAAACGTACTCAATATATGACATCTAAAGAAATCCGCCAGAAGTATCTGGACTTCTTCGCCTCCAAGGGACACACCGTGGTTCCTTCGGCCCCCATGGTCATCAAGAACGACCCTACCCTTATGTTCACCAACGCGGGCATGAACCAGTTCAAGGACATCTTCCTGGGCAACTCCGCCCCCAAGTTCCCCCGCGCAACCGACTCCCAGAAGTGCCTCCGCGTGAGCGGCAAGCACAACGACCTGGAAGCCGTGGGTCACGACGGCCGTCACCACACCATGTTTGAAATGCTGGGCAACTGGAGCTTTGGAGACTACTTCAAGACCGAGGCCATCGACTGGGCCTGGGAGCTCCTCACGGAGGTGTACAAGATTGACAAGACCAAGTTGTACGCCACCGTGTTCGAAGGATCCGAAGAAGACGGAACCACCCTGGACACCGAGGCCCAGGCCGCCTGGCTCAAGCACCTTCCGGAAGACCACGTGCTCACCGGCAACAAACACGACAACTTCTGGGAAATGGGAGACACCGGCCCCTGCGGCCCCTGCTCGGAGATCCACATTGACCTCCGATCCGACGAAGAGATTGCCAAGGTTCCCGGCCGCGAGCTCGTGAACGCAGACAACGACGAGGTCATCGAAATCTGGAACCTGGTGTTCATGCAGTATGAGCGCAAGGCCGACGGTCACCTGGAGTCCCTCCCGGCCAAGAGCATCGACACCGGTATGGGTTTCGAGCGCCTGTGCATGATTCTCCAGAACAAGAAGAGCAACTACGAGACGGATGTCTTCTCCGGCCTCATCGGCCAGGTGGAGGCCCTCTCCGGCCATAAATACGAAGAAGGCGGCAATGTGCAGGTGGCTATGCGCGTGATTGCAGACCACGTCCGCGCCATCGCCTTCTCCATTGCAGACGGCCAGCTGCCTTCCAACGTGAAGGCCGGCTACGTAATCCGCCGCATCCTGCGCCGCGCCGTGCGTTACGGCTATACCTTCCTGGGCTTCAATGAACCTTTCCTCTGCCGCCTCATCCCCCAGCTGGTGGCCGATATGGGAGAAGCCTATCCCGAACTGAAGGCCCAGCAGAAACTCATCACCAACGTGATCAAGGAAGAGGAAAACGCCTTCCTGCGCACCCTGGACCGCGGCATCCGCATGCTGGAGGACAACATGGCCAAGAACGCCGCCACCAAGATGGTGGCCGGCCCCGACGCCTTTGAACTGTACGACACCTACGGATTTCCCATCGACCTCACCCAGCTCATCGCCTCCGAGAAAGGCTATACGGTGGACCTGGAAGGCTTCAACGCCGAGCTCCAGAAACAGAAGGAGCGCGCCCGCAACGCCACCGCCAACGAGTTTGGAGACTGGATGGTCTTTGGAGAGGCCGATGTAGTCTTCGTGGGCTACGATACCCTGCGCGTAGAGGGGGCCCGCCTCTTGAAACAGCGCACCGTGAAGCAGAAGAACAAGGAACTGTTCCAGCTGGTCTTTGACCGCACGCCTTTCTATGCCGAAATGGGCGGCCAGGTAGGTGACACCGGCTTCATCGAGGGTGAAAACGGCGAGCGCATCCAGATCCTGAACACCGTCAAGGAGAACAACCTGACCATCCATCTGGCCGAGCGTCTGCCTTCCACCAGTACCCAGGCCTATACCCTGATGGTGGACAACAGCCGCCGCCGTCACATCCAGAACAACCACACCTGCACCCACCTGCTGCACCAGGCCCTTCGCCTGGCCCTGGGTACGCACGTGGAGCAGAAGGGCTCCTTCGTGGGACCGGACTATTTCCGCTTCGACTTCTCGCACTTCCAGAAGATGACCGACGAAGAGCTGCGTTTCGTGGAAACCCGCGTAAACGAACTCATCCGCTCCAACTTCCCGCTCTGCGAAAAGCGAGATGCCACTATGGAAGAGGCCCGCGCCATGGGTGCCATGGCCCTGTTCGGAGAAAAGTACGGAGACGTGGTCCGCGTGGTCCGCTTCGGAGATTCCATTGAGCTCTGCGGCGGTACGCACACCCCTTATACCGGCACCATCGGCCTGTTCAAGATTGTTTCCGAAAGTGCCGTAGCCGCCGGCGTACGCCGCATCGAGGCCGTCACTGGCGCCCGCGCGATGGAGAACATCCAGCACACGGAGGACATTCTGAGAGGCATCAAGGGCTTGTTCAACAACGCTCCCGACCTCACCGCAGCCGTCGAGAAACTGGTGCTGGAGAACGCCGAGGCCCGTAAGCAGCTGGAGGCCGTGGCCAACGAAAAGGCCGCCGCCCTGGCCGAGAAACTGGCCACCAAGGCCGAAGAAGTGAACGGCATCAAGCTGGTTCGCTTCGACAACTCCATAGACCCGGCCCTGGTTCGCAACGTGGCCCTGCTTTTGCAGAAAAAGGTGGAGAACTTCGTACTGGCCGGCGCCTTCGCCTACGACGAAAAGCCCAACCTGGTACTTATGTACTCCAACGACCTGGTAGCCAAGGGCAAGAATGCCGGCAAGGACATCCGCGAAGCCGCCAAGTTCATCCAGGGCGGCGGCGGCGGACAGCCCGGCCTGGCAACCGCCGGCGGCCGTACGGTAGAAGGCCTCTCCGAAGCTCTCAACAAACTTGTAGAAGTAGCTACCGCTTAAGATACCCGGTCAAGCCGGGTATGACGCTCAATGAAGAAGCTGGACCTGTTTATCATTAAGTCTTTCGGCGTGCCGTTTTTGGCTACGCTGGGGATTGTGGTGTTTATTCTGGCCATGCAGTTTCTTTGGGTATACATAGACGAGCTGGTGGGTAAGGGCCTGGAATTCAAGGTAATCCTTGAGTTTATGATGTGGGGCAGTTTCCAAGTGCTCCCCCTGGCCATTCCCCTGGCCACCCTCCTGAGCGCGATGATGACGCTGGGAGATATGGGCGAGAAGTTCGAACTCACGGCCATCAAGGCCTCCGGCATTTCGCTCACCCGCGTCCTGGCCCCTATGACCCTTATGTGCCTGCTTATCTGCGTAGGCGCCTTCTATGTGGGAGACCGCCTGGTCCCCTACGCCATCAACCAGATCTACACGATGCGAGACGACATCCGCCGCACCAAGAGTGAGATCAAGATTCCCACCGGCATCTTCTACGATGGCATTGACGGCTATATCCTGCGCGTGGAGCGGCGCAACAAGGAGACCGGGATGATGTACAACATCCAAGTGTACGACCACAGCTCGTCCAAGGGCAATACCAGCATCACGGTGGCCGACAGCGGCATCATCAAGATGTCCAAGGTCAAGGACTACCTCACCTTTACGATGTACGACGGCGTAAGCTACCAGGAAGAGAACGTGCGCAAGTACAGGGATACCACCCTAAGCCTGCAGCGGGTGGCCTTCTCCCGGGAGGAGATGGTCATTTCCCTGGAGAACTATGCCTATCACCAGTCCGACAGCGCCCGTTACGGAGAGCAGGTCCGTTCGATGAACCTGAAATCCCTCCACAACGGAAGGGACTCCCTGATGACGCTGGTGAACGACGGAACGCGCCGCCACGTGGAAGAGTTCCTCCGCAACAGCGTCATCGACAACCGCAAGCAGCTGGACACCAACTGGCGCTCCATCTCCTCCACGGTGATGCCCGTGCGCACCAACGGTCCCTGGAGAAACCTCCGCGAAAAACAGAGGGCCTATGACAATGCGGCCAACGGCGCCCGGCAGTACGCCAACGCAGCCCGCAATATGGTTATGGAATCGGCCGACTATACCCGCCTCATCTACCGCACCAATGTGGAAATCTGGAAGAAGTACGCCCAGGCCCTGGCCTGTCTGCTGCTCTTCTTCATAGGCGCTCCCGTGGGCGCCATCCTAAAGAAGGGCGGCCTGGGTGCTCCGGCCATCATCTCCATGCTGTTCTTCGTGCTATACTGGGTCATTGACATCATTGGAGAACGGCTGGGCAACAACGGTGTCACATCGGCCTTTATCGGAAAATTCATATCGGCCTTCATCCTGGCGCCCATAGGCGGCTTCCTCACCATCAAGGCCGTCCAGGATTCCAGCCTGCTGAGCACGGATCTGCTCAAGGCGGGCTTCCGCAAAATCAAGAGTCAAATCATTCGTATGTTCAGAAAGACACGTATAGTATATATGGGCACGCCGGAGTTCTCGGTGGGCCCGCTGGAGGCCCTGCAGAAGGCCGGTTACAAAGTGGTGGGCGTGGTCACCGTACCCGACAAGCCCTCCGGCCGCGGCCTCAAGATGAACGAAAGCGCCGTCAAGAAATACGCTGTGGCACACGACCTGCCCCTGCTGCAGCCGGAGAAACTCAAGGACGAGGAGTTCCTGAAGGCCCTCGCCGCCTGGAAGGCCGATCTGTTTGTGGTAGTGGGCTTCCGGATGCTGCCGGAAGTGGTGTGGAGCATGCCTAAGCTGGGCACCTTCAACCTGCACGCCGCCCTGCTGCCGCAGTACCGCGGTGCCGCCCCCATCAACTGGGCCGTGATCAACGGAGAGAACATCTCCGGTGTCACCACCTTTATGATTGACCAGAAGATTGACACCGGCGGCATCATCCTCCGCTCCGAGTGCCACATCGAGCCTACGGACACCGCCGGAGACCTCCACGACAAGCTGATGGAACTGGGCTCCACGCTGGTGGTGGAAACCGTGGAAGGCCTCATTCAGAAGAATGTGGAACTGCGTGTCCAGCGCAGCTTCATCCAGGGCTCTGAGCTCCTCAAGCCCGCTCCCAAGCTCACCCGCGAGTTGCAGCACATTGACTGGAACGACACTTCCAGGAATGTCTACAACCTCATCCGCGGCCTCTCCCCCTTCCCCTGCGCCTTCACTGAGCTTGTCCTACCGGGCGAAGCGGGCGTATCTCCTACCCAATTGAAGATCTACTTCGGAGAAATCCGGGAAGACCTGCACGCCGCTCCCGGCACAGTCCTGTCCGACGGCAAGACGTACCTGGCCATTGCCACCCAGGACGGCGCCATTGCCATCACGGACCTCCAGCTTGCTGGCAAGAAGCGGATGGATGTGAAGTCCTTCCTGCTGGGCTTCCGCAACCCTACCGCCTATACCACAACCCAAGGCACCTCCAAGGCCGAAGTGGCCAAGGCCCAACCCAAGGAAGATGAATAGCCTCATTATCCTCTGCAACGGGGCGTTCCCTACCGAGCCGTATCCGCTGTATCTGCTGGATTCGGCCGAAGGCGTAGTCTGCTGCGACGGAGCTCTCAAGCGCTGGGTGGAGTATAATCCATCGGCCCAACCCCTCGCGGTGGTGGGAGATATGGATTCCATTCCCCCGGAACTCAAAGAGCGCTATAAGGACTGCCTGTACCCCGAGAGCGAACAGGACTACAACGACCTTACCAAAGCCATGCGCTGGGTGCTCCGGGAGCATCCCGAGGTGCAGGAGATTACCATCCTGGGCGCCACCGGCCTCCGCGAAGACCATACGATTGGCAACCTGGGCCTGCTGATGGAATACACCCGCCTGTTTGACCTGGGAGAGCGCCGCGTGTCGATGGTATCGGACTACGGAACGGCCTTCGCCATTACAGACAGCTGCGACCTCCACCTGGGTGAAGGCCGCCGCATCTCGCTTTTCAGCGCTGACAATTCTTTAAAGGTTACTTCCGAAGGGCTTCAGTGGCCCACGGACGATGTGGTGTTTGACGCCTGGTGGAAGGCTACCTTGAACCGGACCTCCGCTCCCATCGTCTCCCTGCATTTCAATCACCCCTCCGCCTTGTTGGTGATGGTGGACTGACAGAAATTCCGGCTGGCAAAGGGCAGGGAAAGTCTCAGTGCCGTGTGCCAGTATTCCCACGTGTGACCGCCGTTGCGCACCCGCAGTTCGTTCTTGATACCGGCCTCATTCATCTTGAGGTGCAGCTGGACGGAAAGAAGCATCAGGATATCATCGTCTCCGCAGTCCAGGAACCACTTGACGGTTCTGAGCTGGGCCTTGGTGGCGTCATCGGCCTGGTCAATGAAATCCAGGGCCGAATGCTCCCGCACGGACTCGTCCGTAATGACGAGTTTGCTTCCGGGACGGTTGGCCCCCCGCACCTCGCGGTGCTTGTTGTCCAGCCAGGCGCTCATTCCATAGGCGCTGGAGAACAGGTCCGGGTGATGCTGGGCGTAAACGATGGATCCGCCGCCGCCCATGGAAAGGCCCATAATGGCGCGCCTTCCCTTGCAGCCGCCGCAGTTGTACTTCCTTTCGGCAGCCGGCAGGAACTCCTCGAAGAAGAAATCCTCGTAGGGCCAGTCCTTTACATTGAAATAGCCGTTCTGGTAATTGTGAACGTCGTTGTCTCCGGCGTTGGGCATAATGATAACGGTGGGAACCAGTTCTCCGCAGGCGATGAGTTCATCGGCCACGTCTTTCATCCTGCCGGTTCCGGCCCAGTTGCTGTAGTCTCCATACAGGCCGTGCAGCAGATAGATGACGGGATAGCTCTTGGCGGCATCATAGCCGGAAGGGAGGTAAACATTGTACTTTTGCTCACAGCCCAGTTTGGTGCTCTGGATGCTGTCCGTTACAATTTTGCTCTGCGCCCAGGCGGCTGTTCCGGCCGCCATCAGGCAAAGGATGATCACAATGCGTTTCATACCACAAATATAACAAAAAGCCCCGTTCGGTGAACGAGGCTTTTTGAAAAAAACGGGGGGTTACTTGTTCAGGGCATCGGCGCTCTGGATGAACTTGTTCAGGTCTTCCTCCGAGACGTGGTAGTTCTGCATCTCGCCGGAGAAGTACTGGTCGTAGGCGGACATATCCACGAAGCCGTGGCCGGAAAGGTTGAACAGGATGGTCTTCTGCTCGCCGGTCTCCTTGCACTTGAGGGCCTCCTGGATGGTGGCGGCAATGGCGTGGCAGCTTTCCGGAGCGGGGATGATGCCCTCGGTACGGGCAAAGAGCACACCGGCCTTGAAGGAATCCAGCTGTTCAATGTCCACGGCCTCCATATAACCGTCCTTCATCAGCTGGCTAAGGATAACGCCGGCACCGTGATAACGCAGACCGCCGGCGTGGATGGCAGCGGGCTTGAAGGTGTGGCCCAGCGTGAACATGGGGAGAAGCGGGGTCATACCGGATTCGTCGCCAAAGTCGTACTCGAACTTACCCTTGGTGAGCTTAGGGCAGGAGTAAGGTTCGGCCGCGATGAAGCGGGTCTTCTTGCCGTCCTGGATGTTGTGACGCATGAACGGGAGGGCGATGCCGCAGAAGTTGGAGCCGCCGCCGAAGCAGGCAATAACAATGTCCGGATACTCGCCGGTCATGGCCATCTGCTTTTCGGCTTCCAGGCCGATGACGGTCTGGTGCAGGCAAACGTGGTTGAGCACGGAACCCAGGGCATACTTACAGTTGGGCGTGTTCACGGCCAGTTCGATGGCCTCGGAGATGGCGCAGCCCAGGGAACCCTGGTCGTTGGGGTTGCGGGTGATGATGTCCTTACCGGCACGGGTACTCATGGACGGGGAGGGGGTGACGGTGGCACCGAAAGCCTGCATGATGGAGCGGCGGAAAGGCTTCTGCTCATAGCTCACCTTTACCATATAGACCGCACAGTCAATGCCAAATTTCTTGGTGGCATAGCTGAGGGCACCGCCCCACTGGCCGGCACCGGTCTCGGTGGTGAGGTTGGTGATGCCCTGCTCCTTGGCGTAATAGGCCTGGGCCAGGGCGCTGTTGAGCTTGTGGCTTCCGGCGGGGCTCACGGACTCATTCTTGAAGTAAATGTGAGCGGGGGTACCCAGGGCTTTTTCCAGCTCATAGGCTCTCACCAGCGGGGTGCAGCGGTAGGCGGCGTACTGCTGGCGTACTTCTTCGGGGATGGGGATCCACTCATCGGTCTGGTTCAGTTCCTGGTCGGCGCAGGCCTTGCAGAAAATGGGATACAGGTCTTCGGGCTTCAGAGGCTGCTTGGTAGCCGGGTGCAGGAAAGGCAGCGGCTTGTTGGGCATGACGGCCTGGATGTTAAAGTAATGAGTAGGAATCTCACTGTCCGGGAGGATGTACTTTTTCTGTTTCATAATGCTAAGTGTTTTATGTTTTTAATGATTTTTTGATTGTTTACCACACACAAAAAAGGCCTGCTGTAAGTCAGCAGGCCTTTCCTATATTTATAACTACGGCGAAGCGACTTACAGGGTTAAGCTGTAAGTGCGCCACCAGTTATTGTTGTTCTTTCTCATGCTGTTGCAAAGATGAGCAATTGAAATTACAAATGCAAGAAAAATTTCAAAAATTTTTAAAAAATAACCAAAAGGGCCTGGGTGTACTGCGAAGAAGCCGTTACGTAGTTGGCCTCCACATAGGCGTTGAGGGCGGTGGCCACAAACAGCAGCACAATGATAGCGGCTACGAGGATGCCAATGACCTTGAGGCGCTTCAGCCACTTCTTGTTGTTCCAGCCGATGGTCTGGAACATGCTCCAGAAACCGTGCTCGAGGTGCAGGAACAGGGCGATGAACCATACGATATAGCAGGCCACAACCCAAGGGTTGCGGAAAGTGGCGATGAGCAGATAGTAAGGGTTCTCTGCTTCTCCACCCATAAATTCCTGCAGCTGCATCTTGGCCCAGAAGTGGGTGAGGTGGAAGCCCAGGAGGCCCAGGATGAGGATACCCAGAACGGCCATGTTCTTGGCGCTCCAGCTGTCATTCTTGGCCTTGGAAGCTACCTCGTATCGCTTGAGGCCGCCACGCTTCTTGATGTTTTCGTAGCTGAGCCAGATACCGTACACAATATGAATCACGAAGCCCAGGGCCAGGATGGGGACCATAATCTTGATGAAGGGGGAGGACATAAAGTCGCAGCCCAGCTGGAACCAGCCGTCTCCGTGGGAGTAGGGCATGTTGTCTGCCGCCACCTTGCCGAACCTTCCGTAGAAGGAGTCCATGACGGAGAAGAAATTAATGGTACCGTGAAGGAGCAGGAAGAGGACAAGGAAAGCGCCGCTGACGCTCTGAATGAACTTCTTGCCGATAGAAGAGGTTAAAAAGTTAGCCATTATTCTAGTTTAGTTAATTTCTTAAGTATGCAAATATAGGAATCTTTCTTGGAAGTATCCCAATTTTTCGATACTTTTGTTACAATTAAAAGGAAACCCAATGTACAGACGCGTTTTACTTAAACTCAGTGGCGATTAAGTCCCTCCCCCGAGGGGAGGGGTTTCGGGAGGGGGTAACGTAGAGCGTTTTTTTGTGCGTGGGCTTTGCAGAAAGTCGAACCGAAGGTAATACTTGTTGATATATGTATAAAAGAGTTCTATTGAAGTTGAGTGGCGAGAGCCTCGGAGGGCCCGCAGGCAAGGGGCTGGATACTGCCTGGCTGGAAAAATATGCAAAGGAAATTGCAGCAGCGGCCAAGGCCGGTCTTCAGATTACCATCGTAAACGGCGGCGGCAACATCTTCCGCGGCCTGCAGGGTGTGGGCAAGGGCTTCGACCGGGTGGACGGAGACAAGATGGGTATGCTGGCCACGGTCATCAACTCCCTGGCCCTCAGCTTGTTCATCAAGGCCGAAGGCGTAGACGCCGTGGTCTTCACCTCCACGCCTATGGAGCCTTACGCCAAGTACTATATGAGGGACGACGCCGTGAAAGTAATGGAACGCGGCGGGGTGGCCCTCATCGCCGGCGGTACCGGCAATCCCTTCTTCACCACGGACAGCGGTGCAGCCCTCCGTGCCTTGGAGATCGGGGCCGACGCCCTCCTCAAAGGCACGCGCGTGGATGGCGTCTATACCGCAGACCCGGAGAAGGACCCTTCGGCCCGGAAATATGAGGAGCTGTCCTTTGACGAGGCCATTTCCAAGCACCTGAAGGTGATGGACCAGACCGCCTATGCCCTCTGCAGCGACGGCAAGATGCCCATCATCGTCTTCGATATGAATGCCACCGGCAACCTCGCCAAACTCCTGGCCGGAGAAAAGGTGGGAACCCTTGTACACCCGTAATCAACCAACACTAATAACACTGGAATATGAAAACTGAATCCGTATTTGGCTTTATCGCCGGCGCCGCCATCGGTGCCCTGGCCGGTGTCCTCTTTGCCCCCGCAGCCGGGGACGAGACCCGCAAGAAAATTAAGGAAGCCGCTTCTGATGGCTACGACCAGGCCAAGGAAGAGGCCGACGAACTGGCCCACAAGGCCCACGTCCGCTACCGCTACGCCCGCAAGGAAATGAACGCCCTCAAGAAGACCCTGATGGAGCAGGGCGAAGAACTCAAGGAAGAGGCCCGCAAGGCCCTGATGGAAAAACTGGACAAGCTGGAGAAGTCCCTCACCTCTGAACCGGAGGAAGAAGTAGACGAGCAGCAGCCTCAGGAGGCATAGTATGAGCGGTTTTGACAGACCCCTGCAAGACCTGGCGTCCAACGCCAGGGAATATGTGGACCTGCAGGTAGATGATCTGAAACTCCGGGTCACCAAGGGCCTGTCCCTCTCTTTGGGTCAGGTGCTGGCCCTGGTGCTTGCCTTGGTGTCCCTGTCCATCCTGCTGCTGGCCCTGGGTGCCGGCTGCGTGATCCTGCTGGGAAACTGGCTGGGCAATTTTGCCGTAGCCGCCTTCATTGTGGCCGGTTTCTTTGCCGTGGTCACCTTGATTTTGTTCCTGCTCAAGAACAAACTCTTCGTGAACGGGTTCGTGAGACTCTTTACCAAAGTATTTTTTGAGGAGGAGGAGGTATGACACGACAGGACTTAAGAAACATCCACAATATCAAGGATCTGGAAATAGCCCATCTGGAGATTCGCAACAGCCTCATCCGCCGGAGAAACTCCATGAGAAGGGACGTCAGTGATTTCCTGAACTTTTTCAGACCCGGCCGCCTGCTCAACTCCGGCTGGCGCGCCGTAGCTCCTGCTTCGCCCTCCCCGGGAAGAATCCTCCTTGGGGTGGTAAGACTCCTGAAAGCCCGCCTCCGCCGCGCGTAAACTTAAGAACCCTGCCTTATACCGGCAGGGTTCTTTCTCTTAACCAGGCCGCCACCTCGGCCGGGAGACGGGGCGAGAGCGCGCGGTATACCCGCTCATTGTAGGCGTTGAGCCAGTCTTTTTCGGCCTGCGTGAGGAGCGAAACCTCCAGGCAGGACGTATCGAAATGGCAGAGGGTAAGGGGCTCGAAGCCCAGCCAGGAACCGAACTCGTTGTCCCCTACCGAACGCACCAGCACCACGTTCTCGTGCCGGACACCGTGCATGCCTTCCCGATAGACACCGGGCTCGTCGGACAGAATCATTCCGGGCTCCAGGGGCACGCTGTTGAAATTCTGCCGCAATTCCTGCGGACCTTCGTGGACATTGAGGAAGAAACCCACGCCGTGACCGGTTCCGTGGCCGAAGTTGCGCTTGGCCTGCCACAGCGGTTCGCGGGCCAGGGCATCTATCTGGCAGCCGGCCGTTCCGCGGGGGAAGACCGCCATCGAAAGGTCTATGTGACCGCGCAGCACCAGGGTATAGTCTTCCCGCTCCAGGGGCGTGCAGGGGCCCATAGGAACGGTGCGGGTGATATCCGTGGTGCCAAAGAGGTACTGGCCGCCGGAATCGCACAGATAAAGCCCGCGCGGCTCAATGAGGGCCGATCCCACCCGGGGCGTGCTGAAGTGCGGCAAAGCCGCAGAAGGGCCATAGGCCGATATGGTCTCGAAACTCTCTCCCCGGAAGCCGGAAATCTGGGCCCGGAGAGAATGAAGATACTCGGAAGCCTCCCATTCGTTCACCTGACCGGCGCGGGAAGAAAGCCAGTAGAGGAACTGCTCCATCACCAGGCCGTCTTCCAGATGGGCTTCCCGCATACCCGCCACTTCCGTCTCGTTCTTGACGGCTTTCTTGGCCGCCACCGGGCTGGGACGCTCCAGCGTAAGGGGAATCCGGTCTCCGGCGTCCACAGCCTCCCGCTGCGCTACATTGAGCGTGGCGGGATCTATGCAGAGCATATCCACTCCGGACTCCTTGAGGGACTCCAGGGCAAAACTGATATCGGAGTAATCGCGGATTTGGATGCCATCGGCCTGTAACTCCTGGAAGGAGTCCTGCGTGTCGGGGTCCGGGGCGGCGAAGGCATCCTTGCGCACGAACCACTGGACATCTTCCAGCGTAACCAGCAGGTAGGAAATGACCACCGGGTTGTACTCGATGTCCGATCCGCGGACATTCAGCATCCAGGCAATGTCGTCGAGGGCCGAAAGGAGGATGGCATCGGCCTCCTGCAGCACCAGCCACTTGCGCAGCCAGCTCAGCTTGGCCTCGCGGGAAAGGCCCACCAGGTCTTCTCCCAGCGTGATGATGGGAGAGGTGGGGACGGAGGGGCGGTCTTCCCACAGGCCGTCCAGCAAATCGGGGACGGAGAAAAGGACGGCTCCGGGCACGGACTCCCGAAGCTGACGGACCGCATCCATCGTATAGCACAGGCCGTCTATGGCTATGCAAGGCTCGTCCATTCCCAGGGAAGCAATCCACTCCGGGATGGGGACCTGCTCCGGAACACGCATCTTGTGAAGGACTATGCCGGTACCCTCCAGCTGCTTGTTGGCCTGGATGAAATAACGGGTATCGGTCCAGAGGCCGGCGTGGTCCTGGGTGACCACAATATCCCCGGCTTCTCCGGTAAAACCGGACAGCCATTCCACCTGTTTCCACCGCTGGGCAGGGTACTCGCTGGCATGCGGATCGCTGCCGGTGAGGATCACAATATCCCAATGATTCTCCCTCATCAGGGCGCGCAGCGACTCTATTCGCTGGTAAAAGATGTTGTCCATAGCACGTTATTTGCACAAATATAATTATATTTGTACGAATTAAAAAGATAATAGCCATGACTGAAGACCCCCTCGAGAGAATAGAGCGCGAAGAGCGCGAACGTCGTGAAAAGAAGGGACCCCGCACCCTGATGACCGTTCTGGCCATTGTGGCCGGCGTCCTCGCCCTGGTACTCGGATACCTTCTGTATCAACGCAGTACGCTGGTGAGCCAGCTGGAAATTGAAAAGGCAGACCTGGCCAGACAGATGGTGGAACTGCAGTCCGATTTCTCGGCCCTGAGCTCCGACTATGAGTCCATCAACCACCAGTTGGACACCTCCCGCGAACAGGTGGCCCAGCTCATTGAGAAGCTGGCCAAAACGGAAGCCACCAACCGCAGCAAGATCCGCCAGTACGAGAAAGAACTGGGCACCCTCCGTTCCATTATGAAGGGTTACATTGTCCAGATTGACTCCCTCAACTCCCTCAACAAGCGCCTGACGGCAGATGCCGCCGCCGCCCGCCGGGAGGCGGCCGAGAGCCGCCGTGCCAACGAGGAACTCACCCAGCAGGTAGAAACCCTGTCTTCGCAGGTAAGTGCCGGCAAGATCCTCAAGGCCCGCGCCATCTCCCTCAACGCCCACTACAGCAACGACAAGGTGGGAGACCGTCACAGCCGCGTACGCTATATGGTGGCCAACCTCACGCTGGTGGAGAACTCCCTGGCAGACCACGGCCCCGTGCGCGTATACGTCCGCGTGAAAGACCCGGAGGGCGTACTGCTCCTCAACAACGAGTCCATCGAATTTACCGTTGACTACGCTACCCTGCAGGCAACTGCTTCCCGCGAGGTAGATTACGAAGGCAACGAGGTAGATCTGTCCATCTACATCAACGACACCGGAGATTTCCAGAAGGGCATCTATACCATGGAAGTCTTCACGGAGAAGAGCCTCCTGGGCCGCGCCGAATGTATGCTCAGATAGCATGATTTATATCCACGTCCCTTTCTGCAAGAGCTTCTGCATTTACTGTGACTTTTATTCCGAGATCGTCACAGAAGGAGTGACTGAGGCCTACACCCGGGAAATCTGCGCGGAGATTAAGCGTCGCAGCCGAGAAATGGACGACAACCCCAAAACCCTCTACTTTGGCGGTGGCACCCCCTCGGTGCTGCCGCTAAGCTGTTTAACCCGCATCCTCCTGGCTTTGGAGGAGGCGGGCCACGGCGGCCCTTATCAGGAGTTCACCATGGAGGTGAACCCGGAGGACATAGTGGAGAAGGGTCTCCCCTATGTGGAGAGCCTCAAGACGCTGGGCGTGAACCGCATCAGCATTGGCATCCAGTCCCTGGACAACGATCTACTGCAGTGGATGAACCGCCGCCACAACGCCGAGAACGCCAAAAAGGCCTTCCGGATAGTGCGGGAAGCCGGCATCCGGAACATCAGCGTAGACCTCATCTTCGGCCTCAGCAACCTTTCCAACGAGGTTTGGGAAAAGACCATTGACGAGGTACTGGAACTGGGTCCCGAGCACATCTCCTGCTACCAGCTCACCGTAGAAGGAGACAACGTGCTGGCCCACCGCCTGGAGAACGGAGAGTACGAGGAAGCGTCGGAAGAAGTCTGCCGCGCCCAGTACGATCTTCTCTGCGCCAAACTGGCGGCCGCCGGTTACCTCCACTATGAGATTTCCAACTTCGCCAAGCGCGGCTATGAGGCCGTGCACAACGGCGGCTACTGGACCCGCAGGCCTTATGTGGGCCTGGGTCCTTCGGCCCATTCCTTCAGCGGAAGAGGCCGGAGTTGGAACAGCCCCGAACTCACCGGCTACACCCTTACCCGGGAATCCCTGAGCGTAGAGGACGAGAAGGTGGAAACCCTTATGCTGGCCCTGAGAACCGCCCACGGCGTGGATGCCGAATTTATGGAAGCCAACTGCCTGCGGGACAACATAGACCGCCTGTGCGCAGCCGGCGCCCTGGCCAAGGAAGGCCGTCGCTACCGCATTCCGGAAGACCACTTCTTTGTATCCGATGAAATTATCCGAGAACTGATATGATCCTCAAGCACCTCAGACGCGCCCTGAAATACTTTATCCAGATTACGCTCCTGTTTGGCGTAATCATTGGCATCCTGATGCTCAGCGGCATGGCCTCCACCGACATTGACACCGCGTTCAGAAGCGGCTGGAAGTCGGTCCAGCTCATCCTGGCGGCCTTTGCCCTTATGAGCCTGATCTACCCCTTCTTTGGTTACGGCAAGCGCACCGTCCATGCTACCGGAGACCCCGCCACGCATTGGCAGACCATTGATGAAGCCCTGGACAACCGGGGATACGTTTTTGCCGGTGAAACCCCGGAAGGCGGCCGCAAGTACCACCTCAAGTCCGTTACCAACCGCGCCGCCCGCCTGTGGGAAGACACCGTTACCATCAACCCTGTCCTGGAAGGATTCCAGGCGGAAGGTCTCACCCGGGACCTCGTCCGCGTGGTCATGCTCCTGGACCATAAACTCAACCAATATGAACACTGACACCCAAGGATTCAAAACGGTTGCCACCTTCGTAGATAGGAACCAGGCCGATATCTGCGCCGCCTATCTGGGAGACAACGGCATCCCTGCCGGCGTTTTTACAGCCGACTCTTCCTTCCCTTCCCTGGGCTATGCCAAGCCCATCGAGGTGAAAGTGAATGAAAGTGATTACGACGCCGCTATCAACATTTTGGCGGCGGCAGACAACGTAGAGTAAAACTCCTGCCCAAAAGCATCTGTAAGCGGCCCGCGGAGGAATTCGTACACCCGGATTCCTTCGCGGCGCCCTTTTTCATAGGCCTCCTTGCAGATATCCCAGCGGTGCAGGTTGAGTCCGCATCGGCCCCCTCCCAGATCGACCACACGGATGGGATAGAGGGAGCAGGAAATGGGTTTCTTGAAGGTGGACTTGCCCTGGCAGAAACGGCGCTCGATGGAGCAGAAGCAGCTTCCGTCCTCAAAATGGCAGTAGGCGCATTCTTCGCTGCCGGGCACCAGCGGAGTCACCAGGTCTCCGTCCCGGTCTATCTCGAAAAAGCCCTTGGCATCCACGGCGGCGCGGCCTTCGGGGCGCATCAGGTCCTTGAAGGCGTCATAATTGGCCTCGATGGGTTCCAATTCCTCTTCCTTGAGCGGAGCGCCGCTGTCCCCCACGATGCAGCATTTGCCCTTGCAAACGGCATAGTTGCAGGCAAAGTATTCCAGGATGACCTCCTCGGAGACCAGAACGTTCCCTATCTCGATGATGGTTCCAAAGTCTTTGGGCTTCATTCCGACACAAATTCTATGCGGCCGCCGCTGACCAGGACGCGCAGGTATTCCTGTACCTTGGCGGCATTGATGCCCCCAATGCTCTCTTCGTGGCGGCTGGCGATGTCCTTGTTGTTGGCATAGCGGTCCAGCAGGGTGGCCACGAAGCCGGACGGGCTGGAGAGTTCCCGCTTCACATCGGCCTGCAGGCGCTCTTTCCACGCCTTGAGGTCTACGGGATCTACCTTGGCGTCCACACTGGCCTTGAGGGCCTCACGAAGCACCGGCAGCACGATTTCCGCGTTCTGGGAAAGGGTCTGCTCCGGAAGGCCGGACAGCGCGGCGGGAAGGCAGGTAAGTTCTATTTGGAAACGCTCCTGCGGCTGGGCAAAGAAATTGGTTCCAATCTGTACCGTGTAGCCATAAGGGGCCAGGTATCGGACCAGCGTCCGCTGCAGGGCGCGCGCCGCCACCAGGGAGGTGTAGTAATGGTCCGAGGTAAGGGCGTATTCTGCGTCCATAAGTACATAGATGCCGCGGGGCTGGCCCTGGATTTCCGTAGTGACCGTACCGGTGAGCGGCTTCATGGTCACGGGCTTGCGGGCCACGGTCTCCTTGTCTGTGTTGAAACCTCCCAGATACCGCTGCAGGAGGGGTTTCACCTCTTCTTCCTTGAGGTCTCCGGACAGGATGAGCACGCCGTCCTGCATATGGGCGAAGCGCTCGTTGTAGTACTTGTGGGCCTTGGCGGGCGTATCGGCGGTGAGCTTGCCGGGGAGTTTGTTGGACGTATACACGAAGCCGGGGACCAGCCGCTGATACAGCAGATCCGTCACGGAAGGCTGGACCAGGGCCTGGTTCTGGCTGTAATGGTTGAACTCGTTCACGTTGAGCTTGCGGTCGCCGGAAAGGCCCAGCAGGCACTTGAGCAGGAACTCCAGCTGGCCGGCCGGAGCCTCCCCCTTGAGGGCGAAACTGTGTACCGAAAGCTCGGTTTCCATCTGGATACCGCCGGCGCTCAGCAGGTCCCGGAATGCGGGGGCGGGAATGCCGGCTACGTCGTACAGGGAGAGCATCTCCCCTATGTAACCGCCTTCCCCTTCCTTGAGGCCGGCTATCTGGTTGAGGCCGCCGTTGAGCTGCAGGGCATAGTCAAAAACGCCGCTGCCGGGAACGCGCTTGAACACCACGCGCATCCCGTTGGAGAAGGTCCAGAGGGTGCCTCCGGTCACAGGCTCGGTCTTTTCGGCCTTGATCTTGACCTTGGGGGCCGAAACATTCAGGAGGGTGCTGTCTGCACTGTGCCAGTCGTAGGTTTTTCCGCTGGGAACCACCGAGCCATAGAGGTAAGCCAGGTTGTAGTTGAACAGGGCCTGGTCCTTGTCCAGCGAGTCGGGGGCGCCGGTGAACTCCAGCGTGAGGTTCTCCAGCTGGCCCAGGAGGGCGTCGGCGAAGCGGTTGAAGAAGCGGGCTTCGGTGGTATCGGCCAGATTCTTTCTGGCAAACAGGCGCATGGTCTCCGAGTAGGGGGCCAGGTGGGCGCCGTAAAGGAAGTTGGCTACGCACCGGCGGATATCCTCTTCCTGTGAAGGTGAAGAGGCCGCCCGGCTCCGGATCTGGGCGGTAAGGACCTTCTTGGCGTCTGAGAATTCCCGGGCCGATACGCCCTTGGAGTCTATCTCTGCCAGGGTGGAGGAAACGACGCGCATGGCTTCGTCTACCTGCTCCTTGGCCACGGTCACGGTAACGGTGTACCGCTCGTCTCCGCCATAGTCCATACTGCGCAGGGAACGGAAGCCGATGGTGCCGTAAGGGATGCCGGCATCCCGGAGGTTGCGCGACAGCCGGTGCCGCAGGATGGCCTGGAATTCCTCTCCAAAGAGGTCTGAGACGATGGCCTGGGCCGTGTTCATAAAGTCAAAGGGGACGCGGGCGCCGGCATAGGTAACCGATACTTCCGCTACCGGAGACGGGGAGGGATAGGCATCCACCCACGGCGCGGGAGAAGGCTCCCATACGTAGTCCGGCCTGTGGTTTTCTTTCACCAGCATCTTGGGCACCAGCATGGAGAAGATGTCCATCTTCTTCTTGAGTTCCACCGGATCGATGTCTCCGCTTACCACCACGGCTTGTTCGGCCTTGGAGAGGGCCACGTGGGCAAACGAATACAGGAGCATCGAATCCAGGACCTCGGGCCGGTAGATGGGGACATCCCGGAAGTGATAGACCGTGGAGCCGTCCACGTCACTGACATAACCTTCTTCTCCGGGGGCCACGCCCATACGGGACAGGAAAGCCGGGTCCAACTGTTCCCGGGCCGATTCCGACAGAGGCGTATCCCGCTGGATGACGGCTATATGGCCATAACCTTTGGCCGAAGGGTTGGTAACCATGTAATACCGGACCCCGCAGGCCAGGGTTCCTTTTTGGATGCGGCTGTCCCTGGGCAGGCTGGGAAGCGTCTGCGCTGGCACAATTGTTGAGAAAAACAAAAGCGCCACAAGCAGTAAAAACCGGAAGTATTGCCTGCCAAGATTCATTTTTAGAATTTTTCGCACAAAATTACAACTATTTTTGCTACTTTTGCAACTCGTGTGCTAAACGAATGTTTAATTTAGTGTAATATCTTACTGAAATGAAAAAACTTTTTGTAGCTATCGCAACACTGTGCCTTGCAGCCGCAGTGGCCAGTGCACAGGATTTCAATGCGGCCGTTGATGCCTTCAACGCCGGTGCCCAGGCCATGGAGACCAACAAGACCGAAGCTCTGGCTAAGTTCCGTTCTGCACTCGAAATGGCCCAGGCCTGCACGGAAGAAGACACCGCAGAATTCATTTCCAAGTGCAAGACCGCCATCACCGGTGCCCTGCTTTCTATTGCCAAGGAGCAGATCAACGAAGCTTCCTACGACGAGGCCCTCGCCACCCTGGCCGAGGCCAAGACCGTAGCTGCAGAATATGAAGAGGCCGAAGCTGCCGCCGAGGTAGCCACCCTCGTCCCCAACGTTTACATGCGTAAGGGTTCCACCCAGATGAGCAACAAGGATTTCGCCGGTGCCGCCGCCACCTTCAAGGAGCTGGTAGCCCTGAATCCGGAAGACGGCAAAGCCAACCTCCTGCTGGGCCAGGCCCTGATGCAGGGTGGTAACACCGACGCCGCCATCGAGGCCCTCACCAAGGCCAACGAACTGGGAGAGGCCAATGCCGCCAAGCTCCTTTCCACCGCCTACCTCCGCGAAGGCCAGTCCCTCCTGAAGGCCGGCAAGAACCTGGAGGCCGTAGCCGCCCTGGAGAAGTCCAACAGCTTTGTCGAGAGCGCCAACGCCTACAAGCTCATCGCCAGCGCCTACACCAAGGCCGGCAAGAGCAAGGACGCCATCAACGCCTACAAGAAATACCTGGAAGTGAGCCCCAATGCCAAGGACGCCGCAGACATCATGTTCACCATCGCTGCTACCGCCCAGAAGGCCGGTGACAAGGCTACCGCCACCGAGTACTATAAGAAGCTCGCCGGCAGCAAGTACGCCGCCCAGGCCGAGGCTCAGCTCAAGGCCCTGAAATAAGTCGTGAAAGCGCTGGAACTACTGGCTCCAGCCAGAACCATAAACATCGGCTTCGCAGCCATAGACTGCGGAGCCGATGCCGTATATATTGCCGGTCCGGCCTTTGGGGCCCGCCAGGCGGCCGGCAATTCCGTGGAAGACATTGCCCAACTCTGTGAGTACGCCCACCGTTTTGGCGCACGCATCTATGCCACGGTCAATACCCTTCTGAATCCGGAAGAAATCCCCCAGGCCCGGGAACTGGTGAAAGCCCTGGAACAGGCGGGGGTGGATGCCCTGATTGTGCAGGACCCGGCCGTGCTGTCTATGAGCGACACCCTCATTATGCACGCCTCCACCCAGTGTGCGCTGCGCACGCCGGAAAAGGCCCGCGGGCTGGAAAGCCTGGGCTTCGGGCGCCTGGTGCTGGAAAGGGAACTGTCGCTGGACCAGATCCGGGCCATCCGGGACGCCGTGAACACGGAGATCGAGTTCTTCGTCCACGGGGCGCTCTGCGTGTGCTACAGCGGCCAGTGCTACCTGTCCGAGCACCTGACCGGCCGCAGCGCCAACCGCGGCGCCTGCGCCCAGCCCTGCAGAAGCCTGTACGACCTGGAAGACGCTTCCGGCAAGGTGCTCGTACGCAACAAGGCGCTGCTGTCCCTTAAAGACTACCAACTCATCCACCGCCTGGAAGAACTGGCCGACGCCGGGGTCTGTTCCTTCAAAATCGAAGGCCGCCTCAAGGGGGAAACCTATGTGCGCAACGTGGTCAAGGCCTATTCCGAGGCCCTGGATGCCCTGGTGGCCCGCTATCCGGACCGGTACCGCCGCTCTTCCTTCGGCCACAGCCGGGGCGGCTTTGTGCCGGACCTGGACAAGACCTTCAACCGAGGCTATACCGAACTGTTCCTGGACGGCCAGAGGGGCCAGTGGTCCTCGATGGACGCGCCCAAATCGATGGGCGAATATGCCGGCACCGTGGCCCGCCTCACACCCGACGGACTGGTGCTCCAACCCGCCCGGGAAGGCCTTCAGCTGGCCAACGGAGACGGTTTTGCCTTTGTGAACAAAGACGGCAGCATCATAGGCTTCCGGGCCGATGTCTGCGACGGCTTCCGCATCCGCTGCCGCCGTCCGGATGAGCTGAAGGAAGGCGTGAAACTGTACCGCAACATCAGCGCGGCCTTTGAACGGCAGGTGGAAGCCGGAAAGCCCGTGAGGGAGATAGACGTCCGGCTGGAATTGACCCTGAAGGAGGGGCAGCTTCTGGCCTGTGCCGTGAGCGAGGACGGCCGAAAGGTCCAGGCCCAACTCCCGGCCCCCGCCGATACCGCCCGTGACCCGGAGCGGATGCTGCAGACCATCCGCGAGCAACTGGGCAAACGCAGCGGGCTCTATGCCTTCCAGGCCCCTTCCGTGCAGGTGGAGGGCGCCGTTCCTTTCCTTCCTACATCGGCCCTTAACGGCCTGCGAAGGGACCTGGCGGCCCAATTGGACCAGATTTCCGTCAACGCCCTGCCTCTGTACAGGGGTGTGCGGAATCCCGAGACTTCTTTCCGGCTGGAATATGCTTCCAACGGGGAACTGATGCGCAGCAAATACTGCATCCGGCACGAACTGGGCCTCTGCCCCAAACAGGGCAAAGTGAAAAAGGCAGAACCGCTCTTCCTCCGCAACGGCAAAGAGCGTCTCCAACTGACTTTCCACTGCGACGTCTGTGAAATGACGGTGCGTTAAATCAACTCAAAAACCAGCTGAACATCTCCCAGGGACACGGTGTGACCGTTGTTCTTCTCTACAAAGGTGCGGGTGAGATTGCCTCGCCAGACTATGTCGTCCCTGGTGCGCAGGGGAAGGTCCAGGTCAAAGCCATAGGCCTTGGACTCGTACTTGACGGTGGCCGCGCATTTCCAGGAAGTCTGGGTTCCGCCGTCGTCTTCGATGATCATCAGGGCACAAGACTCCAACAGCTTGCTCCAACTGGACACCAGGACCGCATTGAAGGGGACAAACTCTCCCACCTGGCCGCGGCGGACTACCACTACAAAGTCTGTGATGGTGGGTTCGTAGAGCCGGAGTTCTCCCTCGGTGGAGGCCCGGAAATCCTCGATGGAACCCAGTTTGATCCAGAACTCGCTGGCACCAGCGAACCAGCTGTCAAACTGGCGGCGGGCCTTGAAAGAGCGGAGCACCAGGGTCTGGGTGTCGCCCGTGGCCTTGGTAACCAGGATATCTCCTCCGCCCTGGCCCCAGGAAGGGTCTTCCCGGCGGAACATCTCAAGCGTTTTGTAGTCTGCGTCCGAGTTGCGGTTTACCACCCACACGGGCTGTTCCCGGGCCATTTCTTCCGTAACCAGCACCTTGGTCACCTTCCCGTCCGGACCCACGGCGTAGCCCTCGTTCTGGGGCATATCTCCGCCCGGGTCAAAGGTAATGACGGGGAACGAGTCTCCGTTCCATTTTTCCGAGAAAGGCCAATAGATCTGGACATCCGAGGCCGAAAGGGCCTCCAGCCAGGCATCCGGGTCTTCCAGGTCTCCGGAAGCCTTGGTGGACCGGGCCGCCTCTCGGATGAGTTCCCGGAGGGGCTTGCGGTATCCATCGGCCTTGGTGGATTCTCCCCCTCCTACCCCGCTGCCGGGGTCTGAGAAGAGTTCCTGCATCCTGTATTCTTCGTCGTAGCCGTTGACCGACGAGGCGTGGGTGGCGTCGTATACCTCGTCCAACTGTTCTCCCTCCAGGGGGATGCGGGCCAGCACCCGGGCTACGTCTTCCAAAAGCACCACGGGCGCCTTGGCAGGGTCTTCGGGTTCTTCCACGGGAGATAACGGGGCCTTGTTGCATCCCAAGGCCAGCGCTGCACAAAGGGCAGCCGAAAGCGCATAGTTTTTCATATTGTGACTGCCGGTTTTTAGCTCCGGTTCCTTTGTGCAAAGAACCGAAGAATTAAGCGTGTAAAAAAGGTTTCACACGCTTAATTTAAAAACGGCATTTCACGGGGGTAGAAAGCCTACTTCTTGTAGAAAACGAAGCGGTTTTTGTCAAAAAAATCGTTCAAAAGATCCGCTTCCTGGAAGCCGGCGGCCTTAAAAACCTCCAGCGTTTGAGCTCCCAGCTCCTCATTGATCTCCGAAATACCCACGCCTTCGGCTCCGAAAAAGCGGACGCTCCAGGCGGCCACGGCGCGGTAAAAGAGAAGGGGATCCTCGTCTGGCACAAAGAGGGCCATCTCCGGCTCATAATCCAGGACATTGCGCCGCATAAGCGCTTTCTCCTTCTCCTGGATGTAGGGCGGATTGGAGAGAATGAGGTCAAAAGGGCCGAAGGGGAACTCCTGCGCGGTATCCAGGACATCGGCCTTCACAAAGGTGGGCGCCACGGCGCCGGTGGCTTTGAGTTCGGCGGCAAAGTTCTGCCCCCTGGCTACTTCCAGGGCGCCATCGGACCAGTCCACGCCTACCACCTGCACCCCGGGAACTTCCAGGGCCACGGACCAGGCAATGTTTCCGGAACCGGTGCAGAGATCCAGCACGCGCACGGGCTCGGCCGTCTTGCCGTAAGGGCTGCGGAGCCGGTGCAGGCGGTCGGCCGCCTTGACGGCCTCCCGGACCAGCATTTCGGTCTCCGGACGGGGGATGAGAACGGCGGGCGTCACGTGGAAACGGCGGCCGCAGAACTCGCAGCTGCCCACCACATACTGGATGGGTTCTCCCGCTTTCAGGCGCTCCATACCGGCTTCCAGAGCCGGTTCGTCCTTTTTGGCTATGGTGTACTGGGGGTCTACAATATGCGTGTAACTCTGGGTGCCTATGAGCTCCTGACACAGCAGCGAAACCAGATTCCTGGCCTCGGCGGCAGGGTACAACGACTCCAGAGACCGGGTCCCTTCTTTCAGAAAATCTACCAGCAGCATATGCTAGGCGTTCTCTATGATGGTGGTCAAGAAGTCCGGCAGGGAGATGCCGGCGGTACGGATCATCTTGGGCACCAGCGAGGCGTTGGTCATACCGGGGATGATGTTCACTTCCAGGAAATAAAGACCGTCCTGGGCCGACAGGTAGTCCATTCTCACCAGACCCTTGCAGCCCAGATACTCGTAGATACGCTTGCTGGTTTCCTGGACCTGGTGGGTCAGTTCTTCGGAAACCTGGGCGGGGCACACCTCCTGGCTGTATCCGTTATACTTGGCGTCGTAGTCAAACCAGCCCGTTTCGGAAATGATCTCGATGATGGGGAGGGCCTTCACTTCCTTTCCGTCCCTGTACACGGCGCAGGTGAGCTCGTGCTGGGCGGGAACGGCCTTTTCCACAATGGCCACCTCACCTTCCGTGAAGGCAAAGCGGATGGCGGCCGGCAAGTCTTCGGCCTTCTCTACCTTGGTGATGCCGAAGCTGGATCCGCCTCTGGTGGGTTTCACAAAGAGGGGCAGACCCAGGCGGGCCACCGTCTTGGCACTGAAGATATCAATATCGTCTCCTATGCGCACGATGGCGTCGGGGGCCATTTTCACGAAGTCCTGATCCCGGAGGTAGCTCTTGCAGGAGTACTTGTCAAAGGCCACCGTGGTAACGAAGGCGCTGCAAGTGGAGTGGGGAATGCCCAGCATCTCGAAATAACCCTGCAGGAGGCCGGTCTCGCCGGGGGCGCCGTGCTGCATGATGTAGGCGAAGTCAAACTTGACCTTCTCTCCCAGCACCATCACGGAAAAGTCTGATTTGTCCACCACGGGCTGGGCCCCCTCGGGGAAGGCCTGGCGCATGGTGTTGGCCTTGCGCATGGCAACCAGCTTCCACTCGCCGAAGCGGGCGAAAATCTCGTACACGTCGTACTTGAATTCATCAATGCGGGAAGCGGTGAACTCTCCGCTGCGGCAAGAGACCTCCCACTCGGAGGAATCGCTGCCGTATATAACAGCTATCGATTGATACTTGGACATTATTCGAAATAGTAGTTTTCCAATTCAGATTTCTCCGGCGTAGGATTCTCTTCCTGCTGCACGCCGTTGCAGTAGGACCCCTTGAGGTTCTCCGGAAAGACATCGGTCTCCGAGATGCCCAGGGTTCCGTCCTTGATTACCTTCTGCATCCACAGGCCCCAGATGGGAAGGGCCATATTGGCTCCCTGGCCCAGGTTGGTGCTGGTGAAGTGGACATAGCGGTCTTCGGCCCCTACCCATACGCCGGCGGTGATGGTGGGTGTGTAGCCTATGAACCAGCCGTCGGAGTTGTCGTTGGTGGTACCGGTCTTACCGGCTATCTCTCCCTTGAGGCCATAGCGGAAGCGCAGACGGCCGCCGGTGCCGCCGCCATCCACCACGGCGCGCATCATCTGGATCATGGCGCCGGTGGCCCGGAGCGACAGGGCTTCTCTCTTGCGGTCGCTGAACTGGCCCAGCACATTGCCGTCACTGTCCTCGATGCGGGTCACAAAGATGGGATAGGTATAGGTGCCTCCGGAAGGATAGGTGTTGTATGCGGTAACCATATCGTAGACGGACAGGTCTGCAGAGCCTACGCAGAGGGATGCCACCGGATCTATGAAGCCGGTGATGCCCATCTTGCGCATCATGGAAACCATGGACGCGGCGCCCAGTTCTTTCATCAGATAGGCCGATACGGAGTTGGAGCTGTGGGCCAGACCCCAGGTAAGGTCTACCATAGTGCCGTCTGCGTGGGTGTCCTGGGGAGACCAGGTGTCTCCGTCGTTAACCACAATCACCACAGGCGAATTGAGCACAGGGTCGCAGGGCGTCATTCCGGACTCCATAGCCTCCGTGTAAAGGAAAGGCTTGATGGTGGAGCCCACCTGGCGCTTGCCCTGGCGCACGTTGTCATATTTGAAGTAACGGTAGTCCGGGCCTCCCACATAGGCTCTCACGTGGCCCGTACCGGGCTCGATGGCCATAAAGGCGGCGCGGAAGAAGGACTTGTAGTAGCGGATGGAATCGTCCGGAGTCATCAGGGTGTCCCGGTAGCCGGGCTTCTCCCAGGTGAAGACCCGCATCTTGACGCGCTCCTTGAAGGAGGCTTCAATCTCTGCATCCGTGTGGCCGGAGGCCTTCATCATACGGGTGCGGTCGCTCCAGCGGCGGGCCTGCTTGAGGGTGGTCTCGATGACGGACTTGTCCGTGTCGGACGTGAACGGAGGATTGCGGCGGTTCTTGAGTTCCTTCCAGAAGGCATTCTGGAGGTCCTTGCCCAGGTGCTCCGCTATGGCTTCCTCTGCATAGCGCTGCATCTTGTAATTAATGGTAGTATAGATGCGGAGGCCGTCGCGGTCCAGGTCGTACTGGCTGCCGTCGCTCTTGGAGTTCTTGTTGAGCCAGCCGTAGAGGGGATCGTCGGCCCAGAGGAGGGAATCGGCCTGATAGTCCTCGTAGAACTGGTAGGACGAGCGCTTGGGCTGGGTAGCGCCCATTGTGCGGCGCAGCATATCGCGGAAGTACGGGCCCACACCGGTGGTACGGTCTCCCTGGCGGGTGTGCAGCACGATGGGCAGGGCCTGCAGGGAGTCGCACTCGGCCTTGGTGATGTACTTCATGGAACGCATACGGTCCAGCACCAGGTTGCGGCGCTTCAGGGCATTGTCCGGATTGATGATGGGGTTGTAGCGCGTGGGCTTGTTCATCATACCCACCAGCACGGCGCTCTCTTCTATCAGAAGGTCCGAGGGCTGCTTGCCGAAGAAGAGGTTGGCGGCGCTGGAGATGCCATAGGAATTGGAACCGAAGAAGATGGCATTAAGGTACATATCCACAATCTCTTCCTTGGTGTAGTTGCGCTCCAGCTTGATGGCGGTGATCCACTCCTTCAGCTTGATCCATACCATCTTTATTTTACCTACGTGCTCTCCGCGGGGATAGAGGGTCTTGGCCAGCTGCTGGGTGATGGTGGAGCCGCCGCCCTGGGAGGAATCCCGGGAGAGGAGGGTCTTGAACAGCACGCGGGCCAGGGACTGGATGTCCACGCCGGAGTGTTTGTAGAAGCGCTTGTCTTCCGTGGCCACGGTGGCCTGCACCAGCGAGGGGGCCAGCTCCTCGTAGCTCACGAAGGTACGGTTCTCTATATGGTAGGTAGTAAGGATTTCCCCATCTTCCGCTATGACCTGGGTGGCCAGCTTGGAATCGGGGTTCTCCAGTTCTTCGATGGAGGGAATGTCGGCAAAGGCCCAAACTATGCACAGCAAAAGGAATAGAGCCACAAAGGGTGTTACCAGAAGGATCCAGTACCACTTGACAATCTTTTTCTTCTTGTCGTCTGTCATCTTGCCAAAAAATTCTTATGCGTACAAGACCTTAGGTCTTGCCAAAAGTTCAACTTACAAAAGTAGTGAGAAAATTTGGAAAATTGCCTCAATTGTAGTTTACTTTGCACCATGAACGTGAAAAATTTAGTGATTGTTGAGTCTCCCGGCAAGGTAAAGACCATCCAGCAGTATTTGGGAAAAGAGTATTTGGTCAAGGCCTCCATCGGCCACATCCGGGACCTGGAAGAGCACAAGCTCAGTGTGGACGTGCAGAACGGTTTCCAGCCGGAATACGTAGTTCCTTCCAATAAGAAAAAGGTAGTGGCCGAGCTGGGCAAGCTGGCCGGCGAAGCCCAGACCGTCTGGCTGGCTTCCGATGAGGACCGCGAGGGAGAGGCCATCTCCTGGCACCTTCGCGAAACGCTTCAGCTGCCGTCCCAGAAGACCCGCCGCATCGTTTTCCACGAAATCACCAAGAACGCCATCCTGGAGGCCATCGAAACCCCCCGGGACATCGATATGAATCTGGTCAACGCCCAGCAGGCCCGCCGTGTGCTGGACCGTCTGGTGGGATTTGAACTCTCCCCCATCCTCTGGCGCAAGATCCAACCCAAGCTCAGCGCCGGCCGCGTACAGAGCGTGGCCCTGCGCCTGATCGTGGACCGTGAAAAGGAGATTATGGCCTTCGTGCCCACTCCCTACTACCGCGTAGAAGCCCTCTTCCATCCGGAAGGCAGCAGCGCCAACGTGCGCGCCGCCCTGGACACCCGCTTCGCCACCGAGGCCGAAGCCCGGAAGTTCCTGGAAGACAGCATCGGCGCCACCTACCGCGTGGCCTCCGTGGAGAAGAAGGAGGGCGTGCGGGTTCCTTCGGCCCCCTTTACCACTTCCACCCTTCAGCAGGAGGCGGCCCGGAAGCTCCACTTCCCCGTTTCCACCACCATGCGGGTGGCCCAGACGCTCTATGAGCGCGGTCTCATCACCTATATGAGAACGGACTCCACCAACCTCTCCTCCCTGGCCCTGGCCACCGCCAAGAAGCACATCCTGGAGAACTATGGCGAGACCTATCTCCACACCCGCCAGTACCGCACCAAGTCCAAAGGCGCCCAGGAGGCCCACGAAGCCATCCGGCCCACCTATATAGAGAATACCGAGATTGAGGGAACGCCTCAGGAGAAGAAACTCTACGAACTCATCTGGAAGCGTACCATCGCTTCCCAGATGGCCGAGAGCCGCGTCCTGAACACCACCATCAAGCTCTCTTCCGACAAGCGCTCCGAGCAGTACGCCACCCAGTCCGTCGAGATTCTCTTCGACGGCTTTATGAAGGTGTACCTGGAAGGCCGCGACGATGAAGACAACGCCGACGACCAGGAGGTCATCCTCCCCGGCATCAAGAAGGGAGACGTAATGCTGGAAGACGGCGTGAGCGCCCTCTGCAAATTCACCGCCCCGCCCGTCCGCTACTCGGAAGCCACGCTGGTGAAGAAACTGGAAGAACTGGGCATCGGCCGTCCTTCCACCTATGCCGCCACCGTGGACACCCTCACCCGGGGCCGCGGCTATGCCGTCAAGGGAGACAAGGAAGGCAAGAGCTTCAAGGTGAACAACCTGGCCCTCAAGGGAGGTGCCATCAAGGAAAGCCAGAAGACTGAGGTGGTAGGGGCCGAAAAGGGTAAACTCCTGCCCCAGGAAATTGGCCTCATCGTCACCGACTACCTGGTGCAGAACTTCTCGGACATCCTGGACTATGACTTCACCGCCAAGGTGGAGACCGACTTCGACAAGGTGGCCGAAGGCAAGAAGGCCTGGAACAAGACCATCGAAGAATTCTACAAGCCTTTCCACAAGAACGTGGACGGCGTGATGCAGGACCGCAACTACAGCAAGGTAACCCGCGAGATAGGCACGGCCCCCGACGGAGACAAGGTGATTGCCGCCTTCGGCAAATTCGGCCCCTATGTGCAAAAAGGTGAAGGCGAGCGCCGCCAGAGCGCCTCGCTGGCCAAGGGACAGCTCATTGAGACGCTCACCCTGGAAGAGGCCCTCAAACTGCTGGAACTGCCCCGTGTTGTGGGTCAGATTGCCGGCGTGGACGTAGTGGCTACCCGCGGCCGTTTTGGCCCGTACCTCAAGTACGGAGATAAAAATGTGAAACTTCCCCGCGGAAAAGACCCGCTCAGAATTACCCTGGAAGAGTGTGAACCCCTTATACAGGAGGCTGTGGCCGAGAAACCCGCTTCTGCTTATCTGGCAGAATTTGGAGATATCAAGGTCATCAACGGCCGATATGGCCCCTACATCAAGCAGGGAACGTCCAACTACAAAATCCCCAAGGGGAAGGATGCCACCCAGCTCACCGAAGCTGATTGTCAAGAGATTATAGCCCAGTCAGAGCCTACAAAAAAATCTTCCGGCAAGCGTAATAAATAAAAAATTTTTTTTACATTTGCAGCCGGTTAGTTTTAAATTGTAAGCAAATGGCGAGTTATCACATCGATCAGATCGACCAAAAGATCCTCTCTTACCTTGTAAAGAATGCCCGCATGCCGTTCCTGGAGATTGCCCGCGAATGCGGCGTTTCCGGCGCAGCCATCCACCAGCGCTACAAGCGCCTGGAGGCCAACGGCGTCATTACCGGCTCCCGCCTGCAGGTGAAACCCCAGGCCCTGGGCCTCAACGTATGCGCCTACGTGAGCATCTCCCTGTCGGAATCCACCAAATACCCCGAGGTCATCGCCAACCTCAAGAAGATTCCGGAAATTGTGGAGTGTCACTTTGTAACCGGCAAGTACGCCATTCTGGCCAAGCTCTACTGCCTGGACAACGACCACCTGATGGAGGTCCTGCTGAACACCATCCAGAAGATTCCGTACATCCAGAGCACGGACACCATGATCTCCCTCGATGAGCCCATCGAGCGCCAAGTCTGGGTCAAGGATTTCAAGAGTACCAGCTACTCCGGCCGCGACTGAATAATGGCCTTGGCGAGGATTAGATCCTCCGGGGTTGTGATTTTGATGTTGAACCGCTCTCCTTCGATGAAGGTGAGCGGTATTCCGTATCTTTCCGCTACGGAGGCGTCGTCCGTGAACAGCGTATCGAAGCCCTGGGTATAGGCCTGCTTGAGGCCTTCGCTGTAGAAGATCTGGGGCGTCTGGGCACCGAAGATACGGCTGCGGTCTATGGGTTCTCCCGTGGCAGCCAGCGTTCCGTCGGCCTTCTTCTCCAGCACCTTCAGCGTATCCGTGACGGGCATCACGGGGATGAGGGCCGGAACGGTCTGGGCCACGGAAAAGAGTTCCTGGATCTTGGCGATGGAAAGCAGCGGACGTACGCCGTCGTGAACGGCCACAAGGGCGCCGTCGGGCACGAATTCCAGGGCGTTTTTAACGGAATGGAAACGGGTGAAGCCGCCTTTGACCAGACGCTGCGGGCAGCGGAAATCGGCCTGCAGACAGTATTGCCGCCAAGTGGAAATATGGGTCTCCGGGAGCACGGTGATAACCTGCAAATCGGGCTCCGCTTCCAGGAAGCGTTCTATGGTCAGACGCAGGATGGGTTTGCCTTCCAGCTCCATAAACTGCTTAGGCACAGGACCGCCCATCCGGGTCCCCATTCCGCCGGCCGTAACCACCAGAAACTTTTTTCTTTCCATAGCAAAATACTTTATGCGAATATAAGAATTTTTTCGTAATTTTGACAGCTAATTACTAGAAACAGAAACTTACAGATATGGGATTCCTGAACCAAGAATTGGCCATCGATCTGGGAACCGCTAACACCGTCATATTCCAGAACGACCAAATAGCCCTGGACGAGCCGTCCATCGTGGCCATCGACAACCAGACAGGGAAGTGCATCGCCCTGGGCCAGAAGGCTAAACTGATGCACGAGAAGACCAACCCCGGCATCAAGACCGTGCGTCCGCTGAGGGATGGCGTGATTGCAGACTTCAACGCTGCAGAAATGATGATCCGCGGCTTCATCAAGCAGGTGAACGCCCGTCATCGCAGCCTCTTCGCCCCCAACCTCAAGCTGGTGGTGGGTATCCCTTCCGGTTCCACGGAGGTGGAGATCCGTGCCGTCCGCGACTCTTCCGAGCACGCCGGCGGCCGTGACGTCTATCTCATCTACGAACCCATGGCCGCAGCCCTGGGTATCGGCCTGGACGTGGAAGCCCCCAAGGGCAATATGGTGGTGGACATCGGAGGCGGTACCACCGAGATTGCCGTCATCTCCCTGGGCGGCATCGTACAGCAGGAATCCATCCGTGTGGCCGGTGACGTTTTCACGGCCGACATTCAGAACTATCTCCGCCAGCAGCACGTGATCAAGGTTGGTGAAACCACCGCCGAAAAGATCAAGATTGCCGTGGGCGCCGTTATCTCCCAGCTGGATGAAGAACCCGAACCGTTCCAGGTCCGCGGTCCCAACCTTATGACCGGTCACCCGGTAGAGGCCCTCATCCCCTACCAGGAGATTGCCCACTGCCTGGACAAGTCCATCGCCCGTCTGGAAGCCTCTATCCAGCAGGTCCTGGAGCAGACTCCTCCGGAACTATACTCCGACATTGTGGAAAACGGTATTTTTCTCAGCGGCGGCGGTTCCCTCCTGCGCGGTCTGGCCAAGCGCCTCTCCGAAAAAGTCAACATCCCGTTCTATGTGGCCGAGGACCCGCTTCGCGCTGTAGCCCGCGGAACCTGCATCGCCCTCAAGAACACTGACAATTACTCCTTCCTCATCCGCTAAGCCATGAGGGGGCGGGGCATCCTGTCAAAAATTGCGAACCTGGTGATCTTCATTCTTTTGGAGATCGCCTGTTTGCATTTGGTAACCAACAGTGCCGCCTTGCAGCGCACGTGGTTTGCCCGCTGGAGCCACGCCTTTATGGGAACGGTCTGGGGAGCCAGTGAAAGTGTCCGCAACTATTTCTCCCTGTCGGCCGAAAACAAAAGGCTTGTGGAGGAAAACAACGCCCTCCAGCAGCAGCTGGCCAAGGCTCAGCACCAGCTCCGGCAGGCCCGCATCGACACCGCCAGAACCGATTCCCACTCCGGCTACACCCTCACCCCTGCAGAGGTGGTGAAGATCAGCCGCAACAAACAGCATAACTACCTGATCATCAACCGCGGTTACGAGGACGGCGTCCAGGAAAAATCCGGCATAGTGACCCCCAAGGGCGTCGTGGGCATCATTGACGCCGTAAGCGAGCACCACGCCTTTGCCCTCTCCCTCCAGAACCACGACATCTCCATCAGCGCCCGCATCGGAAACGATGGCGGCAGCGGTATCCTGGTATGGGACGGCATCCACTCCAACATAGCCCTCCTCAAGGAGATTCCCCTCCAGTACCACTACCAGCCCGGAGACACCGTGTATACCAGCGGTCATTCCCTCCTGTTCCCCCCGGACATTCCGCTGGGCGTGGCCGGAGAGTCCCGCGTGATCAACGGCGCCACCAACGAGATCAAGGTGACGCTCTTCCAGGATTTTGGTTCGGTCCGCTACGTGACCGTAGTGCATAACAACTCGTTTGACGAGATAGAAGCCTTCTAGGAATGAAAAGAGGAGAATTTTGGATAGCGTACATACTGCTGCTCGTGGCCCAGTTGCTGCTGAGCAACTACTTCCACGTTACGCCGTACATCTTCCTCACCCTCCTCCCCGTGATGGTGCTCAGCATTCCCATCCGCGTGGGAACGGTGGGCGCCATGCTCATTGCCGCCATCACCGGCCTTACCATAGACTTTCTCTCCGAGGGCGTACTGGGCCTCAACGCCCTGGCTCTCATCCCCGTGGCCTTTGCCCGCAACAGCATCATCGGCCTGGTCCTGGGCCGGGAGCTTTTTGCCCGCAGGGAAGACTTCTCCGTTGAGCGCTGCGGCTTTGGGAAGGTGGCCACGGCCCTTTTCCTCTCCCTCCTCCTGTTCCTGGTCATCTACATCTGGGCCGATGGCGCCGGCACCCGCCCGCTGTGGTTCAACGGCCTCCGGCTGGCTGCCTCCCTGGGTGCCAGCTTCGCGGTATCCCTCCTCACGCTGGGCGTATTGGCCCCTGATCCCCGCAAGTAATGAAAGACAACGGGCGTCATATCCGCCTGCTCATTGGCCTGGGAGCTGCTTCGCTGCTGCTTCTGGGCAAGATTTTCTCCCTCCAGATCGTAGACCGGGGCTATAAGGAAGACGCCAACCGCAACGCCATCCTCTACGAGACCATCTACCCCACCCGTGGCATCATCTACGACCGCAACGGAACCATCCTGGTGGGTAACAAAGTGGCTTATGACATTCTGGTCAATCCCCGCGAAGTATCGGCCTTTGACACCCTGGCCCTGGCTACCGTGCTGGACGTGGATCCGAATTTCATCCGCTCCCGGATGGCAGATTACAACCGCCGGCGCCGCTCCATCGGTTTCCAGGCGGTTACCATGATCCGAAACCTCCCCGCCGAAACGTATATGCGTTTTGACGAGGTAAAGTACAAGTTCCCCGGCTTCCGCGGACAGGTCCGAAGCATCCGCGATTACCCCATGAACGCCGGCGGCAACCTTCTGGGCTATGTCTCCGAGGTGAACCAGGCCTTCCTGGACAGCCATCCCGATGAATACCGCAGCGGAGACTACGCCGGCATGACCGGCATCGAAGCCGCCCGTGAGAAGGAACTCCGCGGAGAGAAGGGCTACCACATCTATCTCCGCAACGCCCACAATCAGATTGAGCAGCCCTACAAGGACGGGGCCGAAGACAAGGAAGCCATCCCCGGACACGATATCGTCACCACCATTGACGCCACGCTCCAGCAGTATGGCCAGGAACTGATGGCCAACAAGGTGGGTTCCATCGTGGCCATCGAGCCGTCTACCGGAGAAATCCTGGCGCTGGTTTCCTCGCCGGGTGTCGACGTTTCCATGCTGGCCGATATAGGAAAGCACTGGAACGAGATTTCCAACGACCCTTACAAGCCCATGTACAACCGCGCCGTGCAGGCTTCGTACCCTCCGGGCTCGGTGTTCAAGCTGGTGAATGGCCTCATCGGCCTGCAGGATGGCGTCCTCAGACCCGAAATGATGTACTCCTGCAGCCACGGCTATACCTATGCCGCCGGCCATAAGCTGGGTTGCCACGGGCACAAGAGCCCGCTCAATATGGAAGAGAGCATTATGATGAGCTGCAACGCCTACTACTGTTACGTGCTCAAGAACATCCTGGACAACCGCAAGTTCGACAACGTGGCGGAAGGCCTGGACCACTGGCACGAGATGGTGGAAAGCTTCGGCTTCGGCCGCAAGCTGGGCAGCGACTTCCCCGCCGAACTCTCCGGCAGCATCCCCACTTCCAAGACTTACAACCGCGCCTACGGCAAGGGAAGCTGGAACTCCACCACGGTGATTTCGCTTTCCATCGGCCAGGGTGAGATTCTGGCTACGCCCATGCATCTGGCCAACCTCTGCGCCACCATTGCCAACCGCGGCTACTACTACATCCCCCATATCATCAAAGAGTCCGAAGGCGTCGAGATTGACAAGCGCTTTACGGAGAAGCAGTACACGCTGGTGGACACCACCCACTTCCCCAAGGTGATCAAGGGTATGTGGCGGGCCGTGAACTCCGGCGCCGGTATGGGCGGAACGGCCTGGATTGCCCACGTGGATTCCCTGGACATCTGCGGAAAAACCGGTACGGCCCAGAACCCCCGCGGAGCCGACAACTCCGTCTTCATCTGCTTCGCCCCTATGGACAATCCCAAGATTGCCGTGGCCGCTTACGTGGAGAACGGCGGCTTCGGTGCCACCTACGCCGCTCCCATGGCCTCCCTGATGGTGGAGAAATATCTCAAGGGAGAAGTGAAGCGCGGTCCCCTGGAGCAGAGGATGAAAGAAGCCAACCTTATGTCCCGTGTAAAACATGATTGAGCAGCACGCACATAAAAGACAGTCCATTGACTGGGCCCTCATCGGGGTCTATCTGCTGCTGGTGCTCATCGGCTGGCTCAACATCTATGCGTCCGTGCACTCCTCGGAACCGGCCTCGATGTTTGCCTGGAGTTCCCGCGCCGGTAAGCAGTTTGTTTGGATCCTGAGCTCGCTGGGCCTGGCTGCGCTCATCCTGTTTGTGCTGCCGCCCCGCCTCTGGGAGGGAATCTGTATCCCCTTCTACATACTGGTTGTATTCCTATTGGTGGTGGTGATTTTCGTCTCCAGCGACGTCAAGGGCTCTCACTCGTGGTTTGACCTGGGACCCATCCGCTTCCAGCCGGCAGAGATTTCCAAGATCTCTACATCCTTACTGCTCTCGTATGTGCTGAGCCTGCAGAACTTCCGGCTTTCCAACTTCAAGAACTTTATGCTGGCGGCCGCCATCATCGTTTTCCCGATGCTCATCATCGTGGCCGAAAGCGAAACCGGCAGCGCCCTGGTATACGTGGGCTTCATCTTTGTCCTGTATCGGGAAGGTTTCTCCGGCTGGTGGCTGGGACTGATTGGCCTGGTGATTGCGCTCTTCATTGCCACCCTCACGGCCGGTGCCTACTGGTCGGTAGTGGGGCTCATTGCCATCCTGGTCCCCTTCTGCATCCTTACCGGCAACGGCAGCCATCCCTGGCGCAATCTGCTGTGGGGCGCCCTGTTCGTGGTCTTCGTAGCCTTCCTGCCCACCCTCCTGGAATGGGCCGGCGGCTGGGCCGAGAACCAGATGGATTACCTGTCCCACCGGATCTGGGTGCCGCAGGCCAAGGAGACGGGCCGATATTTCTGGAGCTTCCTGCCGGGCATCAAGCCCCTGTACGTGCTGCTGGCCCTGTCTGTTGGCGCCACGCCTTTCTTCTTCTACCGCGCCTACTGGGACAAGAATCCGTCCCTGGCCCTGACGGCGGGCGTTTTCCTGCTGGGCGTGGCCCTCATCTTCTCTACGGACTATATCTTTGAGAATGTGCTGCAGCCCCACCAGCAAAGCCGTATCGAGGTTCTCCTGGGAATGAAGGAAGACCTGGCCGGCGTGGGTTACAACGTACACCAGAGCAAGATTGCCATCGGCTCCGGCGGCCTGCTGGGCAAGGGTTTCCTGCAGGGGACGCAGACCACCTTTGGCTTTGTTCCGGAACAGACAACGGACTTTATCTTCTGCACGGTGGGAGAGGAATGGGGCTTTGTGGGCTGCCTGGTGGTCATCCTGCTGTACACCTTCCTCATCGCCCGTCTCATCCTGGACGCAGAGAGCTGCCGCGGCAATTTCACCCGCATCTATGGCTACTGCGTGGCTTCCTGCATCTTTATGCACCTGTTCATCAACGTGGGTATGACGGTGGGCCTGATGCCGGTTATCGGCATTCCCCTGCCCCTGCTCTCCTACGGTGGCTCTTCCCTTTGGGCCTTCACCATCTTGATTTTCATTTTCCTGGCTCTTTACCGCAATGAAAAGAAGTATTTTTAGCCTGCTGGGGGTTCTGCTGCTGGCATCGGCCTGTCAAAAGATGAACCCGGACGAGGAACGTACCGTCCTCTATTACGCCAATACGTTCGCCTACAACGTAATGAATACCTACTATCTCTGGAAGGACGATGTGAGCAGCCGGCTGAAAGGCTGGAGCACCAAGGAGGACCCTTTCAAAAGGGTGGAAGACTGCCGCTACGAGATGGACCGATGGACCAAGCTATACGAAGACTACAGTTCCTTCGAGAGCATTTCCACCGGAAACGGGGAAACCTTTGGTCTGGACTTCTCCATGTACTACTATGATGAGGCCCATACCCAGATTTGCGCCGTGATCAACTATACGTATGAGAAATCCCCCGCCCGCCTGGCCGGTCTCCAGCGGGGAGACGCCATCCTCTCCATCGATGGGGTAAGTATGACACCGGACAACTACAAGACGGTGGGCGCAAAACTTATCCAGGATGGCTCCATCACGTTGGGAATGGACGACGGCAGAACCCTCTACCTCCAGTCCAGGGAGATGTATGAAAACCCCGTCCAGACAAGCACCACGCTGGACTATGGCGGCAAACGGTTCGGCTATCTCCACTATACCAATTTTACAATGGATTCCTGCAAGGACCTGGAAACCGTATTCGCCGGTTTCAAGGCCGATGGCATCACGGACCTGGTGCTGGATCTCCGCTACAACTCCGGCGGATACGTCATTACCAGCGTCACTCTGGCCTCCATGATTGCGCCCCTTGACGCCGTTGAAAACCGGTCCATCTATAATAAAAATGTATATAACGACCTCCTCACCCAGTCGGACGAAGATGTGGAACGCTTCGAAAAGGAGGTTACTTATCCGTCTTCTTCCGGTCAGGATGTGACCGTGCATCCGCTCAAGGTAAACCCCGGCATCGAGCACCTGTGGGTTCTTACTTCGGGCCAGACGGCATCGGCCTCCGAGGCCCTTATCTGCGGACTCAAACCCTATATGGACGTGACGCTGATTGGCAAGCAGACCAGCGGCAAGTTCACCGGCGGCGTCCTGGTCAAGGCCACCAACTGGTTCGATTCCCTCAAAGACGCCAGTTTCGATATCGAAGTGGGCAAAAAGGCCCTCCCTACCTGGGGCCTCTATGTCATTACCTCCCGCTACTCGGACTGCAACGGCGTTACCCTGAGTATGCCGGACGGCATCTCTCCGGACTACGAGGTCTCTGACAATCCTGCAGATCCCGCTCCTCTGGGAAGCCCCCAGGAAAAGATGCTGGCCGCAGCTCTTTCCATCGCCACCGGCGGTCCTGTTCCCGCTTCCGTCAAATCCGTCTCGGCCCAGGCTATGCCGGAGCCCATCCGCAAGCCCGGGTTTGGAGTATTGATACATTAATTATGAAAGTTTTAGTTACTGGAGCCAGTAGCGGAATCGGTTTTGATACCGCACGGGCCCTTGCCCAACTTGGGCACCAAGTATATGGCGCCGCGCGGCGCGTGGCTCTGATGGAACCGTTAAAGGCCGATGGGGTCATCCCCATCGCCCTGGACGTCACCTCCGAAGAATCGATGCAGGCCTGCGTGGCCGCCGTGGGACCCATCGACGTGCTGGTAAACAATGCCGGCTACGGATACTTCGGCCCCATTGAAACCGTTCCGATGGAGGAAGCCAGAAGGCAGCTGGAGGTGAATCTTTTCGGCCTGGCCCGGCTTTGCCAGCTGGTGCTTCCCGGTATGCGGGAACGCGGAAACGGCCGAATCATCAACATCAGTTCCGTGGCAGGCAAGGCCGTCCTCAACTTTGGCGGCTGGTACAACGTGTCCAAGTTTTCCGTAGAGGCCTTCAGCGATGCCCTGCGCATTGAGATGAAGCCCTTCGGCGTGAAGGTGGTGCTCATCGAGCCCGGCTCCATCCGCACAGAGTGGGGTCACATTGCGGCCGACCACCTGGCCTCCTGCACCGCCGGAACCGCCTACGAACAGGCCGCCGCCAACGAGGCCGCCGCCATGCACAAGATCTACTCGATGCAGGTGCTGTCGGCCCCCTCTGTGGTAACGCGCGCTATCGTGAAAGCCGCCACCGCTAAGCGTCCCCGCACCCGCTACCGCCCGGGAATGGGGGCCTCCAACATCGTTTTCTGGCACGCCGTCCTCCCCACCCGCTGGTGGGACGCCCTGGTGCGCCTGCTGGGCAGCCCCCGCGTAGCCCGTTTTGCAGAAAAGCTGTAAATTCCTTATCTTTGTATTCCCACATTTTGCCTTGGTGGTGGAATGGTAGACACGAGGGACTTATGCGAGCTCTTTGACAAACGGAAAACACCGAGGGTTATCGCCGCCTCGACAAGCAGAATGGCCTACGTGGCCTTTTTCTTGTCAACGTGGCAAAGGAAAAGCCCTTTTCCTTCGATTTTGCTGCCGCCTCGACACAAAATCGGCCCTGGAGATGTTTCTATTTGTCAACGTGGCAATTTGAGTGCACTCTCTGAAAAGAGAGATGTAGAATGTCGTAAATTCAAGGAAACCATAGCGGGTAAGGCCGATGGCAATCTTGAGCCAAGCCTCTGAAAAGAGGAAGGTGCAGAGACTAGACACGACACACCTAAAGGGCCCCGCCCCACGGTGAAGGAATAGTCCAGACCACAAACAGAGATGGTGGCGAAAGCCATAGTGGTACGAAAATCCCTTGGCCCGAAACGGCCGTGCGGGTTCGATTCCCGCCCGAGGCACAAAAAGAGCTGCGACATCGCAGCTCTTTTTGTGCCTAATATCTTCGATAGACTGGGGGCCTAATCCCCCAGACCCCCTGGGTCGGCCTTCGGCCTCCGAAATTCATTTTCAAGCACTTACAAAGTCTTTAATTTTTCTATTCACCAAATTTGGTCACTTTTGGTCACTTTTTTCTTTCAGACCAAAGAACCAAAGAGACCGATAAACAGGAATTTATTTGATATTATTCGCGGCGGCCATGCGGAGCCAGAGCATCTCTGTTTGTCAAAGCCCAATCAATAATACCGTTCAAGGCCGGCAGGAAAGATTCTCCCAGTTCGGT
>ONCE01000033.1 GCA_900316245.1 uncultured Bacteroidales bacterium | reverse complement strand
TGGCTGGACAGATTCCACCAGGCTATCCTTTTTCAGATTCTCTATGCCGGGATTCTTCAGCTTGAAAATGTCCTCCCGCATTGCAGCCCGCGTCTGGGCGGCCACTATCAGGTCCTGCTCCAGGGCGTTGTCCTGTATGTCCTTCACATTGATGGCCTCTCCATCGTGCTTGAGAACCAGCAGCGCCTTGGCCCCATCGACACCGATCAGCCGCATGCCACGGATATCATAGTGACCGGGAATCGGCCGGGCAAAGTCCATAGCCTTACTGGCCTTATCCTTCGCATCAACCGGCTGGCCATACTCTTTAACCAGCTTGGACAGCTGCTCATAATGGTCTTTTCTCATAACGGCAAGTTGTATTGAGTTCCTTCGTTCCATCCTTCCACACCCGCATCAAAACTGATGGGTTCGTGACTGAGCATAATTATAGGCTCAACGCCTTCCTGCTGCATGGCCCCCTCAATTTTGAAGTTCCACCATAGGGGCTCATCGCGGTGGTTGTCATCAATCAAATCATCAATGATGATGAAGGGGTTGTTCAGAGAAATGATATAGTTCAGTTTAGCCTCGTGGGGTGAGAACCAGGCCTTATTGCTGCCTTCTCCCACATACATGGCATAGATCTCCTTTTGGATGGCCTCAGTATCGGCAAGAACAACCGGTTCCTGGTCTTCTTTGTAAGCGAAATCGACACTCCCGTTGAAAACAGGTATCTCTTTAGTAACGATATTATTGACATCGTTCCAGGGCCATCCTCTGATGACTCCGGCCATATACACCTGGCCGGTTAGTTTTGCATAGCTGTGTTCTGCGATGGAGATACCGGCCTCGGCCATCAGTGGGTCGTATTCGGCGGTCATGGTAACATGCCCGAAGGAATATATCAGGTAGTAATAATCGAATTCGTTATCTTCGGCATCCCGGATCGTGAGTTTGATGAAGTCCCGACCAGGCTTCTTGGTTTTCAGCAGCCAGCTCTGAGCACCCGTACGTTCTACGGAGAAGACCTCGTTGTCCAGGCTCTTCAAACTGTAAGTGGCCCTTTCGCTGTCACTGGACACTGTCAGCAGCAGTTCCTGGCTGTCAGCAATGGTCGTGGGCATATCCTCGGCCAGTTCCCGTTTCTTGTTCAGGTCTGTATTGAGGGCCATCTGCAGCGTCACCACCGGACGCCGGGGCTTCACACGGTTATCCTGCAGCGTGAACTCGGCCGTCTCCGTCCGTTCAACCACCCAGTCGCCTTGCTGCCCGGGAATCTCTCCGTGCCCAGTTGCACTGGCCGTCACAATCAGCTTGCCTTCACCGGCTGCCGTCACCTTGAACTGGTTGGGCACCTCGCCCTGCGCCAAGGTCACAATCTCCGGATTGGAAAACTTCAGACTGAAATCCGTACAAGTCGCCGTCTTCGGGTAGGGGACTATCGTGAAAAGACGCTCCTCACCATACTCCCACTTCTGGCTCTCATTGCTCACATCCAGCGTAATCCTCTCCAGTGCGCTATTGTCCTTCACCAGCAGCTCCGTAGGGTCGCATGAGTTTAGGACTAGCGCCGCCGCGACGACTGTCGCAGCCATAAGTATCTGTCTCATATGATTTTAGCTTATTCCGTCATGCCCGACCTAATCGGGCATCTTTTAGAAGATATAAACGAGTGAAAGTATCGCTTCGTTAGGTAAGATGAACCATTTCTGGCCTTCGTCCACCACCTTGCCACAACTCGGGCAAGCGTACGTGGTGTATTTCATCCAGCCGGTCCAGAACCCCAGCCCGAAGTCTAGGTTCCAGTGCTCCTTCAGCATCAGGGAATAGCCCCCGGCAAAACCGGCCCCGAAGGCATCGCCTTCCTGGCTGGTCTCCGTGAGCACGCCGCCCCGGTTGAACTCCTGATACTGGCCCTTGGCCCCGGCCCACCAGCCGGAATACACATTCCAGGGCCACCAGCGGGCGCCCACGGCATACACCTGTTTGCGATTCTGCTTCTGATCGGGATTGGGTTCACTGAACATCCCGTTATTCGTATCCCGGCGCCCGAAGGTCCAGGGATTTACCTTGGCACCGGCGTGAATGCTCCAGTGCTGTCCCACCGCTGCGGACCCCTCGATTCCGAGGGTCCCCAGCTCCACTGCATCGGCGGTATTCACCGCCACCGCCCAAGTCTGGGCCGTGGCGGCTACCGCACCCAGGGTAAGAAGAATGACTACTAACACTAACTTTTTCATATATGCTTGATTTAAAAAGATTTGTCTTTAGGGAAGGGCATTTCTCAACGGCCTTCCCAATTAATCATGAAACAACGAATAAAAGGACGCAGCCCCGGAGCACGCGCTCCAGTCTCTCTCACTTCCCAGGCTCCGAAGGCCTTGTCCTAAGCTTTTAGTAAACATCTAGTAATTCCAGATAATCAGTTCATCTTCGTAGGGGAGAAAGTTCAGCTTATGCTTCCGGTATCTCTGTACCACCGGATCCTCCATTCCCACAATCACCATCCACCGGGCCGATGTCTTATGCAGCAGGTAAGTCGCCAGCTGCAGCTGACTCTTCGCAGTAAAGGCCGAATCCTTAACCGGGGTCGGCGTATCCGCAAAAATGAAGTCCTCCCGGGCCGATGCATGCTTCAAAAGGGGCAGATACTCCCGCTTGGCCAGCGTGGTCCGGGTCATCCGCTCCTTGAAATCTCCGCTCGAAAGCACCTCCAGACGGCTGGTAAAGGGCACGCTGTTCATCACGCTCCCGGCGTATTCCATGCACACGATGTGCTTCTCCTCCGGGTCTGTGACAAACTGGCCCCCTTTGGAAAAATGCAGCAGGTACAGCAGCAGGGAAGCCCTCAGCTGCGGCCGCTTCGAAGCATTGTACAAATACTGCAAATACTCGAAGTAACCCTCTTTCAGGGCCGTGCCCAGCCGATTCGTGATGGCCTCCTGCGTCCGGCAGCGCCCATCCCTCTGGATGGCCTCCATCGCGGCGACAAGGGTGTGCCGAAGCTCCATCTTCAGGTCAGCTGCGCTGGCCCAGCAGACTGGGAGAACACGTCCCCAATCCCCGCCACCCAGCACACGGCCGACGCCATCCACCAGAAGCCGATAATCGCTTACCACGCCCCTTAAATACGAGTCCGCCACCTGATACAGCGGCGCCATCAGGGGAAAAGCCACTTCATCCAGGATGCGCCATCCATCGTCCAGCGCATGGAGTTTTTCCAGAAAACCTTCCAGTCCCTGCGACGCATGCCGCCAAAGGCCGATCAGCATCTCGTTCCGGTCCGACACCGCAAAGCGCTGGGCCTTCACATTCAGAAAGACATCGCCGCTCCCCAGGAAAGGATCCACAAATAGGTCAATATCATCGGGAAGCATCGGCAGGATGCACGCCAGATCTTTTTCACGGCTTTTTCCCCAGTTAATAATCGACTTCATACACATAGCTTGGTTTAGTTAAACAAAAACTTTATACCGCCTCCCACGTTGTAATGCCAATGGCTCACGCCGGAGGAGAAGTTGACAGGGAGCGACGCCTGCACCAGCAGGGCAACCCGCATTCCCAGAAAGATTTCAAGGGTAGTGCGCGCATATACGCCATAAAGGAAGCTCAGCTGGCTGCGTCCCAGGTCCAGATAGCTGGGAAGCCGATGTAGCGGATCCAGGTACTCGATGCCGGCAAAGATACCAGCGCCGGCATACCAGTTCAGGCTCCTGCTCCGGGTGGCCGCCAGCCGAAAGGCATAGCCCCCGGCCGCGCTCAGGTCATCATAGCGCAGCGCCCCGTGCCCGCGAAGGGGAGCGGAATAGTCCGCGCCCATGATCCCGGCCTCCCAGAATCCGTTCAGCGTATACTGCTGATAGAAAGCCTCGGCACTCACAGACGTGCCATTGTATGAACAAGACAGTGTACAGGAGGATTGGCCAGAAGATGTCCGCTGTGCCGAGGCCGGGTGGAAAGGTATCAGTAACAGAGCTCCGACGAGCATCGTCAGAAACTGTCTTTTCGCCATATATTTCTTTATCGCGTCCATAAATTTAGACCTGCGTCATATAAAATCTGTCGCAAAGGAAAGCAGAAAATTTTGAACTTCCAAATATTTTGAAGACATTTGCGACAAATTCGTTTGTTCTGCGTGAGAAATATTGGGACGCACATACAAGAATTTGGACGAATCGAAGCGCAAGATAGTAGGGGAGACATCCTCCAAACAAACGGGGTTACTAACCTCCAAGGTGACTGGACCATCAGCCACCTGCGTGTTCTTATAACCCTGCTGTCCCAACTTCAGCGCCCTATCAAGAACCGCCTCAATCCCGCCAGCCGTCCCATCGAACTCTCCACAGATATCACCATCCCCGCCAAAGACTTCGGCATGGGCCCTTCCAACGGCATGCGCCTCCGGGAAGTCCTCACTGAGCTCACCCAAAAGCCCGTCCGCTTCCCAGACCATCATTTCAAGGCCCTGCTGTCAGGATACAGCTATCCCAGCCGCAGCGCCACCATCACCCTGCAGCTGGACAAATCCCTGTTGGCATATTTACTCGATTGCTCCGGCGGCTACACCTATTATTCGGCCGATATTGCCTTCCAAATCAAGAGAAAGCACACCCTTCGTCTATACTGGCTCATCTGCTCCTGGCGCAGCAGGGGAGGCCTCACCCTCCCGCTGGACCAGCTCCGTACCCTTCTCGGCCTCGGCCCCGCTTACGACCGCCCCGACAACATCGTCACCCACGTCCTCACCCCCGCCAAGGCCGAGCTCGAAGCCCTCGGCCACACCTGGTTTGACTACAGACTGGCCGACGACATCCTAACCCTTAAAATCCACTACAACATGACCGAAGAAGAGAAGCAGCAACTCTCCCGCGACGCCTGGGACCAATGCTTCAAACTCCTCACCGCCGCCGGCCTCAGCTTCCGCCTCCTCGACGACATCTTCCCCCGCATCCGCCCCGAAGACCTCCCATCCTTCGTCCAGAAGCTCCAGTCAATCCTCCTCAACCTCTCCGCCCGCCACGACCTCCGCAACCCCGCCGCCTACCTCCACAAATCCCTGGCGTCCTGGCTTGATTCACTGTAATCGAACACCTTTCGAACCACTTTTTAACCACTTTCGAACTCCTTCTTCACCTGGCGCGCCTCACGCGCCTGTATGCACGTTTATAACACCCTTTACGTACCCTTTGACGATGTATTTGTACACCCTTCCAACTTATTCACCATCAGTCTATTCCTCGTCCAGCGTCCTAAAGAATTAGTCCTCACCAGCCCCTTCCGCCTAAACCCTTACCTCCACTTCCTAAACCTTTAGTAAACCCGCCTAAACATTTAGTAACTCCACAAAACTCCTCCTAAGGAGTTAGTAGTTCTCGTCAGAATTCCGTACTTTTGCTGGTTATGGTATCCAACCTCGTTTGTATCGACTTTTTATGTTGTCGCCAACATAAAAAGTCTTATGTTAGGGCGACAGTTATGTTGGGCTAATTTGGAAATGATTATGAATCAGCTCGATAGCCACTTTCTATTAAACATAATATTTCCATTTT